>WGMU01000042.1 GCA_016124895.1 bacterium
CCTGTGGTTATCTGTTGAATTGTGAATCTCAGCGATCGCCAGGTGGCAGCCGTTTCCGGTGACGCCGGAGTTCCGGTGATATCGACCTTCATGTGCGTCGCGCTGGCAGAGTCGGCTGGAACGAGATTCTTCTGGCTGAACGTTCCCCTGCGTGAAGCTGTACGCCGTCGAGACAAGAGACTCTATCAGATGAGCTGTTGCCGTCGAGTGAGCTTGAAGCAACGTTGATCTCAGGGACGCAGCGCGTCTCGAATATCGCAGTGAGCGCCGATGAAAGGCAACGGGCGAACGATCTGCGTGCTTATTGCCGCTTAAGCGCCGCGCTGACACGGCAGTCCAGTACACGCTGGTAGACCGAGCGAATGCAGGCCGTCATATAATGATGGTCGAAGATTTCGCGGCAGCGTTTCCGGCCGGCTTGACCCATTGCCTCACGCAGGCCCGGCGACTCAACAAGCTGGCACAGGGCGTCTGCCAGTTCGTCAATGCTTTCGACGGGCAGCAGAAACCCGGTTTCGCCGGAAATGACGACTTCGGGAGCGCCGTCGATGTCGTAACTGACGACCGGCTTGCCGGCGAGCAGACCTTGAGGCAGTACTCGGGCGAGGCCCTCCCAGACGCTGGTGTGTGCGACGATATCGCACGCGTGAATGAGTTCCGGAATTTTCTCAGGTGGAACCAGGCCGGTCAGTATGAAGTGATCGCTCAGCCCAAGTTCCGCGATCTGCTGTTCGAACTGCTGCCGCAGGATGCCGTCGCCGATCAGAACGAAGCGAACGTCTGGATGTCGATCGACAACCGGCCGCGCTGCACGAATCAGATACTCGTGCCCCTTCAGATGAAACAGCCGCCCGACTTTGGCGATGGCGACGTGCTCATCGGCCAGGCCGAGTTCCGCCCGCACTTCTTCACGCGGGCGAGGCGGTTCGAGAAACGGTTCGACCGCCATCCCGCTGTAGACCGTCGTGAATCTGTCTTCGGTTGCGACACCTGCAGCAACGTACTGTGCCGTCAACGCGTCGCAGACGCTGATAAACGCGTCTGTCCAGCGGGCCGCGTACCGTTCCAGCATCTGATACAGCCGAAACGCGAGGGCACTCTGCCCGCGGTGAAACGAGGCCCCGTGAATCGTATGTACGACTGGGATGCCGACTTTCGAGGCGGCCGCGCGACCGAGAATCCCCGCTTTGGAACTGTGTGTGTGGACGATGTCCGGCTTGAGGTCCTGCAGTACGCGGATCAGTTGCCGGTACGCCTGCCAGTCGCGGAGCGGATGAATGCTGCGACGCATCACGTCCATCTCGACAATGCGGAAACCACACTGCCTGGCACGCTCCATCAGGCTGCCTTCAGGCCCCAGGGCCGGGCCAGTGATCAGCGTCACCTGGTCGCCGTGATCACGATGCTGATCCTCACATGTGAAGAGCGTATTTTCCTGCGCTCCACCGATGATCAGACGAGTGATGACATGCGCGACGTGCATTCTGTCTTCTGTTCTGAAGGTGGCGAGTCTCACGTCTGTTGAAGCTCAACCGGCGTGTGCCACTGCTTTGTTTCTCTTCAACGTTCGGAAACTGACACACTGGCGGAGCCAGTGGCACTCGACCTGCTATACGTCCTCAGCCGAGGGGCGTTGACCGGTCAGTGTCAGGATCTGGGCAGGCCGTTGATCGCCTCGTGCGTACCGACCAGCATCAGCCGATCACCAGGCAGAATTGGATCGTTCGGCCGCGGCACGCTGATCACTTCGGCATTGTCGACGTGGCATTCTCCTTCCGGACAACCACGTTTGATCGCAACGAGGTTGACGTCGAATTTCGTTCGCAGCGCCAACGTCTGCAGGGCAACGTTTTCCCATGATTCCGGAGCCGTAATCTCAACGAGCGAATATCCCGAGGCGAGATCGATCACATCACTGAGCCGCGGATTGGCCAGCCGCCGTGCCATCTGCTCGCCGGCACTCATTTCCGGCTGGATGACTTCGCTGGCCCCGATCTGGCGGAAGATCTCCGCATGCGTTGAGGTCTGAGCCCGACAGATCACGCGCGGCACATTCAGCTTGTGGAGCAGCACGGTTGTCAGCAGTGCGGCCTCAAAGTTTTCGCCAATCGCGACGACGGCGACGTCGACTTTCTCGACCTCCTGAGCCAGCAGGGCATCGCGGTCGGTCGAATCCAGTCGCACGGCCAGGTCGACGTGATCCTTCGCCTCATTGACGAGCTGCATCGAGCGGTCAATCGCCAGCACCTGGACGCCACGTTGCGCCAGATGTCTGGCCAGAGCCATCCCGAATCGTCCCAGTCCAATCACAGCAACTCGTCGCACAGGTTCTCTCCCGGCAGGTACGCTGGTGTCGTCGGTCAGCACTCGACGAAACCGTAATATGTCAGCTTCAAACGCCGCTATGGACTCGTCATCGCACGAAGTCTCGGATTCGACAGGTCGAGGCGGTACATGATCTGGTTGTAGTCATACCGTGGCGTCCGCTGTTCGCTGCCCGAAAATGTGTGCGTGTACGTTCCCTCGAAGTAGATGATCCGTCCGCCGGCCTGGTCAAACTCCACGTGATGCCGCGGGTTGTAGAAGCTGTATTTGTCGTGCGTGACGATCTTCGTCGCGCGCGTCCACGGTCCGACGGGCGAGTCGGCTTCGGCGTACCAGACTTCCCCGAGCGGCGACGTCCCGAGGTGCTCGGTGAAGATCATGATCCAGCAGTCGCGGTACGCATTGAACGCGACCGTTCCCCGATGCGCGATGACCGGCTTCTGCGATGTAGAGTCAACCATACGGAAGTAACGCGCGTCACTCTTCAGGTCGCCGGACATCAGCAGCTTCTGCTCAAGCTGCTGGCTTGGCACGAGCGTCCCGCGTTTCCAGCCCCAGACGAGCTGGCGGCTGCTGGCATCGCGGTCGAGTTCGTACGAGTCGGCAGTGCTGCCCGATTTGAAGTACGACCAGCTTTCGTACTGACCCGGATCGACGAACGCTTCCGCCGTCGCACGAACGCGAACAAGCGGGTACGGCGCGGCCAGATAAACGTAGTCGACGCCGTCTTCGGAATACCGAAACGTGTGCGCTCCGGACTGAGGGAACTCGTCTTCGCTGAGCTTCCGTCGCTGCTCAAACTGCTGTGCGTCGGCGTCGAATTCGCAGAGGCCACGTTCGTAAACCGACAGCGGCGGCTTGATTTTCACATAGCGGGCGAACATCCGCTCGCGGCCGTTCGCATCAGGGACGACGGTCAGACCGTCGATCCAGGTCGGACCTGCACCGGGCATCCGGCATGTTTCCTTCGCAAAGCCGTCTGGCGCGACAAAGTAGCTCAGATTGACGCCGACATTCGGATCAAGTCCACCTTTCTCCGGCAGGTCTGACGTTGCTCCCGGCGAGTGAAAATTGCCCAGCGGGTATTTTGGTCGGTTGGTGTCGCCCCAGAACCAGTACAGCCGGCCGCGAAAGACCGCATTCATCACGCTGTCCTGCCCCAGCACTTTCGCGTTGAGCACCGACTGCTGGATCGGCACCTCGCCGCCGAGCAGCACGCTGTCGCGATAAATCCCGCCGCCGGTGATCCGGTACAGCCGCTCTGCCAGATTCAGCCGTTTGATCTTCAGCGTTGCCGAACCGCCTGGCTTTGTCTCGACGCGCGCGCCGCGAATGCCGAATCCGTCGGCGGGAAACTCGTACCCGTGACTGCTGACCGAGAAGAAGACTTCCTGGTCCATCAACCCCGGCTCGCCAAACGCAACCACGCCTGCTGAGTCCGTCCAGTACGAGACGCCGTGAACTGTCTGTAGTTCGACGAGCGGTACGCCCCGTCCGGTCGCGTCATCGACGACCTGGATGCGGAAGTAGTCGCCGGGAGCTGCAGGGGCGAGGTTTGCGAACACGAGGACAAAGAACACGGCGATCGATGCTGAGAATCGCGCAGAGTGATCGCCGGGAGCAGCCGCGCAGCGGCGACAGCACGTCGCTGCGGGCGTCAGCCCGCGGAAAACGGAGCCCAACAACGTCATCAGCCGCGAAGTGGCGACAGAGACTACTCCTTCTGCCGCCGCTTCGCGGCTCTGGACTCCAATAGCGTCGCAAACCGTGGGCTGACGCCCACGGCTACTGGCTGCCGCCGCTTCGCGGCTGAAACCAGACACGCCGTCCCTCAATACACGAACGTCAAAACGCACTGCCATCTCAAAGTGCCTCCCCGCGATAAGCACGATCGAGGATCTGCATCGTGTGCAGGACCGGGATTGGTTTGCCGAATGCCACCTCGCGGAGGTGCGTTTCGATCTGCGTCATGCAGCCGATATTGCCGGTCGCGACGGCGTCCGGTTCGACTGAGGCTATGTTCTGAGCTTTCTGATGGCCGAGCTGCCCGGCCGTCTCGGGCTGTTCGATGTTGTAGGTGCCGGCCGATCCGCAGCAGATGTCGCCGCTGGGAATCTCGACAAGGTCCAGGTTGCCGATGGTCCGCAGCAGGGCTCGCGGCTGCGAACGCACCTTCTGAGCATGTGCCAGGTGGCAGGCGTCGTGATAAGCGACCTTTGTCGGTGCTGAGAGCGACGGAGTCTCCCGAAGGCCGAGCTTCTCCAGGAAGACGCTGACATCGCAGACGCGTTTGACGAACTCTGCAGCAGCGGACTCTTCGGGCTCGCCACGCAGCCACAACGCGTATTCGTGCATCCCCGATCCGCAGCCGGCGGCGTTCGTCAGGATCGCGTCGACGTTTGGCGGAAACGCCTTGATGTTCTGCTTGGCGAACTGCTTCGCCTGTGAGGCGGCTCCCGTGTGAGCAGCCAGTGCTCCGCAGCAGCTCTGCGATTTCGGGATGACGACCTCGACGCCATTCTTCGCGAGCACGCGCAGCGTCGCCATGTTGATGTCCGGAGCCAGCACTTGCTGAGCACAGCCGGCCAGCAAGGCGACGCGGGCTCGTCGTTCGCCTTCCGCAGGAAAGACTTCCGGCAGCTTCTGCGCGGGTGGCAGCGATTTGGGCAGCAGGTCGAGCATGTCACCCAGACGGCCCGGCATGACTCCCTTCAGCGGTTTTGCGAGCCGTCCCGCAGTTGCAGCCAGGCGAAACCGCCCTGGGTAGGGCAGCGTTTCGAGGATGAACTTTCGCAACGTCTTGTCGACGACCGAGCGTTCGCGTTTCTCTTCGGACGTCGCCCGGAAGGCGGTGATCAGTTCGCCGTAGCCGACTCCCGACGGACACGCGGTGATACAGCCGACGCAGCCCAGGCACTTGTCGATGTACGGCGTCGCTTCGTCGAGTTCGACGTTGCCTTCCAGCACTTCCTTCATCAGGAAGATGCGGCCGCGCGGCGAATCCATTTCCTCGCCGTGAACCTGATACGTCGGGCAGACCGGCAGGCAGAAGCCGCAGTGAACGCACTTCTGAATCGCGTCCGCCATCGGTTCGCCCAGAGGGCCGAAGGACTGTGTGGGTATGTCGTGCTGCATGGGGAGAGCTGAGAGTCGAGGGTCGAGAGTCCAGAGCGGAATCGCAGACTGCGGATGGTGGCTCAGGACGGGACAAGATCGCCTTTGCGTTGCGGGTCGAAGATGTCGAGCAGTCGCGTCTCGAACGCGCCGCCGGCTTCTGCCGACGGAACACCGCCGGACCAGTTGCCGATCAATGGCAGCGGCTTGCGACCAAGTTCGCGACACGCTGTCAGCAGAGAATCGGCTGCGGCGCTGTCTGACCAGGCAATCCAGGCGAGGTTGCCGCCGACGCTGTAGCGTCGCGGGCCGGCCTGCGGTGCGAGGAGCTTCTCGGCAGTCTCGACCTGGCCGGGGTTGAGCGGCAGGCGGATCAGCGAGTGGCCGTTGGGTACCCAGCGAAACTCGCGGATGTCGTTCCAGAGTTGTTGCTCCGCTTCGCCGGTCGAAATCTCGACTTGTGCACCGTCGAGCAGCGAACGAACGCGGTCGGTTCTGACTGCCTGGGCATCGCCGAGACCGCCGATGCGGATTGAAACAGCGCCGGTTGGTTCAACGTCGAGGCAGTAGACCTCTTCCTGCGACATCGCGACGCGGATCATCGCGGCGTTGGCGGATTTGAAGTCGGGAAACTCTGCTCGG
Organism: bacterium; assembly: GCA_016124895.1. Classification (GTDB taxonomy): domain Bacteria; phylum Planctomycetota; class Planctomycetia; order Planctomycetales; family Planctomycetaceae; genus JAPOLP01. The sequence goes on from WGMU01000042.1 coordinate 6,082, forward strand.
ATCGTCGTCCACGTTGCCGGAGCGGGAAACACTTTGAACGTCAGCTCGCCAAGCACCCCAAACCTCCCGAGGCTGCCGACGACGAGTTTCGGGATGTCGAAGCCAGCTGCGTTCTTGACGACCTTCCCGCCGCCGAAGACGACTCGCCCATCGCCGGTCACCATCCGCACGCCGAGAAAAAAGTCTCGCAGGCCGCCATAACGAAACCGGCCCGGTCCCGAGAGCCCGCACGCGACGGTTCCACCGAGCGTCGCGCCGGCTTCGACCAGCGGCGGATCGAACGGCAGAAACTGACCATTCTCAGCGAGCGCCGCTGCAATGTCCTTGAGCGGCGTCCCGGCCAGCGCGGTGAAGGTGTACTCGCTCGGTTCGTATTCGAGGATGCCGCTGAGTTTCTCAGTCGAAATGGTCGCGTCGGCTGACAGCACGTTCTTCGTACCGCCGCCGCGAACACGAACCCGATCCACCGATCGCACGGCCTGCTGCAGTTCGTCAAAGGTTTCTGGAGTGATCATTAGGGTGTTCTTGGTTCTGACGCAAAGTCGCTAAGCCGCAAAGGAACGCAAAGTACGCCGGCTTTGAACCTTGGACTGACAGTTAGCTTTGTCTGATCTTCTGAGTCTTAATCTCTCTTTGCGAATCTTCGCGGCTCTGCGTCTTTGCGTCAGAGACACGCCTCCCGAATCGAAGATGGGCCTTTCTTTATTCGCGAGAAATGATCCCCTGTTTCTCCAGCGGGTGAGCTCCGACGCTGGTCAGCGCTGGGGCTTCTGCACTGGGGAGTTTCTTGCCGCGGTTGGCGAGTTCGAGTGGGTCGACGGAACGTCGCAACTGCTGCATGAATTCGATGTCGTCCTCGCCGTACATCTCGCCGATGTAGGCTCGCTTTTCGAGACCGACGCCGTGTTCGCCGGTGATCGAGCCGCCCAGGCGAATGCACAGCCGGATGATTTCTCCCGCCAGCTCTTCGGCATGTTCGAGTCCGCCTGGCTGGCGACCATCGAACATGACCAGCGGATGCAGGTTGCCATCGCCGGCGTGAAACACGTTGGCGACTCGGATGCCGTACTGCTCGCTGAGCTTGTCGATTTCCTTGAGCGCGTGTCCGAGCTTCGTGCGCGGAACAACGCCATCCTGCACGATGAAGTCCGGGCTCAGCCGACCGACCGCCGAGAATGCACTCTTGCGACCCTTCCAGATCTTCAGCCGATGTTCGTCGTCCCTGGCGGCTTCGATGATGTACGCGCCGGACTCTTCGATGACTTTATGCAGCCGCGGCTTTTCCGCTTCGACTTCGTCGGATGTGCCTTCGAGTTCGACGATCAGGACGGCCTTCGCGTCTTTGGGGTAACCGGCTCCGATGGCCGCGTCGGCGGCGTCCATCGACAGGCGATCCATAATCTCCATCGCGCCCGGCAGCAGGCCCGAGGCAACGACCATCGCGACGGCGGTCCCGGCTTTCTCCAGCGAGTCATACGCGGCCTGCAGCGTGTAGTACTTCTCGGGCTTGGGCAGCAGCCGCAGTGTGATTTCCAGAGCGACGCCAAACAGGCCCTCGCTGCCGATGAACATTCCGGTCAGGTCAGGCCCGCTGCCTTCCAGACTGTCGCTGCCGAGTTGCTCGACCGTTCCATCCGGCAGGACGACTTTCATGCCGAGCACGTGGTTCGACGTCATCCCGTACTTCAGGCAGTGAGCGCCGCCCGAGTTGAACGCGACGTTGCCGCCGATCGTGCAGACGGGGCCGCTTGACGGATCGGGTGCGTAATACAGTCGGTCGACCGCTGCCCGCTCAGAGACGGCGGTGTTGATCACGCCTGGTTCGACGACAGCCACCCGTTGCTCGGCGTCGTAGCGGATAATCCGCTTCAGCCGGTTCAGCGCGATGACCAGGCCGTCTTCGATCGGGACCGATCCGCCACTGAGGCTCGTCCCGCTGCCGCGCGCGAGGAACGGGACCTCGTACTTGTGGCAGATTTTGACCGTGTCGATGACTTCCTGCTGCGTTTCCGGCAGCACGACGCCGGACGGGCGGGCTCGGAACGACGTCAGGCCGTCGGATTCGTACGGAGCGAGCTGGGCGCGACCGGTCAGTAGACGGTCGGCGGGGTAAATGCGGCGCAGCTCGGCGAAAAACTGTTCGGCACTCATACTCAGCAGAGTTCTTCGTTCAGGGGCTCTGGCAGTCAATGTTTGCGTATCAGGCACGGCGAAGGGGTCGGGAGTCTTTTTCGGCGGGCAGCTCTCCGTACTTTGAATGTCATCAACCGAAAAAGGCTCCCGACTCCTGGGCGACGCACAACACGGCGTTGGCATTTCCACGAGGCCGAAGTCTAGCCGACGCAACTCGCGATGTCGCAGCATGGCGACACTTGGAAAGCGACCACAAGCCCGCCAGAATCCCGGCCCATTCGCTGGCCTGCCGTCGCGAAAATCTTCCCTGCAGAACTCTCCAACCTCGGAAACCATCATGCCCAAATGCGCTGTCACGTCGCTCGCTGGCGAAAAAGGTCCTCATGTCAAAACGCTGACGGATGCCGGCTTTGAACTCGTCTTCAAGGAGCCTGGTCAGGACCTGTGGAAGGAAGACGATCTGATCTTGCTGTTACAGGGCGTCTCGGCGATCGTTGCCGGATCCGAGCCGTACACTCGCCGCGTCATTGAAAACTGTCCGGACCTGCGTGTCATCGCCCGCAGCGGAGTCGGTTTTGACGCCGTCGACATCGACGCCTGCAACGATCACGACATCGTCGTCGCGACAACTCCGGGCGTGAATCATCATTCGGTGGCCGAGCACACGATTGCTCTGCTGATGGGCGTCGCCCGCGACTTTCCGCAGCAGGACCAGGGCGTCCGCTCGGGCGGCTGGGTTCGTCGAGCCTTCCCGCAGGTCAAGGACGCGACGCTGGGCATCATCGGTCTGGGCCGAATTGGCCGCGCCGTCGCGACGCGGGCTCGCGGGCTGGAGATGAACGTGATCTCCGCTGACCCGTACGCCAGTGTCGAGTTCGCTGATCAGTGGCAAATCGAACTGACGAGCGTCGACGACCTGCTGAGCCGTTCGGACTACGTCACGCTGCACTGTCCGTCGGCTCCCGAGACCGCTCACCTGATCAACGCCGAGACGCTGGCGAAGATGAAACGCGGCTCGGTGATCATCAACACGGCCCGCGGTTCGCTGATCGACGAGGCGGCTCTGGTCGACGCGATCAAGTCCGGCCATATCCGTGGCGCCGGCCTCGACGTGTTTGAAGTCGAGCCGCTGCCGACGACGAGCCCGCTGCTGGAACTCGAAAACGTCCTGCTCAGCGGCCACATCGCCGGCCTGAACAACGAATCGCACGACGGCATGTTCGGCATGTGCGGCGTGATCATCTCGACGCTCTACCGCGGCGAATGGCCCGCTCAGGAGTGCATCCGCAACCTGCCCGGCAAGAACGCGTCGAACTGGAAGTGGTGATCCTGCGGCATCTCTCCCGCACCAATTGTCGAATCTCAACGATGGTCATCGCATACCACCTGTCGGTTCACGACGATGGGGCGCACATGCTCGGCCCGGATACATTTCGTGTCCCCCGAGACGCTGGGTTCTACGATTGGCGTTTCGGGTGCGAAGGTGTGCCGCATCCTGCAACCTGCGCGACGTGTGGCCGAAAGACCGACGCAGAATTCATCAATCCTGGTTTTCGCGTTCGGAAACGAAGTCGTGATCTCACTGTGACGTATGATGGATTCGTTCTCGTTTCGTTACGGTTCCGTAACTTCTGTGAGACGACTTCCTGGATACACGACGTAGAGTTAGCTGCGCTGCCAAATGACCCCGCCTACTTTCGCTTCAGACCCCTTCGTGTGATCGAATTTGACGCTGAACGACGAGGAACCCGATTTGAAGAACCGTGCCCGGAATGTGGCAAATTCTTCAATGTGGTCGGCGCCACGCCTGTGTGGCTGCGCAACGTGCGTGAGCCGATTGTCGACGGAGTTTTCCGCACGGATCTTGAGTTTGGTTCGGGACATGAGCAAAGTCCGTTAATCATCATCGGAACTGAGACCGCAGCAGCGATTAAGGACTTCGGTTTCGAGAAAGTCGATCTCAAGCCGGTTCGTCTCTGACCGGGAACAGGCAATAGTTTGTAGGAGCGGCAACTTGCGTTTCTCGAACCAACCTAGATGAGTGTGCCCATGCCCGACTCTTCCTCAGCTCCGCCGTTGCAGGATCCGACGGCGCTGGCGAAGTTCGGGAGTCTGGAAGTCGTCGCGAAGCTGCTCGTCGAGGGCGACATCATCGGGCAGCACAAAAGTCCGTATAAGGGGGCCAGCGTCGAGTTCGTTGAGCATCGTGAGTACTACCCCGGCGACGAAATCCGACATATCGACTGGCGGGCTTACGCGAAGACCGGGCGGTACTTCATCAAGGAGTACGAGGACGAGACGAACCTGCGGTGCAACCTGTTCGTCGACTGCTCGGGCAGCATGGCGTACGCGGGCAGCACGCTCAGCAAGTTCGCGTATGCGAGGCAGCTCGCGGCGGCACTCGGTTACCTGCTGCTCGCCCAGCGCGATTCCGTCGGGCTCGTCGCCTTCGACACGAAGATTCGCGAGCGCTGCGAACCGGCGACCGGGCATCACAGGTTCCAGCAACTCGTCGCGGCACTCGACCGCTGCAAACCAGGACGGGAAACGAGTCTCGGGCCAGTCATCGAACAGGTTCTCCCGAGACTGCATCGCCGCAGCCTGGTCGTACTGATCAGCGATTGCTTCGACGGGATCGACACGTTGGCGACAGCGTTGAAACGCTTCCGTCATGCGCGGCACGAGGTGCTGCTGATCCAGGTCGTCGCTCCGGAGGAAGAGGACTTCCCGTTCGCTCGACCGACGCAGTTCCGCAGCCTGGAGCAGACGACCGACCGGCGGCTCGTCGACCCGCACCGACTGCGGAAGCACTATCTTGAGCAGTACGCCGAGTTCAACCGCGAACTCGAACGCCGCTGCGTTGGCCTGGGAGTTGATCGACTCAAGGTGACGACGGCTGACCCGTACTACGTCGCCCTGGGAGCGTTTCTCGACGAGCGAACGAAGGCCAAAGGGCGACGGAAATAACGTCACTCGTTGCCTATGACCCCGTCGATCCAGTCCGGCTCGACGAAACGTTTCAGCAGCCAGCGCAGCGTGTGGTCGAGACGTTCTTCGGTGTGGGATCGGTCCTCGTCGGAACAGTCTGGCTGCCAGACGAAGCCGTGCAGTTCGAGGCGGCCGGCCCACTTCTCGTGCGTGGCTGACTGGTTGACGCGATCCATCACGCGTTTGGCCCAGACCATGCCGAACATATCGACAAACTCGAACCAGACAACTTCGAGCGGCGCTGATGGGCCGTCGGGAATTGCAACAGGCATACGCGAACGCCCGAGCGCGATCAGCGCCGCGGCACTCAGTAACAGCGAGCCAATCAGCCGCGAGACTCTCGTCGACGGCAGCAGTCCGGCGGTCAGCGGCGAAAGCGGTCCGACGAACAGTGCGACCGAAACGCCAAACAGAAGCGACGGCAGCGTGTACCTGGTTCCGAAGTAGTTGCCGCTGGCCATGATCAGCACGACCGCGAAACCGAGAACAGCGGGTTCTTCGAGTTCCAGGTGATGGCTGGCGTTCTGCAGACTCGTTGACGCGACGGCAGGCCACATCAGCACCAGCACCAGGGGCAGCAGCACGAACCAGCTCCAGGCAGCGGCTCCAGGCTTGCGGGCTCCCAGCACGGCGATCCCCGGACACAAAAGCAGAACAGCAGATGAATACCATGCGAAATCTGAAAGCGCGGGGCGATTGCCTCCCGTGTTGATTTCCAGCAACGCGGCTCCGTCGGCAACCGCCAGTCCGGCCAGCGCCCAGCACGCGGCTGTGACCAGAGTCGTTCGGCGCAGGCGGTGGAATCCGCGGAACGCAACGATGAAAGTGGTCAGGAGGGCAAGAAATGAGACGATTGACATGGCCAGCCGGCAGTCAGAAGAGTGGTCGGGCGCCGCACTGTATCGGTTGGGCGTGTCGTGCTGAATCAAGACGCACCTGTTGCCGAGTCAGCACGCGCGATGAAGCCGCAGTGCAACATCTCGTTCTGAGTGGACGTCAGGGGAGGAAAGTCGCACGAGTGAAGAGAAGCCCGTTTGACAGTCGTGACACACGGTCTAAGTTCCTGGTGCGAGAACGCTGGAGACGGATTTTGAAGGGCATGGCTTGCCCGGTCGGATCCCTTCCCGAGGAATCCCGTCGTCTCGGCTCTGTCAGACATTCGTGGTTGCGAATGTTCGACGGTGGCCAGTCGAGAGTCAGACCCGCGCTCGCACGCTGCGGCAGTGAGGACGAAGGAGTTTCTGTCCGGCAGTTATTTGTCGAAGTTTCTCTTCGTATGAGCCAGAGGGGGCGGCCCGTAGAGACTGGAATTCCGCACGATGGTTGTGCGCGGTGACAGGGACTCTGAGTATCGGGACCGGCCTCGAGGCGCACAAAGGCGGCGTGACATGCAAGCAAAACAGATTCTGACCACGGGTGAAATCGCGAAGTACTGCGGCGTCAATTTCCGCACAGTGATCCGCTGGATCGAACGCGGCCGATTGAAGGCTTACCAGCTTCCCGGCCGCGGCGACAACCGCGTGACCGTGGAAGACTTCGTTGGTTTCCTGAAAGAAAACAATATGCCGATCCCCGAGGAATTCTCGACGCGGGATCGTCGTGTGCTGATCGTCGAAAGCGATTCCGCTCTGGCCCGTCAGGTCGAAGCGACGCTGCAGACGGAAGGCTACGAAACGACCATCGCCGCGGACGGCTTCCACGCCGGCTCGCTGCTCGGCACGTTCAAGCCGTCGGTCATGTTCCTCGACCTGCGGATCCCTGGCCTGAGTGCCAACGATGTCGTGAACTTCGTCAAGAAGGCCAGCGGCATGGACCGCGTCAAAGTCCTGCTGGTTTCAGCAAACGCGACCGAAGCACCGACACCCGGCGCCGACAGCTATCTGCACCTGCCGTTCTCCAGCGAAGAGCTGGTCAACAAGGTGAACGAGCTGCTGGAACCGAGCTACGCGTAATAAGTGACAGCGAGCGGTCGATGCTGGACCGCTCGTTGAGGACCGCCGCATACGTCCGGCTGGTCGAGCCTGCTCACAATGCAGCCGACCGGCCGGACTTTCGGTTTGCGCTGAATCGGAGGGGCGGCTTCCCCTGGCGATTCAAGCCGCGAAGCGGCGACAGCATGTAGCCCCTGGCGTCAGCCAGGGGAAAACGGTCTGTCAGAATCACCAAAGCCTCGAAGAGGCGACAGTAGTCCACATGGGCACCTTGCTGTCGCCTCTTCGAGGCTTCTGTGTTTGGTGGCGGCGTCAATCTCGGGCTGACGCCCGAGGCTACGATCTGCCGCCGCTTCGCGGCTGAAATTGGCGGCGACGATTAGATCGAACTCGCTACGCCAGTGCGTGCTCGCTCAGAAACTCGCGCACCTTCGGCAGAAAGACTTCCGGAGCATCTTCGAACACGTAATGCCCGGCGTCGGGGATGCGCAGTGTCTCGGCCTGAGGAAACCGCCGCTCGAATTCGTCGAGGAAGGCGGTCGTGAAGCACCAGTCTTTCTCGCCCCAGACCAGCAGCATCGGGTGCTGCTGGAACTGTTCGAGCCCGGTCTCGACGTCGACCAGCGTCGACCACGACGGGTGCGACTCCTTCAGCGGGATGTCTTTGACGAAGCGGTTGACGGCGACGCGATTCGCCCAGGAATCGTACGGTGCGAGATACCCCGCTTTGACGGCTGGCGTCATCCGCTCGTGCTTCTCAACGGCCATCGTCAGTGCCGCCCGGCTGAACGCGTTGAGACCTCGCAGGACGAACGTTCCGAAGAACGGGATGCGGCAGACGGCAATTCGCAACGGGATCAGTTTCGATCGGAAGGCTCCCGTGTTGAACAGCACGAAACGCGCGAACCGCTCCGGCATTCGACCGGCGGTGCCCATGCCGATCGCTCCGCCCCAGTCGTGAGCCAGCAGCGTGATATTCCGCAGGTCGAGCTTCTCGATCAGCGTCTGCAGATTCGCGATATGGTTCGCGAGGCAGTAGTTGTAGTCCTGCGGCTTGTCTGACAGCCCGCACCCCAGATGGTCGATCGCAATCACTCGATGAGTCGAGCTGAACTCGCGGACGACGCTCCGCCAGGCGAACGACCACGTCGGGTTGCCATGCACGCAGAGCAGCACATCCCCGCTGCCCTCATCGACATAGTGCAGACGATGGCCGCTGGCGAGTTCGACGAAATGCGACTCGAACGGGTACTCAGCAGCAACGGCGGGAGGCAGCGGCATGATCTCTCGGGACACGATTGGAAACAGGGAGCAATCGGGGCGGAACTGTCTTGGACGAGACCGAATCCTGCAACTCGCCCGTCGATTCGTTCTGAATTCCGCGTGCCGGGCGCTACGATCCGCGCGAACGTCAGCGTGAACTACCAGTTTGGAGCCACCAATGCCGACCGACGAATTCTGTCTCGATCTGAACTTCCGCCCGACGCTGCCACAGAACCACGATGTCCCGATCGGCTGTATCGGCGCCGGATTTATCATGGCCGACTGCCATCTGGTCGCGTATCGCGAGGCTGGCTTCAACCCGGTAGCAATTTCGTCGCGGGATGCCTCGAAAGCCAGGTCCGTCGCCGAGCGGCACGACATCGCGAAGACGTACGAGTCCTACGAAGCTCTGCTCGACGATCCGCAGATCGAGGTTGTCGATATCGCCGTTCCGCCGGACATTCAGCTCGACGTCGTCCGCGCGACGGTACAGCGGAATGATCACATCCGGGGGATTCTCGCACAGAAGCCGCTGGGCGTTGATTACGCACAAGCGGTCGAGATCGTCGAACTTTGCGAGCAGGCCGGGATCACGCTGGCCGTCAATCAGAACATGCGCTACGACCAGTCGATCCGTGCCTGCCGCGACCTGCTGGGCCGGGGCGTGCTCGGCGAACCGGTGCTCGGCACGATCGACATGCGAGCCATCCCGCACTGGATGCCGTGGCAGCAGCGGCTGGGCTGGGTGACGCTGCGGATCATGAGCATCCACCATCTCGACGCGTTCCGTTTTCTGTTCGGCAATCCGCAGCGAGTCTTCTGCTCGACTCGCCCCGACCCGCGCACGGCCGCGAAGTTCGAGCACTCCGACGGTATCTGCCTTTCCATCCTGGAATACGAAAGTGGTCTGCGAGCGTCCTCGTGGGACGACGTCTGGACCGGCCCGGCTCTGGAAGGTAGCGAGTCGGACATCGGCATCAACTGGCGCGTCGAGGGCACCGAAGGTCTCGCCCGAGGCATGATCGGCTGGCCGAGTTACCCGGCTCGAACGCCGAGCACGCTCGACTTCACGACGACGCGACGTCCCGGCTACTGGTTCCAGCCCCGCTGGAAAGACGTCTGGTTTCCCGATGCGTTCGTCGGCCCGATGGCTCAGTTGCTGGTCGCGCTGGAAACAAACTCGGAACCCGAAATCAGCGGCCGAGACAACCTCGGCACCATGGCCCTCGTCGAAGCCTGCTACCGTTCCGCCGCCGAGCACCGGGCGATCGAAATCGGCGAGATCACCGGCTGACCAGTCGGCGTGAGCAGAGTTACGGGTGAATTCGTCACCGGCAATCGCCACAGCCGGAGATGCGTAGCGACGGAGATGATGTTGCGCGCGGTGGTGATTCCGGGCAGCAACACGGCTGATGGACCGGTTGGAGCGTGCTCGCCCAGTCGCGATCCGGAGTTGTGGACGCTGGTGCCGCAAATCTGTGCGGCTTTCGTTATGGAGAATCGTAGATCGCTTAGGAACCGTTGGTCCCCGAATGTTGAGAACCGAAACAACGAAGAGTTACAGTGGCGTCTTTGAGGATTTTATCGAGACGTGGCGCGGAGACCGGCGAATGACAGAGAGCAAACTCTTGGTTCGTCCAGTTTCTGGCGACAGCGACGTGACGGTCCGACGGCCACAATTGATGCGGGGATGAGTCGGAGCAAACGGATCTACGCAGCTTCTGGAACTCCCGGTTTCAACACGTTCGTGACAGATTGGGCCGACAGAGATGCAGACACCGGTGACGCTGCTGGAACGCCTGCGCGACGCTCCCGATCCACGAGCCTGGGAACGGTTTGTTGACCTCTACGCGCCGCTGATGCTGGACTGGCTGCGCCGCGCGGGCGTCGCGCCGCATGATGCTCGAGACCTCGTGCAGGATGTCTTCGTCACGCTGCTCCGGGTGCTGCCGGAGTTCCGTTATGACGAGTCGGGTGGTTTCCGGAAGTGGCTGCGTACCGTGGTGTTGAATCGCTGGCGGGATGCACTGCGCAGAAATGCGACGCCGGCTCAGGCCACTCAGGCGATTCTCAATCAGCTCGAAGGACCGGAGCCGGACGGCTTCTTCGACGAGATGGAGTACCGTCGCCAGGTCACCGGGCGAACCCTGCAGGTCATCTGCGGAGACTTCGAACCGAAGACCTGGCAGGCGTTCGAGCAGTTCGTGCTGGAGGGGCAGCCGGCCGCGGACGTCGCCGACGCCCTGGACGTCACACCCAACGCCGTGTACCTGGCCCGGTCTCGCGTGCTGAGACGGCTGCGCGAAGAGCTGCACGGGCTGATCGAGTGACACCGGGCAGGAGCATCCGGAGGCGTCGCTGTCCGCTCGCCCGGATTATTCATGAATCGCATTGCCGCGGGTGTCAACCACCTGGCGAAAAGGTGTTGCAGCGATCTTGTCGAAAACACTGCGCAAAATTGTCCCCCGAAGCGTCAGGGGACTTTCCCGAAGAGCCGCGCCCGTCAGGAAGCGAGAGGGGGAAACACCGCTTCCTGACGGGCGCGGCTCAATGATCTGGGAAAGTCCCAAGCGTCAGCGAGGGATTCATGTGGCATCCCTCGCACACGCTTCGGGTGATAAATCATCCGGGCTCGTGATTGCGGCGCGAGATTGTGAGTGCCGGGCGGCAAGCGGTTGTGATGACGGGCGGAAATGTCCGATGATTCGTGACAGGTTTCCCTGACGCTCCCGTACAGAAGGACGACGACGGCCACGATCGATGGCCCTGAGGGCAGCTATCGACGACTCCAGTGCCGACCTCCGGAATTGAATCATGACCCACTCGGAGCCAGACGACTCGGCAGCCGCGTGTCCTGACGCGGAACGGCTGATCGATTTTGCGTTCGGCCGGTTGCCGCAGCACGTGATTACGGCGGTGCATCAGCACGTCGCTCAGTGCAGCGACTGCGCGGAACGTCTGGCTGCCCTTGATCCGGCATCGGACGAGTTCTGCGCACTGGTCCGCGATGCGCCGCGGGATGCCGCAGCAGACCGCGATGCGGAACTCGCCGAGACGGTCAGAAACCTCTGTGTCGATGTCCGTACGCTCGTCGTGAAACCGGAGTCGGGCGGACACGCGGCGGCGACACGGACAGCGCCGGCGGCGACACGGACAGCGCCGGCGGCAGCACGGACAGCGTCGTCGCTGGCGGAAGCCGTTCAGTTGATCGCCGCGGTCGAGGACATGCACCCAGCAAAAGCGCCGCCTGCTGGCTCAACCTCGACGGCAGACGAGTCCCACTGGGAACTCGGCGAGTTCGAACTCTGCCGCGTGCTCGGCATCGGCGGCATGTCGATCGTGTTCGAGGCGATTGAACATCCCATCGAGCGGCGCGTCGCGCTGAAAATGGTGCAGCCGCACGTCGCCCTGCGGCCGGGCTTTTCGGACCGGTTCCTGCGCGAAGCACGCTCGCTGGCGGCCATCGAAAACGACCACGTTGTCACGATCTTCCGCTACGGCCAGTTTCAGACCTTGAATTATCTGACCATGCCGATCCTGCCCGGTCGCAGCCTCGCCTCGTGGCTCGACGAGTGCGACCGCATGAATCCCGGCGAGGTGATCCGACTGGGCCTGCACATCGCGGCCGGTCTGTCGGCCATCCACGACGCCGGACTGATTCACCGCGACCTCTCGCCCGCCAATGTGTGGCTGCGGTCGAATTCGGATGGATTGGACGCGGCACTGACGAGCGAGTCTCTCGCCGGTGAGCCTCCGGCTGGTGAGTCCCCGGCCGGTGAGCCTCCGGCTGGTGAGTCCCCGGCCGGTGAATTCCCGGCCGGTGAATTCCCGGCCGCGCCGCAGAACCGGGAGTCCGGCGCGAATCCGGGTCCCGCCTGCCCGTCGCGATACAGTGACGGAGGTTCGGTCGAAGCGAGCCAGACGCGGGACGAGCCGGCTGCGTTCCACTGGCAGCGTGCCGAACTGATCGACTTCGGACTGGCACGTCAGATCGACGACGGGCTGACCGGCTCGCGGGTCGTCATGGGGACGCCGGGGCACGTTGCCCCGGAAGTGTCCCGAGGACTTCCGGCGACGATTCAGTCGGATCTGTTTGCCTTGGGAGCACTTCTGCACCGGGCTCTGACCGGGACGCTCCCGGCGATGGAGCGGTCGTTACTGGATACGCTGACGGCGGCCGGCGACGAATTGACCGACCTGCGACACGGGCTGGACGCACCCGCTCCAACACCGCTCGAAAACCTGATCCTCGATCTGCTGCAGCCCCTGCCGGAGAACCGCCCTGCGTCAGTCGCAGACGTCGCGCGACGGCTTTTGGAACTTTCGCAGCCAGGCACCGCCAGCCACGAAAACCTGCCTCTGGAACCAGGCCGCGCGGAGATCGCTCGATCGTCCGGCACGAACGACGCCAGGGCTCGGCTGTCGCCTGCGCCCGCAGTACCGCCCGCCCCCGGCTCGGCGACTCCACGCGCCGGGTCTTTGCTGATCATGTTTCTGACCCTTGCCGCCGGTGGGACGCTCGCCGCCGTCGCTCTCGTCCCGGCCGGCTGGTGGTCGCGAGCCGCCTCGCAGTCGCCCGGTTCCCGGCACAGCGCCAGTTCGACCAGCCGCGACGAACGCGTCTCGCTCAACCGAGTGAAACCGTTCGGTGAAGCGGCCGAGAACGGCGAAGCGGCCAAAGAATACGCGACCGTGCCTCGGTCGGAGGGTTCGGAGCATTCCACTCCGTCGCCGCCGCCGACGACGGGACGCATCGCGTTCGAGGAAATGTTTGACCAGACGAATCGTGTACTTACACAGAAAGACCAGAAGCACGCCTGGGGAATTGCCAATGGCGTCTACTATGACGAGATCCATGCGAATCAGGCGGGACTGGCGTATTTCTCGTTTGTTGGCCCAAACCTCGTTGACTTCCGGTACGAGTGTCTCTGCCGGGTGCAGGATGGCGTACTGAGCGCCAGCTTCCGCATCCTGGGCGACGAACTGCGGCAGTCGCACCTGGAGTGTCTCCTGCGTCCCGACGGCACATGGTGGATTCGGCGACTGGACCGTCGGCGTCCAGATCGAAAGAACAACTGGCACGATACGATTGAAACGAGGGTCGCCGGCGGTGAGTTTCCCACCGAGTGGTTTCCCGCCGCACCTCGCTGGGCGGTGTTCAGTATCCACGCCCGCGGTTCTGAGCTGGAGATCCAGCTCGACCGCCGAACCGTCGCCCGAGCCACCGACGTACGGTTCACGTCAACACCGACAGCCGATCCGGATGCCGCGCTCCCCGAATCCGACCAGTCCGGTACTGCCGTCGGCGCCGAATCGCAGGAGGCAGCGACTACTGACGACGGCACGACCGACGGAAAAGTCCCGCCGTCGACAGAACCTGCCAGTGGCACAGCAGAAGACGACGATGACCACTCGAAGATCCCGCTGAACCAGATCAACTGGCGGCAGCTCGGCAATTCGACGCGTCATACTGTCCGCGTCGGCCACTGGCCTGTGAGCGACAAGCCGGCCCGCTTTGAAATGGACTGGCAGCGTCTGTGGCAACTCACACCACCCGATCCGCCGCCTGCCGGGAATTCCGATGCGGCGCATGCTGCTCAGTAAGATTCCGAGCAGTCAGACGAATTCCGCTCCCTGAGTAGCCTGTTTCAGGAGCCCGACAAGGGTTGGTCTGGCGGAGTTGTTTGACACGCAGCCGAAGGCGCAGGCGTTTCTTCGTGCTGATCGCCGTCGCCTCCGGCTACGTGTCAAACGAACGACCCCTGTCAGGAATTCTGAAACCAGGCACTCAGAGTTAAGCGACCCCGCGCCTGAGTCCAATCGTGGCTTCGGAAACAGACCCCTCAGAAGCGTTCGCCCCCGGCAGCGACATCTCCGTCCGCGACTGTCCATCACCGGTCGATTCTGTCGGAGACGATCATCAACCAGCAACAACTCGCCGCAGCATGAACACCCTTTCTGAGTGATTCCGCAATTTTCGAGACAGGATCTCCGGGACGTTCCGTAAGGACGGTAACCGCCGGTTTGAGGCTTCAGCACTCAGAGCCCCCGGCCGTTTTCCGTCCACCGGTTTCCCTGTATCCCGTCCACGGATCCACGCCATGCTGATGCCGTCCTGGCTTCTCACGTTGCAGCCTCGCTGTCGCAGAAATTCTGTTGCTCGAAGAATTTACCGATCACCTCGTCGTCGCCATAGATTGCGACGGTTTGTCTTCGCGCCGTGCGCTGAGAACCTGGAAACCCGTTTGCTTCTTAGCTCGATCGGACCTGGCGACGTAATCGTTGGCAGCGGCAATGACGTTTTAGCGATCGACCCCGACACGGGGGCGATTCAAACGGTGGCTTCAGTGGTCGGATTCGTAGCTGGAGTCGGCGTCGACCAGCATCGGCATGTCTTCGCGTTGGTGAACGCGAATACCATTCTGCGAATCGATTCCGAGACCGGCGCGACGACAACGATTCTCCAGGAAACAAACGACTTTGCCGGTTTTACTAATATCGCCGTCTCATCCACAGGAACGGTGTTTGCGCTGCATTATTCCGCCGACGGTGCGGAACAAATTCTGCGGATCGACGAGTTCACGGGTAGTGCGCAGGTCGTCGAGAACCTTGACTTTGGTCATTACACCGACCTGGTCGCAGAGCCCGGCGGATCGTTCCTGACGAGCCGGATGGTCGTGAACAACAACGACATCCAACGAATCCTTGTTGATCGCTACAGCGAATCAGGCATTCGTTCAACACAATGGCAATATACTGACCTCGTATTTACATTGGTGTCGTCGGTGGCTGGGACGAGTGCAGGAACGATCTATGCGGGCTATTCGGCATTTCAAACCAATCACCTGGGCCGGATTGGAAACTCGGAGGTTCTCCCGACGAGCCTGTTTTCGAGTTCCACGTCTGATTTCCAGGACTTGATCGCCGATGGCTCGGGGGGCCTGTATGCGCTGGTGCGAGGAGTCGATTTCAACAGTACCACCAGCCTTGTCCATGTAAGGGCCAGCGGCGTCGCACAGATTAGCCCCATTGCGACGTTCGCGACAGTCCAGGGCGTGGCAGTGGTGCCTGGGGTGCGGACGCTGGACGTGGGACCGTTACGGCTGCAGGGGGATTTCGATTTCAATCACGCTTTGGACCGCTGGGAGGCGAGCGGTTCGCTGACGATCGGCCTGAAGCCCCAGGCGAACGAAACAGCGCAACGGCTGCTCACGGTGGAGGGGGAGTTGTGGTACGACGGCAACGTGATTCACGTAGAGGGAACAGCTTCGGCGGCACTTGGCAATCTGGGAGCGCCGCTGTTTCGGGGGACGTTCGAGATCGACGCGGGTGACGCCATAACGCGATTCGTCCAGGAAAGTGTCAGTGAGTTGCCCGGAGACTACACCCTTGCCGGAGTCGAATTGACAATTGATTCGGTTGAGTTTGTTAACCCAGGCGGGGGCAGCGTGACCGATGGCCGTCTGGAACTCCAGGGAGCCCTCACTGTGCCGACACCCGGCGGGCCGCTCATACTGGCGATTGGCGGATCGAATCGAATTATCGTCAATAGTTCTGGTGTGTCACTGAAGGGGCAAGTGGATGTCACCGACCCCACGGCTTCGTTCCGGATCGCCGAACTCGACATTCTCAATGAGTTTCTGCGGCTGGGGTACCTGCCGCCAACGACCGACCGGCCTGCGAGGCTGTATCTGACAGGCGACTTGATCCTTCCGAACCTGTTCACGTCCGACATTTTCAAGTTCGGTGGAGTGAAAGCGAGACTCAACGGAACGGTGTATCTGTGGGTTGAGAACGGCCAGCTTCAAACCGAATACAACGGCACGCTAACGGTCAACGACGTTCTCACCATCCCAGGCGTCAATTGGGAATTGGAGCAGATTGAACTGACAGTGAGCACGCGAGACGATCTGGTGCAGGGCTTCGCCTCGGTCGGCATTCCCTTTTCGGGCGTGAAAAAATACCTGCCGCTGGCTCATCTGCGAATTCAAGGTTTCCTTCAGTTCGTGGGAGGAAAGCTGGACGCCATTGCCCTTCAGGGGGACCACATCAACAGGCCAATTCCATTCACGCGTGGCCTTGGTTACTTCCAGCGGTTAAGCGGCGGCGTAGTGAATCTCGCGCTCGATTCGCTGAAAGATGTGGACGACATCGTGTATCAGGGCGGCGTCGGCGCAACGTTTTTCCCCGAACTTGAGGTCACTGTACCACCACTACTGGGTGGCTTGAATTTCATTACGTCGCTGCTGCGTGTAGACCTCGACGTAGGAGTCAATCCCCCAGGACTGATCGTCGCCCAGACGAGATTTCCAGCGATTCCGGGTCAAAAACTGCAGTTCGGAGGGACGGTTGAGGCCAGCGTGCTGGGTGGGTTGCCAGCGCCGTTCGAACAAGGGCTGTTGAAGGTTTCGGGAACCGGGATCTACATCCAGGACGGAACGACTACACGCAACGAACTAAGTGGGACTTTCACTTCTCTGAGCGGTGTGGTGACCGCCGAGGGGTACCTTAACGAGGAACACACCGTCAATCTGGTGAACCTCCTGCAGTCCAGTTTCAGCGTCGATCAGCTTGCTACTGCCCATATCGACCTGCAGAAATTCAGAAATCTCGTCGACAACTACGGCCTTGGCGGCGATCCGGGGACGCGGCTGCTGCTGGATCTCATCCTTAAGGGGCTTGGAGACACAACGGCTGATGGGACGCTGTACACGATGCTGCACGGAGACGTCCGACACGCCGATGGCTTTACGGAAGGCGTTTTCTACGCCGATCCGGGACAGTTAGGGATCCCCCAGTTCTTCGACAAGCGTCTGTACTTCGGCTACCACCTCGATTTGTCCCGGCAGGACTTCAATCTGATCTTCAGCATGCGGCCACTGCCGTCGGCTAATACTCCGACCATGCAGTCTGCAGCCGCCTCGCTTTCCAAAGGGGCAGTAGCGTTTTCCAATGAGGCAGTCACGGCACCTTCGACGGTCGAGCACTCTTTTGTGGTGACGGCTGATACAAACGAAGTACTGATCGCCGCGAACTGGGAGAACGCTGTCGATAACGTAGATTTTCAGTTGCGCAAGCCAGATGGAATGCTGTTGAGCCGGACGGACCTTGACGGGTTGCCGAATCTCACGGTGCTCGACGGGTTGAGTGACGCAACATCATTGGCACTCGGCATGAAGGGCGTGGAGCCAGGGACGTGGACACTGATTCTGTCGGACGCAGCGCAACTGGGGGAGACACAAATCCAGGCGTTCGGCGATACGGTGGCGCCGACGGTCAGCATTACAAGTCTGGATAGGAGCGGAAGCACGGCCACAATTGGTTATGAAGCTCACGACCCGGATTCGGCCGCCCACGTCAGTTTCTATTACGACACCGACAATACAGGTTTTGACGGACGCCCAATCGCTCAGGACGTCGTCGAGATGGACGGCGCCGGGCAGTTAGAGTGGGACACATCACAGCTTCCATCTGGACAATACTATGTCTACGCCATTGCCGATGACGGCGAGCATC
The DNA here is from genome assembly GCA_016124895.1 of bacterium. GTDB lineage: Bacteria > Planctomycetota > Planctomycetia > Planctomycetales > Planctomycetaceae > JAPOLP01. The sequence continues at coordinate 23,913 of WGMU01000042.1, forward strand.
CGATCGTTCAAACGTACTTCGACCAGCCGTTGGAAGTCGACGGCAACGTGACCTTGGATCTTACTGAAGCGGACGGACAGCCTGATTTGTTCACCCTGTCGCGAAACGGCAATCAGGTTGAACTCTACCAGCAAGGTGTGAGTGAGCCGTTGCTCTCGCGGGCGGCAGATGAGCTGGAGAGCCTGACGCTGTTTGGTTCCACTGACGACGAGCGATTGGTTGTCGATTTCAGTGGAGGTAATCCCGTACCGTCGGGAGGTTTGGGGTTCGCCGCAGATCCGCAGCCCAGCGCGACTGGGATGGATGCGATCGAACTGAAAGGGACGACAGCCACAGAAGTACGGCTAAACATGGATGGGCCACAGTCCGGGCAAATCGATGTGGACGGGGCGGTCATTGGTTTCAGCGGAATCGAGTTGCTGAATGACGACATCGCTGCTGACCGCAGAATGTTCGTATCGACCGACGGGGACGACGACTTAGAATTCAGCAATGATGCCAGTGCGGGCAGCGGAGTGCTGCAGTTGAGTGGTCCATCGTCGCCGTTGACGGTCCACTTCCCAACACCGGGCGAAACGCTTGAGGTCGATGCGGCGGGCGGTAACGACCGCATCACTGCATCCACCGTCGCCGTTGCAGTGACATTGAAAGGGGGTGACGGTGCAGACAGTCTCGTGGGTGGACACGGGGACGATCTGCTTATTGGCGGCGATGGCGACGACACACTCAATGGAGCCAGTGGCAATGACACCGCCTTTGGTGACGCGGGCGATGACACACTGAACGGTGGTAGTGGGAAGGATGAGCTGATTGGTGGAGAAGGGAATGATCTCGTTCAAGGACAGGGTTCGACAGGAGACACGCTCGATGGCGGCGACGGAGACGACACGTTCAACGGTGGCAGTGGGAATGATGTGATCCGCGAGACCTTCGCTGGCGATGCCGTCCTGACGAACTCGACTATGACCGGACGCGGCGATGACGTCGTTATCAGTGCCGAACGTGCAAAGCTCTCTGGCAGTGGAGCGGGTCAGACGCTTGATGCCAGCGCGTTCTTCACGGCGGGGCTGACGTCAGTGACGCTCACTGGCGGAGGTGGTGATGACACGCTGCTGGGCTCAGACGGAAGCGACGTGCTGGTTGGTGGCGGTGGCAGCGACCGGGTGGAAGGCAACGGCGGGAAGGATCGCATCTTCGGCGGGTCGGGAGCGGACACTCTGATCGGCGGCGATGGCGACGACTTCATCAAGGGACTCGGCGGCTCGGGCGATCAACTCATCGGCGGGGCCGGCAACGACACGCTCAACGGCGGCCGTGGAGTCGATCGCATCATTGCCAGCGGAGATGCTGACTTTACGCTGACCAACACGTCGCTCACCGGCGAGGGTAATGATGTCCTGCTCGCTCTGGAGATCGCCGAGATCAACGCGGGTGATTCGGACAACGTGATCGACGTGAGTGCCTTCTTGGGCTTCCGTGGCTTCATCCAGGTGCGGGCTGGCGGCGGCAACGATCTGGTGATCGGCTCCGATGGACCGGATGTGCTCAACGGCGGCGACGGGAACGACACGCTGTTGGGTAAAGGCGGGAACGATACGCTCAGCGGAGCCGACGGCAACGATGGTCTGTCCGGAGCCGACGGCAATGATGTGCTCAACGGTGGCCGCGGATTCGACCAGGGTTTCGGAGGAGAGGGCAATGATACGCTGACGGGCGGCAACGCGGTCGACACGCTGATCGGTGGCAACGGCGACGACTCGCTCGCCGGTAACGATGGCGATGACACGCTCGTTGGCGGCACGGGCAACAACGACGCCTCGGCAGGCGACACTTTCACCGACGCAACGGTCGCTATCGATGAAGCCTTCATCCTCGATCCATTGCCAGATTGGGTCAATCAGGTCTGAGTTTCTGTCGCCAGGGGCATTTGTCGCCACGTTTCTCAGAAACCTGGTCGTGCGGAGATGACGCACAATTCCCCCACAACGCACACTCAAACCGTTCTGCTGGCGAACCGAGGGCTTCCGGAGAACCACCGTGCCGCTACTGCTGAGCATCGAAGCTGCAGCAGCGTCTGCGGTGGGGAAGCGGAGGCTCTTTGTGAAACGTCGTCGCTTTCGGGTCAAACGAGCCGCTTTCGGGTGGCAACGTCGCTCAGGTCGCGATCGGCCGGGCGGTAGAAGAGGGCGACGCAGGCGATCGGGACGGCCAGCGTCGCGAACACGGTTGACGGTTGCAGGTCGAAGCCCAGCCGCTGATTCAGCGCACCCCGAACGCCTTCAAAGATGCCGTAAAACACGGCTGACAGCAGGATGCCGGACCAGTTGACGAGGTTCATTGTGCCGATCATCCGGCCGCGCTGCTCTTCCGGCGGCACGGCCTGGAGGGCGACCTGCAGCGGGACGACGAACAGGCCGGCACTCAGCCCAAGCAGAACGAGCAGTCCTCGCGCCATCCACTCAAACGAGTGAGCATCGATGAGCAGCGTCAGCATTCCCGCAGTCTTCTCCGGTGCCGCTTCGGGATGCTTCGCGAACAGTGCCAGCAGCGTCAGAGCGACCAGCGACGCGGCAATACCCCAGGCTCCGGTCGTCACGACGGAAAAACGGATCCGCTGGTGCGACAGCCGTCCGGACAGCAGACAGCCAGCGGCGATGCCGATGCCCATGCAGGCTGCCATCAGACTCGTTCGGCCATCGCCCAGTCCCAGCTCTGTTTTGCCAAAGTTGTTCACCGCCGGCTGAACAACGCCGCCAGTAAACCAGAACAGCGACGAGACCAGCAGCACGCCGAGCAGGAACCGGTCATGGCGAATGAGTTGCCAGTTGTCCGGATCAACGCCGAACTGCGACCAGCAGAATTTCAAATTCGGATGAGCGACCGGCAATTTGCGGACAAGCAGTGCGAACGCGAGGCCGATCGCGGCAATCCCGATCGAGCCGAGGCTGATCAGTGCAAGCCCCTGTTGACCAGGCAGTTCCTGGCGGGCGATTCCAGCGGTCGCCATGCCAAAGATGATCGCGACGAACGTTGTCATCTGAAAGATGCCGTTGATCTGCGGAAGCCGCTGCGGCGAAAACAGTTCAGGCAGACTGCCGTACTTCGGAGGTCCGAAGAACGTACTCTGGCCGCTCATCAGAAACAGCACGAGCAGCAGCGGCCACAGGTGTCCGGACAGAAACGCTCCCAGCCCGGCAAGCATCACAACGACTTCCGCTGCCTTGAAGACAACGATGCCCGTTCGCTTGCTGGTTCGATCGGCGAGAACTCCCGCGAACCCCGACAGCAGCAGCCACGGCACTGCAAACGCCACCAGAGCCAGAAACGAGTAGCGGTCTCCGGCCAGTGACGGGTTGAGGCCCTCGGCTTCGGCAGCGGCACGCGAGTAGTCCAGGCACAGCAGCAGGACAAGCTGCTTGAACAGGTTGTCGTTGAAGGCACCAAGAAACTGGCTGATCGTCAGGCCCCAGAACGACCGGTCGCGGTAGATCGACGGCGTCGATTCGCTGTTCGGCGAAGCGCCGTTCGGACCGGCGACTGCCATCAGGCAGTCTCCGTGGCGAGCAGTCCGGCAGGTGCCGCCGAAACCTTCGTGAAGCACATCTGCAGTTGCGCACGAAACTGACGCGTCACTTCCGCATCGACGGTCGACTGCCGATCGTGCCCGCGGCAGGCCGCTGAACGCACGGCGATCACATCGGGCCGCACAGGTACCAGGCGATCGAGGTCTGCTGGCGACAGGCGACCAGCCAGGGCGAGAAACGGTCGTGAACCTCGATCGAGATACGATTCTCTGTCGCCGCGCGACTGCTCAGCCGGACGCTTGCCTGTCATGCCCCGCAGACGACCCGCGATGGCTTCGAGTTCCCCGACACTCAGACAGTCCAGCAACGTTCCGGACGACTTGTCGAAGGTGTCAATGAGCAGCCCCGCAAAGCGCAGCGAGCCGAAATTGCTCGCTTGACTTGCGGCAGTATTCGTCTCGACGGCATCGAGAATCCCGTCTGGCGACGGAGCATCGCATCGCTGCCAGTCGGCATAGGCGACGACCACGGCCTTTGGTTGAGAAGCTGACGAATCGTTCGCTGTCGGGGCGAAGTGTCGAGCTGCGGTTTGAAACGCGGACCGCCAGCCTTGTTGCCAGTTGGCCTGTTGCAGCAGTCGAGCGGGGCCAAGTTTGAAGAACGCGATGCCGGAAGTTGCGGAAACCTCATCGACGTTTTCCGGGAAGAATTGAGGCGTTTCAGCGAATTCGGCCGCTTCGCCGCAGGCAACGCTGCACGACGCGCCGCTGCCGGCTGCCACCTCGGCAACGGCCATGATCACCGAGTGGCTGGCCATGCCCAGCGGCCCACGGGACGGATCCTTGACATCCAGGATGTCACACCCGCCCGCCAGAGCCGCTTTCGCTTCCTGAGCACTGCGGACGCTGACCAGCAATCGAGGCACGGTCGAAGAGATGACTCCGTTCATAAATGGTCCGCTACTGCCAGAAGACAAACCGTAACACGATGGCAGCGTCAGTCGTTGGTCTGTGGTGAGTCAGGATGTGAGATTGAGTCCTCGAGCAGCCATTTCGGTCGGGGGATCGCAGGCAATCGTGAAATCATCAGAAGCAGTCCTGATGTGATCACCAGAATCGGCACTTCAACATCAAACGAGATTCTCCCCGTCTGACGCAGTACCGACAGGATGCTTGTCATGATGAAAAACGACCCAGCGACGATTGTGATCTTGTCGATCCCGATCAATCCGAAGATCAAACCGCCTGTCAATCCGAGCCCGAGCGTCCAGATCCAGTTGATCTGAGGCATGACGCCCAGCGTCGACAACAGCCAGCAGGTTCCGACCGCAATGAGAATCACTGCGACCGCGAGTGAGCCTTTACCTCCTGCCATGAGATTGCTTCCTGATGTCGAAAGGGACCTGACGCAGAAACCCCGTTCTGAAGCACGGGACGGATTTCCCGCTTACCGCTCTTTCGGCACGACCCAGATATTGCGGAAGCGAACGGGGTTGCCGTGGTCCTGAATGTAGATCGGGCCGGGTTCCGAGCCCTCTTTCAGCGGTGAGGCTGTTGTCGAGTGATCGACCTCGACGTTGTCCTGTACCTTGATTCCATTCAGCAGGACGGTCATTCGGGCGTTCTTCGTTTTCTTACCGTCAGCGTCGAATTTCGCAGCAGTGAACTGGACGTCGTAGGTCTGCCAGCTCAGCGGTGGCAGGCACATGTTGAGATCGGGATCCTTAACCGAGTAAATGCCGCCGGTCTCGTTCTGCTTGCCTTCGAGGCCGAACGAATCGAGCACCTGCGTTTCGTAGCGACCCTGCATGTAGACGCCGCTGTTGGCGCGGCCCTGACCGGATGCGTACGGCATGAACGAAAGCTGAAACTCCAGGTGCAGATCGAAGCTCTGGAAGGTTTCCACCGACGTGCAGCCCTGCATCAGCAGGCCGCCTTCGGTCATGCGCCCGCCTTTGAAGCGATCGGCAGTCTTCCCGTCGAAGAGGACGACGGCGCCGTCCGGAGCCTTCTTTCCGAGCGTCGGGCTCTTACGTTCGACCTTCGGGAAGTCACCGAGCTGAGTGCCTTCGGCATCGAAGACGGTCAGACGGCCGTCGCGAATCCGGCCCGAACCCTGACCGTCGCCCGGAGGCTGAAACACGATCTCGTCTCCCTCGCGGCGGCTGTCGACGGTGATTTTGTTTTCACCGTCCCAGCCATCGCCGGGCAGACCGCCGATGTAGGCGACCGCGCGGAACTTCCCGTCGCCGAGTGCGATCACCTGGACGCCGACCTTCTTGTCGCCGTCGTCCGATCGAATCGTTCCCGAATACTCGCCCTGAATTGCGAAGTCGGGGCCGGCTTCCTCAGCCGTCAAAGCGGGTTTCGGTCTGCTGTCCTGAGCGGACAGCGAGGACGATGTGAGGAGCGGAACGACCAGAACGAAGCACGGAAACAGAAATCGGGCCATCAGGAGTTTCCTTCTCAAAACTGTGGCATCGGGGCAAACGAGTAAGCTGAAGCAACCAAACAGCTAAGCGACGTACGAATCGAAGACGCGGACTCGTTTCCAGTTGGCTTTGTTTTCTTCGATAAACGTCAGGTGTCGCTCGTGCGTCTGGTAAATGTCGTGAGCGGTCTTGTTCTCAAACACGACGTGCAGTGCAACGCTGAAGTCATGATCGTTGACCGGGCGATCGAAGCCCTGGCCGATAATTCCGACCGAGAAGTAGACCGTGCCGTCGTGGCCGGACAGGTACTTCCGACCGGCCTCGACAAGCTGCTGCCGGGCCGCGTCGGAGTCGTCATTCAGATCGAAAAAGACAATGTGAGCAAGCTGCTTGTCGTTGTTGTCAGTCATGTGGAGTTCCTCTCGGTTGCTCGTTTTCGGGATTGGATTTGTTTCAGGTTTCAGTTGTTCTCGGAAATGAGCGCTTCGATGGCGTGCCGCCGGGACGGGTAACTGGTCCAGACAGCCCGCCTGCCTTCCGGTTCGATCAGCATCAGGCGACAGAGCAGATCAGAGACGTCGGGATTCGCCCCAACCATTACGGCATCGCCGTTCCGATTTCGTACGGCCGTCGTCAGCGAGATCAGAATGCCCACGGTGATCGAATCCAGAAACCGGCACAGTGACAGGTCAAACACCAGATACTGAATGTCGTTATCGCCGATCTGTTTCTGCAGCCGGTTGTATTCAAACTGTCGGGACCGGTAATTCGAAGCCGACGGATCTTCGACCATCTTAAGAATCAGGACGCGGTCTGATTCTTCGATCTCGAAAATCGGTTCGTCGCCGCGTGCGGCATACAGGTGGCTCATGACAGACTCGGGCTTCGGATGCGTCGCAGACCGGCGAGAGAATAGGCGAAGTCGCGGAAGGCGGACAATCAATCGCTGACTGTGGTGAAACTCGCGCAGCGTTTCGGAAGACGATGCCGCAACTCTGCGCGCGTTTCGCAACAGCGCAAGGATCGTTTGCTCGTTTGCGAGTCGTGAATGCAATGATCCAGCAGCAATCGACACGCAACTCGGTTCGATCCGGCGGCTTCTTCTTCTACGATCGCTCAACGCGCGAACGACGCGACGTTCCGCATTGCTGCTTCCGGACCTCTTTCAGCCTGCCCACGACCGACTGCTCCACATGGATACCTCCACGCTGCGACACCAGGACATCAACCACGTCTGGCATCCTTTCACTCCGATGCAGGAGTACGCAACCGAGGAGACGCCGATCATTGTCTCGGGTGACGGGTTCGAGCTGATCGACAGTGACGGACAGCGGTATCTCGACGGCATCTCGGCATTGTGGTGCAATGTTCACGGGTTTCGAGTGCCGGCAATCGATGACGCCATTCGCGACCAGCTCGACAGGGTCGGGCACTCGACGCTACTCGGACTGTCGAACGAACCGGCGATTCGGCTCGCGAAGGAACTTGTTGACCGAACACCGGAGGGACTGAACCGCGTCTTCTACTCCGACAGCGGCGCCACGTCCGTCGAGGCCGCGCTGAAGATTGCTTACCAGTATCACGCTCAGAAGCCCGGCGGTCCGGAACGTCGTGATCTGTTTATCTCCGTCGCTGGAGCTTACCACGGTGACACGATCGGCTCGGTCAGCCTTGGCGCGATGAATCTCTTTCACGCGACGTATCGCGATCTGCTGTTCAACAAACTGACGGTGCCGTCTCCGGTCGCCTTCCGACTTCCAGTCGGGCACTCAAGGGAGTCGTATCTCGAACACTGCTTCGCCGAGCTGGAGCGGACGATTGTCGAGAATCATGCGCGCGTCGCCGCCTTCGTGATCGAGCCGCTGGTGCAGGGAGCAGCAGGGATCCTTGTTCATCCCCCGGGCTATCTGAAACGCGTGCGCGAGCTGACGGCCGACTACGACATCCCTCTGATCGCGGACGAAGTCGCCGTTGGATTCGGCAGAACCGGCACGATGTTCGCCTGCGAGCAGGAAAACGTCACGCCGGATCTGATGTGTCTCGCGAAGGGGCTGACCGGTGGCTATCTGCCCGTCGCGGCGACGCTGGCGACGGATGCGATTTTTGAGGCGTTTCTCGATGTACCCTGGGCCGGCAAAACCTTTTATCACGGTCATACCTTCACCGGGAATCCGTTGGGGTGCGCGGCGGCGCTGGCCTCGCTGGATCTGTTCGATACGAACGACGTGCTCGGCAATATCCGCTCGAACGCGACACGTCTGTCAACCCGGCTGACCGGTTTCGCGGCGCGGTGTTCTTCTGTCGGAGAAATCAGACACAAGGGCATTATGGCTGGTATCGAGCTGGTCAAAGACGCTGAGTCTCTGGAGCCGTTCACAGCCGATAGACGAATCGGACACAAAGTCACTCTGGCGGCGCGTTGTCGCGGAGTCATCGTTCGGCCACTGGGCGACACCATCGTGCTGATGCCGGCTCCGGCGATGCCCGGTGAACTGGTCGAGCGGCTGTGTGACAACGTGTTCGACGCGATTGAGAACGTCCTCTCCGAAGAGAGATGACACAACGGCCGGTCATGGAGGGCGGCGGGCACCAATTCCGGCGAGAGTATCCATGACCGATCTGCTGGTTCGCATCCCGTTCTCTGACGACTCCGATTTTTCGGCGCTGGCTCTTGCACCGGGACTGCCAATGCTGGACGGTCGGAAGCTCGCGTATCAGGTTCTGCTCGGCTGGTTCGGTGACCTGCTGGCCGAACCCGAACTCGGAGACGACGGAGTTCAGTTCTTTATTCAGAACCGCGGGCAGCGTCAGGAGATTGCCGAGCACGCACTCGCAACACAGCGTGATCTTGACGGGCATCTCGCCGGCGACTTTGGACGTCTGAAAAAGGCTCTGTTCGACGTCCGCCCTGTCAGTCCCAGTGAGCGGCTGATCTTCAACCGACTGCAGCCGCCGATCAGTCACTTCGAGGGGTTTCTGTATCGAGTTCGGCCGGTGGGAAGCTCAGACCGGCTGGTTTGGTGCTGGGGTTTCCAGCGACGCAGTACTGACGGCGAACTGTTCCTGTGCCCGCACGCGGAGTGCTCGCTGCTGTTCGTTCGGCGCGACACGTCGATCGATACCTGCCCGCAGTGCCAGCGGGCGCTGTTTCAGCAGGTGGCCGTTGAACGGCGATCGACCTTTCCGGCCGGAGCCCTTGCGGCAACCGTCGTGCTGAGTGGTCTGGTCGGAGCGACGTACTGGATCGCGTCTGTCTCGGGCGACGAAGCCGTCGATACGCTGCCGGTTCTGGCTGCGGTCTCGCCACCGGATCTCGACGAGACCGAACAATCGGATGACGCGGTTGCTTCCTCAACGGAACCGGCTGGCGGCAGGCAACCGATCGGCAATGAAAAGCCGATTGACGATGCCAGCTCGACAACAGCCAACGAAGCACGTGACAACGCCTCGGCCAGCGATGAGCTGATGAATCTGCAACCGCTGCCAGATATGCCCGAGGACTTCGAGAGGTTCGCCGCGATTCGAGAGTGCCTCAGTGAGCCGCTGCGTCCGTTCGTGGCGACATCCGAACCTCGGCGACTCGACCTGCCAACACAGGGGCAGGGGTTTGATGAACCGCAGCTTGTTGACCGCGTCTCTCCGGAAGAGCGAACGGGCTCGGTCGGCGCGAACACGTCACCACAGAAGTCGCGACCAGTCCCGCAGCAGCCCGCCCTTCCCGAGCCTGCTCAGTCGAGGCCGGACGCAACCGGGGCTCCGTCCGTGACATCGTCGAACGCCGCGGCTGACAAACTGCAGCAGTCCGCGCCACGACAGCCGGAATCTGTCTCACAGGAGTCGACTCGTCGTCCAGAGAAGTCAGCCAGCAATCCGTCGCCCGTTGCAGAATCGCCGGGAACAGAATCACTCGCGAGCGAACGACCAGCGACTGCTGAACTGGCGAGTGACTGGAGCACGGATTACGTCGCGGCTTACCAGCAAGCCATCGCTGAGCGGCGGTTTCTGATCATGCTGTTTCGCAATCCGGCCGGTACTCCGGGTGACGGCGTTTCGCTCGCCGATCTGCCGACCACGGCGGACCTCGGCCGTTTGAGCGAAACCGTCCGTGTCGTTGTGCCGACGACGATGCCCGTTCCTGGTCTGTCCTCGGGAACCGCGTCGCGGTTGCTCGATCACCGGTCGTTCCGACATCTGCAGGGCGAAGCGGGCGTCGCCATCGTTGACCTGACCAGGACGGACAGCCCGAACTTCGGCCGCGTGGTCTCCGCGTTTCCCGGTGCAACCGATCGAACCTCAATCGTCGCTGCGCTGAAACCGGCGCAGTCGCTGCCCGCCGGAACAATCAGCCAGCGCAGCCTGTTGCTGGCACTGCGAACCAGCAGTGAGAACTCCGCCTTCGCCGATCAAACGTTCGACCCGCAACTGAACGATCTGGCCAATCGCAACTCACGCTATATGGCGCACCTTGATCAGACCGGGCTGTTCGAAGCTGACGAGCGTCGCGCAGCGGTACGCGAGCGATTCGGCGAGAACGCCCGCCTGCGGGAACTCGTCTTCGCCACTGACGCGGCGACGACAATTCAGTCTGCCGCCAGCCAGGCCGTCGAACATTGGCGGTCGAGCGGCGAACTCTCCGACAACCTGCGCGAAACGGACATCACGGCGTTCGGCCTCGAACTGTTCCAGTCGCCAACGACGAACCACTGGTTCGCGACGCTGCTGATCGTGACCGAGTAGTGCCGGGCAGACGGCTCAGGCTGGACAGAATTCGATGCGCTCGGGTACGACTTGTCGCCAGTTGCGGCTCCGCAGTTGGGCTTGGCTGCCAGCTTCTGCATTGTCAGACGCAGGTTTAACCAGCAGGACAATGGCCGCTGTCAGAGGTTCTTTTCGGACGGAACGACGTTGGCCTCATCAGAAATGTGGACACCGGTCAGCCTTCTGCTGTGTGCTGACGGCAAACGTGAACCTGAACTCATACATTCTTCGCGCAGTGAAACTCTGGCCGACGTCCAGAGAGAGTTCTGGCAGATCTCCAGAGCTGCCGTTCGAGGACGACTTACCTTGGGGAGCCCAGTGGTCCGATCTGAGCTGGCCAGATCGCCTCAACGATGCCGCCCGCAGAGGAACTCTGTCGAGCAGCACCTCGGGAATTCCTGTCGAAGCACTTCAGGAATTCTGCGGCACGGATGTCAGTACCGGCCTCGATACGTCTTCAGACGGCAGATCACCCTCGACTTGACAAAGCAGTCGATCGAGTTGCCCGTCGCAAAAATTGACGGTGTCACCCGTCAGTGTCAGTGTGTCGCCTGACTCGATCGAGCGACTGGCAGCCGTGTCTGATGGATTAACCGTTGACGTGGAGAAACTCGTGGCATCGCGTTCGCCCGTTCCCTCAGCTTCCAGAGCTGCGAACTGGTCGGCGATGCTCAGGAACACTTCGATCAGTCGCGGGTCGAACTGCGTGCCCGCCCCTTCGCAGATCATGCGGACGCAGACTTCGTGAGGGTATGCCTGTTTGTAAACGCGGCTCGTCGATAATGCGTCATACACATCGGCAATTGCCGCGATGCGGGCTTCGAGCGGGATATTGTCGCCGTAGAGTGAGGCCGGGTAACCGGTGCCATCCCAGCGTTCGTGATGAAACAGTGCGATGCGCCATCTGCAGAAAATTGGCGTCGCCGAGACAGGCTTCCATCCGTCCGAGGCACTGACTGCTGATGCGTGTGTGATGCTCCATCACCCGTCGCTCGGCGACCGTCAGCTTGCCCGGCTTCATCAGAATGGAATCCTGTACGCCCACCTTGCCGATGTCGTGCAGCATCGCGCTGGCTCTGATGCACCGAATAAAGTCCGGAGTGATCTGATCGGCAAACTCCGGGTGTTGAGCCGCAGCACGCGCCAACAGTTCAGAGAACTGTCCGACCCGGGAGTGATGCCCATCGCTGTCTCCTTCTCTGGTCTCCGCCAGTTGCGACATTCCGACCACGATCGCTTCGCGGGTGCGGGACAGTTCGTCATCTTTGCGCAGGACGAAGGAATTCATCTCAGCGGAGTGTTCGCGCATCCGGTGATACAACCGCCCGAAAACCAGGTAACAGAAAACTGCCTGAAGCGTCGCAATCCAGACAAAGGTCGTAACGGCCGCGCTCCCGACCGGCAGAGTTCCCGCTGACAGTGGATTGCCGCCAATGTCTGGCCGAGGGAATTGAATCTGACCGACGGCGGTGCTGTGCAGCAGCAATCCGAACGCGAGGCTTCCCGCCTGCAGCAGGACGAGCAGGCCCAACTGCTTCATCCACCACGATTCGCGGAGAGCACGCATCGGCAGACTGGTGTTACGGGGAGACGCCTCGTAGTCGTGATCTCTGGATGGCCAGTAAGCCGCCCGTCCAGAACCGACAGCGGTCTCTGTACGGCCGGCTGTTTCAGCACGTCCCGGGAAGTTGTACATGGTTCTGCCTCAGTTTTCGCTCCAGGCGCAGGCACTCAATGTTGGTGGATGACCTGCAAGGCAAGGGATAGGCCGGAAATCGCGACGAACTCGTTCTCACAGTGGTGAATTCAAACCTCAACGAAGAACGTGCGCATGGTTGTGACGATTCAGTGAGGCTGTTCAGTGATCCTTACTGAACGCTGGCGGCGATTGCCTGACTGCAGCCACAGGCGTACGATCCACTGATCAGGGCAACGGTGGACGTGATGATGCGACAGGTGGAGACGAATTGTCCGTCGCGGGATCAATGAAGGAGCTGACGTGCCTCGTAAACTGCTCATCGACGCGGATCCCGGAATTGGCGACGCGCTCGCGATTGCGCTTGCATTGCTTGATCCGGAGCTCGATCTCATCGGCGTGACGGCTGTTCCCGGCTGCGTTTCCGGGCTCGTTGCGACGCAGAATATGCTGAGCATCGTCGAATCCGTTGATCCTCCCAAATGGCCGCGTTTTGGTTCATCATCAGCCGACCGCCCGACGTTCACGTTCGAGGGTTCTCTGCCGGCGGGGTTCTTCGACCCGCTGCGCCTCAACGGCGATTACGGGCTCGGCAAAGCTGAGGTGCAGTTCGCGCAGCTTGCCAATCAGCGGGACTCGGCACGCGTGATGATCGATCTGGTGCGCAACAATCCCCATCAGGTGACGCTGCTGACGCTCGGCCCGCTGACGAATGTTGCCATTGCCTGTGAGCTGGCTCCGGACTTCCTCGGCAATCTGCAGCAGCTCGTCTGTCTGGGGGGCTCAATTGGAGCCGGAGGTGATGTGACTGCGGCTGCCGAGTTCAACATCTTCTGTGACCCGATGGCCGCGATCTCGATTCTCGAAGCGCCCGTCACGAAGACTCTGGTTCCACTCGACGTCGCCCGGCAGGCGGTGCTCTCGTTCGACCATTTCAATCGGATCCAGCAGACAGCTCGATCAAATCTGAGCTGGTTCTTTGAAGAGCTGATCCCCTTCGCTCTGCGCGCGCATCACGAACAGCTCGGACTTGAAGGCTGGCCACTGCGTGAGCTGTCTGCTCTGGCGTTTCTCTCGCAGCCGCGGCACTTCGATACGTCGCCGATGGCGGTCAGCATCGAGCAGCACCGGACGCTGACGCGTGGAGCAACGGTCATTGATCAGCGGCGCATTCCGCGCTGGCAGACGAACTGCGAAGTGGTCGAGTCAGTCGACGCTCAGGGAGTGCTCGACTATTTTGGCCAGCTCGCGCGACGTCCCGCCTGACGATGGCTTGCCTGCCATCGATCAAAACCCGTCGGCCGGACCGAGTGCAGCGAGTTCCGGCAGCGTTCTTCGAATCCGAACTCGAATCCGAATTGGAGATTGCCGGAGCGGCGCTGCGCTTGATCCGGCTTGCTGGTCGAGCATCTTACCCTCCCGCCGAATAAGGACCTCCCCTCGTGCATTCTCAACTGACCTGCGCTGCCTGCGGAAAAGACCACGCTGTCGATCAGCTTCAGAACCTCTGCACTGACTGTCAGAAGCCCCTGCTCGCGCATTACGACCTCGATGCGATCCGCGCTGCCTTTACTCCTGAAGCCGTGCGCAGCCGAACCATCCGGTCGATGTGGCGGTTCTGGGACGTGCTGCCGGTCGACGATCCGTCGCAGGCCGTCTCGCTCGGCGAAGGCCAGACGCCATTGCTGACCTGTCGGCGCAGCGGGCCGTTCGAACCGTTCGAGAATCTATTCGTCAAAGACGAATCGTTTAACCCGACGGGCAGCTTCAAAGCCCGTGGCATGTCAGCGGCCGTGACCCGAGCGAACTCGCTGGGCGTCAAAACGGTTGCCCTCCCGTCGGCGGGCAACGCGGCCGGCGCAGCAACATACTACGCGGCGCGGGCCGGGATGAGCTGTGCTCTCTTCATGCCGGAAGACACGCCGCCGGCGAACCTGATCGAGTCGCATGTTGGGGGAGCGAAGACATACCTGGTCAACGGGCTGATCAGCGACTGCGGCAAGCTGGTCCGCAACGGGAAGGACCGCTTCGGCTGGTTCGATCTCTCGACACTGAAAGAGCCGTTCCGCATCGAAGGCAAAAAGACGATGGGTTACGAACTGGCGTTCGACCTCGCTGACGCAGTCGGCTCGACGCAACTGCAGTTGCCCGACGTGATCCTGTACCCAACCGGTGGCGGCACCGGTCTGATCGGTATGTGGAAAGCGTTCGACGAAATGGAACGGCTGGGCTGGATCGGCTCTGACCGGCCGCGCATGGTCGTCGTACAGGCCGAAGGTTGCGCACCGATCGTCAAAGCCTGGGAAGCCGGCGAGGAACACGCTCCACTGTTTGAGAACGCGGCAACGTGTGCGTCTGGTCTGCGAGTTCCCGTCGCGGTCGGCGACTTCCTGATGATCCGCGCGTTGCGGGAAAGTGGCGGTACCGCGATTTCCGTCAGCGATGCCGAACTGCTCGACGGAGTGCGCGAGCTGTCCGCTCATCAGGGCATCTATGCCTGCCCGGAAGGCGGCGCCGTCTGGAAGGCCGCTCAGAAGCTGCGCGACTCGGGCTGGATCAAAGCCAGCGAACGAGTCGTCCTGTTCAACACGGGAACCGGCCTCAAGTACAACCACCTCTTCCCGGCCGACAACCTACCGCGACTCGACCACACCGATCCCAACTGCCTCGACGCGCTGGCGTAGCAGAGTGGCAGCCCGGCTTTCCAGAGCCGCGATGCAGAGACCGTCGGCTCGGGAGAGCCAACCTGCGAACTTCTTCCTGAATCGAGACCTCACCATGCAACGCGTTCTACTGACAGCCGTCGCTCTGCTGCTCACTTCGGATTTCGTCGTCGCCGAGGAAAACGATCTGCCGGAACCTGTCACGAGCTGGAAGTACCCGCCGGACATGCCGGGATCGCGTGTCGAAGTTTACCGCAAGATCGGCGACGTTGAGCTGCAGGCGTGGATCTTCGAGCCTGTGCGAAAGAATCCTGAGCCGCGTCCGGCGATCGTCTTCTTCTTTGGTGGCGGCTGGCGCGGCGGTACTCCGGGCCAGTTTCTGCCGCAGTGCCAATACCTGGCGAAACGCGGGATGGTCGCGATCAGCGTCGACTACCGAGTCAAAAATCGAAACGACTCGTCTCCTCAGGACGCTGTTGAAGACGCCAAATCGGCATTGCGCTGGGTCCGAATGAACTCGCAGAGGCTGGGTGTCGATCCAGATCGCGTTGTGGCTTCGGGCGGCTCAGCCGGAGGACACCTCGCCGCCGCAACCGGAATTGTGCCGGGGCTTGAGCCAGAGCCGTTTTCGGCATACGCGTCGTGGCCAAACGCGATGGTGCTCTTCAACCCGGCCGTCATTCTCGCCCGAACTGACGGCGAGCAACTGCTTTCCGAAGAAAAGCTGAAGGACATCAGCGAACGCTGCCTCGGCCGGCCGGAACAGATCTCACCCTTCCATCACGTGCGAGCAAACTTGCCGCCGACGATCATTTTTCACGGGACGAATGACGATGCCGTACCGTTTCCGACGGTCGTCGCCTTTTGTGATCGGATGACGAAGCTCGGCAACCGCTGCGAACTGAAGGCGTTCGAAGGGCAGTCGCACGGTTTCTTCAACGCTGGCCGCGGCCAGGGCAAGCCGCGCGAGGAAGCTAACCGCTACTTCCACAAAACGACGAAGCTGATGGACGACTTTCTGGTCTCGCTCGGCTATCTGTCGCCACGTGTCGAGCAGTGAGTGTTTGATGCCCGAGCTGCGCAAGGATCCAATTCTCGGCCGCTGGGTGATCATCGCTCCTGAGCGGTCGAGGCGGCCGCTTGACCACGCGTTGCCGTCGCCGTCGGCAGACTCCGCCGAGAACTGCCCGTTCTGCCGAGGTCACGAAGCTCAAACTCCACCCGCTATTCTGACGATCGATCAGCAGGGCAACGTCGTCGCTGGCGAGTCGGACTGGCGGGTTCGCGTTGTCCCGAACGCCTGGCCCGCGCTGGACGATTCCGCTGCGACGCCGATATCGCGCAATGAAGAGCGAGACGCTCCGCCGAGGCTGACTGCCGACAACGGAATCTTCGAGTCCTCGCCCGGCAGCGGCGTTCACGAAGTCATCATCGAAGCCCCGCAGCACGTGACCTCACTGTCGCAGCTTGATGACGCGCAGTTCGAGCGAATTCTGACGGCCTGGCAGACACGGCTCGCTCAACTCTCGGAACGCGACGACCTGCTGCACGTCAGCCTGTTCCGGAACGACGGAGCCGCAGCCGGAGCGTCGCTCGCGCACGTTCATTCGCAATTGCTGGCAACAACGTTCGTTCCTCCGCAAATTGAGGTCGAACTGCACGCCGCGGCGGATTTTCGTAAGCAGACCGGCCAGTTGCTGTGGACACATCTCGTCAACGAGGAACTTTCTGCCGGAGTCCGCATCGTCGGCGAGACCGAACTCTTCACCGTCTTCTGCCCGTTCGCCAGTCGCTTTCCCGCCGAGATCTGGATCGTGCCTTGCCGAGCGCGACCGGATTTCTTCGCAGCGGAGCCTGACGAACTGAGCGAACTGGCCAGCGTGCTGCGGGAGACGCTGAGCCGACTCGATCAGGCCTTCGGACGCCCTGCGTTCAATCTCGCGATTCACACGGCGCCATTTCGGGAGTCGCGGCGTTCCGCTTTTGAGTGGCACCTTGAAATTATCCCGCGTCTGACGGGGATCGCTGGCTTTGAACTCGGCAGCGGTACCTGGATCAACGTCGTCGCCCCCGAAGACGCCGCCGCTTGCCTTCGCGACGTGGCCCTGTGACTTGTGGAGGGCGTGAAGGGTTGGGAGTCTTTTTCGGATGACAGCTCTCTCTATTGGTGACAACCGTTGGTCGAAAAAGAATCCCGCCCCCCCTGCCGTTCGCCACAGCAGACCAGGGTGGCGCTGCTCTGTCCGCCCTGGCTTTGGGCTGTCACAGCTTCGCCGTATCCTTTGGCCGCGGGCAGCGCGATCTCGCTGCCCGTTCGGCATTGCGACCGTACTTGAGCTTCCTCTCGGGGCGAATGCTTCTGTGTCAACTGATTCTCTGATTTCGACCGATGTTGCTCGCGCCGCGGAGCTGCTGCGTGAGGGTCGGCTTGTGGCCATCGCGACGGAAACGGTTTACGGCCTCGGAGCCAATGCGCTGGATGAACGCGCTGTTGCTCGCGTATTCGAGGTCAAGAACCGGCCGCACTTTGATCCGTTGATTGTGCATATTGCCGACGGTCAGTGGCTCGCTCGGCTGGTGACCGACGTTCCTGCCGCAGCTCGCCAACTGGCCGATGCCTTCTGGCCGGGACCGCTGACGCTCGTGCTGCCGAAGTCAAACATCGTTCCGGACCTTGTCACCTCAGGCCTGCCCCGTGTCGCGATCCGAATGCCGTCGCATCCGCAGGCGCTCGAACTGCTGTGGACGGTCGATCTGCCAATCGCCGCGCCGAGCGCCAACCCGTTCGGACAGCTCAGTCCGACGACCGCTGAGCACGTTGCCGCGACGCTCGGTGACGGCGTTGATCTGATCCTTGACGGCGGACCGTGTTCGATCGGTGTCGAGTCAACCGTTATCGGCTTTGATGACGGAGCGCCCTGCATTCTGCGGCAAGGCGGGTTGACTCAGGAAGAAATTGAGCAGGTCGTCGGACCGGTCCAGTCGCGGCAGAATCCGGCCAGCGGACCGCCCGAGTCACCCGGAATGCTGCCTCAACATTACGCGCCGCGAACGCCGCTAACGACGACCGAATCTGCTGATCTGACTGCTGGCTCCGCGTTGCATCAAAGTCTGGCTGGCCAGCGGGTCGGCCTGTTGCTGCTCGAACCGGCTCACTCGCTCATTTCCGGTTTCGAAGCGATCGAAGTCCTGACGACGGACGGCAATCTGCGTGAGGCGGCGGCGAGCTTTTTTGCGGCGCTGCGCCGGCTCGACGCCGCGGGGCTCGATCAGATCCTTGCGTTGCCATTTCCGGACGAGGGCCTCGGCCGGGCCTTGAACGACCGCCTCCACCGCGCCTGTCATCGCTAGAACGCATCTCGTCCGGTCGTCGCCGGAAGGGCAGGCTGGATTGATAACGCCGGGCAGCTCAACCCGGTGACTGAGCCGCTCGCTGGTAACACTCGCCGAGGTGAATAATCAGTTCGAGAGCCAGCAGGTCGGCGCGGGCAAGTACGTGCCGCGTACTGCGGTTGCCGAGACCGCGCACGAGTTGCTCGACGCGTTCCAGATGCAGAGACAGGGTGTCTCGCGG
Source organism: bacterium (assembly GCA_016124895.1). GTDB lineage: Bacteria > Planctomycetota > Planctomycetia > Planctomycetales > Planctomycetaceae > JAPOLP01. Next base: position 42,559 of record WGMU01000042.1, read on the forward strand.
ACTCAGTCCGACTTCGGCCAGCACGGCCGCCAGTTGCACAATCTCACCACCCAGGCTGCCCGAGCCCATGATGACGTACGTGCGCAGCAGCTCGTGGTAGTATGATTTGATCTGATCGGGAATCGGCAGAGAGACGGGCCGCTGCGAAGTCCGCACAGCAGCGACGCGCGAACTCGCGTCAGCTTCGGAGCCTGCACTGTCGACATTGGTCTCAACTTCGCAGTCCCGCTCGCTGTCGACGAGACTCAGGCCATTGGCCAGAGCTTCCAGCTCGCGAATGATTCCGTGCTGCTGATCGAGCAGGTGATCCGCTTCGTCCCGTTCCCGCACCAGCCGACGATGGTTGGCGACCGCCAGATGATGATTCTCACGCTGCAGATCGACGCGACGAATGCTGGATTGAATCACGTTGACCAGAGCCCTCGAACTCCAGCCCACAGCGGACACCAGCAGGTCGCAGTGGTGGCGACAGGCCAGGTTCGTCAGTGAATCGTCGGGCCGCGTCGAAATGAGAATGATCGGGTCGCTGCATCCCGACGCGCGGATCGCGTCAACCAGCGATTCCGGATGCCAGTCCAGTTCGTCGACGTCAGTCCCGTTCGGAGCCGAATCGTCACAGGAAATCACGATCGCGTTGAACGACTCGTTTCGCAGCAAAGTCATCGTCGCGGACGCTCCGTTGACCCAGCGCATTTGAGGTTCGACACAGCCGGCCGCATCGAGCTGCAGTGTCAGGCCAATCCAGTCGGGCTCGAGCGGACCGACGCACAGCAGTCGAAATTCGCCGCTCAGCGAGCTGCGGTAAGTCTCAGCCAGCAGGTCGGCCGGCCAGACGTCGGCGGGGGTGGAGCCGGCAGTAGCTGCCTCGAACCTGTCTGGACGCTGAAACCGGGTGGGCTCGCCCATCAGCGGCGCCGCCCCGTCCCTTGAGTTCCGTTCTGTGATCTCAACCGGCACGGCAGCCGGAGAGACAAACTGATCGCCATCCATGAACCAATCGCTCCGAACGCCGGGACCGTTGCTCGGCTCCGCGGCGTATGCTCAAGTCCTTAGCAGGTCAGAGCTTATAGAACTGCACGGAAAAACCGTCAAGACGAAGCGGCGAGCGGCAAATCGTCTCGACTCGATGGCCAGCCTGATTTCCGGTTGCTATTCTTCGCGGCTTCTCACGGCCGGACTCAGGCACCGATGCTTTGTCCGCAGCCCCCCGGAAACAGTCGAAAACACTCGGAGAGTACGGTCCGATGGCAAAGAGTCGAGCCGAGCTGCGGCGCATGGTCGAGGCCGCGGAAGCGCAGGAAAAAGCCAATCCCAAGACAAAGAAGAAGGCCGCTCGCAAGAAGGCGACGCGTCGCACACGAGAAAAAGCACCCGAGCGAAAGCGCGCTGTCTGGGTGCTTTACAGTAGCAGCATGAAGGAAGAGGGCCGCTATCCGTACGACCAGAAAGAGGCCGCCGAGGAAAAGCTGCAGGCCCTCCGCAGCCGTGGCAAGCGGCTCTATTTCATGCAGATGGTCAAGGAGCTGATCACCGACGGATCCGGTCCGGTTCTACCGATCGAACCTGTGATCGAAGACGAAGAACTCGATGAATCAATCGTGCCGGCTGGCTCGGATGACTCCGACGACGACGCAGGCGATCTGGAAGTTGAGGAATCGGAGTTCGAGGAAGATGAAGACGAAGAAGAGGCTTCTTCGGACGATGACGACGACGAATAATGGACCTCACTTCCTGGCTCGCAGCCTGCGGGCTTGTTTGAAAACATTGAACGGCGGCCGGATTCAGGTCGCCGTTTTGCTGCGCTGCTCGACTTCGGAACCGGTCGAGTCTTCCGCGCGCGAATCCGGCCAGACGTTCAGACATGGAGGGACTCAATGTCGATGGCTCATCAGGCAGACGTTGAGGACACGTATGCCGAAGCTTTTCGCAGTCTGTATTCGGAGTTTCTGATCACGGCCCGCGATTGCAAGTGGCTCGAACACGCGGTTCGTGAGGCGACCGGCAACGCGTCGAGCACGATTCTGTGTGACTGTGAAGCCGGCGTTGATCGTTATGTTGGCCCCGGAGGCGACGACACGTTCGAGACTCCAGACGGGCGTCCCGGAGCCATTATTCAGTTTCATGTGCCGCGGTTCCGTAAGGATCGTGTCGAAGCACTGTGCCGCTCGCTGCTCGTCCGGATCAGCCAGAACGTGCTGACGTGTCCAACCGCCCGCTGCTTCAACCTGCTGGAGACGGAGGAATATCACAAGCTGGGACGCAAAGTCGCGTACTTTGGCGACGGCTTCGAACGGAGGGACGAACAGTTCGGCCGCAAGGTCTGGGTGATCCCGATCATGGGCGGAGACTTCGTTCTCGAGCGCCGCTTCGGTTACGCCGACGGAGTCATGGGCGGCAACCTGTGGTTTCTGGGAGAAACCGAAGATGCGGCGATTGAAGCCGCGGAACGTGGCGTCGCGGCCATCGAGAAGTGTCCCGGCGTCGTGATGACCTTTCCCGGCGGAATTGCCGCGAGTGCCTCGAAAGCCGGCAGCCGCTATCCGTTTCTGATCGCCAGCACGTATGCCGAATACTGTCCGACACTGCGCGGCAATCCCAAAGTCGAAACGCGATTGCCGGACAACGTGAATTCAGTCATGGAAATCGTGATCAATGGCCGCTCGCTGGAGGCGATTTCAGACGCGACACAGGCCGCGATCGCCGCGTCGGTCGACACTCCCGGACTGGTCCGTATCACCGCCGGCAACTACGGCGGCCGACTCGGCAAAACCTGGGTGTGGCTGAAACCGGATCTGCATCCGCCTGAGTGAGCACCGCGTTCTGGCCGGTCGACTCAACACCTGGAAGGTTCCGAATCACCGCTGCGAAATTTCTGACAGCGACACTCGCTGCTGCAGCACGACACCGCCTTTTTCGTCGCGGACCTGCATCCGCACGACGGGATCGTTTTGCTCCCAGTCGACCAGGATCGTTCCGAAATTGACGTCGAAGAATGTCAGTCCCTCACGGTAGCGATTCCGCTCGCTGGCAAAGCGGACGCCGGCTTTCGTGAAGTTACCGCTGGGGGCATTCAGACTGCTTGATGTCGTTTCGAGCAGCGGATACGGGACGGTCGATTCGTCACTGTCAATCCGCATCTGCTCTGCGAGATGCCGGTCGCCGCTGATCAGGACGACCCCGCTGGCTTTCGTATCGCGGATCAGATTCAGCCGCCGCCGCCGCTCACGCGGGAACAGGCCCCACATTTCCCAGCCATGCTCGGTCGGCAGTACCTGGACGCTCGACGCCAGGATTCGCAACTCGGCCGGCTGACGCAACTGCTCTTCGAGCCATTTCCATTGAGCGTCGCCGAGCATCGTAAGTTTCGGATCCGACTGCGGCTCGTAGATGCCGCGGTAACCTTCGCCAGGTTCGGCTTTCCGTGTTGAGCGCGTCAGCGGACTACGGAAGTAGCGTGAGTCTGTCAGGATGATCTGTACCCGTTTGCCCGGAGGACCGATGACTTCGGCGTGATAAACGCCCTCGCGCTGTCGACGCGACGAGTCTTTCGGGACACGGAAGAAGTCCAGGCAGAGCTGCTGCGATTCGCGTTTCTGCGGAAACTCGACACCGCCATCGTTCGCTCCGTAGTCGTGATCGTCCCAGGTTCCCATGACCGGGCAGGTCGCTCGCAGTTTCTGAAAGCCGGGTTGCGCATCGAGCATCTGGTACTTCTTCCAGAGCAATTCCATGTCGTTTGTGTCGCCATAGATATTGTCACCGATCATCAGGAAGAGTTGGGGCTGCGATTCGACGACGGCATCCCAGATGGGCTGCGGCCGGTCCTGCTTCGCACAGGATCCGAAGGCGATCCGGCTGAGAACAGTCGTCTGGTCAGCGAACGAAACCGTTGTCGCAGCGAGCAGACAGAAGAAAACGGCGGCACATGCGAGTCGAAACACGGCAGGCATCTCATCAGGGAATGATGTGAAGACCGGTAAAACCGGCCCGAACGGATAATCATCAGCAGTGTTGTAACCTCGCTCGCCAGTCGCAACGCAGCGTCGGATCAGGACTTGTCTATGTCGCTTGCGAGCCGCCGAGCGACTCTGCCAGACTGTCGCTCCGCGTCGAGCTGAAAGGCTCGCGCCCCGCCGGCAGCGTGCCGCATTCGCCCCGCCTGACTGCACATCCCCAAGGGAGAATCGATTGATGAGTGATCCCAGTTCCGTTTCCAGTCGACGTGATTTTCTGAAAGCCGGCTCGGCCGCGATTGCCACCGGCGTCGCTGCCGCAAACCTCGCGGCACTCGCTCCATCGGCGTACGCGGCCGGTACTGACCAGATCAAAGTTGGTCTGGTGGGCTGCGGTGGTCGCGGCAGTGGAGCCGCAGCGAACGCGCTGCAGGCTGATCCGCACGCCGATCTGGTCGCCGTTGCGGACGCATTTGAGAAGAACGCTGTTGACAGTCTCGGTCGCCTGCGGGCTCAGACAAAGATCGCCAGCCAGATCAAAGTTCCTGACGACGCGATCTTCTCCGGACTCGACGCTTACAAGCAGGTGATCGACGCAGTTGATGTCGTTCTGCTCGCAACGCCGCCGGGATTCCGTCCCGTACATCTGAAGGCTGCTGTCGAGGCAGGCAAGCACGTCTTCACCGAAAAGCCAATGGCGACTGATGCGCCGGGACTGCGTTCCGTGCTCGAGTCCGTCAAGCTCTCGAAGGAGAAGAATCTCGCTCTGCTGGCCGGCTTCTGCTGGCGTTACGACTATAAGAAGCGAGCCCTGTTTGAACGCGTTCTCGACGGCCAGATCGGACAGGTGCGAGCGGTTTACGGTACCTATCTGACGGCTCCGGTTAAACCAATGCCGCCAGCCAGTACTCGACCGGAAGGCATGTCAGATCTCGAGTGGCAGGTGCGCAACTGGTACAACTTCACATGGCTGTCAGGTGACGGACTGGTCGAGCAGGCGTGCCATACGGTCGACTGGGTCGCCTGGGCGTTTGGCGATACTCACCCGGAAAGTGCGACAGCCGTCGGTGGCCGTCAGATACCGGCCGAAGGTGGCAACATCTACGACCATATTGAAATTAACTTCCTCTTCGAGAATGACGCCCGCGGCTTCCTCGCTCAGCGGCAGAACAGCGGCTGTTATAACCAGAACAGCCTCTACATTCTGGGTACCAAGGGGACCGGCAAACTGGCGCCGAAGTCGATGATCACCGACCTCGATGGGAACACAACGTGGACCTACGACGGCCCCGGCAACAACATGTACGACACCGAGCATGACGAGTTTTTCGCTTCGATCCGCTCGGGTAAGCACATCAACGACGGCGACCGCATGGCCAACAGCACGCTGATGGCCTTGATGGGCCGCATGGCAGGTTACACGGGCCAGGAAATCACCTGGGACATGGCGCTGAACTCGCAGCTTAATCTTGTCCCGGAAATCACCGACGGCTGGAACACACCGCACACGCCGCAGCCGCTGGCTCGACCAGGCGTGCTGACGAAGTACGTCTGAGGCAGGGTGACCTCATCGACAGACACACCTCGAAGGTTTGTTCCTTCGAGGTGTTTTTTCGTCAAGACTGTTACCAGGTACGCGTCCTCAGAAGTCAGCGACGCTCGTCGAGCTGTCGCTCAACTCGTGTAGAGTTTCGGCCATCTGAAGCAGTCGAACGTCTGCGCGACTGTCGCTGCCCGGCAGTGGTGATCTCTTTGTAATCCGAACACGTCACATAGTTTATTTTCAGGAACCCGAATCGTGCTCGCAGGAAACTTCATTGGTCCCAGTCAGATTGAACTGGTTGATATTCCCGAACCGGAACTGCCGCCGACACCGACCGATGGCGGTCCGTCGCAGATGATTTTTCAGCCGGAATGCACCTGCCTCTGCGGCTCAGATCTGCCTTACTTCAAAATGACCGACGAATGGCCGATCGAGGTTGGGCATTCTCTGCATGAGATGACGGGGACCGTTGTTGCGACAAACGGTTCGCGGTTTCAACCCGGCGAACGAGTGCTCTGCGTGCCGGTCAACCAGAATGGACTGCGTGAGCGGTTTCTCGTTGACGACTCGCGGGCAATCCGTCTGGACGTGCGAGTTTCCGAAGAAGAGGCGATGCTGGCGCAGCCGCTCGGCACGGTGATCTTCGCGCTGAAAAAGTTGCCGAATCTGATCGACCTCGACATTGTGGTGCTCGGGCAGGGACCGATCGGGCAGTTGTTCAACATGTGTCTGCGGAACCTTGGCGCGCGACACATTATTGGCGTCGATCTGCTCGAATCACGACTCGCGGCCAGCAAAGGTTTCGGCGCAACGGAGACGGTCTGCAACGCGACAGCGGATCCAATCGACACCGTGCGTGAGATCCTCGGAGGCGAACTGCCGGACGTCGTGATCGAAGCGGTTGGGCATTACGACCAGCAGTTTGATCTGGCGATCGACCTGTGCCGGCCGTGGGGGCGTATTCTGTATTTCGGAGTGCCGCCGGAGCGTGTCGACGTGAAGTGGCGCGACACACTGTTCAAGAACCTGACAGTTCACTCATCGATGAACCCGAACTTTGAACGCGACTTCCCGCTCGCGATGCGCTGGATTGGCGAAGGGCGAGTCAACGTCAAGCCGCTGATCACACACCGCTTCCCGCTGTCGCAGATTCAGCAGGCGTTCGAGGTCTTCCGCGATCGGCGCGAAGGTGCCCAGAAAGTGCTCGTCGAATTCCCGAGCTGGGCCGAGAGATCGATCCGGGAATGAGGAAGTACCAGTCGGGCGGGCTCAGTCCTTCTGCTGCTCTTTCGCCCAACTGTCCTTCAACGTCGACGTTCGATTGAAGACGAGCTTGCCGTCGGACGAGTCGGCGTCGACGCAGAAGTAACCGTTGCGTTCAAACTGGTAACGAGTGCCGGGGGCGGCTCCTGTCACGTGCGGTTCGAGCTTTGCAGCCGGGATTACAGTCAGTGAATCCGGATTCAGTCCGGCTTTCCAGTCGGCACCTTCCGGGACATCGTTCGGGTCTTCGTCCATGAACAGCCGGTCGTACAGGCGGACTTCACAGTCGACTGCGTGTTGCGCCGAAACCCAGTGCAGAGTGCCCTTGACCTTGCGTCCATCCGGCGCGTTGCCACCGCGGGTTTCCGGATCGTAAGTGCAGCGTAACTCGACGATGTTGCCCTCGTTGTCTTTGATAGCTTCGGTGCAGGTCACGAAGTACGCGTACCGCAGCCGAACTTCGCGGCCGATCCCGAGTCGATGGAAACGCCGCGGCGGGTTCTCCATGAAGTCGTCACGTTCGATGTAGAACTCGCGTGAGAACGGCACGGTTCGCGTTCCGTAGCTCGCGTCCTCGGGATTGTTGACGGCTTCGAGTTCGTCGACCAGGTCTTCGGGGTAATTCTCGATGACGACTTTCAGCGGGTTAAGGACGCCCATGACGCGCGGCGCGACTCTGTTGAGGTGATCGCGAACCGCCTGTTCGAGCCACAGCACGTCGACCGTGCTGTTGAACTTCGCCACGCCGATCCGTTCGCAGAAAGCGCGAATCGATTCCGGGGTGTAGCCGCGTCGCCGCAGTCCACAGATGGTCGGCATCCGCGGATCGTC
>WGMU01000078.1 GCA_016124895.1 bacterium
GCTCTTCCGATCTCACTGAGCAGCAGCAGCAAAGCCGAGTGAAAGAATCAACGAATACACCGCCATTGGCAGAGTGACTCCGTGTTGGAACCACTTCCCGACCATCGTGATGCTGAGCACTGACAAGGCACTCTGACCGAAGCCGCGTGTCAGCAGAATCGCGACGAACAACTGTGTGTTTCCCGTCAAGTGCGTCATCCATAGCACAACGGCACCCAGCAGCGCGACGACGACCGCAAGGACATTCTTCAAGCCAAAGCGATCGATGAACCAGCCGCATGGCAGACAGAACAGGCCGCCCAGCAGCGTCGCCCACAGATTGAATTCGCTGTACTCGACGCGGTTCAGTGAAAACGCCGGGTCGGTCAGCAGACGTTCGGTGATCATTCCCAGGCCGTGTGTGCGTCCCGGCAGCGTTGCGACCATCGCCAGTGCAGCCACGGCGACCATAACCCAACCATACGATCTTCGACGAGGTGTCGAGACCAGCGACTCAGCGGAAGTGGACATCGGCCTGCTCCTCGTCCAGGAATCGCTGACGCATCCTCGTCTGGAACTCGTCATAATGTGCCGCCCGCTGGTCACCACCGTCTGAAAGCGCGTTGAAGCTCAGGAACAAGCTCCGCCGCATTGAATTTGAGCGATTCGGTTGCGAACGGTGTGGTGTCAGTCCGTGAAAGACGGCGATATCTCCCGGTTCCAGCACAAGCGGCGTTGCTCTCGACACATCGACGGCATTATCAGGCAGCATGTACTGGTCGCCGTCGCCTGACAGAAAACTGCCGTGATAGCCCGAGAAAACTTCAGTGCAGCCGTTTTGCTCTGACTGCGAGTCGATCGGAATGAGCACCGTCAGGAACGACCGCGGGAATCCGACCCACGTCAGCGGGATGTCCTGATGAAGCGGATATCCCGTCGCACCGGCCGGCTTGAAAATCAGCTTGTCTTTGAAGAGGCAGGCCGGCTCGCCGTAGAGAGTTTCGATCAGATGCAGCAGTCGATCGTTACGGGCGAACTCCGCAGCCACCGGAGCGATATCGAGAACCGGATCGAAAACCTCGAACAGTAGCTGACCCGTTTCACAATGCGGCATGAACCGGCAGCGAAGGTTGTGACGACTGATCAGCTCAACTCGTGACAACAATGAGTCCGCCTCCTCAGCAAGTAGAGCGATCTCGTTTGGCCCGAAAAACTCCCGCAGGATCAGGAATCCGTTCTGTTCGTAATCCCGCAGGTCGGCTGTATTCGGAGTTGTCAGTGGCGTGGCCGGCATCGTTGCCTCTGATTGCAGAAGGACGTCCAGAGCGTGCAGTGCCGGGATCTCAGTACTCACCGACGTCTTCGTTCCCTGACCGGGTTCCCAGCCCATGCCAGACGGCTGTATCAACGCTGTCTGTGACGAACCGAACTGAGCCGTCGCACAGCAGCAGATGCACGCCGCCGTTATGGAGACTGCGGGCAGCTTTCCAGCCGATCGCCGTGTATCCGAGTGCTGCCGCGTTCGTGATGCAGTCCCAGCGTTTGTCATTCGGCAGGTAGTAATGGTTGTACGACGAGTTCCGCATCTCGCCCGAAAACCACAGAAAGCCACGGTGCTGGTCCAGGTTCCAGCGATTCGGAGCTAAGCATGCAGCGTCGCTCACTGTCGAGGGATAGGTATCCAGGTAGGCGTAGACGCGACTGGGATCGGCCGGAGGCGTTGCCCCGGACGAACTGGTCGTGCCCTCTCCGAGAAGCGTTTCCGACATGGCCGCTGTGTTGCTCGTTCCGTCGGTGATATCCGCCAGGCGGATACTCGAATCCGCGTACATCACACCGTCCGCGTCGTACGGAGAGCCGTGCTGGTTCCCGGACGCCGTGACCTTCAGTCCGGAACCAAGATTCGCGACGTAGTTCGCTGGTCCGAACGCTGCGACTCCGTAGCCGCTACCGACCGATCGCCCATGATCACTGGGACAGAGATACGAGCTGATCGTCATCCCGGCGGCGAGCTTGTTGTTCGGATCGCAGATTTCATAAGCGCTGCCGACCAGACAGTAGGTCGGCGATTCGAGATTCATCAGTCCGTAGACCCCTGCCTGATCCATCAGCGGACTGAGATGCGCCAGTACGCCCCAGTTTCCGGCGGAGTAGCGGTAATTCGTTCCGCCGGGAGTCATATTCGGCGGAAACACGGAATGAATGCTCTCGTAGTTGTGCAGCGCAAGTCCCAGTTGCTTGAGATTGTTTTTGCAACTGCTGCGACGAGCCGCCTCGCGCGCCTGCTGCACCGCTGGCAGCAGCAGTGCTACCAGAACGGCAATAATCGCGATGACGACCAGCAACTCGATCAGAGTGAATCCATGCCTGGCCCCAGTTCGCATGCTGCACCTCCCGCCAACAGACAGACATTCTGACAAACATAAGAATGTTGTTCTGCAGCAGTCTGTTCGTCAAGCGTCGAACCAGTATCGTCCCTGTCGTGAAACGAGTGGCCCCTCAGCAGCAACTGCAAGGCCGTCGGCATGGTGTGGAAATTACTCGGCAGCGATGGTGTGATTCTTTTCGTCGCTTTCACCGGGCCCGTACAGCAGCCAGTAGACGACCGGGATGATGATCATCGTGAAGAGCGTTGACGTCAGGAGGCCGAAGATGATCGCCCAGGCCAGGCCGGAGAAGATCGGGTCGAGTGTGATCACCCAGTTGCCCAGCAGCGTCGTGCCTGCCGTCAGCAGGATCGGCCGTGTCCGGACGGCGACGCTGCGGATGATCGCTTCACGCAGTGGCAACCCCTCTGCCACTCCCAGATGGATAAAGTCGATCAGAACGACCGAATTGCGGATGACGATCCCCGCCAGCGCGATCATGCCGATCATCGCCGTCGCAGTGAAGAAGACCGGGTTCTGAAACCCATCGATCGGCTTGTTGACAATCAGGTTCAGCAGCCAGAAACCGGGCATGATGCCGATCAGTGTCAGCGGAATCGCGAGCATGATGAGCAGTGGCAGCGCGCGAGAGCCGGTCTGAAACATCAGGATCACAAAGATGCCGACCAGCGCGGCACCGAATGCGAGTCCCAGATCGCGGAATACGTCCAGCGTGATTTTCCACTCGCCTTCGCCGGCCCATTCGATACGGATGCCATCTCCGACGGTCCACGGGACTCCACCGCCAGGGTTCAGCCACGTGCGGGTTTCAACGGGCCGATCGACCGCCTGCACCAGATCACGGTCAAGCTGCATGTCGATAATCGCGTCGGCCGGCGATCTTCCTGCAACTTCTGCATACACAAACGCGACACGCTGCAGGTTCTTGTGATAGATCGTCTGATCTTCAATGCGCTGTTTGAACTCGCCGAGCCCCCCCAGTTGAACGACCTGGCCGTTTTGACCGCGCACGTAGATCTCTTCGAGGTCGTCGATTGCGGACCGTTGCCACGTCGGCAGCCGCAGTTCAATCAACAGCGGATCGACTTCGTTCGGCAGATGCAGCTCGGTGGCCGGCAGACCGCTGAGTGCCAGACTCAGCGTCCGGGCAACCGTGTCCGTACCGACGCCCGGCAGCGCGGCTTTCGGTTTGTCCGTCACAAACTGCCAGACGGTTTGCTCGTCTTCCGCGCTCACGTCGACATCGACGATACCTGGTTCCTGTCGCACCCGCTCCGCGAGCTGTCGCGACGCGGCGATCAATTCGGCGTAAGAGGCATCCTCGGGACCGTAAACTTCGGCGGTAATCGTCGAGAGCACCGGCGGTCCCGGCGGAACTTCGACGAGCTTCAGGTTGGCCCCGTGTTCGCCCGCCAGCTTCGTCAGTCCGTTGCGGATGCGCAGGATCATTTCGTGCGACTGCTGTTCGCGATGATCTTTCACCGCTAGATTGACGCGTACGTCGGCGACGTGCGAACCGCGACGCATGAAGTAGTGCCGGACCATCCCGTTGAAATCCATGGGCGACGCCGTGCCGACGGTCACGGCGTAATCGCGAACCTCGGCCTCTGCCGACAGATAGCGGCCGATGTCCCGAGCCACTGCGTCGGTGCGTTCCAGTGTCGCACTCTCGGGCATGTCGACGATGACCTGAAACTCGTTGCGGTTGTCGTACGGCAGCATCTTGAGCGGCACGAGGCGCAGCGCCGGCAGAACCATCGCTGCGATCAATAACAGCAGCGTTCCGCCGAGCACGCTCCAGCTCACCCAGCGATGATCGAGCATCGGTCCCAGCAGCCAGCGGAAAAAGCGGTACAACGGCCGGCGTGTGACGTCGAATTCGTCGCTCGACTCGGGCTGATCCATCAGTTTCCGTAGAGCGACCATTGCCAGCCACGGCGTCAGAACGAATGCAACGAGCGTCGAGACCGACACGGTCAGTGGCACGTTGAGCGCCATTGGAGCCATGTACGGCCCCATCATGCCGGTGATAAACGCCAGCGGCAGAAAGCTCGCAATGATGGCCAGCGTCGAAAGGATCAACGCCGGTCGGACTTCCTGAATCGCGCGCAGCACGGATTCCTTCGGTGGCAGAATCCGCAACGTGTAGTATCGCGCGATGTTTTCGACGTCGGTGATCGGATCGTCGACCAGCAGCCCGAGCGCCAGAATCAGGGCGAACATCGTCACACGGTTGATCGTGTATCCGGCGAGCAGGTTGATGAAGAGCGTCAGGCTGTAGCAGACCGGAACAGCCAGGGCGATCACCAGCGCCGCCCGCCAACCCAGAATGACGCCGATGAATAGGATGACTGTCAGCACGGCCACGGCCAGACCTTCGACCAGATCGTTGACCTTGTCATTCGCCGTTTCACCGTAATCACGCGTGATCCGGTAGTGGACGCCGTCTGGCAGCAATGTCCGCTGCAGGTCGGCAAGCCGGGCTTTGACGTCATTCGCAACCCAGACGGCATTCGTGCCTTTGCGTTTGGCCACGGCAATCTGCACGGCGGGATAAACATCGCCACTCGCAACCGCCTGGGAGGCGATCTCGTTCGACTCTGCCGACCCGTGTGCGTCGTTCGCTGCGGGACCGAAACCGAGCCACGTGTACGTCTCGACTTCTGCCGGGCCGTCAGAGACGCGCGCGACGTCCTGCAGGTAGACCGGCCGATTATCGGCGACGTGAACCACCAGCCGGTTCAAATCTGATGCGTCCTGGATGAAGGCTCCCGCATCAACAACGAACCGTTGCTCCTGCTGATCAAAGCCTCCAGCTCGCTGGTTGACGTTGCTGGCCTGCAGCGCCGTCGCAACCTGCAGTGGCGAGACCTGACGCGCCGCCAGTGCCGCGGGATCGAGTTCGACGCGAATACGCCGTGGCCGGCCACCGACCAGCGAAACGCGGTTCGTGTCCGGAATCGCCTGCAGGTCATTCTGGATCTGCTCGGCCAGGCGTCGCAGTTCATGATCACCGTACAGGTCGGTGCGATCGGTCCACAGCGTGGCAATGACGATCGGCACGTCGTCGACTTCCACCGGCTTGATCACCCAGCTCTGCGTGCCTGGCGGAATCTGATCGGCATTCGACTCGACCTTGTTGTACAGCTTGACCAGCGAGTCCTCACGATCCTCGCCGACGTAAAACCGGACGGTGACGACCGACTGGCCTGGCCGCGACATCGAATAGACGTATTCGACGCCATCAATCTGGTAGAGTAGTTTTTCCAGTCGCGACGTGACCTGCTGCTCGACCTCTTCCGCCGAGAACCCCGGCGCGGACACGAGCACGTCGGCCATCGGGACAACGATCTGCGGTTCCTCTTCGCGCGGCGTCAGCCACAGCGAAACGGCGCCGACAAGAATCGAGACGATGGTCAGCAGAATCGCGATGTCTCCACGCAGAAAGACCTCGACGATCCGCGTCAGGAGAGGTGTCTGTTCGTCCGCCGGGATCTGTCCCTGATGACCGGTCATGGTCCGACCTCCGTGTCGGCTGCGGACGATTGATCAGCGGGCGAGGATTGCAGAACGACGCGTTCGCCGGCGTGCAGGCCACTCAGAACTTCGACGCGGCCGGGCATTCCCAGACGACCGGTGCGGATCATGCGGCGATCGAGTGTTCCATCGTCGCGGACGACTTCGACAAACTGCAGTTGCCCGATCTCCTGAATCGAATCAGTCGCCAGGCACAGATGCCGCCGCTGGCCGGCCGGGATCAGCAGCCGTCCGAACATGCCCTCGTAGAGGTCGGCCGTTCGTGGCAGCGTAGCTTTGACGAGAAACGATCGACTCGGCGCGTCGGCCTGCGGGACGATTTCGTCAACGGTGGCTTCGACATCACGATCAACCGCGTCGACGTGAACGGTCAGCCTGTCGCCAGGTTTCAGTTGCACGGCCAGACGTTCAAGCACCGGCGCTTCCAGCCTCAGCGACGCCGCGTCGTAAATCACGAGCAGCGGTTCGCCGGGCCGCGCCGTGTCGCCCGGCTCGGCCAGTCGGTCCACAACGCGACCCGCCCGCGGCGCCCGGATTTCTGCGTACGACAGAACGATGTTCGCTTCCATGAGCGCCTGTCTCGCCCGTTGCTCTTCGGCGGTGGCGACGTCCAGAGTCGCTCTGGCGGCATCAAGGTCTGCGTTCGTGGCCACGCTCTGTTTGAAGAGATTCTCAACGCGAACAAAATCCGTCTGTGCCTGGCGTCGACTGGCTTCAGCCGACAGAACCGCCTGCTCGGACTGTTTCACTCGCGAAGAGAATTCGGCATCGTCGAGCTTGATCAGCAGGTCGCGCGGCTCCACAAGATCACCTGCGGACACAGCGACTTCCTCAATGCGAGCGAGTACGCGCGCCGAGACTTCTGCCCGCCCGGCCGACTTCAGAGTCCCGACGGCTTCCTCGATGTAGTCCTTCGTGACTTCGTGGACGACGTCGGTCGTCTGCTCCGGCTCCAGCCGCCGTTTGACTTCCTGGACCCGGCCGGGCTCGATTTTTCCGGTAAACGCTCCGGCCAGCCACGCAATCACGAGTGTCAGTCCCGCCAGTCCGGCAACGATCGGGAGCACGGTCTTCAGAAGCACTCGAAGAGAGGAAGCGAGTCGTTCGCTTTTCATGACAGTTTCCTTGTCCTGAGGTTGCGAAGCCGATCAGCAAGCAACGTGCCGGTTTGGAACTGGCCGGCGAATCGACTGCGCTGACAGTCCGCTCACCGTTATCTGCCCCCGGTTGACCAGTTACCCCCAACAGGTGACTGGCGAGTGTCCGCCTTTAAGTTAGCGCTAAGCTGGCGCTCTCTTTTTCATGGGAGCTAGCGCTGTTCATTCTGTCCGATTCCAAGAACCTTGGCTCGGAGAGTCAGATTGTAACTCATTATTACAAATTGGGTTACGAGATCGACTTGGCTGTGCCGCGGTGAGCGGCACGATCGTTGCTTTAGCGGGGTTGCGTAACCCGGAAACGGGGGCTCAGACCAAAGGAGAACGAGAGATGAAACTCAAGCAGTACTATCTCGGTTGCCTCGCACATGCGTCTTACCTGATCGCGGATGAGCGAACCGGGACCGCGGCGATTGTCGATCCGCAGCGAGATATCGATCAGTACCTGGCCGACGCGGAAGCCAACGGCTGGAAGATTCAGTACGTCTTTCTGACGCACTTTCATGCTGACTTTCTCGCGGGGCATATCGAACTGCGGGAGAAGACCGGGGCTCACATTTATCTGGGGGCTCGTGCTGAGGCCGAGTATGACTTCAACGCGGTGAAAGATGGTGATGTCGTCGAGTTTGGCGACGTCCGCATGACGGTTCTTGAAACGCCCGGCCACACACCTGAGGGGATCTCGATTCTCGTCTACGACCTGAAGGTCAGCGACACGCAGCCACATGCGGTTCTGACGGGGGACACGCTGTTCATTGGCGACGTGGGCCGGCCCGACCTGCTGGCTTCGATTGGCGTCACGGCTGACGAACTGGCTGACATGCTCTATGACTCGGTGAAGCGGCTGAAGGAACTCCCCGACGCGACGCTCGTTTATCCGGCTCACGGCGCTGGGTCGATGTGCGGTAAATCGCTGTCGAAAGAGACCGTGTCGACCATTGGCGAGCAGAAGAAGTTCAACTATGCCCTGCAGCCGATGTCGCGCAGCGAGTTCAAGGCGATGGTGACTGCCGACCAGCCGGAAGCGCCGGACTACTTCGTTCACGACGCAATCCTTAATCGCAAAGATCGCAGCAGCCTCGATGAGACGCTGCAGAAGTCGCTGAAGCCGCTGTCCGTTGACGATGTTCTGCGGCTGCAGAATACCGGTGCTCAGGTGGTCGATGTCCGGGACGCGGCCGACTATGAAGGTGCTCATCTGCGCGATGTGACGAATGTCGCTCTCGACGGGAAATACGCCACGTGGTGCGGCACTGTGCTCAGCCACGATCAGCCGATTGTCGTCATTGCTGAACCGGGTGGCGAAGAAGAGGCGGTCACGAGACTGGGACGAATCGGCTTCGACAATGTCGCAGGTTATCTCGACGGCGGGATGCGAAGTGTCGGGAGCCGGCTCGATATTCTGGCGCGAACGGAACGGATCACCGCGGCGACGTTAGCGGAACAGCTTGAGTCAGGCACGGTTTCGGCGGTCGTCGATGTCCGCACGGCGAAAGAGTGGCAGGCGGGGCATGTCGACGGCAGTGTCAACATCCCGCTCAATCATCTGCTTGAACGAACGTCCGAACTGCCGCGTCAGACGCCGTTTGTCGTTCACTGCGAAGGCGGATACCGATCCGCGATCGCGGCGAGCCTGCTCGAACAGGGCGGCTTCGACAACGTTGTCGATCTGGTCGGCGGTTTCAAAGCCTGGCAGGCATACCACCTGCCAGAGTCAGAAACGGCCGCGTCAGGTCGCGTGGCTCAGACTGTCTGAATCCGTTGAACTGCCGAATTCTGATCGATTACGGGCATCACCAGATCAAAGGCATCCAGAGACCTCGGGAAGGGAAGGCTGGCATCTGGCAGGAACGTTTTTTGCCCGATCCGTTCAAGCCACGGAGTGTACTCCGTCTGTCAGCCTTCCCCCCCTGGTCACTGAAGGAGAACCGGTTAATGGCCACTGCAACAGCTTTCAAAACGATTACGTGCGGGGAACTGAACGAACTCTGCCAGTCCGGTCAGAGCATTGACGTAATCGATGTCCGAACCCCCGTCGAATTCCGGGAACTTCACTGCGTCTACGCGCGGAATGTCCCACTGGATTCGCTGAAGCCGACGGCGGTGATGAATGGCCGCGGTGACGACATGAAGCACCCGCTGTACGTGATGTGCCGTTCGGGCAATCGCAGCAGCAAGGCGTGTGAAGCGTTTCTTGCGGCCGGATTTACAAACATCGTCAACGTCGAGGGGGGCACGAAGGCCTGGGAAGAAGGCGGCTACTCGGTCGTTCGGGGCAGGAAAGCGGTCTCGCTCGAACGTCAGGTGCGTATCGCCGCCGGTTCGCTGGTGCTGCTGGGGGCGACACTTGGCTACTTCGTCGAGCCGTACTGGATAGGCCTGTCCGCGTTCGTCGGTGCCGGTCTCATTTTCGCTGGGATCACTGATACCTGCGGTATGGGGATGATGCTCGCGAAAATGCCGTGGAATCAGGTGAAGACCGAGACAAAGCCGACGGAAGCAAACTGCGACTCGGGAACGAGCGAGAAACAGTCCTGTTGTGGCTGAGGTGACTTTGCGAGCGTTTTTCAGAGTTCTGTCTTCAGTGTCCAGGCCGCTCCCCTCTCAGACTGATCGTTGCGTGTAGCTGCGTTCGCGAGAGCACGGAAACGGCGCAACGGTCCACCTTCCCGCGAATGCACCTGCGGCAGAACTCGCAGCATTCAATCAACGGCGGCAGGAACGCGAACCGCGTGAGGAGTTTGCCAATGACCATGATTCTGGGAGCCCTGGCGATCGGATTGACGCTTGGACTGCTTGGGTCCGGTGGTTCGATTCTGACAGTGCCGCTGCTTGTCTACGCGCTCGGGCACGATGGCAAGACGGCAATTGCCGAGTCGCTGGCGATTGTCGGGACAATCGCTCTGATGGGAATGCTGCCTTACGCGCGGCGGCGGCAGGTGGACTGGAAGAGCGTGGCGTTCTTTGGTCTGCCTGGCATGGTCGGAACTTATGCGGGAGCCTGGCTGGCGAAGTTTGTCGGCGGTCCGGTGCAGCTCGTCCTGTTCGCCATCGTCATGCTGCTGGCCGCCGTGATGATGTTTCGTCGAGCGTCGAGAGCTGAAGGCGGAACAACTGCCAGTTCTGGCAGCAGCGGCGTTCGGCATTCCATTGGGTTGATCGTTCTGGATGGTCTGGCCGTCGGGACGCTGACCGGACTCGTCGGTGTCGGCGGCGGATTTCTGATCGTTCCGGCGCTGGTGATCCTCGGTGGACTGCCGATGCGACTGGCAGTCGGGACAAGTCTGGTTGTCGTCTCGCTGCAGTCGTTCAGTGGCTTTCTGAAGTATCTGGGGCTCCTGAATTCGCTCGGTGGACACATCGACTGGCAGACGGTCGGTGTCTTTGCGGGAGTCGGGATCGTTGGCAGTCTGATCGGCAACGTGCTCAGTCAGCATATCAATCAGCAGGCACTGCGGCGCGCATTCGCCGGCTTTCTGGTCGTGATGGGGCTGTTTGTTCTGGGCCGCGAAATTCCGCACGTTCTGACTTCGCGTCGAGTCGCTGTCATCGAAGCAACGGAGTCGATGACGCAGGTTCTGGAAACTGTTCGGACATCAATTTCGATGACAACCGAGGTTGAGAGCGTCACAGGCCCAGAAGGAGTTCTCCCATGAAGGATTTACTGGTTCCGCTCGCCGTGTTTGTTGCCTGGTTTGTTCTCAATGCGTGGGTGCTGCCTCGATTTGGAATCTCGACCTGAATGAGCGGAAGCTGCCGGGTCCGGTCGGGCTCAGAACAAAACTCACATCAGTCAGCCAGAAATCAATCAATCAATCAAATTGCTGCAGGGCGACGCCGCAAGGGCGTCGCAGGGCGACAAGAAATCACTCGATCAGGGAGAACTGCCATGACCGGCAGTGTCGAAACCGCGGCAGTTAACGCAGCCCGGGCGGACGTCGAGCAGCATCCGATTCACCACGACATTGTGATTGTTGGCGGCGGGACGGCCGGAATCACTGTCGCCGCTCAGTTGACGAAGGGCTGGTTCAACCACACCGACGTCGCGATTCTCGACCCATCGGACAGCCACTATTACCAGCCGGCCTGGACGCTGGTTGGCGCCGGCACGTTTCGTCATGAGGCTACTCGACGTCGGGAAGCGTCCGTTATCCCGAAGAAGGCGACGTGGATTCAGGACGCTGTGACGGAATTCGATCCGGAGCGGAACCGGCTGCGAACCCGCGATGGCAGGACGATCGCGTACAACTATCTGGTCGTTGGAGCGGGCATTCAAATTCACTGGGACGGGATTCCTGGCCTGAAGGAGAGCATCGGCCGGCAGGGTATCTGCAGCAACTATTCGTACGAGACCGTCGGCTACACCTGGGAGTGCATTCGCAGCTTCAACGGCGGCGTGGCGATCTTCACGCAGCCGAAAGGAGCTGTGAAATGCGGCGGTGCTCCGCAGAAGATCTGTTATCTCGCCGAAGATTACTTCCGCCGAAATGGCACACGAGAGAACTCGCGAGTCATCTTTGCGGCTCCGGGAAAGGCGATCTTCGGCGTGCCGAAATACCGCGAAACGCTCGAACGCGTCGTCGCGAGAAAAGGCATTGAGACGATGTTCCGCCATCACCTGGTGGAGTTGCGAGCCGAGACAAAAGAGGCCGTACTGGAGAACGTCGACAGCGGCGATCGCACTGCCATTCATTACGACATGATTCACGTGACACCACCAATGGGGCCTCCGGATTTCATTGCCCGCAGTCCGCTGGCCGATGCCGCCGGCTGGGTCGACGTCGACAGGGGCACGCTGCAGCACGTGCGGTATCCCAACGTGTTCGGGCTCGGAGACAGCAGCAACCTTCCAACCTCCAAAACCGGCGCCGCTATCCGCAAACAGGCTCCGGTTCTGGTCAGCAATCTGAAGGCTCTGGAATCGGGGCGGCCACTGACGGCAAAGTACAACGGCTACACGTCCTGTCCGATCGTTACAGGCTATGGCCGCATGATGCTGGCCGAGTTCGACTATGACGGCAATCCGATGGAGTCCTTTCCAATCAATCAGGCCAAAGAGCGCTGGACGATGTGGCTCCTGAAGAAGTATGGCCTCCCGATCCTGTACTGGAGCGGGATGCTCAAAGGACGCGCCTGAGCTTCCCGAGAAAGCAACCGTCGAGATGACCCCCTGCGAAACGAACTTCGATCAGTGCCCCGTGTTCGGGACGATGTCCCCTGAAGAGCGGCAGCATGTGCAGCAGATCGCCGAGTTCCGGTTCTTCAACAAAGGCCAGACGGTGATTCGGGAACGTGACTCCGCACCGCAGGGCCTGTGGATGCTCCGTCATGGAAACTGCCACGTCGTGCGTGACCTTTCTGGTGGAGCAGAGCAGCAGATGGCGATGCTGGAGCCAGGGGCCATTTTCGGCGAGATCTCGTTTTTCGATCCGGCCCCCCATTCGGCAACGATCCGCGCGGTCGGCGAGTGTGAGTTGATGTTTCTGCCAGCGGAGAAGATCGAGTCGCTACGCGTGCTGGACCTGTCGGCGGCGTATAAACTCGTGCTCAACGCCGGCCAGATCATGGCCAGTAAGCTGCGGCGTATGGATCGCTATACGCTCGATCTGTTTCCCGCCGCTCGAACGCACACCAACTCAGACGCTGGGAACGAATTGTGGCACGCAAATCTTGGATGACTACGTTTCAGACGCTTGCTCTCCTGCTGGCAGTGTCGGCACAGCTCGCCGCCCAGCCAGCCGCGCCGACTCCGGCTCTCAAAGCCGACCAGCTTGGCGACACTCGCAATGTGCATTCATTTGGTCTGAATCTGCTCTGCGGACAGCCTTCTGAAGCTGAGTTCGTAGCTGCCAGGAAACGCGGCATCAAGGTCGTGATCACGCTGCGTGAGAAGGACGAGATCAACTGGGACGAAGCCGACACAGTAAAGAAACTCGGGATGGAGTTTCACGATTTCGGATTCCGCGATCCGGCCGACCTGACTGACAAGGTCTTTGACAGCGTGCGTGTGGCGCTGCAGAAATCCAAAGAGAAACCGGTGATGGTGCATTGCGCGTCAGCGAACCGGGTCGGCGCCGTCTGGCTCGCGCACCGGGTGCTGGATGCGAAGATTCCGGTCGAAGCCTCGCTGGCCGAAGCCCGCGCCGTTGGCCTGCGAACGTCCGCTTACGAGCAGCGGGCTTACGAATACATCGCCGCTGAGCGGAAGAAGGCAGCCGCTCACGAGAAGAGCGTCAGGCCGGGCATCAACGAGAAGTTCCTGAGTGCCGACCTCGACGCTTCACAGTGGCTTGCCCGCTTCGAGATTGAAAGCCGCGAAGTCTTCGCCCAGCGATCGAAAGTGGTCACAGCGATCGGCATCAAACCCGGTGACAACGTGGCCGACATTGGCGCCGGGACAGGCATCTATACCCGCGCGTTCGCGTCGGTTGTCGGCTCGGCTGGCAAAGTCGTCGCCGTCGACATTGCGCAGGGCTTCCTGAAGCACATCGAAGAGCGGGCAACCGCCGAGGGCCTCACAAATATTGCGACCGTGCAATGCTCACAGGACTCCGTCGACCTGCCCGCCGACTCAGTCGATGTCGCTTTCGTCTGCGACACGTACCACCACTTCGAGTACCCGAGGTCGACACTCGCCTCAATCCGCAAAGCGTTGAAGAAGGGCGGCACGCTGGTCGTCATCGACTTTGAACGAATCCCCGGCAAGTCACGCGAATTCATCCTCGGCCACGTCCGCGCGGGCAAAGACGTCTTCCGCTCCGAAATCGAAGCCGCTGGTTTCGAGTTCGTCGAAGAGGTCAAAATCGACGGCTTCGAGGAAAACTACTTCCTGCGATTTCGCAAACCGCTTCCGTAAACAATGCGGCTGACCAGTTGCGATAACGCCCCTTGATGCTTTTCGTCGAGAACGTCCCGCCGGAAATTGAGGTCTCGCGATCGGGAACTCGTGATCTGACAGTGCCTGGCGTGACTCGACACGTCGGACGGGTTTTTTCAGAATCCGCCGATCCCATGGGCTGCGATTCCAATACTTGACAATCTTCTGGAAAACCGACTGAGGCCAGTCATGTCTGAAACTCATACTGATGCCGCTGAAACAGCGGCCACTCAAGCTGAATTGTTCGACAAGGCCGAACTCCGGCAGTTTGCAGCGGACGATGCCGAAGCCGGGGGAGCGATCGGCAAGATGCTTTCGCTGTTGTTTATCTACACGGTCATCGCGATGACGATCGTCTCGGTCTGGACGGCCAGCGTTTCGCACTGACTCAGAGGCGTTACACGGCAGCCTGTCTCGACCGCAGCCACGCGCGTCAATCGGCAGCGGCTGCGCAAAAAGCAAACGACGCGAAGTTCCGGTTCAGTGGAACTCCGCGTCGTTTCTGTTTTGATGCCTGGTAGCTCGTTGAACTCGAACTCTCGGCTACTGCATAAAGAAGTCGCTCGGCCCCTTGACTGTGTAGTACGGGTACTGCTGCACGGCGTTCGGCTGATTTTCTGCCGGGTAGACCAGATCCTGCGGTGCGTGATACTCCCAGGTGTGATGGTGCGTCGGTCGCCACCAGTCGTTCTGGCAGTTCTGCGGACAGGCGGGACACTCGTAATGGCCGTTCGGGCCGTATGACGGACCACCGTAGTACATGCCGCTTTGCGCTGGCGTATCGTAATGCTCCATTGGCGTCTGGCCGCGAACGAGACTCTGGTTCTGGCTACATCCGACACTGAACGTGACGAGGGCACAGCAGGCAAACACGGCGACAAATTGCTTCATGGGAGTCCCTTCCCGATCGAACTGCCTGAATTGAGGTCCGCAAGCGACTCGGGGCTGCGGCGAAATGGCTGGGCTGGCGCGGTCGCCGGATTCGACGCCGCTCCAACACTCATTATCGACCGTACGAACCGCGGAATTCGGAGAATCAGATTCTGCCGGACAATCGGCTTAATCCGAAGATTCGACCAGTATTGCGGCGTCATCCTAATCTCAGTAGATTACCAGTCGCCTCGCAGACCGGATTCCTGCGGCGGCGCAACTCAATAATATTCAATGAGTTAAGTCGTTCGTCGGAGCGTTGACTGCGGCTGTTTGATGCTCGACACGAGCTTCCCCGAGCTGCTCTCGCGCGAGTGGCATCGACCGGGAAGCGAATCACGAACAACGGAGTGTGCCGTGTTTATTGCTGCGTCTTCGCGCTGCTTTGCCGATGTGCCGTTTGATGAGGCGTGTCGGCAGATCGTTGATCTGGAATACGACAAGATCGACATCTGGCTTGACGAACAGTCCGGCCACTTGAAGCCGTCGGTGGCGATCGCCAACCCGGATCAGTTTGCTTTTCAGTTTCGCGACAAGTGCCGCCTCTCCCCGGTTGCGTTCACGCTGGCTCACGATATCGAACCGGCTGTCATGCGCGGGTTGTGTGAAACCTGCAAAGCGATGCGCATTACGCAAATCAATGTTCCGGCCGGACAGCTCGGTACGCCGTTCAATTCCGAGATCGATCGGCTGAAGGAATTTGTTGCGATTGCCAATGAGTACGGGGTTCGCATCGGCCTGCAGACAAAGACCGGACACCTGACGGAAGACCCACACACTGCGGTCGAACTCTGTCAGTCCGTCCGCGGCCTCGGCCTGTCTCTCGACCCGAGCTACTACATCTGCGGCCCGCATCGTAATCAGACGTGGGACCAGGTCTTTCCGTACGTGTTCCACACGTCGCTGCGGGATACGACGGAAAAGGACATCCAGGTGCAGGTTGGGCTCGGCGAGATGGATTACGCGCGGCTGATTCAATGTCTGAAACGGGAAAACTACGGTCGGGCACTGTCCGTCGATTTCGACCCGACTCTGATGAGCGATCTCAGCATTCGTCCGCTGGAAATGCGAAAGCTACGACTGCTGCTGGAAACGCTGTTGTAGCTGGTACCGGCTGGCGAGATCACGTTTTTGCTGATCGAATGCGGATGGCAAACCATGCCGCGATTTGTCCTGCTTGAGCACGACCACCCGTTCCTGCACTGGGATCTGATGCTCGAATGGGGCGACGCTCTGCGAACCTGGCGGCTTGACCAGGTTCCACGAAATGCCGCGTCGATCCCTGTCGAGCGGTTGCCCGATCATCGCAGCGCGTATCTGGACTACGAAGGTCCGGTCAGCGGCAACCGTGGGACAGTCCGTCGGATTGACACCGGCGAGTTTACGCTGCTCGAATCCTGCGCTGGCTCATCCGACAGTGAAGGCTCGATTGCGTTTCGTCTCACCGGAGGGACGCTGCGCGGCACGGCACGCATCGTCAGCGACGCGTCAAACGCCGCCAGAGCGACGCTGATGTGGCAGCCAGCATCAGCGGAAGAGTCAGAAGACAGAGCCAGCGGTCACGTCTGAAACACTTAAGGCGACCGAAAAAGAATGCTCTGTCGCTTCTCCGCGGCTAAGAACGAATTCCAATTGCTAACGACCGCTTTGGAAATAACTGTCGTGTTGTGAGACAGGATTGTGTTCTGCCGAGGCAGGTTGAAAACCTGTCCAACGCATCGATTCCCGGTTTCTAACGCTGCAGGTCCGGCAGGCCGATGCTGCGGCCGTACAACTGAGCCAGGTCATCGAAGCTCAGGTCATAAGCTCGCTGCAGGGCGTTTTCCTGCGGATAGCCTTTTTTGAGGTCGACGAAGAACTCGCGGAACTTCTTTTCGTCTTTGCGAATCAGCAGATCGACCAAGGCTGAGCCGCAACCGTAATAGTCTCCGTCGATCTGATTCGCCTCGAAGAAGCCGGTCAGCGTCTGCTGCTGACGGATTGCCGCGATCGACTTGCGCTGACTCTTCTGCAGCGTGTCGTCGTCTTTCACAATGAATCCGGCGATCCAGACAGCCATGCCCTCATTCAGCCACGACGGAATCCGGATATCAGACAGAAACCGTGACACAAATCCGTGCGAAGTTTCGTGAACAAGCACCGTGGCAAAGCGTGCTGTGAAACTCCCTTTGAACAGCGAGATAACCACGCGACCGGTTCCTGTTCCGTGACAGATGCCGCCGGCCTGCTGCGGATTCTGCTGATTCTTCATCATTTCGAGTTCAAAGCGGATAAAGTCCGGACGGTTCTGAAACGCGACGACAATGCACTTGCCGCACCAGATATTACTGCCGAGCGGTATCCCGAAGGCCTTGCACATCTCGTCGTACAACGTGTCCAGATAGCCGAGGTACTGTTGCGCATCCGCATCCGGGATGTCGGTCAAAATCAGGTAATACCTTGATTCGATCGGTCGCAGCGGCAGTTCTGGAAAGTGCTGCTGCACCGACGCGATGAATTCCCGATGCTGAGCAATCCAGTCCGCGTGCTCCTCGTCGCTGACGTGCGGCCAGATGCGTTTGCCGAGTGCCAGCACGCGCCGTTCGGTTTCCTCGGCGTCCTTCAGCCGGGCCTCGCGTTTTTTCGGGTTAACGGCCAGCAGGCGCGTCCGGCGATCGTAACTCAGGTCGAGCGGAATACCGTCGACGACGACTTCTTCAATCGCCGCTGCTGCGTAACGACGGACTCGATCATCTGCAGTCCGCACGCTCAGGCTCGACAGGCTGTCCGGTGCCTCACCTGTTTGCACTCCTGTCACAGTCAGTTCGCCCAGACGTTGACCGTTTCGCAGATACAAATCGATCTGACGATCGATCAGGTCGGATACTGCCGGCGCCTTGCGAGTTGCCTCAAGCACGTACGTCAGGTCATCGACGGACTGCAGATCGATGGCTGCGACGCGGACGTTGCCGGGCCGGATTTCGCGGACAACTCCTGTGACTTCAACCTGTTTGAGGTAGAAGTGCTGCTGCGGCTTCTCGATCCCCTGCTTCTCGTATGCGTCAATGATGTCCGGCGAAAAGCGGATCTGCAGGTTGCCTGGCTCATCCCACGACTTGCCGGAATTGAGGTTGTACGTATCTGAACTGCGGCCCATTGACTGGACCATCAGACGGACCCGGACACGTTTGCCGACATTGGCGAGGCCCTGTGAAGGTTCGATTGCGACTGCTTCCGAGGCGGAAGACGGAGTCGTTCTCGGAGGCTCTGTCGCAGGAACGATTCGGATGTCAGAAACGGATCCGAGGTCAATACCAGGAACGTCAATCCCTCCCGGCCGTCGGATTCGAATGGTCCCCGTCGCTTGGACAGTCTTTTTTGCAAAATGAAAAGCCGGGCGTTCGATCCCCTGCTTCACAAACTCGGCATGAAGTTCGGGACCGATTCTAATCTGCAGGTTCCCAGGCTCATTCCACGTTTTAGCAGAGTTGAGAACATGCACATCGCCAGCGGCTTTCCCGATGGACTGCACCGTCAGGCGAACTCGGACCGACTTACCGTCATGCTGGAGTCCCGTTGTCGGATCGATCTCTGTCTGAGCGAATGCTGCGGACTGCAGTCCGCTGAGCATGACAAGCAATGTCGCGGCAATGGCCCTGGTCACGAGGCAGTCCCTGTCTCGAAAAGTTCGTGCGAGCGGCTTCTGGAAGCCGCTTTGACGGCAGCAGCCCACAACGGTAACTCAGGTATGAACTGCGTTCCAGTAACGTGGGGATAACGACACCGCTTCCGGACTCGTTGATCAGACTGCAGACGCATCATCAAAGAACAACGGCCCGCCTGATCGAGAAGTGACCAGACGGGCCAGATTGTTCAAGCGGATTGAAGCGAACAGGTTACGCGAACAGCGCCGGGACGTGTTCAGCTTTAACCAGTTCGCGCGGCTGGTTCAGGTGGTTGTAAACAACCGTCTGTGGATTGATCCCGATCGCGTGGTACATCGACGCCAGCAACTGACCGGGATGAACCGGATCACGCAGTGGGGCCGAGCCAGTCTGGTCGGATTCCCCGTGAACGTAACCACGTTTCGTACCAGCTCCAGCCACAATGCCGGTGTAGCAGTACGGCCAGTGATCGCGTCCGTCGTCTGAGTTGCCGTTGCCGGAGGTGCTGACACCACGCTGCGGGCTGCGGCCGAATTCGCCGACCACAACAACCAGCGTCTCATCCAGCAGGCCGCGCTCGTCGAGGTCCGAGATCAGTGCCGAAACACCGCCGTCGAGCATCGGGCCGGACTGGTTTTTCATCCGGCCTGACAGGCCGACATGGACGTCCCACGAGTGATTGTCCGAGTTCGCGACCTTGGGCCAGACGACTTCGACGACGCGCGTGCCGGCTTCGACCAGGCGGCGAGCCAGCAGGCAGGAATCGCCGAACGTGTTGCGGCCGTAACGCTCACGGATCGACGACGGCTCGGCATCCAGATTGAACGCGTCTCGGGCTTTGCCGGAAACGATCAGGCTGAGTGCTTTGTCGTAGTACTCGTTGAGCGTGTAGTCCTTGACGGCTTCGTCGACGACTTTCATCCGCTTGACAATCGAGTCACGCAGCTTTGCCCGCCGTTCGAGCCGCGTGGCGAAGACGTCCGGTCGAAGCTGCAGATCATCGACCTTGATCTTCGACATCTTGGCCATATCCATATCGTCGCCCGGCGGGTACAGCGTGTACGGGTCGAACGCCCGGCCGAGGAAGCCGGCGGTGCCGCCCTTGCCGACAACATTCGATTCCTGCAGCGGACGCGGCAGCATCACGAACGGCAGCATCGGTTCGGTCGGCGGCTTGAGGCGGATGATGTTTGAGCCGAAATTCGGAAAGTCCTTCGGATCGGGTGGCTCAAGCTGGCCGGACGGGCTGACTTTGTCCGTCGTATAGCCAGTCATCATCTGATAGATCGCGGCGGTGTGATTGAACAGGCCGTTCGGCGTGTAGCTCACCGAGCGAATCATCGTGAACAGGTCGTTGACCTGAGCGAGCTTCGGCAGCAGTTCGGTCAGTTGAACTCCCGGCAGCCTGGTGTCAATCGGCTTGAAGACACTCTTCACGTTGTCCGGGACGTCGGTTTTCGGATCCCACAGGTCCAGGTGTGATGGTCCGCCCTGCAGGTAGACCATGATAATGTGCTTCGCTCTGGCCCAGCCGCGTCCACCGCCTGCCCCTGAGTTCGCCGCCTCAGCCTGAAGCTGCAGAGCCCCGCCGAGCGTCAGGCCCAGCACCCCTGATCCGCCAACCCGCAACACGTCGCGTCGCGAGACGCTGAGTCCGCGGTCACAGAGATCTCTGCCAGGTTCACCGAGAATTCGCCACATCGCAGGTTCCTTTAGTAAGGGACTGCTGAACCAGGCAGCGCAGAGCAAGAGCCCGTTCCAGCAGAGTCTGAGTTTCAGGGACGGATGATATCGCGATATCGAAACTTGAGCGAAAGATCTTCAGGGGGAATCAGTCTGTCGGATTTCAGCGGCCCAGGTGGGGACAATTGGAACATGCCTGGAGTACGGACAACGCCAGCAGTATTGATTTGCTGGATTCGGACGATTCCGTAGGTCGATCTGTCCAGCAGAAGCCACAGGCGGAATTGCGCGCCGCCGGTGCTCGCACATCGTTCCGTCTCTCCAGACAAAGTTGATTGTCATGCGAATTCTTCCACACGGATGGCGGCTCCGGTCTCTCGGTCTGACTCTGGGAATCGGTGCGGTCCTGAACTGGCTGCCTCTGGTCAGCGCTGCCGATCCGCTCCCGGCCTGGCTGACTGCCGACATTGTTCCGGTCGAGCAGAATGCCAGTCAGGTTGAGACCGACGACTCAGACGTCATTGCCCGAGATGGATTCATTCCGGAGACGGTGCCGCATTTCGTCGACGAAGGCCTGATTGAGCCGGACGCGCCCATTCAGCAGACCAGCTTTCTGAACGGCAAACTGTCCGAGTACGCGACTGCCCCGTCAGATTTGAAACTGAGTACGGTTGAAGTGCATCCGTCACGAGGCCTGTGGCGGATGCCGGATCTGATGGGCACGATCCTGCGGCTCGGACCGCAGCACGAGGTGACGTTTCGCCCGGTCGCGACCGTCCCGTCACCGTCGACCGGAACCGTCGTGCTCGACGCTGCCAACAACCGTTTCGTCTATATCGACGGATCGAGTCAGACTCTGGTGCCAGGCGGTTCGAATCTCGGCACCGATTTCGTCACGTTTGTCGCACCCGGCGGAGGCGACCTGAACGCGACCGCTGGCGTCCTGCCCGACGGAACACGCGGCTACTTCGGTCTGACTCGAATCACGCAGGATGCCGGCACGGGAACAACGACCCAGACACTTCCCGGTTTCGACCTGCTGTCGCAGACGCCACCGGGTTCAATGGCGATTACGACCGTCGGCGTGACGAATCCGGTCAGCATGGCTGGGTACAGCGCCGAACCACACACGGCGCATTTCTCGGTCACCGGGCCATCTCCGACGAACCCGTCCTTCGCAACCGTTGGTGTCAACCGGCAGGCTGACGGCGGCAGTCCGATTCCGCGAAACCGGGTGTTCTTCAACTACAGCTACTTCGATTCCGTGGCCCTGGGGCAGGGCATCAACCTGAACCGTTTCACGCCGGGATTTGAAACGACGCTGGCGAACGGACTGATGTCACTGGAAGCCCGCTTCCCGTTTGCCGCAACGCTGGACAGTACTCAGGTCATCAACGGAGTCACGAACGCGAACGAAGTCGAGTTCGGTAACGTATCGCTGACCCTGAAAAGCATCCTCGCAGGTGGGAACGACTGGCTGTGCAGCGGGGGTCTGCAGGTGACTCTGCCAACGGCCGACGATTACTCGCTGTCGATTTCCGATCGCAGTCAAATGACCGAATTTCTTCGGCTCAAGAACGACACCGTGCATCTGATGCCGTTTCTGGGCCTGGCGACGGCTCCCAATGATCGGCTCTTCCTGCAGTCGATCGTGCAGTTTGACTTTGACACTTCCGGCCGCAGCCTGCTGCTGAATGCCAACGCGCTGAACGGCGGCAGTCTGGCGAACATTGGCCGGCTGCAGGATGCGGCGTTTGCCTATGTCGATTTCAACACGGGCTACTGGCTGATCAGCGAACCGGAAAGCTCCCGCCAGATGGTCACCGGTGTCGCACCTGTGTTCGAACTGCATGCCATCAATTCGTTGACTCGTGCCGATCAGGTCAGTTTCGCTCCGATCGGCACGTTCGGCAGTCACCGTAACTGCAACCTGCTGACCGCAACGTACGGCTGCGTCTTTGAACTGTGGCATCACACGCTGCTGACCGTCGGTTATTCAGCACCGATCGCAGGCGGTCTCAGTTCCGACTTCAACGGTCAGTTCCGGGCCATGGTCTCGCGCCGGTTTGGCTCCCAGTGAACGCGACCACTCAACGGCGTAGACCCATCCACAGAGAGGCCGACAGCCCGCACAAAACATCGGCCTGACGACTCTCGACAGGAACGATCACTACAGACCCAACAGCAGAAACGACTCGTATCTGGCTGATTCTGATTACGATAAGGACGTCGCCATGAGTTTCAGTGGCTGGCTTGAACGCCTGAAAGCAGGAATCCGTACGGGCAGCCGTCGCCGTACTTCTCTGACCCAACCGTCAATGCTGCGGTGGAGGTTAGGGCGGATGTCTCCACGCTTCGAATCACTGGAAGACCGTACGCTGCTGACGACCACTGAGGTGATGCTTTCCGGAGGCATGTTGACTGTCACAGACGCTAACGGCGCTGACAGCAATGACGCACTGACCATCAGCTACTCGGGTGGGACGTACACGATCACGGATACCGGCGGCTTGTTGCTCGACGTCTCATCGATTGCTGGCTCGACCGGATCCGGCACGTCGACGGTGACTGTTCCGGACACCGGCGTGACGGGAATTCTGTTCGACACGCTCGGTGGCGACGACTCAGTCACGGTTTACAGCGTCCAGTCCAGCCTGTCTGGCAACTTCACGATTACCGGCGGCACGGGGAACGACACGGCCACGATCAACGCCGACATCGCCACGACGGGCACCGGAGCAATCAACGTCACCGTGTCGCAGAACATCGTGCTGGGCAGCGGGTCGAGCCTCACGACGGTGGACGGCGGGATCACGCTGAGTGCGAATGCAGACGGTAGTCAGGACGTAGACGTCGTCGGCATCGAAGCCGTCAACGCCGTGATTCAGACAACCGGCACGGGCAATATCCAGATCGCCGGCCACGGAGCGGAAACAGGCGACGATACGAACTACATGTATGGCGTGTACCTGCGAAACGGCACCACTGTGAGTTCTACGGCCAGCGGAGCGACAGCGGGAACAATCACAATTTCCGGCACCGGTGGAGATGGTGTTGCGAGTAATTTCGGCGTCCACCTGCTTGGATCGACGACGGATGTGACCAGCGTAGATGGCGACATCTCGATCACTGGTGTCGGCGGGAACGGATCGAGCGACAGTAACGGTGGAGTCCTTCTCAACAGCGCTGGAATCATTCAGTCGACAGGCACAGGGCCGGACGCGGCAAACATCACGATTACCGGCACCGGTGGCGATAGCACTTCCGCCAGCACTGGGGTGTTTTTTGTCAGTGGAGCGACCGACGTGATCAGCGTGGACGGGGACGTCAGTATCACCGGCATCGGCGGATCGGGCTCGGCAATCAGTGACGGGGTCTATGTGCAACAGGGCTCGACCGTGCAGGTCACCAATGGCTCTCTGAGCATCAGCGGGACGGCGACGAGCGGAAATTCCAACGGTGTTGTGCTGAGAACGACGTCCGCAGGGCGGCTCGTATCGATTGGCAGTGGCTCCATCACTGTCACCGCCGACGGTAACGGGACATCGGCAGATTTTGTGGCGGGAGCCGACAGCATCATTGGCGACGCGACGCACGCCGGGGCAGGCACACCGGCGACCGGCGACATCACGATCAATGCCGACAGTATCGACTGGAGCGGATCGCTGAGCGTCGAAACTGACGGCGCTTTGACCATCCAGCCGCGCACTGCATCCACGACAATTGGACTCGGCGGAGGCGGCGGGACACTGAACCTCAGCGATATGGAACTCGCCTTCCTGCAGGACGGCTTCAGCTCGATCACCATTGGTGACGCAGCAAGCGGAACCGGCGCCGTTGACATCGACAGTTCAACGTTCAGCGATGACCTGACAATAGCTGGTGGTTCGATTGCGGTGACAGAACTCGATGCCGGCACCAACAGCGTCACATTGACGGCGCGGACCGGCTCGATCACGGACGGTGGCGACGTTGGCACAGACGTGACCGGCGGCGTGGTGACACTGAACTCGGCCGGCACGATCGGCGGCGGCGGTAATGCGATTTCGCTGGCAGCAACGAGCCTCTCGACGGATTCCAGCACGGCAGACGGCGCGCAGTATCTGTCGGAAGCTGACTCGGTCTCGGTCGTGAACCTGGACGCGGGCAGCGGGACGGTTACCGTCAGTGGCGGCGTGTTTCATCTCAGCAGCGGCACGTCTGTTGACGACAGCACGACGATCGACGTCGCGACCGATGGAACGCTCGACGTCAACGGAGAGACCGAAACGCTGGCGCTGGTAACGGTCAGCGGCGGCAGTCTGGTCGGGACCGGGACTCTCGATGCGCCAGTCACGGCCGGCAGTGGGACGGTCGCGCCGGGGAACAGTCCGGGCATCATTGCGACGGGCGATCTGAATCTCGGAGCGGCATCGACGCTGCAGATCGAACTCAACAGTCCGTACACAACCGCCGGCACGGATTACGACCAGCTCAACGTGACGGGTTCGGTCACGATTGCCGCCGGCGCGACGCTCAGCCTGTCCGGCGGCGCGATGGCACCGGCCGGCGGTGAGAGCCTGATCCTCATTCGCAACGACGGCTCAGACGCCGTGAACGGCAACTTCGCCGGGCTCGCAGAAGGCTCGCCGGTTACGGTCGGCTCGTTCTCGGGCACGATCACGTATCAGGGCGGTGACGGGAATGATGTCGCGATCGTCGTCGACGGCGCGTACTCGCTCGACGGAACTGGCAGCGATGACAGCTTCGCGGTCCGACGAGTCCTCAGTGGCGGAGCCGATCTACTGCAGACGCTGCGCGGCGGAGTCGTCGTCGATTCCCGGCCAACGAGTTCGGTCACGATGATCACGATCAACGGCCAGGGGAGCGACGACACTCTGACGATCAACTACTTCGGCAGTGGTGGATTCTTCACCACGCCGATCACGTTCAACGGGAACGGCCAGACCAGCGGTGACGACATCGTCCTTGTGAGCGGCTCGGTCGACCTTGTGACTCACCAGTTCGACAACGCCAGCGACGGACAGTTCACCGTTGAACTCGGTGGCCAGAGCCAGACGACGACGTACACCGGCCTCGAACCGATCACCGACAACCTCAGCGCAACCGACCGCGTCTTCACGTTCACCGGCGGTGCCGAGACGATCACACTGAGCGACGACGGCGGTGCCGGCAATGGTCTTTCGATGATCGATTCGACGCTGGGCGAGAGCGTCGCGTTTACGAATCCGAGCGGCTCGCTGACGATCAACGCGGGCGACGGCAGCGACACGGTCAACCTGACACGCCTTGATTCGACGTTCGATGCCGACCTGACCATCAACGGCGACGGCACATCGAGCGGCGGTGACGCGACTGTCAATGTGAATGGCGACATCAGCGTCGGATCGGGCACTGTGTCGATTGGCGGCGATGGCAACGTGTCGAGTGTTTCGTTCAACGGCGGCTCGCTGACGACGACCGGCAACGTTTCGATCGCGGCCACCGGAGCGATCACGGATGGCGACGCGACGATTGATATCATGGCGGTCGGGCTGCTGCTGAGCGCCGGTGGCGCGATCGGATCGACCTCGGTCGACGCGCTGGAGACGACGGTCAGCAACCTCGAAGTGGTCACGTCCAACACCGTGACGATCGACGAAACCGACGACCTGACCATTGGCGGTGTCGACGGCGGGACGAACGGCGTCAGCTCGACGGCGGTGATCATGATCACTGCTGGCGGCTCGCTGACGGTCGACGAAGACGTCACAACCGACGCCGGCACGTTCGGCGATCTCTATCTCACAGGAGCCGTCACAATCAGCTCGTCGGCGTCTGTTTCGGCACTTGACGACAACGTCTTTCTGACCGCGAACGACGATGGGAACGACGACGCGGTGATCGACGGGACAATCACGACGGATCGTGACAGTAACATCCGCGCGTCCCGCGACGTTCTGATCAGCGGACTCGTCCAGACGATGCGTTCGGACGGCGACATCACCATCCAGAGTGACTTCGACAGTGACGGCACCGGCGGCGCGCGCATCACAACGTCCGGGCAGTTGCTCGCGGCGGGTAATGTCGACATCGAGGGCTCAGCGCTGTCGGACGTCGTCGGTGCTCCAGTCGCGGTCGACATTGAAAACGACGGAGCCAACGCACAGATCGACAGCGGCCACACCGTCCGCATCTACCCGGTCAGTGACACGCTGGGCGACGCCAGCGTTGTGATTAACGGAGCGATTCAGGGCACGGCCGGGAATTCGAGCATCTTTATCACCTCGAACGGCGACATTCTGTTTGGAGCGAACGGCGACCTGTCGATATCCAGCGCGCTGGCCGGTGTCGGCTTTCTCGGCGTCTTCGCCGACGACAACCTGGACGGCTCTGGCGGCATCTCGATGGCCGACGGCACGGTCTTCGACAGCGGTGCTTCCGACATTGAACTCTACGCCGCGGAGGCCGTCATCATCGGAAGCCTGCAATCCGGTCGCGATATTTATGTGGAAACGACCGGGGCCGTCATCGACGGTGGCGA
>WGMU01000053.1 GCA_016124895.1 bacterium
GGCCAGGGCGACGGCCGACGTATCGCTGCCGCCGCGACCGAGCGTCGTGATGTTGCCTTCTGCGTCGATCCCCTGAAATCCGCAGGCAACAACGATGTGCCCGGAATCAAGCTTCTCGCGAATCCGGTCGCTGGCGATCGACAGAATCTTCGCCTTGGTGTGATGGCTGTCCGTCGCGATGCCGAGGTGCGAGCCCGTCATGCTGAATGCTTTGCCGCCCATCTCGTGAATCGCCATCGAGACGAGAGCCACACTGACCTGCTCGCCCGTCGAGAGCAGCATGTCCATGTCGCGCGACGGCGGATTCTCACTCAGCTCAGCAGCGAGATCGACCAGCCGATCCGTACTCTTGCCCATCGCCGAAACGACCATGACCACCTGATGCCCCTGACTCTGAGCATCCAGCGCCCGCTTCGCCGCAGCACGAATCTTTGCGGTGTCAGCAACTGAGGTTCCGCCAAACTTCTGAACAATCACAGCCACGATCGTGGCTCCTTCTATGAAATGCAGTTCTCTGTCTGGAACAGAAGGCAACGAAGGGACGAAGAACGCAAAGCCCTTCGTTCACTTCATTGCCTTCCGTTCGATCCAATTGCCCTGATGAATGGCACTGGGTTTAAGACTGCGTATCTAGCACACCGTCTCTGTGGCTTCAATTCGCTGCCGCCTCTGGCGGTTCGACTTCTGGATTTCGGGCGGAATTGCACTTACTTTCCAGAACCGCCAGACGGAATCCGGTACAGCGAGTAGTGACCGGTCGCGGGCCACAGCGGTTTGCCGTCGGGCTGCAGACCGCAGTTGATCTCGTACACGAAGCCGGTTTTCAGCGGCGCGACTTCGAGCCTCACCTTCATGCCATCATCCGAAACGAAGACCCCTGAGATCTTCGGCTGGTAACGGCCTGAATCCGGTGTCGCGTAGCTGCCCTGCCAGACGCGAGTGTAACCGCTGATTGACCAGGTGGAGGATTTTGCGGCGGCTGCTCGGTCGACGGGCCGGGTGAACGAAATCTCAAAGCCATTCGACGTTGCCTGGATTTCGCGGATGCCGGCCGGCAGTCTTCCGTTCGCGGTCAGCTTTACGATGCTGCCGGTGTTCAAACCGCCGAGCCATCCACTGTCGTGGATGCTGCCAACATAAATCTCGCCGCGTGGGCTGACGGCAACAGAAATCGGCCCCTGAAAGTTGGCATCCTCGTCCGCGAAGTCCGGCTGCGTCAGGTAGTATGCGGCACCCTGAAGCTGGCCATCGACTTCGTGATACGTGAAACGGATCAGCAGCTTGCCGTTGTATTCGGCTCCGATGCCGTGTCCAGCGAACTCTTTGATCGGGAAGTCGTCTGGCAGAATGGCGATGCCATTAACGCTGCGGGTCCACGGGTGCGGAATCTGAATCGCTGGCGGCTGGACGTCGACTTTCAATTCTTCTTCGTACCGCTTCGGGACTCCGTAGTGCAGCCCCTGTCGCAGGTGGTTGATTTCGTTGAACGTGTTCTGCACGCCCTGGTTGTCGGTCGCGAACAGCCGGCCCTGAGCATCGATTGCCAGCCCGGTCGGATAACGGAAGCCGTGCGAAAACGGGCTCGGCGTTCCATCGGGAGCAATCTTCAGCACCTTGCCGCGCCAGCGAGCCTGCTCGCGCGGCCGGTCCCGCTGTGCGTAATCGCTGCCCAGGCCGACGTAGAGATTGCCGGCGTTGTCGCGGACGATGCCGCACGTCCAGTCGTGGTAATTGTCGTTGTACCCCCAGCCGGTTGAGAACACCGACCGCTCGTCGGTTCGCCCGTCGCCATCGGTGTCGCGCAACCGCAGCAGTTCCGGCTTGTGCGAAACAAGCAGACTGTCGCCGTCCTGAATGATCCCGTATGGCGCCGCGAGTCCATCCTCAACCAACGTCAGCGAATCCTCGACACCGTCGCCGTTCGCATCTTTCGCCGTATAGACGTGCCCCTGCAGCGACGTGAAGGCGAGTCGTCCATCGTCGAGAAACGTCATCGCCGTCGGCATGATCTTCGTGTTGATCGGCAACTGCACGCCGTCAAAGCCGGGCGCCGATCTGATCTCGTTCCGCGGCCCCGGCCCAGCGTCCTTAAGCGTGACGGACAGCGGGGTTCGTTCAAGTGCTGCGGTGTATCGAAGCTGCGTCTCCGCCGCCCCGTTTTCTGGTTTCAGTCGCAGGTTCAGTCCGAGCGATTTCGATGACGAGTTAGACGCCTCGGTGAGAACCTGGCTGTCCGGGCCACGAGTCTCAATCGACGTCGGCTGACCAAGCAGGACTTTGCCGGCGTGATTCAACATGACCAGGTCGTACCCGGCTGGGATCGAACGGACGACAACGTCGCGCGTCCAGCCACTGCGGCTTTCGCCATCAATGCCCGCCGGCCGCAACGTTTCCTCAAGACTGACCTCTCGCTGCTTGCCGTTCAGTTCAAACTCAAGCACGTAGCGGAACCGGATTCCGTCCGCGTACGGCGCGTAACTCAGCAGCCGCCCGTTCGTGTTGTTCTCTCGACGTGGAGCAATCGACGCGTCGAGTACGTTTGCCTCTGCGACGTCCGACTTAACGAGTGCGTAATTTGAACGTGCTGGCGTATCCAGTGACGAGCCCAGTCCAGCGACGATGTCCGACCCCGCCATGTCCCAGTACCAGCTCTTGCCGATTGTTCTCTGCCGGGCGAAATCGCCGAACGTCCAGCGGCGCAGCGTCAGCGTGTCGAGGTCGATGAGCAGGCTGTGGCCGTTGTTGAAGCCGACGGCGAAGGCGCGCGCGATCGCTCCGCCACCGTTCTCTTCGGGATTCGTGAAGACGTCGCGGACGATTTGTGCTGGGCTGTCGGGAGCGACGACGAGGAACTGCTCGACGGACGCCGGATTCGTCGGTGGCTCGAACCGCGGATCGGCCAGTGTCTGCCAGAGTGTTTCAAGCTGCCGGTCAACGTCTTCATCGAGCACATGTTTCACCGGCCGCGTGTACGACGGCATCTCGACGCCGGGCACAATCCGCAGCGGCGAACGCGTCCAGCGCAGGTAGTACGAATACCGCATGCGCTCGCCGAGCCCGACCAGGTCCGAGCCGCGCGTGCCGACGATCGTCTTCTGCGGGACGTACTCGCCGACCTGATGACACGCGATGCAACTCCAGCCTTTCGCCCCGACCAGTTCCTGCCCGATCAGCAGCGTCTGGTCGTCGGGCTTCGAGGTCGGCTCAGGCTTGTCCCACGTCGGCGCACTGTCGGGAATGCGGTCATGGCCGATCAGATAAGTTGTGATGGCTTTCGCGTCGGCGTCGCTGTGTTTGAACTTCGGCATCCGGACGAACAGCCAGTCCATCCGCCGCTTCTGCTCTCCGGCGATCGATTTCGTGAGCGCCTCGTCGAGCAGCTTGTCGCCAACAGCGGTCAGATTCGGCGGGACCAGTTTCGGAGCCTGCCCCTGCAGCGGTTCGTGCGTCCGAGCCATTGCGCCGGCTGTTGCCACCAGTCCGCGAAAACTCTCGCGCGGATGACACGCCACGCAGTTGCGACTGATCAGAAGCTGGCGT
Organism: bacterium; assembly: GCA_016124895.1. Lineage (GTDB taxonomy): Bacteria > Planctomycetota > Planctomycetia > Planctomycetales > Planctomycetaceae > JAPOLP01. The sequence continues at coordinate 3,541 of WGMU01000053.1, forward strand.
CCACGATCAAACGGACTCGTCTGAGACGGAGCGCCCGAGATTGACTTCAGATATGCCGTCACTGCTTTACGATCGAGCTTCGGAAACGCCGGCCGCGACTTTGTTCGATCGGCCTTTTCACTCAGGCACGAGTTGTCGCCCGCACTGTCAAGCTGCAGTTTCGTCAGCGAATGCAGCGGCGCCGACTTCGCCGCATCGTCGAGACCGTTGATTCGGTGACAGGCGACGCAGCGAGCTTCCGCGACGAGCCGTTTACCGAGCACGACGTCGGCGTCATTGGCCGCAGGCTTCGCCTGCTGCTTTGCCGGCTTTGCGAGTGCCAGCGCGAGTTGCCGCTTCTCGTTGTTCGACAGTGAGAAGACCGGCATCCGATGATCGCGGTTGAGCTTTTCCGGATCGCTGAGCCAGGTAAAAACCCACTCGGCCGAACGCCGCTGCGCGACCTGAGCCAGATCGCCGCCACTGAATGTTGTCGGCTCGCCCGTTTCGCCGAACTTGTGGCACGCCAGGCAGCCGAGCGACCTGACGAGCGTCGCTCCATCGGCGCGGTCCTGTTCGTCGCTGCGCCCTTTCGCCGCTTTCGGCAGTGATTGCAGATCAGGCTTCTCAGCCGTCGACTGCAGATAGGTCGCGACAGCCGCCGCCTGGTTCTGCTCGAATCCGAACAACGGCATCGCTCCGCCGTGTCCTGCGGTCAGCCGTTTCTGGATCTCCGCGTTCGGCAGCCCGGCAACTGACCGCGTCAGATCCGGCGCGGTCGCCGCTTGCGGAATCTTCTCGTCGAGATGGCAGCGTGCGCAGCGATGCGACTCGACAAGCTGCCGGCCCCGCTCGATCTCCGCGAGGTCCGGTCGCCCGCCTTCGCGAAACAGCAGGTGTGCCGGCAGCGGTTCGAGCGGAAACGCATCCGATGACCAGAACAGGTGAACCTCAGACGCGTCGGACCTCTTCTCAAACCGAACACTCAGCTCGCGCAGTCCGAGTTCCGGGGAGAACTCATCGCCCGAGATCCATTTCGCCGTCGCCGATTCGCCTGCAACAACCGACGTCCCGTCGAGCTGTACATCGACCTTGCCGGCAACAAACGTGTGCAGCCGATACGTCCCCGGCTGCTGCACGAGCAGCACACCCCGCCACTCGACCGAGAGTTTGTCACTCACCAGCCGAGCGTCTGGCGCCGCGTCCTTCCAGATAAAGGAAACGCCCGAATCAATCCGCTCGACCGTCTTATCGCCCGCCTGATAAGTCCCCAGCAAACCAGCCGGCAGATCGTCGGACTCGTCGACCTGAGCGAGACCAATGGTCTGGCTGAGAAAAAAACAGCCCAGCAGCGCAATCCAGGATTTGTGACGGGGGATAACTGCGGTAACGTTTAGTCTCGTCATCTCGAAAGGCTCTTGAGTCAGCAGGAACAGCGTCATTCCGATCAGACAACCGATCGTCGACCGCCGATGAGATTGGCAGAAGTCTAGGAACGCAGTTCGGAACCTTCGACTCAGTGGTCTGGTGGCCGGTCGGACAGAAAGAACAGGTCTGCCAGCAAGCGAGTGGGAATGATCATGATCTTCAGAAGCCAAGATATCCCGGGACTGGAAAGTCTCACCGAGCAGCATCGTCAGCAAATCATGGTAATTGCTGCAAAAATGGTATTCTGGAAACCGGCCTCGCTGTTGCTTTCCGCATCGCTGGCAATCGCGTTCTGTGCGGCGATCGTTTTGCCTTACTGGACCGGACCGACCGACAACATGCCGTCGTGGCTCTGGGGCTGCGTACCGGCGGTTGGTTCCTACGGATGTTGGGCCATCTACTGGCTCACTGGAATCAATTCCTTCTTCCGACCTGCGATCAGGTCGATGCTCGAAGCTGGGCTGCCGCCTGAAACACCTGAAGTCAAACGCCCAACGGTATCACCTGGTGAGCAGTTTACAGTCATTGCATTCGTCCTGACGGTCTTCCTCCTTTTTGCCCTGCTGGGATTCAGTACGACGCGGTAAGTCATGGAGCATCTTCCCACACCCTGCAAACTCTGCCATCGCACTCCGCGCAAGGGGACGACGGCGCATCATTTGATTCCTCGGACGTGCCATCGCAACAAGTGGTTCAAGAAGCAGTTTTCGCGTCAGCAGATGCAGCAGATCGTCGATCTGTGCCGCGACTGTCACCGTGCCGTGCATGAGCTGGTGCCGAGCGAGAAGGAACTCGGACGGCATTTCAACACGATCGACAGGCTGCTCGCGCACGAATCGATCGCCCGGTTCGTCGAGTGGGTTCGCCGGCAGAAGTGACGACAGCGAGCACTCGCTTGACGCGACCGGGTGGTGGCAGGTCACATCCCCGTTCTGAGTTGCGGTCGGTGCGTCAGACAGCTGTAGGCAGGTTTTTCCAAAACCTGCAGGTGCGCAAAGAATGCTGTCTGTGATTTGGAAGGCTGGCGACGGAAGGATGGCTCGCGGTATCCCGCATTCAGAAGCCGATTATTCGGACGAGCGGCAACTGACGGCACTCCGGTTTCGGAGAAACTGGACTACTACTGAAGACTCGAAAAACGATGAACTGGGACGACTTGCGGGGACATGGCGGTCAGGTAGAGATGCTGCGGCGGTCGATCGCGCGCGGGCGGCTGGCTCACGCCTATCTGTTCGCCGGGCCGGCGGGAGTCGGCAAGTCTGGCTTTGCCCGCATCTTCGCGCAGTGTCTGTTCTGCGAACGGCACGCGGATGAGGAACTGCTGGCCTGCGGCGAATGCTCGGGCTGCAAGCAGATGCAGGGCGAGTCGCATCCGGACTTCTTCTTCGTCGGCTGCCCGGAGGGCAAGGGCGAGATTCCCGTTGCGGTCTTTTACGGCAGTGGCGACAAGCGCGGCAAAGAGGGTCTGATCCACGATCTCTCGCTGCGCCCGATGGCCGGCTCGCGCCGCGTCGCGGTCATCGACGACGCCAATAAGATGAACGAGGAAGGCGCGAATGGGATGCTCAAGACGCTCGAAGAGCCGCCGCCGAACTCGCTGCTGATCCTGATCGCGGAAAACCTCGACGCTGTGCTGCCGACGATTCGCTCGCGCTGCCAGTTGCTGCGGTTTGGAGCGCTCAGCACGAATGACGTCACCGAACTGCTACTTGAAAAAGAACTTACTACGAACGCGACCGACGCCGCCTCAGTCGCCGCGATGAGCGACGGCAGTCTGCAGACGGCGGCTCAACTGCTGAATCCGGCGCTGCGGACTCTGCGCGAGCGGCTGTACGGGTTCCTGTCCGAGCCTGACATGAAACCGCTCGATGCGGCAAAGACGCTGACCAGCGGGCTCGACGAAATCGGTGGCGACACGCACGAGCAGCGGCGCGGCGCCGGCTGGCTGATCCGCTTTGCTCAGGAATTCTACCGCCAGACAGTGCTGGTTCTCTCCGGAGAATCGCTGGCCGGGCAGAGCATCCCGTCTGAGGTTCAGCAGTTCGCGCGGCGTCTGCAGTCGCGCGGCCTCGCCGGAACGGAACTCGCGATGGATCTGTTCGACCGCTGCGTGCTCGCCGAAAATCACATCGACTGGAACGTCAGTCCGGGCAAGACGATTGAGTCCCTGTTCGACGACCTGGCGCGCATGTCACGGTCGCGCGTTCAGAAAACTGTTTGACCGCAGAACCCTGTTACGACTTCACAATGTGCTCGTGATTGTGGATATGGTCTTCGCAGTAGCACGGCGTGCCGGCGCACTGGCTGCAGTAGCGAAAGTCGAGCCTCGGATCCGTGAGATCTGTCCGACCGCAGACAGCGCATTCGTGAAAGGCTTCTGAGGAACCCGGCACCATGAACTTCGCCTGCTCCGCCATGCGCCGTCGGCCGGTCTTTGCGCGGTCGACGATCTCGGCGCCGAAGAAGATCAGGAAGTTGCCGACTCCGGCCAGCACAAACAATCGTTCGGGCCAGCCACCGGTAATCAGGATATAGCCGTAGGAGATCCACGTAAGCAGAGCCAGCCAGCGCACCTGAACCGGCAGAATAAACATGATGTAAAAGACGTACCGCGGGTAAAGGTGAGCGAATGCCAGGAACACCGATCCGCCGATGAACGCGACGGTCGCAGGCAGCTCGGGATACACGAAGCTGATCCCAACCGTGAGAATGTATCCCAGCACCAGGTAAGCGTTGTACCGGAACGTTCCCCATGTCTGTTCGAGTGCCGAGCCCATCATGTAAAAGCACCACATGGCGAAAAACATGAACACCGGGTGCATCCGAAACGGAGGCGTAAAGACGAACGTCACAAGCCTCCAGACTTCGCCGGCCAGAACCTGAGCCGGCACCATCTGGATTCGCTCTATGATCTCCGGCTTCGAAAACGTCGTCAGCCAGAAAAAAATCTGGCCGATGACGACGTACAGCGTCACGTTCGGAATTGCGTAGCGGCCGAAACGCCGTTCCAGTCGAGCGAGCAGTCGCATCGGTAATCTCAGGTCCGGATTTCTTCGTTAGTCGACGGTCTGCAGACGCAGCTCTTTCGGCAGCGGAAAGCTAACGTGCTCTTCGCGGACGACGACGGATTCAACGGTCGCTCCAAAACGTTCCACCAGCGAATCGATGCACTCCTGCACGACGACTTCCGGAGCGCTCGCGCCCGCAGTAATCAGAACGGTTTCGTCCCCCGTCAGCGCGTCGGGCGGCAGTTCGTCGACACTGTCGATTAGAAACGACCGGGCATTGCAGTCAGAGCCGAGTTCCATCAGCCGGCGGCTGTTGGAACTGTTCTGGCTGCCGAGCACGATGACAACGTCCGCGTTCGTCGCCAGAGTGGACACTGCTTCCTGACGGTTCGTCGTCGCGTAGCAGATATCCTCTTTCGGCGGCGCTTCAATCTGCGGGAACCGTCGTTTCAACCTCGTGATCACCGCCTCGGCCTCGCTGACACTGAGCGTTGTCTGCGTCAGATAAGCGATGCGGTCTTCCAGGCCGAAGGGGAGTGCGTCGACCTCGCCAGCATTCTCAACCAGAGTGATGCTCTCCGGAGCTTCGCCCATCGTGCCGATGACTTCGTCGTGACCTTCGTGTCCGATGAGAACGATGTTGTATCCATCGCGCGCGAAGCGGACGGCTTCGAGATGCACTTTCGTCACCAGCGGGCAGGTCGCGTCGATCGTGTGCAGATTCCGCTCGCGCGACTGACGCCGAATCTCCGGCGAAACGCCGTGCGCGCTGTAAAGGAGGATCGAGCCGTCCGGCACTTCCGAGATCGAGTCGACAAACGTGACACCGAGCTTCTCGAAGCGATTGACGACGTAGCGGTTATGAACGATCTCGTGGTAGACGAAGATGTTCGGGCCAAAGCGGCGAATCGCCTCGTCCAGACATTCAATCGCCATATTGACGCCCGCGCAGAAGCCACGCGGATTGGCGAGCAGGATTTTCATGGAGATGTCTCACAGCATCTGGTCTGTTCAGTCGGCAGCGTAAAGACGCTCAGCCGCTGAGATTCGCAAAGCATGAAAAATTATTGCTCTTGCTCTCGCATTGGTACTTGACCTTTGCGGGCATTCGCGCCTCAGCGACTTTGCGCTGCCTGGCAGTCCTGTCCGCTGTTATTCGTCGCGAATTCGCAGGGCGTAGAAGCCGATGCGGCGATCGGCCATGAGGACTGTCCCGGCCATTGCGGATTTGTCTTTCGTCCACAGATAGGCGTCGATGGTCTGCGAGGCGTTGGCCAGTTCGATGTTGAGTTTTGCGTTGTGTGGCAGTGCGAGGATTTTGCCGGCGATTTCGTAGACGCTTTGAGTTTCATCCGAGATGAAACGACCGAAAATGCGCCGCTCCTCGACATCCAGTTCCCAGCGGCCTGACCAGCGGCCGTCGATATGGACTTCCCATTTGCCTGCGAAGTCCGTCGGCAGTACACCCTGATGCTCGTCCGGGTCGGGATACTTCTGGTCTTCGCGCGGCGGCGTAGCCGGGCCATCGAGCCCATGCAGCTTTGATCCTTCCGCTGGTTTCAGGTCTCCCTGTTCGAGTGAGATGATGTCTTCGCCCTGCCCGATTCCAACCGGCACAATCTGGCCGATATCAAAGTTGAAGCCGAATCCAGGAAACAGCATGACGTTCTCACCCTTCGCGGACGTCAGGTTCTCCCGGTCGCCGCGGTACGTGACAAATCGTTCGATCACGACGACCGGTATGCGGTCTTCTTTGCCCTTGCGGAAGCCCCACGTGATGATTGCCTTCGCCCAGTTGTCCTCGTCGGTACGGACAACGATGCAGGGCGATGTCATTCGAGCACTGATTGGTTTCAGCCGGAGCGCATCGCGCATCGACAGTGATTCGAGGGCCGTGGCGCCTTCGGTTCCCTTCCGCAGCCAGTAGGCCGAATGATTATCAAACGCGTCCGCTTGAACGCGACCGGCCAGTGAGCACAGCAGAAGCAGTGGCACCGTCAGCAGTCTGAGGTGCGTTCGCAATGAAATTGTAACCACGATGAGACGCCCTGTCAGAGGAGGGAAACGGGACCGCGAGGCAGACCGCAGCAGGCCGCCACTCTAGCAGCCCGCGCTGCCCGGCACGACTCGCTGGCAATGGTTTCGCCAGACTGGCAGAATGCTCGCTTCTTTCGGCCGTCCCGGACGCGAAGTCTGCCTGTCTGGTTGGCGACGGCTCGATGCTCGCAGGGGTTCTGATTGAGGAATGTATTCTTATGGCCAAAGAAGAGGCCATTGAAGTCGAAGGTACGGTTGTCGAGGCGCTGGCGAATACGCAGTTCCGCGTGAAGCTCGAAAACGGCCACATGGTGCTGGCTCACGTCGCCGGCAAGATGCGAAAGAACTTCATCCGAATCGTGCCAGGCGACCGCGTCAAAGTCGAAGTGTCGCCGTACGACCTCAGCCGCGGACGGATCACTTACCGCGAGCGTTGAGCTGCATTCACGCCGCCGCGGCAAACAACGGCTCTCCAGACCGCACTCTGCCATGCCGGAAATCTTACCGACCTCCGTCCCGGAAGTGCTCCTGTTTACGGACGGAGCCTGCAGCGGTAATCCTGGTCCCGGCGGCTGGGGCTGCATTCTGCGTCACGTTAAAACGGGCACCGAGAAGGAACTCTCGGGAGGCGACGCGTCGACCACGAACAATCAGATGGAACTGCAGGCGGTCATTTCGGGGCTGCAGGCACTGACGCGCCCGACGCGTGTCCGCATCGTGACCGACAGCTCGTATGTGCAGAAAGGCTGCACCGAATGGCTGCCCGGCTGGAAGCGAAACGGCTTTCGCCGCAAAGAGGGCAAGTCGTTCAAGCCACTGAAAAATGAAGAGTTCTGGCGGCAACTGGATGACTTACTCGCCCGCCACCGCGTCACGTTCGAGCTGGTCAAAGGCCACGCGGGGCATCCGGAAAATGAGCGGTGTGATGAGCTGGCCGTCGCCGAGTCGCAGAAGTTCGGGGGGAGGCAGTAGGAAGTGATGAACAGCGAACAGGCGGTTGAAGAAACTCAGCATTCGGAATTCTCCCCGACTACCTGCTGCCTGTTCCCTTCTCCCCCTCCTCCACCCGATCTGGACACGAATTCGATTTTTCATCAGAAATCCCGCCTTCAAACGCTGGGGGGCGTCGCTGCGGTCGAAATCCGGCCGCTCACGGAAGGCAGAAGTCGACGTTTCGAGACTTCTGAAGCAGGGATTGCTGATGGTTCGCTCCGGATCCATTCTCGCGGCGGTGGCCGCTGTCTGCGCGACCGCATTGTCTGGTTGCTACTCGTTCCCGCCGTACGGCGCATATCCAGGAGCGTACCCCGCTGGACCGGCGGTGTATCCGCAGCAGTCGCTGGTCATGCCCGGTGACGCAGCCGGCAGCCCGGCGGTCAACGGAGTTCAGTCCGCTCCGTCAACGTTTGCTCCCAGCGGAACTCTCGAAGCCCCGCGTTACGAGCCGAAAGCGAACGTCGGCACGCCGGCTGTAAATCCCGTTCCGCAGCCTCGCGATCCAGGACCGGACGCGGCCACGATGGACGACCCGGCCGAGCGGACCTCGCAGAAAGTCGAGCCAACTGACGCTGACGACGTTTCGCTGATCGAACCGGATCGGCTGCAGTTTGCCGAGCCGATTGTCCGCAGCACAACCGACACACCCGCTGACGGCATTGTCGCCGTATCGCTCGAACAGGAAGCGAAGGCGCTGGCCGACGCGTCAGGGCTGGCCCGCGATGTCGAGTTCCGCTGGGTGCAGGGCATCGTGGAATTCGACAAGGCTCAGCGTACCTGGCATTTAATCTACGATCTGGAACCGGCCGTAACCGACACGCTCGGCGGCGAGATTACATTGAGCGGAAAGTTTCCGCTGACCGAAACCGACAACGGCCGCCTGATCCGCGTCGCCGGTCAGTTTGACCCGAGCCGTCTCGACCGTTTGAACAAGCCGGTCTACCGTGTCAGTCGAGTGGAACCAGTCGTCACGCGGTAGCTCAGGAATCGCAGGACGCTATCCGATCGCCAGCCGCGCAATTCGTTCGACCTGATCGAGCACCTGGGCCGCAGTCTGCGACGACGTGTCGACCTCGACGGCGTCGTCTGCTTTTACGAGCGGCGCGACCTCGCGCTGCTGATCCCGTTCGTCGCGATCGACGATCTGCCGCAGAACGTCATCCAGCGTTGCAGCCTCGCCACGCTGTTCGAGTTCTTTCAGTCGACGTTCCGCGCGGCGGCGAGGATCAGCCGTCAGGAAGATTTTGCACTCAGCATCCGGGAAGACCACGCTGCCCTGGTCGCGACCTTCGGTGACAATGTTCCGCCCGGACGCGACTTCACGCTGCAGGCGGACGAGTTCCTGGCGGACGGCCGGAACGGCGGCGACCAGTGACGAGGCTTCGCTGACTTCGCCCGTCCGGATCTGCAAGGTCACGTCGCTCCCGTTGCAGATGACCGCGTTCGGAGTCATTTCGAGCGTGACGCTGGCGGCGGTGTTTCCGACCGCGTCGGCGTCTTTGAGATCAACTCCCTGCGACAGGCAGGACCAGGCAACCGCTCGGTACATCGCTCCCGTATCGAGAAACTCGAACCCGAGCCGTTCGGCCAGGCCGCGCGCCATCGTGCTCTTCCCCGCCCCTGCGGGGCCGTCAATCGTGATGACCATCGTCGTGTGTGAAACTCGCAGCAGATGAGGCGGATCGGCAATTACGTCAGCAGGACCATGCCGAGCTGATACGTCAGCAGCGCCCCAAGATAGGCCAGAGCCGTCATATAGGCGAATGTGAAGACCGGCCAGCGCCACGAGTTCGTTTCGCGGCGAATCACCATCAGCGTCGCCGCGCACTGGGCACACAGCGCAAAGAATACCATCACCGAGAACGCCAGCACGATTCCGTTCTCGCGGTAGTGCGAAGTGAGCTGAGAAATCAGGCCTTCGTCATCTTCCGTCACGTCGCTTCCGAGACTGTAAATCGTGCCGAGTGTCGCAACGATGACTTCGCGTGCCGGGAATGAGGCGATCACGCCGACGCCGATTTTCCAGTCCCAGCCCAGCGGCCGGACTGCGGGTTCGATGAAATGCCCAGCCCGGCCGAGCACGCTACCTGCCAGCAGCTCTCCATTGGTTCGATTCAGCTCGTCAGCCACCAGCCCAAGCCGGGCTTTCGATTCGGCCAGAAACGCCTCGGCTTCCGCAACTCGATTGCCGGGTTCTTCGTCGGGCGAGTCGGTGGCCGTGACTTCGTCATCCTGCAGTCGATCCAGCCGTTCCTGTGCCAGGTCGACAGAAGCCTGCAACGGCTCGATGCTCGCTTCCAGTTCGTGCTGACGCGAGTGGTCGCCGGGGAAGTAACTCGCCGCCCAGATCAACACAGTCGTCGCGAAGATCAGCGTACCAGCACGCACAACAAAGGCCCGCACGCGGTCATAAACCCGAGCGGCGACGATCCGCACCGACGGCCATTTGTACGACGGCAGTTCCATCACAAACGGCGGTGTCTCGCCTTTGAAGAACGTCTTCTTCAGCAGCCAGGCGACCGGAATTGAAATCGCCGCACCCAGTGAAACCATTGCAAAGAGAACGATTCCTTTGAGGCTGATGCCCAGCGGCGTCTCCCAGTCGGCCGTCGCCGCGGTGAGGAACGGCACCGAATAAACAACTGGCGGAACGAACGCTGCCGTCATCAGCACATAAACCGGCAACCGGGCCGAGCAGCTCATCAGCGGAGCGATCAGAATCGTGACCATGCGGTCGCGGCGGTTTTCGATCACCCGCGTCGCCATGACGCCGGGGATCGCGCAGGCAAATGAGGACATCAGCGGCACGAACGATTTGCCGCTGAGCCCGATCCGCTTCATCAGCTTGTCCATGACGAAGGCCGCCCGTGCCATGTAGCCGCAGTCTTCGAGAATCGCAATGAAGAAAAACAGCAGCGCGATCTGTGGCACAAAGACCAGCACGCCACCGACTCCCGCGACAACTCCGTCGTTGATCAGGCTCCTCAGCGGTCCCGGCGGAATGCGCGACGCGACGAGATCAGCGACCATTGACTGCCCGGTCTCGATCAGATCCATCACCGGCGCAGCCCACGTAAAGATGGCCTGAAAGACGATAAACATCAGCAGAGCAAACACGCCCAGGCCGGCGAAGCGATGCGTCAAGACCCCGTCGATGCGGTCGCTGCGCGTGCGGACCCGACGTTCGGGCACGGAGACCAGTCCAGTCAGTACCTCGCGCGCCCAGGCGTAACGGGACTTCGCTTCCGCCAGGGGAATCCGGAAGCCGCTCTCTTTGAGACGGCCACGAATATCGGCAAGCGTGCCACTGATGGTCTCACCATGCTTCTCGACCAGTGTCGTCTCGACCTGGCCGCCAACGTCCAGCAGCAGCCGTTCGATCAGATAAAAGGCGTTGTGTTTCTCACCCAGTCCTCGCAAGCGGGCCGTCAGGTTTGAACACTCCTGGTAGAATTCGGCGGGAAATGGCTTCGGTCGCAGCGGAGCGACCAGCGTGTCGCAATGCACGATCGCGCTGCGAATCTCGTTGATGCCCATCCGCCGGTGCGCCTCGCACACGATGACCGGCAGGTTGAGTTTCTGACGCAGTCCCTCGACATCAATGCTGACATGGCGGGCCTGAGCAACGTCCCACATATTGAGAACGAGAATCGTTGGCAGGCCGAGGTCCAGCACCTGACTGACGAGGTACAGATTTCGTTCGAGGTTCGAAGCGTCAACGATACAGACGACGGCGTCGACATCGCCGACGTCACGCTGCCGGCCAAGCAGAACATCGACGGAAACCATTTCGTCGAGCGTCCGAGGCGACAGACTGTACGTTCCCGGCAGGTCGATCAGCTCGACGGTTCGATTGTCGAACTGGATTCGTCCGACTTTCTTCTCGACGGTGACGCCGGGGAAGTTACCGATACGGGCCTGCATTCCGGTCAGCGCGTTGAACAACGTGCTCTTGCCGGTATTTGGATTGCCGATCAGAGCGACCTTTCGCAGGCCGGTTTTCACAGGAGTTTCGACGGCGGGCATGTGTGAGGCGATGTAGGCAGGAGTCAGGCGGGCGTCGCCGATCCGAAAACCGGCCACTGATAAGGTGGGACAGCCCGAATAGCGGGGCTGGCAAAACGAGGGATCATACCGCAGCAGCACCCGGATTCGACCCTGCGACTGAGACCGCGTGTCAATTTCCTGGCGGTTTTGCCAGCCACACGGCAGATGAAGCTGTCAGTTTTGCGGAAGATGCGCCAGTCCGCACACTTTTGCGTCAACTTCCGAGGTCGACCTGCAACGTCAAGTGATAGAACACCAAATGTTGTCTGCAGAACCTCGAACAAGCGGGTCCGAGGATTGCTACTGCAGGCGTTCGATCGAGATCCGGCGAGCCTCTTCGGTTCGCAGCGACAGGCGGTAACCGCGGATGGCGAATTCGAGAGGATCTCCCAGCGGAGCCCGACCGATCAGCTCAATTTCCTCGCCGTCAGTCAGGCCCATCTCCATCAGACGTACGGTGATCGCATCTTCACCGCTGACTTCGATAATCCGCCCGCGCTCGCCGGGCTGCAGTTCATCCGGGGTATTCACCATCGAAGCCTCAGTTGCCGCCAGCAGTGGATCATCCGACTCGTTCCTCAGTTTTCGGAGTCAGTCTTTGGAGCCTTCTCGTCGGAGTCAACCTTATCGTCTGTTTCAGTCGCCGAGGAGCGACGGCGGCGACTGGTCCGGCCGGGCTTCTCGTCCTCGTCGTCTTTGAAGTAATCCTCCGACTTCAGTTCCTCATCGAGCATGACTTTGACGCTGAGGATGACCGGTTGTCCGTTCGGAGCGAGGGCGAACTTGATTTCGCAGTTATTTCCCGCCGCGATTTTGTCAGTTTCCGACAGGCTGGCAACGACGGTTGCGCCTTTGTCGATATAGACCGGCTTGCCCTTCAAGGCGGGCACATTCAGCGTCAGCGTCTCGTAGTCGGGATAATCCTTGTCCGTCTGTCGTGAGACGACTTGTCCCAGCACGTCGTAGCTATTGACGCTTTCGCCAATGACTTTCTCGGCTTTCTGCACGCCGCCTCGCATTCGCCGAGCTGCCGGGCCGAGATGCACCGTCCAGTTCTTGACGAACAGAGCTTCGTTTGTGAGTGTGCCGCGGCCCGAGACAACCTGCTTCTCGCGGAGGAATCCGTCGTCGGCCTTCGCCTCGACGGCAAACTGCAGCCGCGGTGTGATCGCAACGGGAATCGGCTCGCCGCCCCCTTCGCTCTTGATCATCAGGGTCAGAGAACGGCCTTTTCGAACGACGTCGGTAATCGTCCCTTTTGACTCGGAAACCGCAGACTGCTGCTTCTGCGTCTGACGTTGCTGCTGCTGATTTCCAAACTGAGCTTCTGCCGGAGCCGACACGGCCAGACAGATAGCGGTCAGGCAGATCAGGAAACAGAACCGACGCAAATACGAAACGTCAGAGCGACTCATCACGACATCTCCGGTCACGCACGCGGCACGTGCTGGGCGAACTTCAGCGACGTCGGAAGCCAACGCCGTCAGCGAAGCCGTCAGAATATCGACAGCCTTCGATCAGATGCCAGTAACCCCGGCGTTTCCCGCGAAAAACGATGATCACGAATGTATTGAGGCGCGGAACTGGCGCCACGAAAACTTCGGCTGAAAGCCGAGCAGGTGGCGCGCCTTCTCAATACTGATGACGCTGCCCGAACCTCGAATGGGAGCATCGAGTTTGACCTCGGGAGCAAACTCGCGCAGCAGCGCAGCAGTCTCGGCGTCGAACCGGGTTTCTTCGGCAGCGATGAAGACGGCTTCGTGTCCACTGACGGGCGCTTCGAGCGCCAGCCGACATGACGTGGCCGCGTCCCGGACATCCACGTACGGCCACAGGACAAAGCGTACTGGCTGCCCGCGCGTCGGCACGGGCCACGGCAGCGCGAAGTAGCCGTCCTCCTGAATGATATTCATCAGCCGCAGGCTGACCGCTGGAATGCCGCAACGACGGCTGACCGTCGCGATGATCTCCTCACCGACGACTTTCGACAGCCCATACGCTTCGTACGGCGTCACCGGGTGCGATTCGTCAACAGGCACCGATTCCGGCCAGTAGGTCTCGGGAGATTCGTGCCAGCCAAGTGTGAACACCGACGATGCCGACACGATCCGTTTGAGTCCGACGGCCGCAGCCGTTTCGGCAACGTTCCACGTGCTCAGGACGTTGTTTCGGAACGTGACCGACCGCGGCTGCGACAGTGGTCCCGGAATTGCGCCGAGATGGATCACGGCATCGGCTCCGGTGAGGACATCGAGCACGGCGGCGGCATCCGTCAGATCGGCCTGCAGAAACCGGCACGGTATCGACTCGGGGCGTTCGAGATCGGTGGCGAGCACTTCGTAATCTCGACTGAGCAGTTCGGCGACAACTTTCCGCCCCAGCCGCCCCGCGGCTCCGGTCACAACGATGCGTTTCATGGAGAGCTTTCATCTGGCGGAATGCGGACGCCTTATCATTCAGCTCACCCTACCGCATTCGGTCGACGAGAACACTCAACTGAGCAGCGGGAAAAACCGGCCGCTCAGCGGCTGGCCGGGCGGAATCGGCGGAATGCCCTGCATCAGCGGTTCGTCTGACGCCGAGCAGACTCCGTCTCGGACGACGTTCAGCACGACGGCTCGCCGCGGCCCGTCGGTTCGATTTTCGTACGATCCGTGAATCAGCAGCGGGTGATGAAAAGCCGCCTCGCCGGGCTGCAGTTCGATGGCGACGGGTCGCTGAAACCGGTCCCACTGCGCGTCACTCAGGACGTCGCGAATCGCCTCCATATCACCTGCCAGGCCGGTAATCGGCAGCAGATCCCAGCGATGACTGCCAGGAACGTACTGCAGGCAACCGTTGTCACGCGTGCTTTCATCGAGCCCGATCCAGCAGGTCAGATGAGCCATCGGCTGCGTTCGCCTCCAGTAAGAATAATCCTGGTGCCACGCGACAACGCCGCCATGTCTGGCAGGTTTGCAGAACAGTTGATCGTGCCAGAAGCGAACCGGACCACCGAGCAGTTGCCTGGCTGCCGCCACGAAATTCGGATGCCACAGCAGATCGTGAAGACCTGGCCGCGTCCGCCAGGCTCCCAGAGCGTGAAACAGGACCGTGCTCGGATCAGTCGACTCGTTTGAATGATACTCGTGCCACAGTCCAGAGCCGTCATGCTCTGGCCGAACGAGTTCCGCCAGTTCGTCGCGTAGCCAGCTCACCTGCTGCCCGGACAGGATCCGCACACCGGCGACATAGCCGTTTTCCTCGAAGAACTGAAGCTGTTCGGCACTGAGGATGTCCGGCAAGGGCGAGTCGGTACTCTCGTCCGCCGTTGTCGACTCCGGCACTGCGAGAAGGAAATCAGAGACTGGCTGGTGCTGAAGCGAAAGATCGGATGTCATGCAGAATGCTCCGGTCAGGAACTGTGTGGACGCGGCCTGTCTGAACCCGTGGCGACGATTTCCGGCGATATTGCTGTCGTCAGACGTGCGAAACCCATCTTGAGGCACATTGGGGATTTCATTACACGTACCACCCCTTCTCAAGCAACCTCTCTGATTGCACCTCTTCTGTGCGTGAATCCGGACCGAATCGCTCGACCGATCGGCGCCCTGCCGACGGATGATTCGATCCTGTTTGCGGACCACTCTGACCTCCCTCCAAAGAGTTTTCTCATGCTCCAGTCCCGGGTCCCAGGACAGGATACATTTCGCTGCGGACCGGCGTCGGTTCTGCTGCTGGCTGCAGCGGCGTTGTTCAGTTTCGCCGGCTGCCAGTCTCTGCCCGGCGTCCGCGATCTTTCGCTGTTCCGTGGCCAGTCACCCGACAGTGTCGTCGCCATTGGTGATGAAGAAACCCGTCCGGAGTTTGACGACGCGATCGCTGACATCATCGTCGAAGGCAACCAGACGATCGAAACCGGCGCGATTCTGGCGCACGTGAAGTCGCAGTCGGGCCGTCCGGCTGACGAGCGGCAGATCAAGGACGACCTGCGGGCACTGTACGCGACTCGCTGGTTTTACAGCGTCGAACGGCGTTACCGGATGACTGACGAGGGGCTTATCCTCGTGTTTCGAGTCATTGAACGTCCAGTCGTGCGTTCGATCGTCGTCAAAGGGAACAGAAGTTTTTCGACGCGGCAGATTCTCAAGCAGATCACTCTGGAAGAAGGTTCCCCCTACGACGTCGCAACCAACCGCAGCGCCGCGAAGAAAATCGAACGCTTCTATCACGACGGGAAGTCGTATCCACTCGCGACAGTCGCGCTGGAAAAAGGCGGCGACCCGGACGATCGCGATGTCGTCTTTGTCATCGACGAGGGACCGTACACCGTCGTTCGCAATACGGAATTTGAAGGTAATGAGAATATTCAGAGCGGCCTGCTGCGTCTGAAGCTGAAATCGAAACGGACCATGCTCGGCTGGCTCGCGAATATCTCGCCGTTCGGAGCAATGTTTGGCGGCAAGTACGACGAAGGCACACTGCCGGCCGACGTCGCCGCTCTGAAGGAGTACTATCACAATCTGGGGTACTTCGATGTCACTGTCGAAAAGAACGTTGAGACCGACGACGGGCACATCGTCCCGCAGATTCGGCTGGTGAAAAGCCCGTTCAAAAAAATCAAGTACGAGCACCTGCCGATTCCGTACATCCGGCTGCGGCGTTCGCGTGGCATCACATACCACTATGTGATTGACGAAGGTCCGCGCTACCGTGTGCGGAATATCGAAGTCGAAGGTAACCAGGTCTTCGATCAGCAACAGCTTCTGGCGGAATCGAAGCTGCGCACTGGCGACGAATTCAACGCCCGGTGGCTCAACAAGGACGTCCAGGACATTCGCGAGAAATACGGTCAGCGCGGCCATCTGTTTGCACAGATCAATGCTGT
Organism: bacterium; assembly: GCA_016124895.1. Taxonomy (GTDB): domain Bacteria; phylum Planctomycetota; class Planctomycetia; order Planctomycetales; family Planctomycetaceae; genus JAPOLP01. The sequence continues at coordinate 19,903 of WGMU01000053.1, forward strand.
GCCGCGGTTCCTGGAGGGTGAAGGCAATACCGTCGACGTTGTCTATCAGATTCAGGAAGACCGGCCCTACACGATTCGCCGCATCAACGTGCATATTGATGCTCCGGGCGGAAATCCTCACACGCGTGAGACCGTCGTTCTGAACACGATCAAAGTCGCACCGGGCGAACTGGCCGACCCGCAGAACATCGAATTGTCCAAAGGTCGCCTGGGTGGTCCCGTGTTTGAACGCGGTGGCCAGCAGGCTCCGCGAATTCAGATTTCACGCGTTGACGACAAGAAATCGCCCGTTGCCAGCGCGATCGCTCGCGGCCAGAACTCTCCGCAGCGTGAGACCGTCGTTCTGAACACGATCAAAGTTGCGCCGGGCAAACTGGCCGATCCCCGAGATAGCGAGGTGTCGAGGTCCGGGCCGGGAAACTCAGTCTTTGAACGTGGCGAAGCAGCGGCTCCACGCATTCAGAACCAGAAGTCGAATGTCGCGGAAAAGCCGTGGCCACAGACCAGTGCGATCACGCGCGGCCAGAATCCCATCGAAGGACAACAGAATCCGTACAACCCGATCTTTGAAAACAAGAACGCCGGCGATCCTTATGGCGGTCTGACTGGCCCCTACGGTGACGCACTTACTCGTCCGGGGCAGGTCGACCTCGACATCTTTGCGACGGAAGCTCAGACCGGCCGCCTGATGTTCGGCGTCGGCGTCAACAGTAACGCGGGTGTGCTGGGCTCGTTCGTGCTCGAAGAAAACAACTTTGACATCACACGCGTGCCGACCTCGTGGCGCGATCTGGCTGACGGAACCGCCTTCCGCGGCAATGGTGAGCGTTTCCGACTCGAAGCGGTGCCTGGCCAGTACGTCAGTCGCTATTCCGCAAGCTGGCAGACGTCGAACTTCCTCGACACAAATTACAGTGGTGGCGTCAGCGGCTTCTACTATCAGCGGTTCATGCCGGACTGGAACGAACATCGCATCGGTGGCCGCCTCACGCTCGGCAAACAGATCGATAAGTGGTGGTCGCTGACGTCCGCTCTGCGTCTGGAAGACGTGTCAATTCTCAACGTCAACAACCCGACCGGTGTTCTTGCACCCGACGCTGCGAAGGTGCTGGGCCAGAATTTCCTGTCCACCGCGCGCGTTTCGCTCGTCAATGACACACGCAATTCTGCATTCCTGCCGAGTGAAGGTCACATGGTCGAACTGGCTTACGAGCAGGCGTTCGGAAACTACCTTTATCCGCGGTTTGAAGTGCAGGGCACACAGTACTTCACGACCTACGAACAGCCGGACGGTACCGGACGGCACATCTTCTCACTGCATGGTGAGTACGACTGGACCGACAGCGACACACCGATGTTCGAGCGGTACTTTGCCGGCGGTTACCAGTCATTCCGTGGTTTCTCCTACCGCGGTATCAGCCCGCAGCAGAACGGAATCGGCGTCGGCGGCGACGTCATGATTCTGAGTTCGGCGGAATACTCAATTCCGCTGACGGCCGACGAAATGATTCGAGTCGTCGGGTTCGTCGACGCAGGTACCGTCGAGACGTCTCCCAGAACGATCAGTGCCAGCACATTTCGCGTCACCGCTGGTTTTGGCCTGCGTCTGACCATTCCGGCAATGGGCCCGGCTCCGCTGGCGTTCGACTTCGGCTTCCCGATCTCGAAGGAGCCCTACGACAACACGCGGCTCTTCAGCTTCTACATCGGCCTGACACGGTAATCGCGAGCCAACCCCGGAACGGCCCCACACTCTGTGCGGAAAGCATGGCATCCCGGCTGACGCGGCAGAGTCGTGTGCCACTTCGATCGAGGCCACCTGCCGCGAATAAGTTCCTATGCCGAGTCGCGGGCGGCTTCGAGCAGTTTGATCCACGGGCCGACGTACTGGCCGTTATCGTGGAAGGTGCGGCCGCTGACCAGGTTGCCGTCGATCACGCAGGCCTCGTTGACGAACGTGCCGCCGCAGACTTCCAGATCGAACTGGCACTTGGGCACGGTCGCCATCTTCCGGCCGCGAACGCAGTCAGCGTAAGCGGGAATCTCGACGCCGTGGCAGACGCTGGCGACCGGCTTGTTCGTCGCGAAGAAGTGCTTCGTGATGCGGACCAGATCCGCGTCGTACCGGATGTATTCCGGAGCCCGGCCACCGGAGAACAGAATGCCGGCATACTCCTCTTCGTTGACGTCGGCAAACGCGACGTCCGCGTCGATCGTGTAGCCTTCCCACTCCTTGGTGATCGTCCAGCCCGGCTTGATTTCGTGCAGCACCATCTGGTACCTGCGCTTTTCCGGAGCCGCCACAACGGGCTGAAAACCCGCCTCGATCAGACGGTAATACGGATACATCGTATCCAGCGTCTCGGTCGCATCGCCGACGATGATCAGCACTTTGTTGAGGCTCATGGCTTGACCCGTACATGACATTTAGAGGAAGGCTGGCGAAAAAAAGTTGAACGGGCAGCGTTCAACGAACAACGAAGTAATGTTCAAGAAAAGTCACGCTTTTGTTGATCCGGCCATCAAGCCGCTTCGTCCTTTTCAGTTCCGGCTTTGTTTGCTGCGGCGATGATGCTTTCGAGCAGAGAAGGATAGGACCGCCATGCACTTTCGCTGTGATTGAGATCGCGACGAAGCCACTCGATAAGGTCTGTGCGTTCGCCAGACATTAGCGCTTCGCGTTTGATCTTCCCATCTGCAAATTCGATAAGCTTGTGCCGGAGTTTGAAGAGCGCCAAGCGTGCTTGTTCCGACATTATCAAGCCCGATCGGCCGTAACCCCAGTGATTAAGCTGCTCAGCAAGTTGTCGAATTGAGGCTGCGTCTTCAGCGTCAATCCTGAAGTGCGATAGTCGCTCCATTTCAGCGAAGATCGCGGGATAGTCATTGATCCGCAAAGCGTGAAGTTCAAATTCGAACTTCGCGTGAAGTTCAAGGATCCACTTCTGTCGTTCGTGATCAATACGACGCTCTTCAAGTCCGGCACGATAGTGGTTTACCATTGCACCGAGAACGGCACCGAATAAAGCGTACGCACCACCGACCAAGGCAACTGTGATTGCTGTATCCATTCGACGTTGTCTCGATCGCAATGGGTACGTTGATTTGGCCGAATCAGAAACAGCGATGAGCCGCGAAACGGCGGCAGGAGGTTCATGCTGCCGCCGCTTCGCGGCTCATCACTCGCTGACTTTGCCAACCTTGGGCTGACGCCCAAGGCTACATGCTGTCGTCGCCTCGCGACTTGAGTGATTCCGATTTGCTGGCCCTGGACTCTCAGCCCTCGACTCTCGACAGTTCCTACAGCAGATCGTCGAGCGTCGGACCGGCGTCGCCCTGGCCGGCACCGGCTTCCAGCGGCATTCCGTCGTCGCTGGTGGCGACTTCGCCTGAAGCGTCCAGAAAGATCTTGTTCTGCATAATCTCCTGGACGACGACTTCCATCTGATTCTTCGTCGGCAGTTCGACCAGCGGCCGGGCGCCGCGGTTCAGAGCGACCAGACGCTTCTGAATCAGAGCCGACAGTTTGAATCGGCCGCCGACCTTGTTGACAATTTCTTCTTCTTTGAACTCTTCAATCATTCTGTTCCGCCTCGCTCGCTGTGAGGATGTCGATAATCTCTGCGACCGCCCGGTCAAGGTTATCGTTGACCACCTGATGCCGATAGCGATCCGCAAACTTCAGTTCGTTACGCGCCGTCTGCAGACGCCGCTGAATGACTTCTTCCGATTCCGTGCCGCGATCCCGCAGCCGCTGCTCAAACACCTTCTCGTCCGGAGTCTTCAGGAAGATCGAAACGGTCGCGGGATACTGCTCCATCACTTTCAGCGCCCCGTTGACGTCGATCTCCAGAAACGCCCACCCGCCGAGTTGCCTCGCCCGTTCGAGTTCCGACTTCAGCGTTCCGTACCAGAAACCGGATGAGAACACTTCTTCGTACTCGACGAACTCGTCACGATCGCGTCGCGCTGCGAACTCGTCCGGCGTCAGAAAGTAGTAGTCCTCTCCGTCGACTTCCTTCTCCCGCCGCGGACGCGTCGTCGCCGAGATCATCTTGATCAGTTTGACCGGCGACTCGTTGACAAGCCGGTTCACAATCGTCGATTTCCCACTGCCACTCGGCCCGGAAATCAGCACGATCTGCTGCGGCGTCCCGGTCATTGAGACCGAATCACCAGCCGCTGCCGAATGTGTTTCCGGAGTGTCGGACATCGAACTCATAACTCGGATGGAGAATCGCAGAGTGATACCGGGTGACCGGGACTGGACTGAGCCTGCGAAGGACGCCCCGGCTGTAACAGATTGCAGCACACCGGCGTTTCGCTCGTGCTTCGCTCCAACTCCGGCCACTCAGAACTGTTTCGGAATCCCATATTGATCGTTGATCGATTTATTCGACGTTCTGCAGAACCTCGCGGATCTTTTCGACGGCGGCTTTCATTTCCACAACGTGATGGGCGATCTCGACATTACTCGCCTTCGAGCCGGTCGTGTTGATCTCCCGGAACATTTCCTGGCTGAGGAAGTCGAGTTTACGTCCCTGCGACTGCGGAGCGTCCATCACCTTGCGAAACTCTTCGACGTGGCACCGCAGTCGCGTGATCTCCTCATTGATGTCGCAACGGTCGGCAAAGACCGACACCTCGCGGATCAGATCATTCGGCTGCACCGACGCCCCCGAGCCTTTGAGCATTTCTGATACCCGGTCGAGCACCTTGTCGCGGTAAGCGCTGACGACATCGGGAGCCCGCTCGGCAATTTTCCCCACGCGTTCGCTGATGATGTCGCAGTTCAACGTCAGATCACGCTGCATTGCCTCGCCTTCGCGCTGCCGGAACTCCTGCAACCGCTCGATCGCTTCGCGGATCGTCTGCTCCAGTAGCGGCCACTCGACTTCCGGGTCGACCGTTGAGCCCAGTTCGTCGGCGACGACGCCGGGCAGCGAGAGGATCGCATCGCTCCATTCCGGAACCGGCAGTGACTGCTGCACGCCGATCTGCCGAAGCTGATGCGAATACGCCGCGACAACTTCCGGCACGATGTGATAGCGGCTGCCCTGACCAACAGGAGCGAATCGCAGATTGAGTGACACGGTACCGCGCGCGATTGACTCTCGAATCAGTCGCTCGAATTCCGGTTCCAGCGACGCCAGCACGTCGGGAAACCGCGTCGAGACTTTCAGATAGCGGTTGTTGACCGCTTTGATTTCGGCTGCGGCGGTAAAGCGTTCGTTTTGACCGCTCGCATTGCCGAACCCCGTCATACTCAGCAGCACGTGACTGTCTCCAGTGAGTGCAGGTCGCGTTCTGCCGCCGCACCCGTTTCGGTTGCGAACTACTCAGACTTCGCGTCGCTGTCGGTGCCCTTGGCCGGAGCGTCGCTCGACTCGACCTTTTCGCCATTCGCAGGCTTCTCACTCTCCGCCGGCTTGCCCTCTACCGGCGGACTGTCAGCAGCCTTGCCGTCAGCCTTCGTCGAGTCATCGCTGCTCGGCGCTGCGGCTTCAGCGTCCGACTTTGGCTCAGTCGCACCGGCACCCGTTGCGCCGTCAGCGGGAGCCTTTTCCGTCTCCGGAGCAGCCTGTTCAGCGCGCGATTCCGGGGCACCTTCCGACGTCGCCGCATTGCCGGCCGAACCGCCAGCCGCCGAATCATCGGTAGTCTGCTTTTTGGCAGGTTCTTCCTTATCGAGGAAGACTCGATTGGCATTACGCGCGGCAATACCGCTCACACCTGCGAGCAGAACCCAGGCCGTGACGAGCCCGATCGTAATCTTCGTAAAGACGTCACCGGCCTTTGTTCCGAACGCACTCTGTCCGCCCTGCCCGCCGAAGGCTCCCGCCAGTCCGCCGCCGCGACCTCGCTGCAGCAGAATGACCAGAATCAGCAGGAAGCTGATCAGCATCAGAACAACCATGGCGAATGTGGCCATGACAAACTCCTCAATCGGAGATGACTGCGAACCGAAACGGCAGGGCATTCCGGATCGCAGCAGTATGAAATTGTGACGTGGAGAGGCAACTCTCGACGGCCGTGACTTCAGGCAACCGACGCCGCTCCGGCCTGAATGATCGGGATGAACAATTCTGTCTTAAGGCTGGCTCCGCCAACGAGTGCTCCGTCAACGTTCGGCTGACCGAGCAGACCGGCCGCGTTATCCGGCTTGACACTGCCGCCATACAGAATTCGCGTGGCCGCGGCGACATCCAGGTTGAATCGCTTTTCCAGCCATGAACGCAGAAACGCGTGCGCTGCTTCGGCCTGCTCGTCGGTCGCGACTTTACCGGTGCCGATTGCCCAGACAGGCTCGTACGCGATGACGACGTTCGCCATCGATTCGGCCGTGACACCAGCCAGACCGCCGGTCATCTGTTCTTCGAGCACGGCTTCGGTCTGATCAGCTTCCCGCTGTTCGAGCAGTTCGCCGACGCAGAGGATCACGCCAAGTCCGGTCGACAGTGCCTTATGTGTTTTCTGGTTGATCAGACTGTCGGACTCGCCATTGATCTGGCGTCGTTCGCTGTGCCCCAGAATGACCCACTGACAACCGACGTCCTTCAGCATCTGACAGGACGTTTCGCCGGTGAAGGCGCCAGCGTCTTCGTGCCAGGCATTCTGTCCACCGACCTGAATGCACGAGCCGGCCACCTTTTCGGCCGCCAGCGACAGATACGGAAACGGCGGGCAGACGATGACTTCGACGTCAGAACGTGACTCGGCCGCTTCACCTTTGAGACCGTCAATCAGCGCGGCAGCACTCTCGCGGCACGTATTCATCTTCCAGTTGCCGGCGATAATCGGACGTCGCATTTATCAGGAACCCCTGTCGTTCGTAGAGTCTGGAACTTGAGCGGCAGTCGAGGGCGACAGAACCGCAACAGATCGCGGAGCCAGATCAAGAGGCCGACTCTCGCACCGCCTTCGCAGCAGATTCCGGCGGTAAGCGGGGCGGACTGTATCAACAATAGACGCCTGCCCCAAGCAATCCCGCCTTCTGGTCAGGATTTCCTGGCGGCCTTCCGCTTCGGTCCTGTTTGCCGCGGCCGGTCGGGTCAGCAGCGGCCTACCAGACCGGCTCGGACCGCGGAAATGAGCCAAGCACTTCGATGCGAACCGCATTGCGAGCCAGCGATTCGATCGTTCGCTTGATCCGTGGTTCCTTCTCATGCCCCTCGAAGTCGAGGAAGAACAGGTAACCGGTCTCCGGACCACGCAGCGGGAACGATTCGATCCAGCTCAGATTGACCTTCTGCTTCTTGAAGGCGACCAGTGCGTCGGCCAGGGCGCCCGGTTTGTGCGGAATCTGCAGGAGCAGCGCCGTGCGGTCTTTTCCGGTGGGCGCTGGATTCTGGTCTCCAATCACCGCGAATCGAGTGACGTTGTTTTTGTTGTCTTGAACATCCTCAGCCACGATCTGCAGACCGTACTCGACGGCTGCTTTTGCGCTGGCAATCGCTGCTGCTCCCGGTTTGTCGCGCGCGAGCTGGGCCGCCGTCGAAGTGCTCGTCACGTCGTGCAGTCGGGCGTGAGGCATGTGCCGATTCAGCCAGTTGCGGCATTGCGAAAATGCCTGCGGTTTGCTGTAAATCTCGGAGATTTCGCTGCGTCCGCATTTCGCGAGCAGGTTGTGATGGACACTGAGCTGGACTTCGCCACAAATCCGCAGCGGCAACCGCGTGAACATGTCCAGCGTGTCGACGATCCGGCCATCGGTACTGTTCTCGATCGGCACAATTCCAAACTCGGCGTGCCCGCGATTGACCTCTTCAAACACGGAAGCGATCGTGCTGACCGGGATCAGGTCGGCCGCCTCACCGAACCGTTCAATCGCCGCCTGGTGCGAGTAGCTGTAGGCCGGCCCAAGATACGCGACGCGTTTCAGGCGAACCTTGCGGCGGGCACCGGCGAGCACGTGCTGCAACACTCCGGCAACGGCATGGTTCGACAGCGGTCCGGCATTCTTCGCGACGAGTGCTGCCACTGGCGCGTCGCTGATTTCCGGGGAAAACAGGGCTCGACGCGCGTCATCCTGGGCTTCAATCCAGTTAATCGTGAGCTGGGCACGCTGGTTGATGAGCTTCAGGATTTCCTGATCGAGTTTGGCCGCTGCGGTCAGCATTTGGGCCGGCGTCTTCTTCCGCGAAGAGCTGCTGGCTGCCGGCTTCACACTCGACCGTGTCGGAGCCGCTGAGGTACGTCGAGCAGTTGCCTTCTTGCGGACCGCGGTTTTCTTCTTCGCCATGGGAGCCCTTCTGCGTGCTCTCTCGGACCATTCCGCCCTCCGCAGAGCATCCTTGCCCGGCTTGGACACAATCCTCTAACCAGCTATCCAGAAACAAGTTAGGTGTCCTGTTGACGTCTCTGCGCGGGGCAGAAATCACCGGTCTGGAATGGAGGCGGAAAGGTACAGATGCGGATCCAGAGTGTCAAGGAGTCGCAACCCGTTGTCAGATCGAGAGATAAGGCAAATCAGGCAGTTTTACGAACAGAAACTGTCGGATCTGAAAATCTCGTCCGTCAGCTTCAGGCTCCTGGCTGCGCAGGCCGCTGTTGGCCGGCACCGGCAGGACGTCGGGGTGGACCGGGGCAGCAGTCGATCGGGCAGACGTCGTGATTCGGCCCGAACCGGCCGATAGATTCGCGCGGCGCCCCGGACAGTCGCTCCTCAACGAGCTTGCGAAGCATCCGGACAAACAGAGGGTGCGAACCGACTGTCCCGGCCCGAACCATGTTGAGGCCCATTTCCTGGCAGGCCAGCGCGGCCTCTTCATCCAGATCAAACAGCACTTCCATATGATCGGACAGGAATCCGACCGGAGCGACAACGACGTCGGCAACGCTGCTCGTTGCGAGTGCCTTCAAGTGATCCACAATGTCGGGTTCGAGCCAGGGATCCTGAGGCCGTCCGCTGCGACTCTGATAAACGAGGTCCCAGCGATCCTCCGAAATGCCCAACGACTCAGCGACAAGACGACAGGTTTCCAGCAGTTGCTTCACGTAGTCGCACGTGTCGGCCATCGAGTTTGGAATACTGTGTGCCGTGAAGGCGACGCGTTCCGAGCCTCGTCGGTTGTCCGGAATCTGCTCGAGCGCCGTGTGGACGCAGTCCGCACTCGCCGCCACAAAGTCCGGGTGGTTGTAGAAGACGCGAATCTTGTCGACCTGCGGCGCGCTGTCGCCGAGTTCCGTTCGCGCCGCTTCGATGTTCTCGCGGTACTGCCGGCACCCCGACCAGGAACTGTAAGCCGACGTCACGTAGGCCAGAGCGGTTTTGATACCCGCGTCCCGCATTTCGCGGAGCGTGTCTGACAGCAGCGGATTCCAGTTGCGATTTCCCCAGTAAATCGGCAGATCGATCCCGTGCTCGTCGAGTTCTGCCCGCAGTGCCGCAATTAGTTCCCGACACTGAGCATTGATGGGACTCACGCCGCCGAAATGCTGGTAATGCTCAGCGACTTCGAGCAGCCGCTCGCGCGGGATGCCGCGGCCTCGCGTGACGTTTTCCAGAAACGGCATCACGTCGGCCGGGCCTTCGGGGCCGCCGAACGAAACAAGCAGAATCGCGTCGTAATTCATCGTGAGGCAGAACCCTGAAGTGATTTGGCTGCCGATCCGAACTGGCGAGAGCACGAGTAACTACCAGAGAGTTTGCTGTCCTCGAAGTCGTGGACGGTATTGCTCGATGTAGTCACGAACTCGGACTTTGCGAGCCGTATTCTGCGAACTCATAAAGCGAATCGTGCCGAAGATAGGTCGTTCCGGTCCCCAGGCTCGATCATAGCGGCCCAGCACCCAGAAGATGCCGGAGTACGAATTCGGATCGCGACCGTCGAGCGCGTACTTATTGTTGAGATGGATCATCGTGTCGAGCGCGTCGCGCGGCGTTGCTGACCATTCGAGGATCTTTTTACCCCACAACATCCTCAGATAGTTGTGCATCCGGCCTTCGGTCAGCAGTTGATTCTGAGCGGAATTCCAGAGTTCGTCGTGCGTCGCCGCCTGCTCAAATTCATCCCGCGAGTAGACATGCTGGCGAGTGTCGCCTTCGTGCTCGGCCAGCGTTGCCTGAGCCCACTCAGGCAATGACTCGTACCGATCGTAATCCGGCCTCTGCCAGCACATGTTGAATCCGACTTCCCGCCAGGTGATCAGTTCGTCGAGAAACGCTTCGGCCGCCTCGCTCATGCCCCACCATCCGGCTTTCGAACCCTTTGTTGACGCAGACAGACTGCCAGGATGCCAGTCTTCCTGCTGAGCCAGTTCAACAAAGATCTGGTGCGTCGAGAGGTGGCCGAAGTGCAGCCACGGCGACAGGCCGCTCGACACATCAGCTTCCGGCTGATTCCGCTCGTCCGGATAGCGGTGGAGTTTCGTCGTCAGGAAACTTCGCAGAACAACCTTTGCCGCGGACGCGCCTCCGTCCGCGAGTCCCGGACCGACAGAATGGTCAATCGGCAGCTTTGCAAGCTGCTCCGGCGAAGCAGCGAGTAGCTCATCAGATGCCTCCGGCCAGCGCTGCAGAATCTCCGTGTCGATTTTGACTGGCGGCGGCAGCGTGACTCCCGCCAGCGGATCGCGGTCAGGCAGTTCGTTGAGATGTTCAGGCAGCCGTTTCTGCAGAAAGCGGCGAAACGCGTACGCCGTCGGGAAGACCTGCGAGGCGGCCCGCATCGGCAGCAGACCGTTCGAGTCGACGGCTTCGAGCCGGACATACAATCGCGACGCCACTGCCTGTTGCATCCGCGGCAGGAAGAAGCACGGGTAATCGTCCGTCACGACGACGGCAGCCTGGTTCGCCAGAGCTTCCAGCAGCCCGGCTCCGTGCCCTGCGCCGAGTTCGACATAGCAGTAATAACGAACCGGCGAACCCCGCAGTCGCCGCCGGTTCTCCGCCATCCCCTGCAACACAAACCGATGCAGCCGATCGCTCGCCCACGGGTATCCGACACGGAGTGCCTCCAGGATGACGAGCGGTCGGCCCAGTGCGACCGCCAGCTCAACCGCCCGCTGCAGTCCAAAGTTCCACTGAACCCGGCGGCTGGCCGTCATCCAGTACAGAACGAAGGATCTATCGGAACGTAGCGGCTGATTATTTAACGCCTGAATGCGCAGTTCAGGAACACGCACGACGGAACCTCGTTTCAGAACAACTTATCTGCAGTCGTAGTGAATGCTGCGATGAGACAAGCCGGAGGCACGTGGCCGCCTGATCAAGAAACAGAATCGTCAGCGCCGCCGAATGAGGCACACGAGAAGATTTACTCGTCATCTTCTCTCAGTGCGATTCGCAGCTTTTCGCGCAGTTCGTTCCGGGCGCGGTGAATGCGGCTACGGATGGTTCCGATCGGGCAGCCAACGGCGTCGGCGGCGTCCTCGTATGACAGCCCTTCAATCTCCGTCAGCACAATCGCCGTGCGGAACTCTTCGGACAGTTCTTCCAGAGCCGCTCGAACGACACGCTGCTGTTCGTGAGTCTCCAACCGGGCCGACGGACGCGTGCCATCATTGTCGTCGATCGGCTCGTTGCCGCTCGCCTCGCGAACGGACTCGACCGAGTACGTCTTTCGTCGCGCGGCCTTGCGGCGAAAACTGATCGTCGCGTTGACGGCGATACGGAACAGCCAGGTGTAAAAGGCCGAATCACCGCGAAACGAATCGAGTCGGCGGAACGCATGCACGAAGGCTTCCTGCGTGAGATCGCGGGCGTCTTCCGACGAGCTGACCATCAGATAGACCGAGTTGTACAGCCGGTCCTGATAGCGCAGCACGAGATCGCCAAACGCTTCCGACTGGCCCGCAAGGCATCGCTGAATCAGGATCTGATCGTCGTCGTTGCTCAATGAACGGCCGGGGTCGGGAATCTCGAAGTGTGTGCGAGTGACTGCGGCACACCTCAGACAGCAGGCCGCGCCGCGGATTCAGGAAGCGAGGATGGTACTTCCGCCTCTGCGCGAGTCCAACTCCACCACGCCAGACCGGCGCCCGCGATAAACGTCCCCAGGCTGACGAGCTGCGAGATTGTCAGTCCGGTGCCGAGCTGGCCGAACTCGTCGTTGCGCAGGATCTCGATAAAGAACCGAGTCACGGCGTAAAGCATTAGAGCAACTCCGACGACGCCTCCATTACCTCGTCGGTAGCGGTAATAAACCGTTGTCACCGCGGCGAGAACCAGCCCGTTAATCGCGCTGTAGATCTGAGTCGGATGCAGCGGCATCGTGGCCGGAGCGTTTTCCAGCAGCACACCGCGAAAGACCAGCGCCTTCCACGGCAGGCTGCCCTGCGGAAACGTGATTGCCCACGGCAGCGAGCACGCGTCGCCGAAACAGCAGCCATTCATCAGGCAGCCCATCCGACCAAACGCGATGCCGACAAACACCGCCGGAATGACCGCGTCTCCGAACTTCAGCGGATCGATCCCGTTCCGCCGGCACAGCAGCACGTAGGCCACCCCGGCAAAGATGATTCCGCCATACAGCGTCAGCCCGCCGTCGGGCAGGCTGACCAGCGTGATCAGATAATCGCCTGGCGTGACGCAGTCTTTGAAAACGCGTTCGTGGTGCTGCGCGACATGAAACAACCGCGCTCCGACGACGCCCGCCAGAACGAGATACATCCCGAGATCCCGCGCAAATGCCGGCTCAACACCAACCAGCCTTGCCCGAGTGCCGGCTGTCAAGCCGGAGAAGAACGCCGCCGCGACGAGGAACACTCCGTAGCCATAAACCGGCAGCGGAGGTTCCCGGAAGTTCGGCAGCAGCACGATCGCCGTCGCAATTCCGGCCCACCAGAGCAATGCGGCGCGAGTCTCTGATCCGAAACCGTTCTCGTGTCGGCGAGTTCGCCACAAGGAGACGGCTCCGAAAATCGACCACAGCAGCAGGACGAGCCCGAAGCCAAACCCCGGCCACTGCCCCAGCGGCCCGAAGTCCCAGGGTTCGCGGATCGGTATCTCAAACAGGATTTGTCTCATGTCACCTGAAACCCGCTGTTGTCAGTAGCGAAATTCGTGCGGACTTTGGGCAGTTTCGTACCGCCGATCGTGAAAGGGTCGGGAGTCTTGTTCGGAGCCTGGCTCTTCGCATTCACGATCACCGCCAACCGAAAAAGACTCCCGCCCCCCCCCTGTGTTTCGAAGCACGGGACCGAGTGCCCGCATTCAGACTCGGAAATCTGTTTCGGACCAAGCCCTTAGTTACGCTCAGTGTTCGCCAAATTCGTGGGCGCCAAATCAAAACAGACAACCGCCGAAGTCCCGGACGGTTGCCTGAGATTCTAGACAGAGCAGATTAAATCGCTTCCGCAGATCTGCCACCAGACGGATTGTTGGACGGCCCGCCGTCGCCGAGTTTCTCCGAAGCACGACTATGTGAGAAGCGAAACCCGTGTGTAGGTGTCGTGTTACGCGCAAGCTTCTGTGCGAGCGTTAGTTGCGTGGATCTGGTCTCTTGTGGTCATTGTCGGCTGTTTCGAATTGTTTGGCGATAAGTTCAGCACAGTCGATGATTCTTGCTGCGGACATTCTGGGCGGCGTGGTTCCTGAAGGTCGTGCTGCACGTCGGCGCGGACGCAAGATCGAACAGACAGCAACTGGTCACGATGGTCCGGTGACGGAGGCAAGTTATTCGCGCTTCAGCTCAGAACTGCGCCGACTGCTGCTGCAGATCAGACCGCCGGGAGAGAACGGAATCGAATCAGAAAACCCGGACAGCTCGGACTGAAAGCTCGTTCTCCCGAGATCATGGGCCGGCAACAAACGACGCGCTCGCGGGAGTTCCGACGCCTTCCTGCGGCGCGCGTCTGGAGTTCGGACAGTCAGCAACTGCTGCGGGTCCTTCACCGACGTCTTCCGGCTCATAGGTAAGCGAACTATCGAGCTGCACGGGAATGTTTCTTTCCGGCGCACGCGCATTTCTGGCCGGTGACCGTCGCGACTCGCGAGACCGACGCCTGAACAGTCGCTAGGCTTTCGTCTGCGACGCGATGCGAAGTTGTGCCGAGCGTCGCGGGCCGGGCGGGAGGGCCGCTGCTGGCCGGGAATCTGTCTGCCTGAGACGCCGGGACGCCGCCTCGAATGACGCCGCAGGAATTCATCGCCAAGTGGCAGGACACCACGCTGTCGGAGCGGTCCGCCTGTCAGCAGCACTTTCTCGACATCTGCGAGCTGCTGGGACAGCCGAAACCTGCCGACGTCGACAAGGATGGTTCGTGGTACACGTTCGAGCGGGGCGTCTCGAAAAACGACGGCGGCAAGGGCTGGGCTGACGTCTGGATGCGCGGGCACTTCGGCTGGGAGTACAAGGGCAAGCACAAAGACCTCGAACGCGCGTATCAGCAACTGCTGCGCTACCGTGAGGACCTGGACAATCCGCCGCTGCTGGTCGTCTGCGATATGGACCGGTTCGAGGTTCACACGAACTTCACCGGCACGGCCAAGACGGTTCACGCCTTCGACCTGACGGGACTGGAGCAACCGCAGAACCTCGACGTGCTGCGGAAGCTGTTCACCGACCCGCAGGCACTCAAACCGGGTGAGACCACTGAAGACATCACGCGCCGAGCCGCCGAAGAATTCGCCCGGCTGGCAGACGGAATGCGGGACCGGGGCATCGAACCGCACGACGCGGCGCACTTCCTGATGAAGCTGAAGTTCTGCATGTTCGCCGAAGACATCGGCCTGCTGCCGGACAAGCTGTTTACGGACCTGCTGACGCGATCGAAGGACGAACCGCCGCGACTGGCGAAGTACCTGCGGGACCTGTTCGACGCAATGTGCGAGGGCGGTGACTTCTGGGGCATCGACATCCTGCACTTCAACGGCGGGCTGTTCAAAGACGCGGACGTCGTCGAGCTGACTCCGGCTGAAATCCGCATCCTTTCGCGCGTCAATGACTTCGACTGGAGCAACGTCGAGCCGTCCATCTTCGGCACGCTGTTCGAGCGAACGCTGGATCCGGCGAAGCCGTTGCGAAAATTGGGATACAAGACGAGTCCAGAAGCCAGAGAATCATCGACGAAAGAAGTTATTCCGGGTGGCTTATCGATCGGATCCGGAGACGTTTTTGTCACCACGGACACTAGAGGTCGATGGCTGACGACGAGAGCTAATCTCGTAACGATCTCGGATCACTGGACAATGCCCAACGCACGTTACAGCACCGCGAGGAGGCCGGTGTGCCAATAGAACCGCCAGATTATCACGACTATCCGAAGTTGCTCACACCGACAGCGGGAGGAGTAGCTACTGCCATCGGTACTGTGTTGGGAGTCGTCGTATTCCTTCGGCCCGAAACAGGCAGTTGGGAACTCAGCACACGAATCGGCGTTGCGATCGGTGTAGCGATCGTGCCGTTTGCGTTATGGGGCGTCTCGCATCTATGGCGATGCACTCTTGTGCGTACGGAAAGACTCCGTGATTACGATGCACTCCATGAGGCTCATCGCCAAGCGAGTGAATCACTTCAACAGGCGACCGACACAATCAGCCTTCTGATGCGTGAGCGGCAGGAAGTTCGCACGCTTCGGATAAACTATTGCTACACCTACGACTCAAAGGTCCTCATGTCGCTAAGACGTAAGGCGGGATTCAAACCCGAGGTGGGAAGCGCTGTGATCGTTTTGGGAAGGAACGACGGCCAAGTGTACGGCCATTTCAGAATTACCGAAGACAATGGCGAGAGTTACACCGCTACAGCGCAAGGCAACATTGACCCATTGTGGAAGGGCTACATCGTTCAAAATGGTGCTGGACGCTCAGAAGCACCACCAGAATCGATTGCTGTCGTACCAAGGATAGAGGATCAAGAAGATGAATGACGTCATAGTGAAGGCTGAAAGAGGTCGAGTCGCGGCGATCCTGAATGCTCGCGAATTAGTGATCAACTTGGGAAATGCAGACGGCGTGACCAAGGGAATGCGGTTTGCCGTCCTTGCCGATGAGCCAATCGCAATTCGCGATCCTGAATCTGGCGATGTCTTGGATACATTGGACCGAGAGAAGGTCCGCGTACGAGCAAAGGAAGTGCGTGAAAGAATCACAATCTGCGAAACGTATCGAATGAAGGGCGCAAGGGGTGCTGTGGCCTTAGCAAGCAACTGGGCAAAGATCATCACCGAGGAGATGCAGAAGCCACAGCGCGAGACGTTCCACATTAGTGATGACTCAACTCTTCCGCCGCTCACCGAAGAGGAGAGCTACGTGAAGATTAACGACAGGGTTCGAGCCATAGAGGACGAGAACGACTGAGGTAGGCAACCTCAATGGGTGGTCGAGTTCACAAGTCATGTGACTGCGCAGCAACTGGCTGAATCCGCCGGAGCGGACGCGCGAGGAAGTGCTGGAGTTTCCCGGTTCGGTCGATGGTCCGTGGTCCCGCTACGTGACCGACCCCGACGACCGAGGCATCGGCACCGTCCGCTACCCGCGACTGGTCCCCAAAGACGAGGCCGCCGCCAGGAAGCTCAAAAAGCGAACCCTGACCAACCTCTACAACGAACGCCCGACGTGGCTCGACCTGGCCCACCGAAAACTCGACGAAGCCGTCTTCGCCGCCTACGGCTGGGACCCGGATATCAGCGACGACGACCTGCTGGCCCACCTGCTGGAACTGAACCTCGCCAGGGCGGCTGCGGAAAAAGGGGCGTCCTGACCTGTCAAATCGGACTTTCCCGATCCCAGGTATAATTGACACCTTGAATTCCCCTGTGGAATAAAATCCTGTACTTTCCGCTATCGCGTTGGCGATAACATGACTGTGGAGCGTATGTCATGGCATGGAGGTTGGAGTGGTCGCCGCGTTTTGAGGCCACGTTTAAGAAGCTCAAGAAGCAGCACAAGAACGAGTGCCTGAACGCTGCCGACAATCTCGACACGTACTTTCAGGCACTGGAGGAGGGGGCGAAACCGGCTCAATTGAGTTCGCAGGGATTCGTCCATAATGAAGGTGAGGGCGCCTATGCCGTCGACCAAACCATGCAACGCGACAAGTCGAAGCCACGACGGCGGACGAACACCGAAGTCCGGCTGTACGTGTACCCGGACGAATCCGCCGACGTGCTCTACGTCATCCTGATCGGCGGCAAGGGTTCACAGAGCCGGGACGTGAACGAGGTTCACGAATTCGTCCGCGATATCAAAGCAGAATCCGAAGAGAAATAAGTCCAATGGGCAAGACATCATCAAAATCCGCTACCAGCGTCCTCGACATGATCCGCGAGATCGAAGACGACGACTTCGCGGCTGAGCTGGAAACCATTCTGGCTGAGCGGCGAATTCTGAAGTCACTGATCGCAATGCGCATTGCAGCGGGCGTTTCGCAGGGAGACATCGCCGACAAGCTGGGGTGTTCGCAATCCCGTGTTTCGAAGCTCGAACGCGCCAATGACGGGGACCTGAAACTGGACGAACTTGCCGCCTACGGTGCGGCGACCGGACGCGAATTTGAGATCCTCGCCCATCGCAAAGGCTCGACACCGGTCGACCGCGTCAAAGCCTACGCATTCTGCATTCACCGCGAACTGAAGTTCCTGGCATCCCTTGCGAAGGGGGATCAGTCGATGGCGCAGGGCGTCAGTGCGTTCATCGGTGAGGCGCTCTTCAACGTTGTGAAAGCGATGAAGGACGCGGCGAAGACTCTTCCCAAACGTCCGCCAATCACGATGGAACTTGACGCCGACGAACTCGACGACGATTGCCCGGATGAGGCGGCAGCGGCACAACCACGCAAGCGGGCAAAACGCCGACGTCGTGAAGATGCCGTACCTGCTTGAGGCTTGCTGGCCTGCCCCCTGAAAACTGGTCCGGGGTTTATGAGAGTTTCCGGCCGATAAAGATCGGCGAAGGAGGCTTTCGATGACGAAGCAACGAAGACGACACAATCCCGAGCAGATCGTGAAGAAGCTGCGTGATGGGGA
>WGMU01000104.1 GCA_016124895.1 bacterium
CAAAAGTCGTCAACATCACAATACAAAGCCACCCAATCCATCAGGTATCTCCCGTCGTTCGTCCTGAACCTTGTCCAAACGGGGGATACCCGATTTTTCTACCCCTGAACAATACCGATCCTTATCCGAGATTCAGGTTATCAGCATTCTGAATCTCTCTCGACGTGCTTACTGCGAACTTCCGATCCCGGCAAAACCCATAAACGCCATCGCCAGGATGGCCGCCACAAAGAGAGTGATCGGCGCGCCGCGCAGGGGTTTCGGGACGTCGGACTGCGTGAGTTCTTCGCGGATGCCCGCCATGATCACAATCGCCAGTGTAAAGCCGACGCCGTTAAAGAGGCTGAAGACAACCGCCTTCAGCAGCGTGTCGTAACCCTTCAGCCAGACGAACAGGCACGTTCCCAGGATCGCGCAGTTCGTGGTGATCATCGGCAGAAAGACACCAAAAGCATCGTACAGTGTCGAGTAAAACTTCCGCACAAACAGTTCGACCAGTTGAACCGTGCCCGCGATCACAAAGATAAACACGATGTACTGCAGAAAGGCCAGATCCAGCGGCAGCAGCACATAGCGGTACGTCAGAAACGTCAAGGCACCGGAGATCGTCACGACAAACGTCACGGCCATGCCCATACCAAACGCCATATCCAGTCGCCGCGAGACTCCCAGAAACGGGCACACGCCCAGGAAGTACGTCAGCACGACGTTGTTCACAATCGCGGCCGAGATCGCAATGAGAATCAGCTCGGTCATTGTCCGCGTCTCCCATCCCACCAGTTGACCAGAGCGATCAGCACCCCCAGCGTCAGGAACGCGCCAGGCGGCAGCACCATGATCAGCCAGTTCGGCCACGCTTCCGGCAGAACGCCGACACCGAACAGCGAGCCCGATCCCAGCAATTCGCGCACAAAGCCCAGGGACAGCAGACCGAGCACGAAGCCGGCCCCCTGCCCGAGGGCGTCACTGATCGCCGGCCCGAGCCCCTGTTTCGAGGCACACGCTTCGGCCCGGCTGATGATCAGACAGTTGACGATGATCAGCGGCACGTACGGCCCCAGCAGCAGGCTCATCTCCGGCAGAAACGCAGCAAGAAACCGATCGGCGATCGTCACAAACGAAGCGATCGTCAGTGTGTAGACCAGAATCCGCAGATGCGGCTGCAACTGTTTCCGCAGCAGTGAGACGACGACGTTCGAGCTGACGAGTACGAATAACGTCGCCAGGCCCATCGTCACTGCCCCGGCCATCGAATTCGTGACTGCGAGGATCGGACACATTCCGATCAGTTGCCGGAAAACAGGGTTCTCGGGAATCACTCCGCGAACCAGCCGTTCTCTAGCCGAAGGTAGCCTCAAGGCGTCGCTCATTGTTCACCTCCGGCAAGGCCGTCAGGCGACGGAACTTCCGCGCGCTGACCGAGCATGTCGGCAATGCACTCGTTGACTGCACGCGTCACGGCCTTTGACGAAATCGTCGCGCCGCTGATCACATCGACCGGCTGCCGGGCAGTCTGCCCCGGTCTAACGACCTGCAGTCCGATCGCCGTTGACCGGCCGGAAAACTGTTTCAGAAACGCCGTTTCGCGGATGCGTTCGCCGAGTCCAGGTGTTTCGCGCGATTCGAGAACGGCGACGCCCAGAAGTTCCGTTCCGTCCGCTGTCACACCGACCATCAGACGAATCCGATCACCGAAACCTGTCGTCTCAGCAACGAACGCCCGGCCGCAGAGGCTGCCCTGCTCGTCGAAGACGGCAAACTCGCGGCGTTCGGCTTCCGACTTCTCTTCACTGCGAACGCCGCCGGGGACAACGCTGAGCACCGCGACGGACAACCGTTTGCTCGCGTGCTCCGCAATGCGGCCTTCAAGCGACTGCTCGATAACGGCGAGCGCAGTCCCCAGCGAACCGGCCAGCACCAGCACGAGCCACGACTGTCTCAGCCAGCTTCTCATGCGTCTGCCTCGCCTTCCTCGCTCGTCGGCTGGCGAGGCAAAACAACCGGTCCGCCGACCGGCGTCGGCAGCGTCCACCGATTGATCAACGGCGTAACGGCATTGCCCAGCAGGACGGCGAACATCACGCCTTCCGGATATCCGGCAAACAGGCGGATCACCATGACGATGATTCCAACGAACAGTCCGAAGCACCAGCGCCCGCGAGCGCTCAGCGGCGTCGTCACTGGATCGGTCACAATGAAAAACGCACCAAGCAGTACGCCGCCGGAACTCAGATGCGACAGCCAGCCGAAACCTGCCTCGCGGCCGCGCAGCAGTAGTTCTGCAACCGCTCCAATGCTGACAGCGCCGAGCATTCCCAGCGTCAGACGCCAGTCGCCGGCTCGACGCAGCAGCAGCCAGAGTCCCCCGAGCACAATGGCGATCGCCGACGTCTCGCCGAGACTGCCCGCGACGTTGCCCGTCAGCAGCGATTCGAGATCGGTGAACTGGTGCGAGAACTTTGCCGCCGCCAGCGGAGTTGCCGCCGAAACAGCGTCGACTGCAGAATCTGCAACTCCGTCTGTTGCTACCGGCGTCGAGACCGGCAGCGTCCACTGCGTCATCGCCGCGGGAAAGCAGGCCATCAGAAACGCGCGGCCGACCATCGCCGGGTTGAACAGATTCTGCCCCAGCCCGCCAAACGCCTGCTTGCCCAGCGCGACTGCAACGAAGGCTCCGAGACAGACAGAGAACGACGGCAACTCGGGTGGCAGGCTCATGGCCAGCAGAAGAGCCGTGATCAGAGCACTGCCGTCTGGCAGTGAGAGCTTCCGGCGCCGCATTCGACACACCGCGGCTTCCGTCAGCAGCGCAACGCCGACACTCAGCAGGGTCACTCGTACGGCGTTGCCCCGAAACAGCCAGATTGAAGTCGCCACGACCGGCAACAGCGCGAGCAGCACGTCGCCCATCATCCGTCGCGTCGTCGATCCGGCATCCATCAGATGCGGAGCCGTCGCGGCGGCGAGCTGTGGTCTGTCAATCGGTTCGGGTGATAAGGTCATTGAGGACTTGCGAGATTGTGATTCGTACCCGCCAGACATCGCCGCCGGGACCATCGAGATTTGTTATTCCGATGCTGACTGGGCCAGCTCCACTTTGCCGGCTCGAATGTACTGAACGAGTGGAATTCGGGCCGGACATTCGTAAGCACAGCAGCCGCATTCGCAGCACGCTGCCAGATGGTTCTGCTGTGCCAGCGCGAGATCACCGAACTTCACTGCGTGAGCAATCCGCGTTGGAGCCAGCCCCAGCGGGCACGTATCGAGGCATCGGCCGCAGCGGATGCAGGCGGTCTGTTCGGCCGAGTCGATCTCCGCCGCGCTGAGGACCGTGATTCCACCCGTTCCCTTCGTGACCGGAGCGGTCAGGTCGGTCACAGTAAATCCCATCATCGGACCGCCCGCCAGAACGCGCCGCGCATCGGTGACAACTCCTCCGCAACCCTCGATGACCGTCTGAAACGACGTCCCGATGGGCACCAGCAGATTCTTCGGCGAACGCACTCCGCCCCCGGTCACCGTGACAATGCGATGCGTCATCGCCTGGCCACGCAGGACGGCTCCTGCGATTGCCGCCGCCGTTGCGACATTGATCACGGCGATGCCCAGATCGAGAGGCAGGCCACTGGTCGGGACCTCGCGTCGAAACACGGCGGGAATGAGCTGCCGTTCCCCACCCATCGGGTACTTCGTACTGACGACGGTGATCCGAAAACCAGCGAACTGGCCTGATGCAGCCAGCAGCGCCGCGGCAGCTTCCGGTTTGTTGTTTTCGACAGCCAGCACAATCTGTCGCGCGCCGCACGCTTTCTGTGCCAACCGTGCTCCGGTGACGACAGCAGCGGGATACTCGCGCATCAGCCGGTCGTCCGCCGTCAGAAACGGCTCGCACTCGCAGCCATTGACCAGCAGAGTTTCGATTGGTCGCTCTGGAGTGGTCCGCAGTTTGAGGTCGGTCGGAAATGCTGCGCCGCCCATCCCGACGATCCCCGCGTCGGCAACGGCGTGCAGAATGTCGAGCGGTCGCGCCACCGCGATGTCGGATTCGGCCCACACGCCGCCAAAAAGACGGTCGGCAACGGGAGCAACCGCGTTCGAGTCTTCGCCGGGCGCCAGCCGCCTGATCGGCACTGCCAGCGATCGCCGGCCGTTGGGAAGCGGCACCGCCGTCACTGCCTGCACCACTCCCGCAATCGACGCATGGACGTTCGCCGAGATTCCGCTGGCGGATCGACGTCCGACAAGCTCACCCGCCGTCACCTGCTGCCGCGGCTGCGCCACGCACTCCGCCGCAGCCCCCGCGTGCTGCAGCAACGGGATCGTGACGACTTCGGGTTCCGTCAGCGTCTCGATCGGCAGATCGCGCGTTCGCGACTTATGCTCCGGTGGATGAACCCCGCGCGCAAAGTCGGGAAGCACATTCAGACCGAAAATCGTTCGCCAGTTCACAGCCGTGGTTTCCGAAAGAAATCGAATCAGAGTCAACCGCGAGTTCCGCAACGATGCCCCACGAACCCGCCGGCGGACGTTCAGAGCGGCTCGCGATGCAAACTCTATTCCCGCAATTTACGGCAAGCGAACTCGCGCGAACTTGTCAGTTCGGTTGTCAGAGCCGACAACTCCGGGTCGTGGCACATCACTTGCTTTGACATCGCCGTGCGGGCACTCTCTGAACGAAGGAAAAAACGATGTCTCTGGAACTGAAGCGAATTCTGGTCCCGGTCGATTTCAGCGCAACGTCAAACAAGGCGTTCGACTACGCACTGTCGCTCGCTCGTGCGTTTGAAGCCGAAGTGACTGCGCTCCATGTGCTGGAAGATCCGATCCTTTACGCACCGACAACCGACGCGGTTTACCGTCAGGCGTTTGAACGCACCATTCAGAGCAAACTTGAAGAGCTGCTCAATCGGCACGGCACGGAAGGCGTGCAGGTGTCGTCGGAACTCCGACAGGGTTCGCCGTTCCTGGAAATCGTGCAGTACGCTGAAACTGAAAGTTGCGATCTGATCGTCATGGGCACAGTTGGGAGGGGGCCGATCCAACACATGCTGATGGGCAGCGTCGCCGAAAAAGTCGTTCGCAAGGCGCCCTGTCCGGTTCTGGTCGTCCGGCCCGATGAGCACGAGTTTGTTTCTCCGTGAGTCCGTCCCTGGCGGTTCGCGTACGATTTCCGCGAGCGAACGCTGTGCAGTACACAGACGCTGCGGCCAGCGGTTCAGCAGACGGGAATCAAGCTGGCGAGTAACCGGTTCAAGTTGTGTCGGAAGTGTCAGCAGAACCGTGTTGACTTGATTGACGCCGCATCACTAAAAGCCGGACGCTTCGCCGCTGGTCACTCTGTTCAGGGCACATCCCAGCGAGCGTGTCCGTCGCGAATCTGCGGCGAGGTCGCTTCATTTCCTGTTCGTTCACCACCAGTTCTACATGTCGGGCCAGGATCGTCAGGAGGTGGCGCTTCGGCCTGCACCATTGCCACACCGGAGACTCAAGGATGATTCGCCGCCTGTTCGCAGTCACACTCTTCGCCGTATCGACGCAGTTCTCAACACAATCAGCCTCGGCACTGGATGTACGGTCGCTGCTCGATGACGTGAATCCATTCTCTGAGCTGCCCGCAGATCAAACGCGACCAGAACACGCTGGCCTACTGGGCAAGATGTACCTTGAAGCCCGCTACAACCAGATTCATACAGACGAACCTGTCGTCCAGCCGTACGACGACATGTATCAGGGCTTCGATCTGACATTTAACACGCCGATTCCGTGGCTCAAGGAACTGACCGAGGTTGTTGGCTCCGACGTCTTTTTCAATTTTCAAGAGTTCAGTCTCGGCGGCTCAGTGATGTCAACGTCGCTGGATATGACTGTGAATTCCTACCAGGTCGGCACAAGTATTTACGCGGCTGCCTTCGGCCCCATTCGTCCGTTCGTGCAGCTTGGCGCGCAGTTTGACGTGATCACGGCCACAGGAAACAACGGCAGCAGTACCGCAAGATTCAGTTCAAACGAATCAAGTTTTATGGTCAACGTTGGCGTCGAGGCCGACCTGAGCGACAACTTCGCCGTCCGCGTGATGTTGAACGCCAACGACCAGCGATTCAGCGCTCCACCGCTCACGACCGACCTGATTCTATGGCTGCACGAGCGGTTTTACATTCGCGGCGGTGCGTTTGTGACGACCGACGGTAATGATGTCGGCGGCCTGTTCGGTGGTGGTGTCGTCTTTTGAACGGAACCGATCCGAATGCCATCGGCGACAAACTCAAGCCAGGCAGCCCCCTGCATCACTATCGCTGCTTTTCGTGTGAGAGTCTCAGACCGGGAATCAAGGATGAATCGGTCATTTGTCGTGCTTCTGATCGCTGCAGTTTCCGGCCTGACCTGGACGGGCAGGACGTGCGCTCAGAGTTATCCGGGAGAGCGTGGCCACCGGTTTCTTCCCAGGTGGCTTTCAGCTCGTCGTCGCTGCCGTCGAGCTCCAGATGCCGCAGCAGGTCGATCGCTGCTTCGCACGGTAGTCTGCCGAGCTTGCGTTCCGGAGCTGTCGAGTTGTGGTAGACCTGCAGGTTGGCGAGTGGCTCGCGAGTGGTGACGACGCAGAGACCGGGGTTGTCGACAGCCAGTCCCTGCAGCAGCGCTGCCAGACCGTCGTCCTTCAGCCAGCCGCCCTGGCCGGATGGATCGACTTCGGCGTACTGCAGGGGTTCGATGCCGTCGAGCACCAGGAGCGTGCGATGTTTGCGAATCAGTCGTGCCAGCCGCTCGCCACGTTCCCATGGGCCGCCTTCGTTAGGGTCAGGATCGCCGAAGAATGTCAGCGCTCGGTTGATAAACAGGTCCGAGCTGCTCTGCCGGGACTCGCCCGTGCCCTGACTGTAGAACGACCAGTCGAAGTACCTCTCGACCCCCGGCCAGTTTTGAGCCGCAAGCCGCTGCTGCACTCAATGAGCGATGAAAGACGTCTTGCCGGCGCCGCCCCACGCCACCAGCGTAAAGACGTGCTGCGAGTCCCGCTGCTTCCACATCCGATCCAGCTCAGCCAGCCACGGCTCGCGACCAAACAGTTTCTCCGGGGCGTGCCGCAGTATTCGGCTGGCAGCGATTTGGCGGTCTGATTGCCCCGGCGGCGGGTTGTTTGGTTGTTGCGCCCGCTCGGCAGCGCCACGTTCACCGGCCGGCATCTCCAGCGCTGGCGGCTGGTCTGTCGGCATTTCCAGCGATGACTCGGCAACGCCTGGCAGTTGAAACGGCGACAGCACGTTGGGCGAAGGCAACTCTGGCGTCTTGCCCTGAGATGGCGCCGACAGACTCGACTGGTGGGTCAGATAGCGGAAGAGTTCTTCAAAGCCGCGGCCATCCTCCTCGACGACGAAGCAGGCATTCATGCCGAGCGGCTTCGGAACGAATTGCCGATCGTCTGCACTGAGGATGACCGGGATGAACTTGTTGGACTTCGTCTACGACTCGTACAGCTCGGCGTAGATCAGATTGGCTTCCCAGCAGACGCCGCGGCCAACGCCCTCGACCTCTTCCTTGCGGACCCGGCGGAGATAAGTCTCGGTGCAGACCAGCAGAACCTTTTGCGCGAGTTCGATCTCCTTCTCCATCCACAGTGGCCAGCCTTCCAGCGGGTCCTGATTGAGGTACTGGTCCAGACGCACGTCGAGTCCGTACCGACGCAGGCTGTCACCGATCTGCCGCACGCGAGCCTTGTGCTCGGGCGAATCGTGGCTGTAGCTGACGAGAATCCGGATGCCGCTCATGGAAACGCTCACAACGCCTGCCGACAGCCCTCTGCCCGATAAGGTGATCACTTCACACAGCCGTTTAGTATCCAGCAGGCAGTTGCTGATTGCCAGTCGCCCGAAGAGCGATGACGGAGCGGTCGTACCAGTTATGGTTGAGTGACGCGTACGCGAAGAATCTGCGAGCAGAATTCGAAAATACTTTCACCAGTGAACAGTCTCCGGTTAGTCTCCCCGTCGCATGGACGGCTGACCGCTTCAGGCATGATGCTTTGTCAATCGAGTAAAAGGCGAGCATCAGAAAGGCGGCCGTCATGGCAAAGAAACGGGCTACGCGTCAACGAGCATCTCAAACGCAAACCCGGCGAAAGTCAGCGACCCGCAAGACAGTACAAAGTCTGGACATGCCGCCAAGGGAGCGCACGGCCTGGACGTTGAACGCCGATGACGTCGAGACGCGGCTGCTGTCGTATGAACGTTCTCCTCTGCTGGAAGAACTGTTCGGCGAAGAGTCGCTGCGGGAACTTCAGGAACTGGCACGGCAGGCGACGTCGCGGAACGTTCGCGGAGGAACTCGCGTTCTGATCCTGCCGGGAATCATGGGATCGAAACTCGGATACCAGCGTTCGTTTCCATTTCCTGATGACACGATCTGGATCGACCCGCTCGATATCGGACGCGGAAATCTCAAACTGCTGGCGATGAATGACCCGCGTTCGCGCGACATTGCTCCCCTGGGAGTCATTCTGAGCGCTTATCTGCAACTCAAGCTGCGTTTGAAGATTGCCGGATTTCATGCAGAGTTCTTCCCCTTTGACTGGCGAAAAAGCCTGACGGAATCTGGAGCGTTGCTGAAGAAAGAGATTGAGACGCTGACATCGCAGAGTGGCTCCGGCTCGTATGTCGATCTGGTTGCTCACAGCATGGGGGGGCTGGTCTCCCGCGCGGCTCTGTCCCAGCTTAAGGCGGAGGGCCAAGACGACAGGGTCCGGCGTCTCGTCATGCTGGGCACGCCGAATTTCGGATCATTCGCGCCGGTTCTGGCATTGCGCGGGGAGTACCCACTTGTGCGGACCGTCGCCAGACTCGACCGTGATCACACTCCGGAACAGCTTGCCGAAAGCGTATTCCGCACGCTGCCCGGCCTCTGCCAGATGCTCCCGTTTGCGGAACGGTATTCAGAAATCGATCTCTACCGGTCGCAAAACTGGCCGGCGTCTCCGGAACCTCCGCGGCAGACCATGTTGAATTCATTGAATGCGGTGCAGTCGTCGCTGTTTCCTGGAGACTCACGCTGTGCCATGATCGCTGGCGTCGGCCAGGAAACGATTACCGGCGTGAGAAAGAACGATGACGGGACATTCACTTATTTAAGCTCTCGCGCTGGCGACGGGACTGTTCCGCTGGCGTTCGCTCAGTTGCCTGGCGTGCCGACATGGTACTGGGCCGAGTCTCACGGAATGCTGCCGAATAACCTGACGGTGATTCGGGCAACGATCGAATTGCTCGAACGTGGAACGGCGTCCGGACTTCTGACTGACTGGACACCGGGATCTCGCGACGCTGGAGAGCGAGTCTGGCAGCCACCAGAAGACATTGACCTGCAACAGCTCGGTATTCGGGACGTGGCGGAAGAAGCTGGAGCGATCCGCCTTTCGCCGAGCGCGGCCCGCGATCTGTTGCGAGATGTTGCTGCTCCCATGAAGGCAACCGCCCCGACAGTTCCGGCGGTGCGCACGGATCCGAAAACCGGGCAGATCAGCTCAGAACCGATCATCATTTCGCGTCGGCGGCAGCATCGGCTCGATCTGTATCTGGCCCGCGGTGACGTCACAGAAGTCGGGACGCGAGCCGTCGTTCTGGGCCTGTTCAACGACGTCGAGCCATCGGGGGCAGCCCGCGCATTCGATCGTCGGCTGGATTCGGCGATCACTGAGTTCACTCAGCGCCGCATGTTTTCGGGAAACGCCGGCGAAGTGTTCATGATGCCGACGCTGCGGCAGCAGTTGCGTACGGAGATGTTGCTGTTCACCGGACTCGGATCGTTCGACGCACTCAACGGCGACGTACTGCGCATGGTCGCCGAGAACGCCGCGCGAACTCTTGTCCGGACAGGTGTCAATGATTTTGCGACAGTGTTGCTGGGCGGCAATTCGGCTGCTGGCCTGGCAGATTCGCTGGCCTGCCTTGTGAAAGGTCTTCTGGCGGGAGTACGTGATGCCGACGTCGAGCATCGGATGCGGTCGATCACGATCTGCGAAAACGACGATGACCGTTTCCAGATGTTGCACAACGAGCTGCTGCATCTGGCAACAACCCCGCTGTTCGACGATGTCGAGCTGATGATCGAAACGATTGAACTGCCAGCTTCGGTTGAGGCTGCCGAACGTCGCCGACCGTGTGTGTCCAGCCCAGAGCCGTGCTACCTGTTTGTGAGGCAGCAGGCCTCAACCTTCGCCCCAACTGCAAACAGCCAAGATGATGCAAACGTGCTGTATCTGCAGTCATCAGTGCTGAGCCCGTCTGGCAAGGCGACGGTGGTAACAGACGGACAGAGAGTCGACCGCACCGACCTGAACCGCCTGTTGAGCGAAATTGAGCAACGGACGTTTGGATTCAGCTCTCTGACAGGCACGCAAGGTTTCGGCGTGCGACTGGCTGAGTTGGTGCTGCCTCCAACTGTCCGCGCCGTTCTGAAATCAGTGCGAAGCTGGCCGCTGGTCATCATTCACGACGCCGAGGCCTCACGGATTCCCTGGGAGGCGATCAGTCTCGATCCGAACGGTGACAGCGATCGGAATAAGAAATCATTCCCAGCCGTGACGGCAGGACTCAGCCGTAAGTACTCCGCCGAGAATCTGTCGGTCGCAAAGTGGCTCGAAGAGCGTCGCACGGATCACAGAATTGAGATGCTGCTGGTCGTCGATCCGAGAGAAGATCTGCCAGGCGCCAGAGAAGAAGGCGAGATGATCCAGATGCTGGTTACCGGCGCCGGACCGACTGCGACGGCACTGAGCGCCGATTCAAGGATCAACGTGACCGTGGTCGAAGGCGCCGAGGCCACCTGGAACCGCCTGCACAGTGAGATGAAATCCGGGAAGTACGACGTCCTGCACTACGCGGGCCATGCGTTCTTTGATCCGAGAGACCGAGCGCGCAGCGGAATTATCTGCCACGGAGATCGAGTCCTGTCCGGTGCGGATCTCGCCGGGGTCGGAGACCTGCCGACGCTGGCGTTCTTCAACGCATGCGAGGCTGCACGGGTACGCAAGCCAGGCGAACGTCCCAGCCGCCACGAATCGACAGCCGATGTCCGCAAGGATCCGGCCTCGAAAATCGAAAAGAGCGTGTCGCTGGCGGAAGCATTCCTGCGTGGCGGGATCGCGAACTACGTCGGCACTTACTGGCCGGTCGGTGACGCCGCTGCGATGAAATTCGCCGGAGTCTTTTATCAGGAACTGCTCGATGGCCAGACAATCTCATCGGCAATTCTGGCAGGCCGGAAAACCGTCTTCGACATCAAGTCCGTCGACTGGGCCGACAACGACATCCAGTAAGTGATCACAACGTCTTCGTGACTTCTGAACAAAACCATCACTGCAGCGGCATTTGAATACAACCCGCGATGTCGAAGGGACTCAACCTCAGCGTGTCATGGCCGTTGAGTTCGGCTCGAACTACTGCGCCGTCTACGGCAGAGTACCGCCTGGTACGCCTCGTCGAGCTGACGCAGCGTCGCGATGTTTTCGTAGTGCGCATGCGCAATTACGTTCCGTATCCGAGCATCCCGTAATTTAAGATGGACGATCGAACAGAAAATCTGCGACATCGGCGGCGGCGGTCATGACCGTTGCTCTGGTGCGTACGTCGTCCTGGCCATTGTCGGTACGTTCCAGTACCCACCAGCAAGGTTGTACAACACGTCGATGACGCGCTGGGCGATCTTCGAAATCGCTCAAGAGAAAGCCGACGAAGTTGACCCGCAATTTGCATTCAGTTGCGCGGCCATACCCGCTGCTTCCGATCTGGATCCTGTTTCGAATGGCGGCGACACTGACGATCATCCCGCTGCCGAGCGAATCCGGATTCAACGCGATATTCGTCGTGTAGATTGAGTTGAGCAGTGAGCAGTGCCAGAGCGGCTGAGTTTCGAGTTCTCAGTTTCGTCGTTACAGCTCCTTCAATCGGGAATGAATTAACGGCAGAGCACGGCAACTCAGCCGCGGTTTCGATGACCTGGCCAGGCGAGCAGGCAGACGAAGACGACATTCCGAAACGCGTTCGCCATCATCGCAATTGGGTGGCTGGAGTCGACAGAGTCCGAACGCGGGTATTCGGCGGCGGGACAGCGTAATGTCTGCCGTCGCTGAGCCGTCTGTTTCCTCCGTTAAGCGAGCCGCTGAGATGAGTCTTCGACGTTCCGTCCGCGTTGCCCTGCTGAGCCTGCTGCTCACTGGCGTTTGTGATTCTGTGGGCGAGTCTGCCGAAGGCGACCCACCGCTGCCCGCGAGTGTTTCGCGAGTCGCGATCGGAGTTCGACTCGACGATCGGCCGGTCGTCGCGCTCACGCCACATCATTTTCAAGAACCGGCGTCGCCTCGTTCGCACGTCCTGCTGGTCGTCGACGAAAACCGCGATGGAGTTGCGTTCGCCGATCTGATCGCCGCAGGCTGGTCGCGTTTTCTGAGCGAGACAAATTCCGACCTGTGTCCCGATATCGCGCTGGTCCGAATTGCGAAAGACTCCGCCCCCGCAAAGTTTCCACCCGACGGCGCGTCGTACCAGGGACCAGATCCGGCGGCTCAGTATCTCTGGCGCTGGATGGGCATGGCGGCGCCGGATCTTGTTATCGAGATCCGGGCGAGCAGCTCAGACCACTGGCTCGCTCCAGCAGCGGCAGTCGCCCGGCTCGGTGACCTGCGATCGCAGCTTGGCATCGAGACGCTGTCTGACAAGCAACTGGACGATGGCACGCTGATTGCTTCACTCGCGACAAACTTTCCGTGTGATGTCGGCAACGTGCTGGCGATTCAGCTCGAAACAAACGACGTCAACAGCGCACTGAAACGTCTGGCCGACGTGACTGCAAAGAGTTCACTGCCGAAGTCTCCCGCCCGGCTCGAACTGTTGCGTCGGGGCGGGCGATCGCCGATCGAAATTGCGGCGGAACTCAGCAAGGTCTACGGGCATCAGCTCAGCAGCGTGGCGTATATCCCGTCGCTGGCACTCATTGGGCGTCTGCGCCTCGGCGAACTGACCGACGAAAACAGTCATCTACAGGATGTGCTGAAAATCGTTGCTCCCTACGTCGACGGAACCAGGTCGTCACTCGGCGAAAAGCCGTCCGGGAGCACAATGCCGGGACACCTTGTGTTCGGTGAACTGGCCGACCGGACGAAGCACTCGCGGTTTGTCGAACTGGCCTGTGTGGCGGGAAATCTCGGCTTCAACGAGGACGGCAGTCTCAAGCCGTCCATGCCATATCATAGCGAGATGAGCGACGCAGTCTTCATGGGCACGCCGATCCTCGTGCAGTGCGGACGGCTGACCGGCGAGACGAAATACTTCGACATGGCCGCGCGGCATCTGCGTTTCATGCTGAAACTCAACCTGCGCGACGACGGACTGCACCAGCACTCGCCGATCGATCCGGAACACACGGCGTGGGGACGCGGCAACGGCTTCCCTGGACTGGGGCTCGCCCTGTGCCTGAGTGACCTGCCGGACGACAGTCAGTATCGCAACGAGTTCCTCTCAGCGTATCGAGCGCACATGGCCGCGATGATTCGGCATCAGGACGGCACCGGCATGTGGCATCAGATCGTCGATCACCCGGAGAGTTACCGTGAGTTCACCGTGACGTGCATGACGACCTTTGCAATCACGCGTGGTCTGCGACGCGGCTGGCTTGACCGCGAGACTTACGAACCCGTCGTTCGCCGTGCGTGGGAAGCGATCAAGCTGCGCATCGGCCCGGATGGAAAGCTGGTCGACGTCTGCACGGGAACGGGCAAGATGAAGTCCCGCCGCGAGTATTATCACCGCGCCGCGATCCTCGGCCGCGACGACCGCGGCGGTGCAATAGCTCTGATGGTGTCGACCGAGCTGGCGTTTGCGCAGCGCGAAGGCGCCGTTGATTTGAAATGACTGGTTGACTCTCGGGGTGCCACTGCCGGCTTGCCCGGTAATGCGTGTTTTAACCGACTTCACTGCCGGGCAAGCCGGCAGTGGCAACCATCGATCGCACTCATACTGCTTTCCTGTCGTTGTCTTACTCAGATTCTCTGAAAGGAATCGTTGATGTCCGATCGACCGCTGACTGGAAAACGAATCCTCATCTTCACTGGCGATATCTACGAGGATCTGGAACTCTGGTACCCGAAGCTGCGACTGATTGAAGCCGGTGCCGAAGTCGTCGTTGCTGGTCCCGAAGCAGGCCAGACTTACGCTGGCAAGAACGGATATCCCTGCGTGTCCGACGCGGCAATCAGCGAGATGAACTCGACTGACTTCGACGGCGTCCTCTGCCCCGGCGGCTTCATGCCGGACAAACTGCGGCGCGACCCAAAAGTGCTGGAACTGATCCGCGAGTTCTCGGAAGCCGGTAAGCTCGTTGCCGCGATCTGTCACGGCGGCTGGATGCCGATCTCAGCGAAGGTTTACCGCGACGTGCGCGTGACCGGTTCGCCCGGAATCAAAGACGACCTGATCAACGCCGGAGCGATCTGGGAAGACGCCCCGGTCGTCGTCGATCGGCATTTCGTATCGAGCCGCAAACCAGACGACCTGCCCGACTTCTGCCGCGGCGTCATCGGCGTACTGACTCAGGTTTAACCAACTGGCGGTGGGGGCGGAGGCGGTGACTGGGCGAAAGCGGCGGCGAGCTGCGGTAATTCACCAGCCGCCTTCCAACCGTCGAGGCCCGGCGTCCAGACGAGTGTGGCTGCCGTCACCTGGCCGGAGCTGACTCCCTGCGCGACCTGCTGCAGGTTGAAGGGGCCTTGTGACTGGCCGTTGACGGCGATGTGAAAGACCTGCTGTGGAGGCGGCGGGGCGGAGCCGCCAACAGGCACGACTCCAGCAGGAGCAACATTTGGTTGAGCGGCTCCGCCGACGTTCATGAAGCGGTTTGCCATCGCGAAGCCCATACCGAGCCCCATGCCCTCAGTGGCGCCACCTCCCGACGGATTCTCTGCCGCGGCCTGCAGCGCGTTGCCCATCTGATAGGCCTGGAACTTATTCATGTCGCCGATGACGCCCATGCTCGTGCGCGTGTCGAGTGCCTTTTCGACGGCTTCGGGCAGCGACACGTTGACGATCATCATTTGCGTGACTTCGAGCCCGTACTCGTCGTCGATCCGCTCATTGACGACCACTTTCAGACCGTCGCCCATCTCGCGGTAGCGGGCGGCCAGATCGAGGGCCGCGACCTTCTGCTCGCCCAGCATGTCTGCGAACGACGAGTTGATGATCGAACGCAGCAGTTCGGTGATTTCATCGGCATCGAATTCGCTGTCCGTACCAACCAGCTCCTTCAGCAGAATCCGCGGATCAATCGCTTTCAGCGAGTAAGTCCCGAAAGCCCGCAGTCGGATCGGACCGAAGTCCGCATCGCGGAGCATGATCGGATTCGGCGTGCCCCACTTGAGGTCTGTGATCTGCGTCGTGCGGACAAAGTAGACCTCGGATTTGAACGGGCTGTCGAAGCCATGCGCCCAGCCGGCCAGCGTGCTGAGGATCGGCAGGTTGTCGGTCCGCAACTCGTAATGACCA
This sequence comes from bacterium, assembly GCA_016124895.1. Classification (GTDB taxonomy): domain Bacteria; phylum Planctomycetota; class Planctomycetia; order Planctomycetales; family Planctomycetaceae; genus JAPOLP01. Next base: position 15,519 of record WGMU01000104.1, read on the forward strand.
GGTTCGAAGACGTCCGCCAGTTCGCCGCGATGGACGAAGATCGCCATCTGCCCCGGCCGGACGATCAGTTGCGCGCCGTTCTTGATCTGGTTGTGATAACGGGGGAACCGCCAGACCAGCGTGTGCTGCGAGTCGTCGACCCACTCAATAATGTCAACAAGTTCGCCACGCAGCTTGTCGAACAAACCCATTTCAATGGCTCCTGAAGTTGAGACAGCAGTCAGTCGTTGACAGGTCAGAGGCTAACACGTCGTGGTCAGAGGGACCAGAACGGGAAGCCGTGGAACGCGAGGCCGCCGCCAACGGATGCGCATCGAAGTGGATCATGGGGAAGCCGGCAGCAGCCGGTGGAGGATCGGCAGTGGGCTGCCGTGGTCTGTGGAGAGCGTTGGTCAATGCTGATCCTGGTGATTTCCCAACTCGTTCGACGAAACTCGACGTCAGCAACCAGAGACTCCAGCCTGTGCCCAATGTGGGATCTCTGCCCAACTCCGCTGCATCGACCTGCTCGTGAAAGCCGCTCAGTCGTCGCCTTGAACGCGGCCTGCCTTGCCCGCTCTGCCGACAAATTCCGAAAAGTCAGCAGGAACAGCTTGACTTGCCGGATCCGCCCGATAGATTGCCGCCCCGTGGGGCACACGCCCAACTGATCTTTCACAAGCAGGTTGAATGTGGGTTTTGAGCCCAATACGATGGCCGGCCGCTTTTCAGCGAAAGGCCATTCACGGGCGAATTCATGCCAGCTCCCACCACCTTCATTCAGGGCGAACTGAAACGGACGATCGACGATCGTTTCCGCGTTTCGCTTCCGCCCGAGATGGCACAGGCGGTGACGGACGAAAGCGGCAGCACGATCGTGACGAAGGAACGGTTTGGCTGTCTGAGTCTGTGGAGCGCGGCGGAATGGCAGGCCCGACAGGAACGCGGAGTCGACGTCATCCGCTCGAAGATCGAAGCCGGCGCGATGGATCAGCGCTGGGGCGAAGTTCAGCGGCTCGGACGACTGCTCAGCACGCGGTCAAAGACGGTTCAACTGGCGAACCGCTCGCGGCTGCTGATTCCTGAAGGCTTTCGCGAATTCCTCGGCGTACCGGCTGGCGGCGAGATCATGCTGATTGGAGCCGTGATCTGTGTCGAACTGTGGAATCCCGCCACGTGGCTCGAAGCCCTCACTCAGGACATGCCGGAATTCGGAAGTCTGTTCAAGGAGCTGGTCGTCTAGCAGGGATGCTAAGCAGGACGATTGATTGTCAGCGGTCAGCCAGGGGGGAACCCTGAGCCACGGAAGGCTTTTCTTTTGACTCAGCCGAAACGTGCAGAGTGGTTCCGACGCGGAACGTCGTGACTCCGAATTCTCATCGGCCACCTTTGCTGGCCCGTCCTGCCGCTGGTGTCGAGGTCACTCACTCAAGTGCCTCAACGCCTCCGTCCTCGCTTCGATCTGGCACCACCAATTCGATCGATCAGGGAACGGCACCAGCGGTGGAGACGGGCCGCAATTTTGCGCGGTCTGACTGATCACGAGGCGGGAACGCTTCACGGCGGAGCGGGAATGCCTCAAGCTCCCAGTGCTCGACCAGAGCACGCGACGAGCGCCGACTGAACGTTCTCCGCGAACCTGCTTCACTGCCAGATGGAACACGGGTAGAGATTGTGATTCCCGTTGTTGTTGGATCGCGGTCGCCGCGGCGGCTCGAACTGCTGCAAGCTGTCTTTCCAGACGAGCGTCTGATTGTCTGCCCGCCGGAAAATGCGGACGAGCCCGGCTTTGACGGACTGACGACGCTCGCTGACTTCGAGGCACGGATTGCGCACATCGTCGACGACAAACTGAACGACGTGGTGTCGCAGTTGCTTCGCTCGAACCGCTGTCCTGTCGATGCACTTCCGGACGAGTTTGCGGTGATCTGTGCCGACACGACGGTCATCGTTGAAGACGAGGCTGGTCGGCCATTGTCGCTTGGTCAGCCGCCGGAAAGTGAGCAGTGGCGTGAGGTTGTCGCCGACTGGTTTCGACGATACCTCGGTGGGCGAACGCACGTTGTGATGAGTGGCGTTGCCGTCGCTCGCTGCAATCGAAAGACGCTTCCCCAGACGGTCTGCCGCCGAGTCTCTTTGACACGCGTCACCGTACGGAGCGACGTCGATAAATGGCTCGACTGGTATCTCGCAACCGGCGAGCCGATCGGCAAGGCGGGCGGCTACGCGATTCAGGGAGCGGGCAGCGTGTTCGTGACGAAGCTCGAAGGCAGTTACAGCAACGTGGTCGGCCTGCCGCTCGAAGAAACGCTCGCGATGCTGCGTGAGCTGAACGTTCTGGAGTCGGCATGAACGCTCTGGTGACCGGCGGCGGCGGGTTTCTCGGGCAGTACGTCGTCGAGCAACTGCTCCGCGACGGAGCAAACGTTCGCGTGCTGTGCCGCGGTCGGTATCCGGCGCTGGAAGAACTCGGTGTCGAATCTGCACGCGGCGATCTGCAGGACGCGGCGTTTGTAGCCTCGGCTTGCGAGGGCATTGATGCCGTCTTTCACATTGCTGCGGTGCCGGGCATCTGGGGTGCCTGGAAGATGTTTCACGGAGTCAACACCGTCGGCACTCAGAACGTGATCGCGGGTTGTCGGAAACACGGTGTCAGAAAACTCGTCTTCACCAGCTCGCCGAGTGTCGTCTTCGACGGCCGCAACCACGTCGACGCGGACGAGTCGCTGCCGTATCCGACCTCCTGGCTGTCGCACTATCCGCACACGAAGGCTCTGGCCGAGCAGGCCGTGCTTGCAGCAAACGACGATCAACTCGCGACGTGCGCGCTGCGTCCTCATCTGATCTGGGGGCCTCGCGATACGCAACTTGTTCCGCGACTGATCCGCCGAGCGAAGAGCGGCCGGCTGCGGCTGGTCGGTGATGGCTCGAATCTGATTTCGATGGCGTATGTCGAAAACGTTGCAGCCGCGCATCTGCAGGCGGTAAAAGCTCTCGAACCAGGATCGCCCGTGGCCGGGCAGGCTTACTTCGTCAACGAACGCGAACCCGTTAACTGCGGCGAGTGGATCAACACGCTGCTCGGACGCGCTGGATTGCCGCCGGTGACGAAACGGATCTCTGCGAAGGCCGCGTACCGGATCGGTGCCGTCTGCGAGGGCCTGTACTCGCTGTTGCGAATCTCCAGTGAGCCGCCGATGACGCGGTTTCTGGCGAGTCAGCTCGCGTCATCACACACGTACCGCATCGACAAGGCGCGACGCGACTTCGGTTATGAGCCGATTGTCAGTGTTGCCGCAGGTCTCTCGAAACTTGAACCTGAACTGCGACAGATCGCGACCCAGGATTCTGACAGGGCACATGCCTGATATCACAGAGTCGACTTTGCGGCGCTTCTGCCCGCTCGATAGATTGTCGATGAGACAGATTCGAGCTGTTGCTGCTTTTGAAATCGTATCACCGGGAATAACGGGACAACTCATGCAGAGACTGACTGCCCTGGCGTTAACGCTGCTGTTGACTGGTTCGGTGCGCGCCGAAGACGGGTACTGGAATCAGTTTCGCGGGCCGAACGGTGACGGGATGAGTTCGGCAAAGAACCTGCCGGTCGAGTTTGCGGAAGACTCGAAAGATCTGGTGTGGAAGACGCCGGTGCCTGGTCGAGCCTGGTCGTCTCCTGTTGTCTGGGGCGATCAGATCTGGATGACCAATGCGCCGGAGATCGAGAATCCGGAGGGCGTTACGGCGCTGCAGGCATTCACGGAAGACGTCCCGCCGCGGAAGGATCCGATCCGTCTGTCCGCCGTGTGTCTCGATCTGAAGACCGGTCGCAAGCTGCACGACGTCAACGTCTTCGACGTCTACAAGCTGCAGTTTACGCATTCGACGAACAGCTACGCATCGCCGACTCCGTACATCGAAGCGGAACGCCTCTATGTGCATTTCGGAGCTTACGGGACGGCGTGCCTGAACACTGAAACCACACAGAAGATCTGGGAACGGCGCGATATCCAATGCAACCACTGGCGTGGCCCGGGCTCTTCGCCGGTGGTCTACGGTGACCTGCTGATTCTGAGCTTCGATGGCTACGACAAACAGTTCGTGATCGCGCTCGATAAGCACACGGGCAAGACGGTCTGGCAGAAAGACCGTGATATCCAATATGGCACCGATAACGGAGATGCCAAGAAAGCCTACAGCACGCCGCAGATCATCACCGTCTCTGGTCGCGATCTGCTCGTCAGCCCGTCTGCGTCGGCAACGATTGCGTACGATCCCAAAACCGGTGACGTGGTCTGGACACTCTATCATGGTGGCATGAACGCGGCAGCCCGACCGCTGTATGGCAACGGGCTCGTCTATATCAACGCTGGCGATGGCCCCGACGCTCTGGTCGCCATTCGTCCCAATGGCAGTGGAGATATTTCAAAGACTCACGTCGCCTGGCGGACGGGTCAGAAGACGCCCAAACGCCCGTCGCAGATTCTGGTCGGGCAGAATTACTTCATGATGAACGACGAAGGCGTCTGCTCGTGCTTGGACGCAGTGACTGGTGAGAACATCTGGACGAAACGAATTTCCGGCCGCTATTGGGCCTCGCCGCTGTACGCGAACGGAAACATCTACTTCTTTTCGCAGGAAGGCGAGATTCCCGTCATCAAAGCGTCGCGTGAATTTGAAGTGGTCGCCGAAAGCAAACTCGACGGCAGCTTCAATGCGTCGCCAGCAGTCGCGGGGAATGCGCTGATTCTGCGAACAAGTTCCAACGTGTACTGCTTCCGCAAGGGGAGGTAATCCGAGAAGGAATCGTGAGACGTGTGTGATGACAGTTTTTGATGATCTTGCCTTGATCAACGTGGGATGTGCAGAGGCACTCTGCACGGTTTCCTCCATCCCGAATAAGCCAGCAGCCGACGCGCCACGATTGGTTTTTCCGAAACGTAGTTACTCGCCACAGAAATCTCGGATCAGTGAGCAGGAAGTTCGTATCTTGTGGTGCGAGACTGTTCCCGCCCCGTATTGCTACGGCGTTGAAGTGCCAACACTTGAGAAATATCGACAAAACGGAAAACGGGATGGCTCTTGCGCACGAACAGATGCGGCATTGTTCGATGTCACAAAAGACATGAAGCGAGTTGCGAACGTCGAATTCAAGGAAGGTCAGCCAACGCCACGCAACATCCGAAAAGATCTCGAAAAGCTCGTACGTGAACAGCTTGCAGGAAACTGGTTCCACATTCTTCCGGCGAATCGAGCGAAATCCATTAGGGATCTCAGCAAGAAGTTCGTTAAAGCGCTAACGGCTAAAGAAGACGGCCAGTTTCAACTCGTCAACAACTGGTTCGACGACTACGAGTTAGAGATTGAGTTCGCAATCTTTGTCATTGCAGGACATCACGAGAGAGGAAGTCGCGGCTTTCTTCTTTCAAACCGCTTGCTCTACAAGCGGGAGCAGCGTAGTCACTTTGAAGAAATCGTTGACGACTTCTTTAGCGAACCTGACGAACGTTGGATTAGGCACGAAATCAGATGAAGATGAGAACCCAACTATCAATCACCTTAATTCTTACCTTCTGTGCAGGAATTGCGTTCTCGATCAGTGACTCGATTACGCTGGCCGAGGGGCCGGTTAAAAGAACTGAATTCTCCGACGACGACCTCAACTTTTTCGAGTCAAAGATCCGGCCGCTGCTGGTCGCGAAATGCGGCGACTGTCATGGGCCGGATGAGCAGGAGAGTGGCCTGCGAATGGATTCGTGGGCCGGCATCGTTCAGGGTGGCAAGGCCGGTTCGCTGATCGTTCCCGGCAAGCCCGACAGCAGCCTGCTGATTGTCGCCGTCAATTATCAGGACAACGATCTGCGGATGCCGCCGGACGGGCGTCTCTCGAAGCAGGAAGTCGCCGATCTGAAACGCTGGATTGAGATCGGAGCGCCGCATCCGGATCGTGTCAACGCTCCGCAGTCGATCCAGCCGCGCCGGTCCGCTCAGATCGACTTCGAGGCCGCTCGGAGGTTCTGGTCATTTCGACCGGTCGTCCGCCCTGACGTACCGGCTCAGCCTGCGACAACGGTGGCCTCAGACGCCGACACTCAGACGGATATCGCTGCTGTGGTCCACGGTCCACGGCCCACGGCCCTCGGCCCGGAAACGGACATTGACCGGTTCATCCTCGCGAAGCTGTCCGACAAAAAACTGCATCTCGCCGGTCCAGCCGACCGGACGACGCTGATTCGGCGTCTCACGTTCGATCTGACGGGGTTGCCGCCGACTCCGGAAGACGTCACTACCTTCGTTGCCGATGACTCACCGGACGCGGTCGACCGACTCGTCGACCGCTTGCTGCTCTCGCCGGATTACGGTCAGCGGTGGGGGCGTTTCTGGCTCGACGTCGCGCGCTATGCCGACTCCAACGGGCTCGACGAAAACGTCGCGCACGGCAACGCCTGGCGGTATCGCGATTACGTGATCGCCGCGTTCAATTCCGGAATGCCGTACGACCAGTTTTTGACCGAGCAGATTGCCGGCGATCTGCTGCCGGTCGACGAGTCTGAGCCGAACGCCGCGGCCATTCGCAATCAGTGGCTCATCGCGACGGGTTACCTGGCACTCGGCCCAAAGGTGCTCGCCGAGCCTGACGCGACGAAAATGGAAATGGACATTATCGACGAGCAGATCGACACGCTCGGCAAGGGAGTTCTCGGTCTGACACTCGGCTGCAGCCGCTGCCACGATCACAAGTTCGACCCGCTCGCTCAGACCGATTACTACGCGCTGGCCGGCGTGTTCAAGAGCACGCGCGTGATGGAGAACTTCAACAAGGTCGCTCGCTGGTACGAGAACGAAGTCCCCATGCCAACCGACGTCGACCACAAGGCTCAACACGACGCAGTGGTCGCCGAGCAGAAGAAGCGGATTGAATCACTCGTCGCCGAGGCCCGTGAAACGATACTCGCAGATCTGCCGGACTGTGCCGAGCCGCCCAAAGATGCGGAACTGGAAAAGAAGTTCTCACAGGAAACTCAGGCGCAACTGAAGCAGGAACGCGAACGCCTGAAGGAACTGGAAAAGGAAAACGCAGCACTGCTTCCAACGGCAATGGGGGCGAAAGAAGCCGAGGTGCAGAATGTCGCCGTGCATCTGCGCGGCAGCCACCTGACGCTCGGTGACATCGTGCCGCGACGCGTTCCGCAGGTGTTTCAACCAGACGAACTCCGCGAGTTCTCGCCAAAGAACAGCGGCCGACTGGAACTCGCCCGCTGGCTGACGAGCCGCGACAACCCGCTGACCGCCCGCGTCATGGTCAACCGGATCTGGCGCTGGCATTTCGGCACAGGCCTCGTGGCGAGCACGGATAACTTCGGTGTCCTGGGCGAAAAGCCAAGCCATCCGGAACTGCTCGACTGGCTGGCCGCCGAGTTCATGGACAGCGGCTGGTCGATTCAGCACATTCAGCGATTGATTCTGCGGTCTGCGGTTTATCAGCAGGCGAGCCATTCCTCCGAAGTGGCCGCAGCAGCGACGTCTGACCCAGAGAACCGGCTGCTGTGGCATTTCCCCGTTCGGCGTCTTGAAGCCGAGGCAATCCGTGACAGTCTTCTGGCCGTGTCGGGACAACTCGATCATCGCATGGGCGGCTCAATGATGGCGGTCGACAATCGTGAATGGGTGTTCAATCATCTGTCGGTTGACCCGACGAAATACGACACCAGCCGTCGCTCAGTCTACCTGCCGGTCATCCGCAACAATCTTTATGACGTGTTTCAGCTCTTCGACTACTCGGAAGCCAGCGCGGTGAGTGGCAACCGCAACTCGTCGACGGTCGCCCCGCAGGCGCTGTTCATGCTCAACAGCGATCTGGTTCTCGATGCCGCAGACCGACTGGCACAGCAGGCGCTGTCGCAGACGGAGGCCACCGATGCCGAGCGGCTTGACTGGCTGTATCAGCGCATCCTCGGCCACAAACCGCGCACTGTTGAACAGCAGCGGCTGCTCGCGTTTGTCGGGGATCGTTCCAGCACGGATGACAAGGAACAACTCGCCGACTGGAAGGCACTCTGTCACGTGCTGATTTCGTCAAACGAGTTTCTGTTCGTCCGCTGAAAACGCGCTGGTATGTTTCCTGCAACGGGTTCTTCTGACGAAGTTTGTTTAACGTCCAGCCACCGGCGCCGGCCACCAAGCGGCGTGGAACGGTTCAGGAAGCAGGCGGTACTGTCCTAAGAGTGTGTTGCTGCAGAAAAGCAGCCTTCGCGCGTTGATTCTGCGACCCGGGACCGTAACGTCCGGCCATGAACCTCGCACAGCGAATCCTGTCAGTGATCCCGCCCGATCAGGTCGTCGGTATCGATACCGTGCTCGAACTCGTCCACTCGACGACGCGGAAGCGGTACAAACGCGAGAGCGTGCGGGCCGTTCTATTCCGGCTACAAGGCCGGTGAGCTGCGGCGCATTCCGTGCGGGAAGAGCCTGACGCGAGTCCGCTACTGCCTGCCGGACTGCGACGCGCCCGCCGATCACGTCTGGTGCATGAAGGAACTGACGACGAAAGCTGCTTGCTGAGATGGTTTCCCAGTTCTGGGAATTTCGCTGCGACGCTCAGATACATTCTTTCGATCGGAGAGAAGGGGTTCTCGCGTTCGATAACATGGACGTATCCTCTCGCAAGGAGCTACCGCATGTCGTTTCCGCCAAAAGCCATAGCCAACCGGTTTTTCGACCTCGCCGAGGCAGACGGGGAGAAACTGACACCGATGAAACTGCAGAAACTCGTGTACTACAGTCATGGGTGGATGTTGGGGATTCGTAATCGTGAATTGATCGATGAAGACATTGAGGCGTGGAAGTTCGGGCCAGTCATTCGATCGCTGTTTCGCGAATTTGCTGACTTTGGCATGAATCCGATCACCGAACGCGCTACCGACATGCGTCTCACAGACGACTTCGACTGGGAAAGCACAACACCCTCGATCGACGAGCACGACGACCCCGATGAAGTTGATGACGCAAAGGCTCTGACACTGAAGGTCTGGAAGGAGTACGGCAGTTTTTCAGCAATCAAATTGTCAAAGATGACTCACAAAACAGGTTCGCCGTGGGATCAGATTTACCAAAAGTACAACTGCCGATTGCCTGATCGTGCAGTAATCCCCAACCACCTGATCCGAGATTACTTCGCTGAAATGGCAAAAGCCGAGGCGGCCAGCGCGTGAGTGACGTTTTCGACGCTATCGTTGCAGAGGGCGATCCGGATGACTCCCGTGACGATAAGGTTGAAGCCGAAGAAAAGGCTACAGCCGCCGCCCCTAAAAAGATGACTGCGGGCGAGCGTGAGCAGTTCATGACTGATGGATTTATCAGTCATCTCAAAGAAGGAAACGCAGCGTTAAAGGCAACAAAGGAAATCCTCGTCGCGGACCGCAACGAGCTGCGGAACGAAGTAAGGAAATTGCGTGTCTCCCAACTGGCAACCGAATCCGAACGCGCCAGCCTGATCCGAGCCCGCTACAGCATGCGCGTTACGGTTGGCGTTTGTAGCTTTGGAGGGCTCATCGGAGGCTCATTGATCAGCCAGTTCGCCGGAAACAGCCAATCGTTAGAATGGGCATACCTCGGCTGGGGACTTGTTCTGATGGGCGGTGCAGTCGCAACATTCAAAATGTACGTCGACGGATAGTCTCTCCATTGTCGTATGCAACGCAGATCAGCCCAGCAACACAGTCTTAGGACAGTACCAAGCAGGCGCCTGCGGCTTGGCGTTAAACAAAGGGACTGCTCACACCGTCTGTCAATACCCAACAGCCGCGCCGTCCTTGCGCGGTTCAGTCGCTCCGTGCAGGACACCGTTGTCCCAGTCGATCAGGATGCCCTGATAGCCGCCAAATGACCCCGGCGAGCGGACGAGCTGATGGCCGCGCTGCAGCAGTCCCTGAGCAGCTTCGGCGGAAATGCCGGATTCGATACCAACGGAACCGCCGCCTGCAGCCATTGGCAGGCCAGTCGGTGTCTGCGATCCGAAGTGGCAAACGCGCGAGGCATCACCGGCGGCCTGCACGTTCATGCCGAAGTTGATCAGATTGAGCAGCACCTGTACCTGCCCCTGCGGCTGCATGTCGCCACCCATGACTCCAAAACAGAAGTACGGCAGACCATCGCGTGTCACGAAGCCTGGGATAATCGTGTGGAACGGTCGTTTGTGCGGTGCCAGCCGATTGAGGTGCGTATCGTCGAGGGCGAACAGGTTGCCGCGATTTTGCAGCGCGAAGCCGGTATTGCCCGGAACAACCTGCGAGCCGAAGCCGTAATAAACGCTCTGAATCAGTGAGCAGCAGTTGCGGTCCCTGTCGACGACCGTCAGATAGATCGTGTCGCCGTGCGAGAGCTTCGGATCACCAGGCGGAACGTCGGTCGCCGCGCGGTCGAGTGAAATCCGGCGTCGCTGCTGCTGCGCGTACTCCTTCGAGATCAGTTCCGCGACCGGCAGTTTCTCGAAGGCCGGATCCGCGTAAAACGTGGCTCGATCGGCGAAGGCGAGCTTCTTTGCCTCAATGAGCAGATGCAGCAGTTCGGCGGAATTGTGGCCAGACGACGCCACGTCGAACTGCTCCAGGATATTGAGCATCTGCAGAACGGCGATGCCCTGCCCGTTCGGCGGCAGTTCCCAGACAGTATGACCACGATAGTCTGTCGAGACGGGATCGACCCACTCGGACGAATGCTGCTCGAAGTCGCGCCGACTGAAGTACCCGCCGTTGCGCTGGCTGAACGCGACAATCTCCTCGGCGATCGGTCCGCGGTAAAACGCGTCGCGCCCGTGCTCCGCGATTTCGCGGTAACTCGCCGCCAGATGCGGATTGCGAAACATTTCGCCCCAACGTGGAGCGCGGCCGCCGGGCAGGTACGTCGTCGCCGAATCTTCCCATTCAGCCAGCCGATCCTCGGCCCCTGCCCAGTATCCGGCAATGATTTCCGTGACGGGAAACCCGCCTTCGGCATACTCAATCGACGGCGCCAGCAGATCGCCAAGCGGTTGCGCGCCGAAGCGGCCGCTCAGTTGAGCCCAGCCGTCGACGCAACCAGGTACAGACCAGGACAACGGACCGTACGTTGGAATCTGACGGAGCCCCTGCCGGGCAAATACGTCACGGTTCAGTGCATACGGCGACCGGCCGCTGGCGTTCAGGCCGGACAGCTTCCGCGACTTCGCGTCCCAGCAGATGGCGAACAGATCGCCGCCGATCCCACAGCTCATCGGTTCGACCAGTCCCATCATCGCATTCGTGGCAATGGCCGCGTCAAACGCGTTGCCCCCGCGCCGCAGAACATCGAGCCCGACCTGCGCGGCTAGCGGGTGACTCGTTGCGACAATCCCGTGCGACGCGAGCACGACCGAGCGGCTCTGCGAACGCTGACCACTCGGCCGGTCATACGTCGCTCCCGGAAGCTGCAGTTCGGTGGCAAATGCCTGCGGTGCGTTCGGCATGATCATACTCTCCATCTCTGGTTGCCGGACGGGCCCATCAGATCAGACAGGTCACCGCCTGCTGCGTCCTGTCCGATTCACGGATTACATCCAGCAGACTCAGCACCCGGAGTTCCGTTTGCAGCGAAAACAGCGAATCTGGAACACCGCCCGTTGCCGACACTCCGTGTTTCGAGGACTTCGCGCCGAGGAACACGGTAACGGCGTCGAGCAGACTGGACGATTCAAACTCAACAGGCACGTCGTAAATCTCACCATCTGGCTCCGTCAGGACCTGTTTCGACTGGCGATAGCCACCACGCGTTGTCTGCAGTGTCCAGCCGGTCGTGACGTCTGCGTGCGCCGCGAGATCGACGCACAACTGTGCCGTTTTTCCACCCTCAAATTCGAGCCACACGCGAAAGCCCGTGTCGACGTCAGCGGGACACGAAGCAACACGTGAGATCCCCGGCGGCCCGTTGACGGGACCGAACTCCGGACGCACCTGCGACAACTTCGCGAACAGTCGCACGACCGGTTGTGAAATCAACACCAGCGTCTGTGCCAGAAGATCAGGACCGAATGCCGTCAGGACTCCGTGTTCCAGTTCGACCGGCGGTGGCGAATCGGACAGACTCGGCGCATCAGGATCTTCTGGCAGAAAAAATGCGCCCATCTGCTGCAACTGGTAGTCGAGACCTCTCGCAACGCCGGCTTCTCCGTCCGCGACAACCTGCCGGACACGACGAAAATCCGGATCGTCAACACCGCGTCGCAGAACAAACAGCCGGGGTGACGTCGAGCTCGTTGCGACCAGTGCTCCCAACTGCTCACGCTTGAACGGCGGCAGACAGACGGGCGACTCTGAGACGACGGCCCCGCCACGCGACAGGCAATTCTCAATGACCAGCGTTCGTTCGGCCGGGCAGTTGAGAACGAACACCGCTGCGAACAGGCTCAGGTCGGCGTCCGCCAGTTCATCTGCCGAAAGCGGGACGACGTCAAACCGAACATCGAGGCGCAGACACTCGGAGTAAAATCTCGCAGAACGCCCGTTACCAACAATAGCAACACGCAACGGAGTTTCGGGTTCGCAGACCCGTTCCGCGGCAGTGCTGGGCTCATTTCCGGACGATGCACTCACGATTTGCTCAAAACAGCCAGAGTTCGGTGGAGCCTGTGGTCAGGCAGGGCTGAGGTGTAACGAACTCGCGAGCCCCGCGCCACCGAACGGCGGCCTTCTGCGTCCAGAGTTTCTGCAGCGTGAACGGCCCCGCGCCTCGCGGCACAAAGTCCGTCAGCAGTGGTGCAAGGTACTGCCGCCAGGCCTCGGGCCGGGCGCGGCGTCGAATGTGAATCGGATCAAGTCCGTACCAGTGCGGCCGCGGCGCCGCGACATCAAGGTCGAACTCGGCGGCCAGCTCGTTCAGCGCTGCGTCGAGCTGACCCGCCTGTTCAATCGCCGACTCGAATGTCAGCGTTGACGACGGAAACAGCAGCGAGCGGAAGAACAGAAACCGCCGCCGCGACAACGTGCGCAGCGAGTCCAGCGGCAGTCCTGTCAGTCTCGGCCGAATGCCGAGATTCAGCAACCGCACAACGCATTCGCGCAGCCAGTGTTCAATCTGCGTGACTGAGGCTCCGTAAAGAATGTCGTTACCGACGTCCGTGATCAGTGCCTGTGGTCTCGCGGCCTCAGTAGAAACGGATCCTGACGTCGAGATTGTCGGCACAGCGGCATCTGACTCCGTCCGCACAGCGAGCGTCTCCCAGAGTTCGCATTCGAGGATACTCGGCAGCGTTCGCCCCAGAACGGTATTCGGCAGAGCGAACGACCGTCCGTGCCCGGCGGCAACCAGCAGTCGCCGGGGAGACGATTCGGACGCCTGTAACCCAGCCCAGATCACAGGCAGGCTCAGCGTCACATTACTCGCCCCGAGAATGACGAGTGTGTCCATATGTGGGCCACGATTGGAGAAAGAAGCTGAACCCGTGGCTGACGATTTGCCGCGGGGCAGCAACCAATGTATCTGCCGCGCCGCGCACATGCCGCCCTCGCTGGAACGTTAATCCAGAATCGAGATCGTCATATTGCGGACCAGGACGTCTCTGGCCAGTCCACCCTGGCTGAGAAATCCAATCTGGCCGAACTTCGGCGGCTTCCGAAAGATCGGAGCAGTGGCGATCTGGGCATCGAGCGGGACGGAATTGAGCGTTGCCGTGACGCGATCAGCGACGCACCGGATCCGCAGCGTATTCCAGGCGGGCGCCGGGCGAGTTGCCTCAGCGCTGGCTTCCATCAGCGACAGGGTCCGGTCCTTTTCCCACTGAGGTCGCATCACAGCATCCAGCATGTCTCTGGTACCGCGCGTCAGCACCGGGATGACAACAAACTGTCGGCTGTCGATGTCCGTTCGCACTCCAACGAACAGCAGTTTCTCATCAGGAACCTGAATCTCCAAGTTCCACTCGAAGTTGGCATAGGGCAACGGCGAGAGAAGCAGGCTGTCGAGACTCGAATCGCACCGGATGACATCATCGTTCGTCAGCCAGGCGGACGTGTCTGCGACGCGCTCTCCCTGAGTCAGGCGAGAGCTGACCCAATCGTCCGCCGACAGTTTGACTGCTGCACTGTTTCCCGCTGGGATCGCTTCCAACTGGTGTGACTGCTGTGAGTTTCTTCCCGACGCGAGAGACGCGTCCGAGTCGACGTCGTTCCCGCGGTCCTTTCGCGAGGCACTCACGAAGGCCACCAGCAGAATCAGAGCCACGGCGACGCTCGCCAGCCGGACGATGCGTCGCTGTCCGAATCTCGGGCGCCAGGTGCGGCGGCGACTGACCAGTACCGTTGGTACGGTCGACGAGGCATCGGGAGTGACTGGAATTGCTGCCGATCGTCCTCCCGGGTCGTCGGGTGCGGCGGAACCTGGCGTTGTCTCAGCGGTCGTCGAGGTGTCACTGCTGGCCTTGAGAAACTCTGTCAGTTCCGCCGCAAATTCCGCCATGCTCGCATAGCGCTGGCCAATCTCCCGTGAGATGGCCTTCATGCAGATCGCTTCAAGTTGTGGAGCGATCCCGTCGCGGATGGTGGACGGCGGGGCGGCATCGACCGTCAGCACTTTCGACAGGACTTCCGCCATGCTGCCTTCGTGCGGCCGGCGTCCACAGAGCAGTTCATACAGAATGACTCCCAGGGTGTAGACGTCCGAGGCCGGGCCGATCTGCGACAGGTCGCCGCGCGCCTGTTCCGGCGGCATGTACACCGGCGTGCCCATGAGCTGGCCTTCCTGCGTCATGCGCGACTCGTCCTGCGATTCCCGCTGAGCCAGGCCGAAGTCCATGATGACCGGTTCTTTGCGCTCCTGGTCGATCATGATGTTTTCCGGCTTCAGATCGCGATGAACGATGCCCTGCTGATGAGCGAATTCCAGAGCCAGCGCCAGACGACGGACCATCACCGCAGCCACTCGATCACTCAGGTGCCCACGGCGCTTCAGCGCCGCCGAGAGTTCCTGGCCTTTGATAAACGCCATGACGATGTACGGTGTGTCGTTTTCCTCGCCCACCTCGTAGACCGGGCAGATGTGCGGGTGCCGCAGTCCGGCCGCCGCGCGAGCCTCACGCAGAAACCGCTGCCGCATCTCGGGAGTCGCGATCCGCGACGCATGAGGCACCTTGATCGCGACCTCTCGTTCGAGAACCGGATCGCGTGCGAGATAGACGGCACCAAATGCTCCCTGACCCAGCGTCCGCAGGATCTCAAAGTGCCCGATCCGCCTGGTTTTCAGATTCGCGGCCGCCGGGCTGGACTCATCGAGCGTGGGCGTAGTACCGGCCTCAGCGGGAGCGTACATCTCCGCCTTCTGATCGTTCACCGGATCCCGGTCGTGTTCTGGCACGCGGAGTTCTCCGTCCGGCTGCTGCTCCAGCAGATTGAGCGGGGCGGTCAATCCATTCTGTGAGTTCACTGGCGACAGACCACAGACTACGACATTGGCTGCAACCACCGGGATAATCAACCGACCGTGTCTGACTCTGCATCTTCCCAGGACAATCGTCGCGTCAACTCGCAGGCCGTGCTCAGATCGCAGCGACAAGCGAGACGGCAGGGATGCTCGACGCGGTTGCGGTTCGGACTAAAATCCTCGACTCTTCCACCCGAAGTTCAACCTGTTCGTCTCAGCCGATTCCGGAGGCACCCATGGCGACTGCCGAGAAGCCGAAATACAAGGTTATTGGAACGCGACCGATCCGCCACGATGGCGTTGATAAGGTCACTGGCCGAGCCAAATACGGGGCCGATGTCCGGCTGACCGGAATGCTGCATGGAGCCGTGCTCCGCAGCCCGCACGCTCATGCGAAGATTCTGAAGATCGATACGTCAAAGGCCGCGGCGCTACCGGGTGTGCGAGCCGTCATGACAGGCGCAGACCTGCCGGATCAGGGCGACCGGATCGTGCAGCTCGGGGAAGGTGCCGTCAACATGCGGCATCTGAAAAGCAACGTGCTGGCTGGCGGGAAGGTATTGTACAAAGGCCACGCAATTGCGGCCGTCGCTGCCGACACGATTCATATCGCGAAGGAAGCGCTCAAGCTGATCGACGTCGACTATGAAGTGCTGCCGGCAGTGCTCGACGTCTGCAAGGCGATGGAGCCGGGGGCTCCCATCCTGCATGACGATGTGCGGACCGAATCGCTGGGCACGCACCCCGCCGACGACAGCTCGAACCAGCCGACGAACATCGCGAAGCATTTCGTCTTTGAGAAAGGCGATATCGAAGCCGGCTTCGCTTCAGCAGACATCGTCATCGAACACGAGTTCCACACCGCGACCGTTCACCAGGGCTATATCGAGCC
>WGMU01000154.1 GCA_016124895.1 bacterium
AACGATTATTCGCGAGCGGTCGAACTGCAGCCGAACGAAACCCGCTATCACAACATGCGCGGACTGTTCCTTCTGACGCGGCAGCAGTACGACGGAGCCGAGTCTGACTTCACAGCCGCCGTACAGACCGACCCGAAGTACGTGCAGGCGTGGAATAACCGCGGCCTCGTCAAACTGGCTCGCGGCGACTATCAGGCCGCGATTGGGGACTTCAACAAGGCCGTCGAAATCGATCCGAATTACGCGGATGGATTTAACAATCGAGGCTTCGCCTGGTTTCAGGCCGCGGTCGACGCGAAGGCACTCGCCGACTTCAACCGGACGATCGAACTCAAACCGGACTTCGTCAACGCGCTCAACAACCGCGGCATGCTCTATATGAAGCTTCAGAAGTTTCAGGCCGCAGCGGACGACTTCAGCGAAGCCATCCGACTCGACGAAGCCAACGTCAAGCATTATCAGAATCGGAGAGCGGCGTATCAGCAGCTTGGACTGACCAGTCAGGCAGATGCGGACGCGGAACGCATCAAGTGGCTCGTCAGGCTTGGCCAGATCAATACCGCCGTCGCGCAGAATCCCAATCGTCCCGATGTCTACATCGAACGGGCAAACCATCTGGCCGAAGGCGGACGGCACGAGATCGCACTGACGAATTTCGAGCGGGCAATCAATGTCGCTCCAGAACGTTCAACCGGCTGGATCAGCCGTGCGAAGTACTGGCTGCAGCAGGGTGAACCGCAGAAAGCGGTCGACGACGCGACGAAAGCCATCGAAAAGTCAGAATCGAGCGACGCGGAGTTCAGCCACCTGGCATTTTCGATCCGCGGCGATGCGTACTTCCTGCTCGGGAAGTTTGACGAAGCGATTGCTGATTACGGAAGTGCCAAACGAATCGATCTACAAGTCGCACAGGCGTATCTCAAACGCGCCGGACTCCGCAATGAGCGAGGCGACAAGCAGGGAGCCCAAGCCGACTATCAGCAGGCACTGACGCTTGATCCGACAATTGGCGAGAGAAAGTAGAACGGGATTCGTCCGCTCTGAACGCTGACTGCGTCCCGACCTTCGACCCGTTGACGGGAATGAATTCACTCTCCGGTGAATCCACTACTCGGGCTCCGGCGGAGCGATGCCAAAGTCCTGAATCGACAGCAGTGAGCGGAACGGCAGACTGCGTTCCGCAAAGTTCGCCGCGCCGCCTTCCATGCGGTCGACGATGCCAACCATCTGAACCACTTCACAGCCGAATTCGACGATTCGATCGACGGCCAGCAACGCACTGCCGCCAGTCGTCACGACATCGTCAATCACGACCACTTTCATGCCTGGCTGCACGGGACCTTCGACATACTTGTTCGTTCCGTGCCCCTTCGGTTCCTTGCGGACCAGAAAGCCGAGCAGTTCCTGACCGCGTTCCGCCGCAGCCGTCAGCACGCCACCGATGATTGGATCGGCACCAATCGACATCCCGCCGATCGCGTCGTATTTGACATCGGCCAGCAGATCGAGCAGTCCTTCGCTGACCTGCCGCAGTCCCGCAGAATGCAGCGTGATCTGCTTGCCATCGAGGTAGTACTTCGACTTCTTTCCGGACGCGAGCGTAAAGTCGCCGAACTTGAGAGCCCGTTCGTGGAAGAGCTGAACAAGCTGGTCGCGATCGTACATGGTGCCGAGGCCTCCGGGCTGCGGTTTCAAAATCAGAGCAGACGCAGAGGCCTCTTAGCCAATGACGGGCGGCGAGGCAATTGTCCGATCGAGTGGCTACTTCTCCGCGCGGTCACGTTCCCGCTGTTCCGCGAGTTCGCGCAGGAGTGCGTGAATGTCACGAATCTGCTGAGACAGCTCGTCGACGCGCCGCGAAAGGTGCTCGACCCGGTTGTCGTGATGTTCCGGATGCTCACGATCGTGTTCGGGACGGTCTCGATCACCATGCTGTGGACCTGCCTGCAGCTCATGACCGACGTGACGCTCCAGCTCCTCCGCCTGCTGCCGGATTGCTTCCGCCGGATCAGGAAATCCAGCGGCGTGCAGATGTTCGGATGCCTGGCGCAGAGCCGCGAGTGCCATGTGGACGTGCTCAGCGCGTTCACCATGAGGGACCTCACCGCGTGCGTGAAGACGTTCGCGTTCGCGAGTTTCCATGTGCCGCAGCAGTTCTTTCAATTCGGCCTGAACCGCTTCCGCCTGGTCATTTCGGCCGACTCGGCGCAGCTCTTCAACTTCGCGAGCCCGTCGCTCAATCTCGCTTCTGAGACCGCGCTGGTCGACCTGACGGTGGATCTCGCGTTCAATCTCCGCTGCTTCGTCTACGTGACCACGCTCTCGCAAATCCGCGACCTCGCGGCGCATCGCTTCAATGCGTCGCTCAAACGCCTGGTGCTCGGCTCGGGAACGCTGATCACCTTCGCGTTCGCGTGCTTCGAGCAGCCTGGCCTTTCGTTTCCGAAGTTCGTCTTCACGTCGTTCCCGTTGCTGAGCAACTTCCCGATCACGCTCCCCTTCCGCTTCGATACGTTCTTCGCTGCGAGGCTCGCGCCTGACTTCGTCCTGCTCCCGTTCCACTTCCTCCTGCGCCTTGACGGTCAGAAACACTCCGCAGACGGCAACAGCCAGAGCGGTCACAGTCAGAACTCGACGACGTAACATGATCTCGTCTCCTGTGAAGGCATTAACTCGGGACGGTGGAAAAGCAGTTCGGTCACCAGCAGCATCCGTGATCAGTAAACTCCAGCCGCATTCTGATAGGCCAGTTCCATGATGCGGTTGACTTCGCGACCGTGTTCGCCAGTAACCGTCGGTTGACGATGCTCCAGAATGGCAGCGACGAAATCAGCGATCAATGGTGAATTCAGATTCTGATGCGGCGGATGCATCTCGACGACCCGCTCGGTATTCCGCTCGATGAGCAGCGATCCCTCGTTCAGCGGTCGCGCCGTCAGCCGGCCTTTCGTTCCGAGCACGGCGAACTCATCCTGATCCGTATCAGTACCGAAGAAACATTGCAGCGTCCCTTGAATGCCCGACTCGAACTGCAGAACAAGCGACGCGACGTTTTCCGATTCGTAATCAACGGCGACCGTCCCGCAGAACGCCTTGACTGCGGCAATTGGACCAAACATTCGCAGAAACAGTTCCAGTCGATGGCTGCCGACATCCATCAGACTCCCGCCACCGCCCTTTTCGAGGAGCACGCGCCAGTAGCCATCCTCGCCGGGATTGATCGCGAACGGTGTCGACGTAATTGCCGAAACGGACAGCACGCTGCCAATTGTCCCGCCCTGAACCAGATCAGTGATCCGCTGAATCACTGGATAGAACGGCCGATAGAACGCGACGCCAAGCCGAACATCCGCGGCTCGGCAGACTGTGATCATCTCATCACATTCGACTGTGGTGAGCCCCATCGGTTTTTCAACGAGCACATGCTTACCGGCCTGAGCCGCAGCGATCGTCTGCGGCCGATGCAGATGCACCGGCGTCGCGATATACAGCGCGTCGATATCAGGATCGGCAATCAGATCGTCAGCCGCCGTCGAACTGCGAGCAACGTTGAACGCGTTGCAGAATGTTTCAAGCTTCTGCAAATTGCGGCGGCACAATGAGACAAGTTCACTGTGCTCGTCGTTCTGAATCGCCGCGGCTACGCGTTTCCACACAACGTCGCCACAGCCAGTAATTCCCCAGCGAATCGTCACGAGTTTGCCTCCCTGGAATTCCGGGCTTCTAAAGCACGGCACTTTGGCGACATGTCCACACGGCAGAGCTTTCAGCACAACAGAAAACTGAGTGACAAGTTGTGACAGGCGGTTCCCTGAATGACAAACCGAAAACGGCCTCAGCCAGAGCAGTTCTGACTGAGGCCGTTTGAATATCGGCCGTCAAGCGCGACCCATCCAGGAAGGCTGTCGGCGCGGCGGTTTTGCTCAGCGCTATTCTGCCTGGTGAGGCTCACTCGTCGGCACCGAATTGGATTGCGAAACATCACCTGGAAGCTGCTCTGACGATGCGCTCCGCGTCTGTACGACAACTCGAACCGGTTGAGCTTCGACGCGACGGCTGACGGTCAATGTCAGGATTCCGTCGGCAAGCTCAGCGGCAACCGACGTTGGGTCGAGTGTCTCGTCGAGCCTCACACGGCGTGCGAATTCTCCGTAGCGATGCTCGTTGTGCTTCAGCTTGCCCACTCGCTGTGGAACCGCGCGCTTGCCTGACACAGTCAGCACACCAGATTCAACCACAATATCGAGATCTTTCTGAGCAATGCCCGGAACCTCAAATTCGAGAATGACCTGCCCTTCGTCTTCCCAGAGTGCCAGCGGAAGCTGCGAGCTGACTGAGTCGCGAACACTGCGGCTGACTGAGCCGATGGCGTTGTCGAACTCCCGCCGCAATTCATCGAGCGTCGCTGGCGAAACATTCCAGATGCGTGAAAAGGATGTGGCTCGTGACATGGCTTCAACTCCCCTGAAAGAAAACCTCAACCGCTTCGACCCAGTGTCGAAGTTGGCCGGTGGTTACGTCTGGCACACCGGTGAAAGCACGAGCTGTACCAGTCGGCAAGTGGCGACTGCGACTGGCGCACAACTTGCTGCCGTACAAGGAGATCGGATTTCGAGCGAGAAAGTGGAGTCGAGTCCAGGCTGCCGAAACGGCAGCAGCCAGACATCACCGGCATGGGTGTGAATACCGCCAGACCGACAGCCAGCTTTGAATAAGCTGGCAAGCTGATTCAGGTAAGCAGTTTTCGATAGGTGCGAACTTTCAGAGATTCGGGTGTAATCAGAAAAAAAGGGCAATCCGATTCCTTGTTGCCATTTGGACTACCCACTATTCCTACTCGATACACCCGTCACAGACATCCCGAAATTCCGAACAGCCGCCGGTGTCCGGACAACCGGATTCGGCTCGTGGGTTATGTTTGGAAGGCAGGGTAGCCGGGGAGATCAGGACGCTCTGCGGTGATACGAGGTTTCCGTTTCTGTTGTGTCCTTGACTTTGAATGACTCGGTCAGGGGCCGCCTGGAGGAGTTCCCATGAGAAAGCTTGCGAGTTTGTGTTGTGCTGTGGCTGTCGTTGCCGCAGCGAGTGCAGCATCTGCTGCTGAGTACAGTCCACTGTTCCCGACGCCCGCTGTTGGCCCGGCAGTGGTGAGCTTTGACCACACGGAAGGCGAAGCCAAGACGGCTGAGCCGGTCAAGCTGTTCGAGTGCGTCAAGGTCCGCGACTGGGATCACATCGCACCGTGTGCTGAGACGAAAATCGTCAAGGTTCTCGATCCGTGCTGGAAACCGGATCCGTGCGCCTGCTGCCAGAAGCCGAGCTGTGTGTACGTTGCGGTCTGCGTTCCGAAAGAGCAGTGCTGTCCGAAACCGTGCTGTGCTCCGAAGCCAGGCTGCTGTGCTCCGGCTCCGTGCCAGACCTGCTGCAAGCCGCACGGCAAGGAAATCTGCCGGGATAATGGCCGCTATGTGAAACTCGACTATGGCAAGTACCGCGTCGAAATTCGCGTCAAGAACGGTTATGTCGAAGTCGACTACGACAACTAACTCGGCCGCACTGTGACGCTGAAATCAGACGGCAGGCAGGATTGATTTCCTGCCTGCCGTTTTTTCTTGCGCACTCTTGATTTGAGGCAGGAGTACCTGCGAAGGAACCGCTGCTTGCTCTCATTCACAGTCCAAGGACACAATGCAGACCAGCGGGCTCATCCAATACTGACACTGGCGACTGAACGGCCCCGGCCAGACAAAGCCTCAGCTCTCGACCGGCGAAGCTTCCGGCAATTCCGTTTTCCTTTTCCGGTTCTCGTTCCTGCCATCTGGGAGTCTGTCTGATGTACGCACACCAGCAATCGTTCTGCTCGCGAAGGGTCCGGCACTGGCTGGCTGCCGTTGCTACATCGCTTCTGAGCGTTGCCCCTGGTTGTGATAAAGTTGAATCCATTGTCGACGACGTGAAGTCGGAGATTGCGGGCGAGCCTGAAGCGGCTGCGCCGGTAGCGGCCCCGTCTGCTACACCAGTCATTCCGGTGACGACACCAGTCCCTCAAACTCCAGCACTTCCGAATCCCACACAGCTCGTTGCTGAGTTTAAGCGTCTCGCATCACACCAGATTGGAGATGCTGACCTGCGGAAGCTCGTCGATGTCCCGGAAGCCGCCGCGCAAATTACAGCGATTGACTTGCGAGGTAACACCGACGCACTGACAGATGCCGGTCTGCAGTTAATCTCTGAGTTTCCGAATCTGCAGGCACTGAACGCGGCAGGACGAAAGCTGAGTGCTGAACTGATCTCCGCAATTGGCGAAAAAACCTCGCTGCGTGAGCTGGACCTGACTGGTTCGCCCATTGATCCCATCATTGCAAACAGTCTGAGCGGCCTCTCTCACCTCCAGAACATCCACCTCGATGAGACTGCGTCAGGAGATTCTGCCGCCGCAGCGGTCTCCTCATTACCAATCGAGGTGCTCTCACTGAACGGTACGCCGCTGACGGATGCCGGCCTGCAGGAGATTGGAAAAATCAAGACGCTGAAGGAACTGAGCGTCGCCAGAACGCAGGTGACCGGGATCGGCTTTCGTGCTTTGAAAGGCGCGAATCTCGTCACGTTGAACGCATCATCGACACGATTTGGCGTCGAGGGTCTGGTCAATCTTCGCGGTATGAAGTCGCTGGAAGTCCTGCATCTGTTTGCCGCCGGAGTTGTCGAACACACGAAGGCCAAAGTGTTTACCACGATGCCGAATCTGCGCGTGCTGAACCTGAACTCGAATCAGATTTCAAGTGCTGGGATGCACCAGCTTTTCAAGGGACTGAAGAACCTGGAAGAACTCTACCTGCAGTCCACTCAAGTCGACGACAACGGTCTCGCGGCACTGGTGACCTGTCGCAATTTGAAACTCGTCGACGTTGGCAGAACCGGATGCACACTTCTGGGAGCGAAGGCATTGAAGGCAAAACTCCCCGAGTGCAGCGTTCACTTCAACGGCGGTTCGATCTGACAGACTGACTGATTCACTTACTGGAGCAGACTTCCGACGTTCCGCTCCGCCACTGCACAACAGAGCGCGTATGCAACCAATCGTCAGAAAGCAGCCTGACTGCTTCGCGTCACGAACTGGCGTCACCGATGACTAAAGCTTCCGGGATTTGCTCACGCCAGAACGCCATCGCGTTTCTTTACAGCCGCATTGACTATGAACGCATTTCTGCGTCGCTGTCTGCCAGTGATTTCAAGCTGGACCGGATGCGGAATCTCCTGCAGCGCATCGGGAATCCGCATCTGAAAACGCCCGTTGTTCACGTCGCGGGTACCAAAGGCAAGGGCTCAACCGCGGGAATGATTGCCGCTGGTCTGAACAAGGCCGGCTACCAGGTCGGCCTGTTTACCTCGCCTCACATTGACCAGTTTGAAGAACGCGTGCAGATCAACGGCGAGCCAATCGACGAGCCTCTGCTGGTCACACTCGTCGAACAACTGCGTTCCGTGGCCATGCAGATTGACGCAGAAGCAGGAGGTCTGAATCCGACCTTCTTCGAACTGACAACGGCACTCGCCTGGCTGGCCTTTGCAGCGCGAGGGGTTGATATCGCGGTACTTGAAGTCGGACTCGGCGGACGACTGGACTCAACAAATCTCTGCCACCCGGTCGCGACCGTTATTACGACGATCAGCCGCGACCACACTCACATCCTTGGTAGCCGCATTGAACAGATCGCTCACGAAAAAGCCGGCATTCTGAAACCGGAGATTCCCGTCATCAGTGGCGTCGCGGCGCCGCTGGCTGTGCGCGTCATTGAAGACGCTGCCGACAGACTGCATTGCCGACTTCTGCAGATTGACCGCGAATTCGGCATTGACGGCACGGACGGAACCAGGCCCGTGACGTTCTGGAAGAACGACCGGCGTTTGAGTCTCAGCCTGACCAACCGATCGCGGCATCAGTTGCGTAACGCGGCAACGGCCTGCGCAACGCTGCTGACGCTGAACGAAGCAGAATGGCAGATTTCGGACGAGTCGATTCGGCACGGCATAGAGACCTTCCGGTCGAACTGTCGCCTGCAGATCATCTGTCGCGAGCCGACAATTCTGCTGGACGCTGCGCATAATTGGGCGTCAGTCGGAGCACTCTCACAAACCCTGTCGGCAACTTCGGCCGAACATCGGCTGCTGATTTTCGCCACCAGTCGTGACAAGGACGCATCCGGGCTGCTGCGTCGACTGCTGCCTCAGTTCCATACAGTCATTCTGACCGAGTATCAAACGAGTCCTCGCGCCACTCCGCTGGTTGACCTGGCTGCCATCGCCAGAACGTTGTCAGCCCAGCCGGTGCATGTGCGAAAAAAGACCGACCACGCAGTCCAGACCGCTCTGAGCCTTTGCCCCGCTGACGGTCTGATCTGCATCGCCGGTTCGTTCTTTCTAGCCGCCGAAGTTCGATCGTATCTGCGCGACCACCCTTGCCTTACGACGGCCGTCAACTGACGTTGGCCACGTTACTCCATCCCCGGATAGCTGCCGCCGCTGCCATATCCTCCGTAACTCCCATAGCCTCCTGGAGCACCGCGTTTGAGGGAACTGCGACGCCGACGGCCTTTGCCGCCTGATTCGCCCGGAATTCCGTAGCCCTCCATGCCGGGGTAACCGCCACCCATGCCGGGGTAGCTGCCAGAGCTGCTGGAACTTCCGGACCCATAACCTTCAAGCAGGCCCTCGATGCCACCTCCGCCTGGTGCTCCGGGACCTCCCGGCACCGCGGTACTCTTGAGGTGGCTCCAGAGTTCTTCCTGCTGCTTCTGACGAGCTTCGATGGCCTCATAACGTGCAGCCTGCGAAGCACTGTCCAGCACGACCAGTTCTCCAAACTGATTCAGCGTCAGAGCTTCGTCGAGTGACAGCTTCAACCGCCGACCGCCAAGATCCAGATCAGGATGATTCTCTGGAATGATCGGCGTCAAATGCTCGTAATCCACCAGAGTATTCGCGGTAACGTAGTCAATCTTTTCCGTGGCGAATGTCATGTTGACAGGCCGCAGAACCTCGGTTTCAAGCTGCCCGGCCATATTGCCACGTGAATCTTCGGCTCCAATCGCAGCAATGCGATCGCCACGTTGCAGCTTCTGGAACGGGCCTTTCACATACGTGCCGGTTTCCGTCATCCACTGATAGACGTCCATGTCCACGCCCCGCTTGTCATCCACCTTGGCCAGAAACATCTCGGTTTCATCCTGGACAAATGCAGGATTGCTCATCTCGGACCATGGCGTAAACCGGAACCGGCCCTCTCGGAATGCGGGGTCATCGAGTTCGGCGATGTCGCGATCGTAATTCGGGTTCTGCAGTTTCAGCCGCACACGATAGACGTATGCGTTACCCGGAACGACGCTGAAGTCAAAGAACCGGAACAGCAGCAGATCCGGAGTCGCCACGACTGTCATCCGCCCATACGCACCGCGGCCTCCGGGCATTCCTGGCGGGGCCGCATACGGGTTTGGCGGCGTACCGTAGCCTTGAGTCTCGCTGCTGCCGGACGATTCTGCTCCCATCATGCTGGTGTAAAAGTCTGTGTAGGAGTCCCGCATTTCAGAACTGGCTCCCATCGCCGACTGCAGCGAACGCGTATTGTGCTGCACCTGCCCAAAGCCACCTTTCTGTTCGTCTTTCATTGTCTTCGCTTCTTCAGCCGCCCGAATCAGCGCAGCTGCGCGAGCTTCCTGCTCCTTCTTTTCGTTCTCTGTCAACAATCGCTTAATGCGCGGGTGCGAGGCCAGGATCCGCTGACCATCGGGGCCGGAAGCCGTATCCCAGTCACCGGTCACACGGTACGGCAGCGGCATCGTAAAGACGGAGTCACGATATTCGTCTGACACAACGTCGATATCGAAGTCCGTTCGCGCCAGCAGTTCAACGGCAACCTCCACATCGACGGGTTCCCAATTGCCTGACCATGGATCGGCGGCGCCCGGAATTGCAGTTTTACGTTCGAGTTCGAAGTCCCAGAACTCAATGTTCTGAGCTGCTTCCTGGATTGTTTCCGTATTCAGAGCCTTCTTGTAGTTCTGCACGAGAGCCTTATGTGGAAAGACTCCGCGAATGGCGACAAACCGGGCACCACGGGCTTCCAGATTGCTGCCCATCCCCATGCCGTACCCACCCGCCCCGGGATAACCACCAGAGCCTGGGAGACCGGTGTATTCAGAACCAGGGTAGGCACCCGCCGATGATCCACCGGGGTTACCGCCGGGGTATGCAGGCGCCTTTCCGTAATTGGGATCGCTTGTGCCTGATGGCCCGATCCCTGACGACCCGGCGGGACCAGTCACTCCGGGGGCCACTCGCGGGCCATCAACCCGCGGACCGGCAACTCCAGGGACAGCCGGCGTCGCCGAGGCAACCGATTCCGCAGCAGCGCCATCATCAACCCTCACGGCCATCTGAGACGCCGCGGCGGCCGATTCTTCCGGCGTCAACTGCAGCAGCACCTTGCCAGCGTCTGCGACGAGATCCTCAATGGGAACATAGGCCGGCTCCTTGAGCTTCGCTTTCTTCTTATAGATCGGGCTGAGCCAGACTGTTGAGTATTCGTAGCTGCCCTCAGTTTCGTCGTTGAGGACGCGGTCGACTTCGTCACCAGGATCAGGCGCGTCGAAACTGGCACGCTCCTCAGGTGGAAACACTGAACTCGCGAAGGCAGCGTCCTGCTGCTTCACGGCCGTTTCAAATTCAATCGGCTGCTTGCCATAGGTGCCCCAGCGAGCGGACACGACTGTCGTCAGAACAAACAGGACAACGCATCCCAGGACCACTTTCTCACCGTGTCCAAGGATCATTTCCTTCCAGTTCACGCCTTTGAGTTTGCTCATGACTGTCACTCCTTGCTCTGAAAAAGAGCGGACTGATTCGGCAATCGAATTCAGCAGATGGTTAAGAACTCAACGGGATCTGTCGTGCCCCAGGACTCAGAACAATACTCAGTTACCGGACGCTGGCGCCGGAGTAACTGCCGGTTGAGTGCCCGCCGCAGGTGCGGCATTATCAGGTGGAACAACACTGGGGACTGGAGCTGCTGCAGGATTCACAGGCGTTGACGGTTGGCCGGTCGGCACAGACGCTGCCGGTGTTGTCCCGGCCGGACCTTCTGCCGGCAGAACGGTCGACTCCAGAGTCGCCGGTGGATTGCCATTCGGGTCGGTCACTTCACCCGTCAGCGTGGCCGGGCTGCCCGGAATGACGCCCACATTCGGTGCCGCCAATCCGGCATTCGGTTCTGCCGTCACGACGTCGCCTGGAGCAGGTCCTGCAGGAAGCCCAGCACTGGCTGGGTCGAACGCTGCTTCCGTTCCAGCGGCCTGTTCGGCGACGGCGTCTCCACCGTCACCTTCCGCAGGAACTTCTGGTTTGTTGTAAAGATAAATCTCACCGACGATCACAACGTCCAGCAGGTCGATATCCGAGAGAGCCGCCGCGACGACTGCACTGTCATCCGCGTTTTTGGCCGCAGCCGCGCCGCCAGCTCCCGACGCAACATCGTTGTATGGATTAAACGCCCCCTCGGTTCCTGGATATGACCCACTACCTTCCGTACCTGCAGTCGTCGGATCTTCTGAACCTGCAGGGTAGGCGCCGCCTGAACCCGGAAACGACGCCCCCGGAAACCCGCTACTGCCTGGATAACCGCTCGGCCCAGGGTAGCTGCCGGCTGTCGCGTAGCTGCCGGCTCCATATCCACCGGTTCGATTGCTGCCGGGACGGTCTGGATTCAAAGCCGACTGCTGGAACCGAACAATGTCAACGGGGAAGTCGGACTTAAGCAGTTCCGCCATCAACTCGGGCACGTACATCTGGTGAACCGAGAGCTGCAGTTTGAAGCCGCGAGTTCGATAGGCCCATTCCTGTTTGATGTATCGGTTCTCGTCTGCCTGCGGATCGTTGGCTTCACTGGGGGTGGGTGAGCCGCTGGAACCTTCGGCACCGGCACTCCCCATCATTGCCCCGAATCCGGCGCCGGTCCCTGCCGGTGCATCTTTAACCGTGTACTCTTCAGACAGCG
Organism: bacterium; assembly: GCA_016124895.1. Lineage (GTDB taxonomy): Bacteria > Planctomycetota > Planctomycetia > Planctomycetales > Planctomycetaceae > JAPOLP01. The sequence continues at coordinate 12,050 of WGMU01000154.1, forward strand.
GAAAATCAGCAGCCGCAGGACCCGCCCCTCCGGCTGTCGGCCGGCCCCCCATCATGTTCGCATAGGGATTGACTGACGACCCGGAGTCACTGCCGCCGGTCGCGTTTGACGATGAACTCCCTGCCGCAGCGCGTTCGCCGCCAAACAATTGAATCAGCCGTATGTGCCGCACGTTCGCATCGGTGATTGACGTTGTGCCGGCATTGACTCGCCTGATGGCTTTCAGCAGTTCCGACATCAGCCACAGGTCTTCCTGCGCGTTCCACATTTCCTTCCAGGTCGGCTGAGCAGCCAGCCACTTGGCGCGGGGCACGCGTGGAATGACCGTCGATGGAAACAGAACTTTCTGCGGGGCGCCGGGGTCCGCTTTCAGTCCCTGCACCTCGCTCTTGGGCTCCGGGATCTTCCAGACTCGCTCAATCTCCTGCTCATAATCACCGCGAAACAGATTCGGAACGGTGGCCATGACACGAGCCGCGTCTGTGGGCGAGATGTTCGGCAGATCCGCCGGAGTTCCCCGGTACGGGCAGTTCACCATGTAGGGTCGAACGGTTGCCGGCCAGATCTGGAGTTCTGACTGAATATCCCAGAGACGATTCCAGGCTCGCCGATTCGACTCCTTGCGCACGTTGACGAGCTGCGTTGCGGCTTTCGTCCAGTCGTCGTTCGGCGCACCGGCTCCTGATGCAACGCCACTCAGCGTTTTGTCGAGATCGTCGACTCGCGTCTGCGTTTGCTCATTCAGCGTCCCCGTCGTCATCGACCAGGCAATCGGCGGCAGGATCAGTGCGAGGAGAAACAGAATCCAGAAGTGATGCTTGATTATCGGCTGAAGCTTGTCCATGACGAACCCTCACCCTTGAGGAACTGGTTTCAGGAATCCGTTGAAAACTGACTGTCACTGTTGACGATCACCATCGGCGACCGCCAGTCCGCTGATGCCTCTATGTGCCGGGAACAGGCTGCCCATTGGGAACCGCCTGATTTCCCTGGTTCGGCTGATCTCCCTGGACCGGCTGATCACCAGGCACCACCGGTGTCAGGGGCTGCCCGCCGGGAACTGCCGGCTGACCAGGGGCTGATCCCGGGGCACCGACGGGCACACCGGGATTCATTCCTGCATTCGCGTCCGCTGGATTTGCTGGCTGCTCAACCGGTGCCGTAGCAGGACCACCGGTCGGTTCCGTCTCCATCACTCGATCTTTGACGAGCGTCGGCTTCCAGGCGAACTGCAGCGTGAACGTCGTTCGGTCGATCTGAATCGGGCGGTTGTCAACGTCTTCTCCGGCCGCACCCGGCGGCTGCGTCCCCGGACGAACGGGTCCACCCGGAATCCCGGAAACTGCCCCAGGCTGATTGAAGTTACGACTGCCTGCCGGACTACGATTCGTCGGCGGGCCGTTGGGATACCACTCGACTTTCGACGGGACCGGGTTGTCAGTGACCACGGGATGCGAGATTCCCAGCAGACCAATCGGCACGGGCTCGGCAGTATCCGGCTGCTTAAAGAACGGCAATTTCAGATTCTGCAGCAACGTGTCATGCACGAAAATGATCCCCCGTCTTGTGGGATCTTCCGGAACGTAATAATGCTCGCCTTTCAGAGTGAAGACGTAGCCTTCACCGCTGGGGCCGTTTGACTTTTCATCTTCCGTCAGAGTCTGTTTGGCAATTTCCGACAGACCGGAGAACCACGAGCCGAGATCGCTTTCCCGTTTCGCGGTCAGGCTCAGGACATTGATGCGGGGAATCTTGCGGATGTCCGTTTCGTCTCTCTGCAGATCGACCGGTCTCGGCAGAGCTTCGTCCACAGCACGGAAAACTTCGATCCACAGTTCGCGATGGCCCTTGTATTCAAACAGGTACTCGCCCTTTTCGACGAGCCCGGCGTGTTCGGACTTCACTCCATCGTACGCAGACTTGGCGCTGTTGATTTTCGAGTTATGCCCCTCGACGGTGCTCTTGGCTTTGTCGTATTCCGCAGTAAAGACATAGTTGTACGAATTGGCGTAAGCCGCGACGGAAATTGAGAGGCCACCGAGCAGGGCGGCAGCCGTCGTGACCGCCCAGGGCTTCTTACGGCGAATCTTCCTGGCTGTAGCAATTTCCGGCGGCAGCAGTGTTGTGTGAATCTTCGTGACTTTAAGCGCCTGCAGCGCGAGACCGTAGGGCACGACAAACGACATGATGTTTTCCTGAAACACCGGAGCGTTCAGGACCGTGTCGCCAATCACAGCATCGAACGATTCGATGCGTTCCACTTCGTACTGCAGATTCTGCTGCAGGAATTTCTGCAGGCCGGCCAGCTTGAAGCCGTTGCCGACGCCGACCACGCGGCCGATTTTCGCGTCGCGGTTCACACTGGAGAAGTAGCCGATCGACCGCTGAATCTCGTTGACATAGTCATTGAAGATCGGCCGCAGTGCCTGAAAAACAGCGCGCGGATCGGGCGACTTTGTCGCGTTGCACTTGAGATGCTCGGCCTTCGCAAAGGTCAGCTTCATCTCTTTGGTGAGCGCCCGCGTAAAATGGTTACCACCAAGCGGGACGTTACGAATCCAGATCTTCTCGCCGTTGGTGACCAGCAGCGTCGTATTGTCCGTGCCCATGTCGAGCATGATCGTGAACTCGCTGGGCGCGACGAAGTCATCGTCACCGAGACGCATCCCCAGCTTGTCGTAGCACAGGAAGTTGTACATCCCGAGCGGAGCGATCTGGATCAGGTCGACCTCGACCTTCGATTCATCGAACGGCTTCATCGCCTCATAGACCTGCTCCTTCTTCATCGCGAACAGGCCGACTTCCGCTCCCAGCATGAAGCCGCTTTCCTCCATGCCACCGCCCAGCGTCTGGAAGTCCCAGATCACGTCTTCCAGAGCGAACGGGATCTGCTGTCGTGCTTCATATTTGACGACGTCGGCAACTTTACTGCTTTCGACTGGCGGCAGCTCAATAAAGCGGGCCAGCGCTGAATGCCCCGGCAGGCTGATCGCAATCGCATCGCCCGCGACGTCATTGCGTTCAAGAAATGTCGCGAGGGCCTGACGAATCAAATCCTTCGGAATGGCATCCGGCTGACTGAGAATCTTCGGGTGGGGGATATAGTCGAATGCGACGGCGAGTGCCTGACCGGCCTGCTCGGCATACTTCAGTCGGATCGCCTTGAGGCCGGCCTGCCCGATATCGATGCCCCAGACTGCCCTGTTTTCGGCCATGATGGAACGCTCCCTGAACGGTGCGAACGAAATTCGCGGTCACCTGACTGGAATCGAGGATCGAACGGTCCTGCAAAGCGGCAAAGCAACACAGCGGGTTCGAGTCGCAGAAGCGGAATTCGACATGCTGAAACAGTCCGCTCCTGAAGCGAGACTCGCACTGCTGAAAAACCGACGGACGCTGAACGGGGTGCCGGTTTGCTTTGCCCGGCTCGCGGAGAATTCGCGAGATGCCGGAACTTCGCAGAAAGTTGGAATGAGGTGACACGAAGAAAGGAAATCGGATTTGGCAATGATGCCGAAAGCAAAGCTATCACGGGACTTCGGCAACCGTCAACGATAAACGAATCCCATTGATGAGGCCCCGCTTTCGAGTCCGCGCTGCTCGAATGTGCCGGCTGTAACGCGTTGGACCAGCAACTGTAACCGGCTTGCACTGAGGCCAGGCCGGCATTGAAGAACCAACGAGGAGATGAGAACAGGCTGGGAACCAATCACGTTCTGCCGCGTCTGAGCAGCCGGGCTCCTGATCCAAAGAACCCGCCGGGCTCACTCAATCCGGGACACACCACCGGGTGACGGTACTGAGCCCTCGATTGAACAGGGCAATGGGACGGGTTCCCCGGAGAATAGTTCCAGAGAATTCTGAGAAAGTTCAATTCTCGTCCGAAGAACCGGGCAACGCCGCTCCTAACAAACAGTGAGAGCACAGGTTACGGCGACGTGGAACTTCGGAAATTCTTCAGATCGAGCTTCGCAGACGGTTGCTGAGTGACTCAGAGACTCGGTCAAATCTGCACGCCGAAGCGGTTGTCCCACCTTGTCAGGAGACTTGCCGCGTCGGCTCAACCGATCGCACGCTACCTCTGGGAGCGGCAGATCGAAATGCGGGAAAGCTTCCGGTTTTCGCCTCGACAGGTTTCGCCATGACGTACAGCGAAGTCGTCATTCTTATTCCCAGCCACAGTCTGGAGGACTTCCCGACCGAACTGGGGGACGCGCCGGCGGCCGGCCTGCTGAACAGCTTTGCCTGCAGTTGTCATCCGGCACTGCTCGCTATGACCGGCAACTTTCCGAGGTGGCACCGAGTCGATGAACCGCCGGAGCAGTACGAGAACTGTCTTTATTTCGTCCCGGAAGCCAGCAGTTCGCAGATTCCACACCACTGGAAACAGCGGGCACGCGAGGCCGGCGCAGTCATCGTCGATGGGACGCCCGACCGGCAGAAGATGCTCCGCGAGGCGCTCGGTCCGATGCTCGCAGACGGCGACGATGTTACGCCGCTTCCCGATACTGTCGATATCGCCGCCGAACTGGACATCGACCCGGAACTGGCCGCCGACTTTCTGGCCCTCGGTACGTGCTGGATTCTGCTCGAACTGCTCACGCGGCACATGCACCACTTCACGAGTTACGACGAAGTCTTCTTCGAAAAGACCGCGGTCGCTGCCGCTCAGTCACTGCTCGACGGAAACACGGATCAATGTACCGAGCGGCTGCAGTCCTGCTTTGACCTGATGATCGAAGCCCGCGAACGGTTCTACCCGGTCGATTGCTACCTGCTCGATCTCTGCCTGCTGACGCCGGATCTGGCAGACGAGAAGCTGGCGTCGATGCTCAACGATCTGTCGCCGGTCAACCTGCTGCTGAAAGGGGCCGACGCCGACGCGATCGCTGCTGCCTCACCGGAACTGGCCGAAAAAATCGCCGCTGCGTGGCAGGCCGAGACGCTCGATATTGCCGGTGCCGATTACACAGAGCTTCCCGTTCCGCTCGTCCCACTGGCATCAACACTGCGTGACCTGGAGAAAGGCCGAGCGACTCTGAAGCGACTGTTTGGTAAAGAGCCGACCACCTGGGCACGCCGGCGTTACGGGCTCTCGACCATGCAGCCGCAACTGGTCGACAAGAGCGGCTTCCATTCAGCCCTGCACTTTCTGCTCGACGACGGCATTTACCCGGACCGTGAAGAAAGCCGCATGAAGTGGGAAGGTTGCGATTCCAGTCTGATCGATGCATATTCGCGGATCCCACTGGCAGCCGAGTCCGGGACGACCTGGCTCCGCTTTCCGCAGCGACTTGCTGAGACGATGGAATCTGATCAGGTTGCTGCACTGATCCTGGCCCGCTGGCCGGAAGTTACCAGCCCGTTCTATCACGACCTCAAGCGGATCCAGAAGTACGCGCCGGTCCTCGGCCGATTCGTGACCTTCTCCGAATTCTTCACACACACCGACGATCACGGTGGTTATGGCTACGGTTACGCGGGCGGAGACTCACGGTCGTACCTTTCGCCGTTTCTGATTCAGGCCGTCGCACGGCGCGAGTCTGATCCGATTCGGCGTTTCGTCCAGCACTCGCAGCGCGTCGCAGGATTCGAATCCGCCGAGTGGCAGTCGCAGATCGCGTCGGTCCTGATGGGGCAACCCGTCGATCGCGCGCCGGCCGACGAACTCCTCGACGTTCTGGAAGAGGCTGGCCCCGACGCCTTTGAAGACGGCACGGAAAAAGCCAACGAAGTGCTCGCTCGCGCTGATCAGGCACTCGCCGAGTTTGCCGCAGCCTCTGAAAGGAAGCTGCGACGAATCATCATGCACGGCGCCGGCGATCAACCCGGCTGGCTGTGCGTCAATCCTCTTTCGTTCCCGCGACGAGTTGTCGTCGAACTTCCGGAAGGAGCAGCGCCGCCCGATATCGCAGGTCCCGTCAAGGCAGTCCAGTTCGACTCTCGGCGCCGGCAGGCTCTCGTTGAGATCCCTGCCGCCGGTTTTGCCTGGTTCGCCGCCAACGGCTCAGGTCAGTCGACACAAAAGTCCGACATCGTGCTCGCTCAGGACACGAGACTGCGGAACGAGTTCTTCGAGGTTGAAATCAGCGAAGCAACCGGCGGCCTGCAACGACTCAAGCTGCACGGTCGCTCGCCAAACCGGCTCAGCCAGCAGCTCGCATTTCGATTCCCGCGCGAGCAGGTGATCCGCCGCGAGGTCGACGGCGAGGTCGAAGACATCAAAACGTGGTACTCGACCATGCGCTGCCAGTCGGTCGAAGTCACAAGCAGTGGTCCGTCGATCGGCGAAATCGTCACCGCCGGCGAGATTCTCGATCCAAACAGCGAGACGTCGATCTGCAGCTTCCGGCAGACATTTCGCGTCTGGCGCGGTCTGCCGCATCTCGAACTGGAGATCGAACTCGAACCGACACGGCTGCCGGACGGAGATCCATGGGGCACGTTTTACGCGTCCCGGTTTGCGTGGAACGACAGCGCCGCGGCGATCTCGCGATCGATCCTCGGCGCCGCGCAGCCGGTTCAGATGGAGCGAATCGAAACCAGCGACTTCATCGAGATCGCATCGTCCAACGAGGAACGCACGACGATCCTGCCGCTCGGCCTGCCGTTCCATCGCAAGACCGGACCGCGCATGATCGATTCGATTCTGATTTGCGAGGGCGAATCAACGCGACGATTCCGCTTCGTCATCGCCGTCGATCAACACTACCCGACGCAGGCGGCCCGCGACGTGCTCTCACCCGTCACCGCTGTCCCGACCGAAACGGGGCCGCCGCGCACGGGCGAGACTGGCTGGTTCTACAGTCTCGACACCCGCTGCATTCAAGCGTCGCATCTCGCCGGCCTGCTCCGTGAACCGTCACTGCTCGACACCGCGGAAGACGCGGAGATTCCGCCCGACACAAACGGCTTCGCTCTGCGGCTGCAGGAAACCGAGGGTCGGTACCAGCACGTCAATGTCGAGCTGTTCCGGACTCCGTCGAGCGCCCGCGTTCGCGACTTCCGCGGCCAGACTCTCTCTGACGCGATCCCGGACGGCGACGGCATCCGTCTCGATCTGAGCCCGTTCAGCATCGTCGACCTCGAAGTCCGCTTCGATTGAGAAACTAACCGACGACTGAGAACTCGATCGACGACCTGCGGCGCATCAGTGATTGAACAGGAATTCGACCGTGTTCATCAGCGTCCAGGCGACGTCTTCAACGGCACGTTGACGATCGGCAGCCTGTGCCAGATACACCGTCACTGCGGCGCGTTCCTCGTCCGTCGGAAATCGACTGTAAAAGCTCAGATAAAGCTTCTCGACGAGCTGCGGGTTATCGGCCGTTTCATTGACGAGCCGCGCGAGACGCCCGCCGCTGTCACTCAGCTTCGCCTGAATCTCCGGCGAGTTGATGATATGCAGCACCTGCCCGACGCTCGGCTCCGCTGCCCGCTCACACTCGCACGCGGTCGAGCGAATCGGCCGGCCGAACAGCCCCAGGAAGTAATGCTTGACCTGACTGTCCCAGAGCTGAATCGCCCGATAGCCGGCTGGCAGCCCATCGAACTTCTCTGGCATTCCAGTGACCTGACAGATCATGTCGAAGCGGACTTCGGCATCGAGCCGGCGAAACAGTGCTCGCGAGTAGTTCTGCTCGTCGCGATCGTTCGACGCGTTAGGGTGCGAAGAAAGCTGGTAAGTCCGAGACGCCGTGATCGTGCGAATCAGATCGTGCAGGTCGTAACCCGACGCAACAAAGTGTTCGGCCAGAGCGTCCAGCAGTGCCGGGTTCGTTGGCGGATTGGTCAGCCGCACATCGTCAACAGGCTCGACAATGCCGCGTCCGAGCAAGTGTGCCCAGACGCGGTTGACAATGTTCCTCGCAAACCAGCGATTGTCTTTCGCGGTGAGCCACTGCGCAAACAGCTCGCGGCGATCGCCGTCGGGAGTGGTTTCCGGTTCGGGCTGCAGTAGCGCGTGTGCCTCGACGACGTCGCCGCTGCGTGGATGCTTCGTCGCTCCGCCCTTTGTCGCCGTCAGGAATTCTCCGCTCTTCGTCGTCTTGAACCCCACCTGGGAGAAGTACGCCTGCATTCCCGCGTAGTCACGCTGGCTCCATTGATCGAACGGATGATGGTGGCACTGAGCGCACTCAAGCCTCACTCCGAGAAACACCTGCGAGAGCGTCGACGCGGCCGTCCCAGGCGTCTTTGTCACCTTGTAGAGATACCCGGCCGGATGATCCGACAGAGGCCCGGCGGCAGTCACGACTTCGCGGGTGAATTCATCAAACGGTCGGTTCTGCGCGAAGCTGTCGCGAATCCAGTGGTAGTACGAGTACGCCGCCTTGTGCCCCAGCGCGAGCCGATCGACGCGCAGCACGTCGGACCATTTCAGTGCCTGTAGATCCGCGTACTCGGGCCGCTGCAGCAGCTCGTCGACCAGCCTGTTGCGGCGCTGTGGATCGTTACTCGCCAGAAACGTGCGTGCTTCGTCGGCGGTCGGCAGAGTGCCGATGATGTCGAGGTAAGCTCGACGCAGAAAATCTGCATCAGAGCACAGTTCTGACGGATGAATATTGAGCTTCCGCAGCCGTGCGTCGACCAGCTCGTCGATAAAATTGAAGACCGGGCGCGAAGGGAACTCGGTGCCGTCGTCCGGCTGAGGAACCATCGCACGGAACGTATCGACCGCCCCCTGGTAACTGGCCATGACGGCCGCCTCGCCGGGCGTTTTACTGGTCCGCACAAGACCGTACTCGTCAACCTGCACCAGCGAGTCGTTGTTCGACTGAAACTTCGCATGATGAGTGACGTCGACTTCGCGTCCGCTGCTGTAGATCGCCGTCACCTGAAGCTGCTGCTGAGCGTCCATTGCGAGCCGCCGTTCCGATGGCGTGACTCGCAGCGAGACGACTTTCGGAGCGTCCGCCGCACCAGCCGGCGCGCCTGCGACGATCCAGTCACGCAACAGGCGGTACTCTCCCGAGTTGCGTCGGATGCGAATGCCCCCGCCGTGCGGTGCCCCGCCGGAAGCTTTCAGCAACAGCAGGCTCTGATCGGGACGCGTGAAGCTGATGCGCCGGCCACGGCCTTCCTGAACCAGCGCTGCGAGATCGGCATCCGGATCAAAACCAAAGATCGACAGCTTGAATCCATTCTGCCCCTCAGCTTTGCCATGACAGCCCGACGTGTTACAGCCAAAGCGTGCGAAGATCGGCAGGATGTCGTTCTCGAAGTGCAGACTCCGCGGACCGTTCGAGTCGCTGACCGTAACCGGAACATTGAGCGTTGCGGACGCCGCGACGCCTGTCCCGCGAATTGTGATCCGAATCTGAGTTTCGCCGTCGGCGAGCCCGCGAACGACGCCATCAGGCGACACGGCAACGATGTTCGAATCCAGACTTTCGCAGGTCACATCGCGAGTCAGATCGGCCGTCAGACCGTTCGGCAACGACCGTTCGACAAGCAACTGCCAGCGGCTGCCTGGACCGGACAATGCGACTCGCTGCGGCGTCACCATCGGCGCTGAGTCTGGGGCTGCGTTCGCGATATTGCCGGCCGCTGCCCGATCGGCCACGCAGGCAGAAACCGACAGAACGAGCGCAACGGCCAGTTGGAGAAATCTCGATCCGCGCACGGGTGCTCCTCAGTCAGGCGGCTTTGGCAGACGTATCAATCTTCCCCCATATTTGGTCGGCAGAGCAAGTCCAGCGACGTTTCCCGAGCGCGAGACAGCCCGCCAGTCAGTCGCTACGCTCACGGAATCGCAACTCATCCCGTCTCGAAATCGACTTCCGGAGGCACTCCGCCATGAAATCGCTGTTGCTCGCGCTGCTGGCCACCATGCTGCTGACCGTGTCCGTCTCGGCCGCAGACGGAAAGCCCCTCAAGGTTCTGGTGATTACTGGCGGCTGCTGTCACGACTACGCGTACCAGTCCGACGAAATCAAAAAGGCTCTTGCCGAGCACGAAGTTGCGGCAGACGTCAAAGTCGTCATGGAAGGC
>WGMU01000093.1 GCA_016124895.1 bacterium
CGACCATGCTGATCAGCTTCGCCACAGTCGAAAGGGGTGCCCGTTCCTGCAGTAAGCGCGTCGCCGTGCAGCGGATGAAGTCGTTCGGTGCACCAAGTAGTTCGATCAGCTCGTCGTCTGACATTTTCGCGAGATCAAACCCTTTCTCAACGCGCGGCGACTGTTTGTAGCGGACTCGGTACAGGCGACCTTTGGCTCGTTCGATGCCCTCGGGGTCGGCGTTCGCGTCCTGGTAGCAGTGGTAGCGGTCGTACCAGTCCAGGATGTAGAGGCAGCCGTCGGGGCCGGTTTTCTGGACGACGGGCATGAACCATGCGTCGTTGGCCGTCAGGAAGTCGGGCTCGGGCAGGCCCTTGTAAGTCGAGCCGTTTTTCTCCAGCCGGTCGCTGTTGATGCAGCCGCCGTGGATGTTGCCCATGTAGAGCTTGCGGCGGTACTGCTCGGGATACGCGTCGCTGTCGAACCAGTGGATGCCGCAGTAGGCCGCCTTCTGGTGCCTGTGCTCGACGATCGATTCGATCTTCCAGGTAAACGGCGGATACGGCCCGCCCTGCCGGTGGTAGTAACCGGTCTCGGTGATGTGCCACAGATGGTCGATCACGCAGGCACTCAGAAACGCTTCGCCGTCGTCGTTAAACGCAATGCCCCACGGATTGCTGGTGCCTTCCGCGAAGACCTGAAACTCGCGCGTTCGCGGGTGGATGCGGAACATCGCACAGGTCAGCGGCCAGCCGGGATGATCCTTGTCGAAGTTCGGATTGCTTTCGTGATAGCGAACATGGCTGTGATTGAAGACGCCGTTGAGGCCGTACAGCCAGCCGTCCGGCCCCCAGGTCAGCGAGTTCGGCAGCTCGTGCGTGTCCGTCCGGCCAAACCCCGTGACGACAACCTGCGGCTTGCCATCAGCGACACCGTCGCGGTCAGCATCCGGCACAAACAGGATGTCCGGCGAGTTTGCGACCCAGACGCCGCCATGCCCGACGGCCACTCCGCTGGGGATGTTGAGACCGTCGAGGAACACGCTGACCTTGTCGACCGCTCCATCAGCGTCCGTGTCTTCGAGCACCTTGACGCGGTCGCGGCCCGGTCCTGGCGAGCGGCGCGGATACTCGAACGATTCCGTGACCCAGAAGCGGCCGCGCTCATCGATCGCCATCGCGACAGGATTCACGACGTCCGGTTCGGCGGCAACGATCTCGACGGAGAAGCCCTCGGGCACCGTCATTTTCTTCACGGCTTCCTGAGCCGACAGCGGCGGCCCCGGTGGCTTGTCGTGACGCCGGGGAATTTCCAGTCGTTGAGCAGAAGCCGATGTTGCTGCCGTCAGAAGAAGCAGGGCTGCGAGGAAGATCGAGCGCATGGCAGACTCCGCAGGGAATCGATTGCTGAGAACAGGTTCGAGACCAGATCGTCGCGGCAAGTTCTAGCAATGGCGGGTTTTCAGCAGAAGCAAGTGGTGGATGCGTGCCAATCCTGTGTCAGACTCGCGTGCGTTCCGCAACGTGTCGGACAGATCTGGATGGAGCAGCGCTAAGACGCTGAGGCGCGAAGGTTCATTGCGTGGCCACTGACGGTTGGATTGATATTTGTGCAATCATCAATCTGAATCGGTGTAAGGCGCAAATCATCTCAACCACAGTTAAACACGGATTCACACAGATGAGTCTGGCGGGTGTTTCCAGAAGCCACACTAATCGTCTGAGTTTTCCGCGACTGGTTTCCTGCCCGAAAAACAAGTTGTTGTTGTCGCGTAATGCGAAGGCATTGCAGACCTCTGCGTCTTCGCGCTTCAATGACCGCATGGCTCAGGTTCAGGACGTCAGTTGTCGTCGACAGCAACCGCGACTCGCTCAGTTTTCTCCGAGTCTGCCCAGCGATTTTCTCCGAGTCTGCCCAGCGATACGGTTCCGCTTCGCTGATCAGAGTTCACGTCGGAGAAGCTCCAATGCTGCGTTACCACCTGGCTGGTTTGCTGTCGGTCTGCCTGCTCGCTTTTCAACTTCAATCGGCCGCGTCTGACAACACGCAATACGACGGTGTCGGCTCCAGAGGGACGTCGGCCGATGCAGCGGCGGCGATTCAGGCGGCTCGGATGGGGAAGACGACCATCGTTATCGAGCCGGGCCGGCATATCGGTGGCCTGACCAGTGGCGGGCTCGGCTGGACGGATTCGGGGAACAAGGACATCATCAGCGGGAGCTTCGCGCGAGTTCTTCAGGGCGCCATGAGCGGGCCGAGTTGGTGCGATCTTTCCCGCACCCTGCGAAAGGAGTTCCCATGAACCGAAATGAATTCCTGAGACTGTCTGCGGGCGTCATTGCCGGGTTTGGGATGGCGGGTATCGACGGTGGTTGGGCGAGGGCTCGGGAGGCGGGTGGTTCAGGGGACGCGACGCTGGATGAGTCCTGGCTGGTGAAGGGGCTCACGGCGATGGTGCAGGCGAATGGGTGGTTCGACGCTCACTGGGGAGCGGCGGTCATCGCGGGGTACTACCTGTGCAATGAGAATGAGTTCGACGAGATTACTCGGACCGGGATCAGGCAGCAGCTTGAGACTGTGATCGAGGTGCGGGCGGAGCAGTTCACGCCGCTCCCCGAGGCGAAGGCGGACGAGCGGCGGATTCCCGAGGTCGCGGCGGCGCTGCGACCGGCTATCGAAGACGGACTGCGTGCTCACGGTCACGCGGTCATTTACGCGTCACTCGCAACGAAGGCGCTGCGCGAGGCGCCTCACATGGCGACGCCGAAGATCATCAACGGCCTGTGCGGACTCAGCCGGCAGATCGCCCGACACAAACCTGAACGACCGCAGAATGTCGACGGGGACGGGGCCTACCCGAGTTCGCAGGCGATGATCGCAGCCACGTTCGACAGCCTCGCCCGGTTCAAGGATCTGGTTGGCGATCCGACGATCCGGCGGCCGAACTTCACGCACATGGTTACTCACACCGAAGCTCTGCTGAATCTCGACGAACTGGGTTACGCCGCGCTGGCCAGAACCGGACACCTGGGCCACCGGGCTCACATCGGAGCCCCGGTTCCGGACACCGTTCCTCACCGGAACGCTCAAGCCCAGCGGGCCAGTCTGCAGGACGTAATGAGCGGCGACTTCTGGAACGACGAGGCTCACCGCGATTCCTGGCGCCGCAAGTGGAGCATCAGCGAGAACCCGAACGGCTACTGGATCGCTGCCGGGCACCTCTTCAAGGTGCTCTACGCCTACCATCGCCTGATTCGGCACATGGAAGACGCGGAGCAGATCCGCCTCTGCAGCGCCGTCCTGCTCGAACGCTACATCAACCCCGCCGTCCAGGGTGGTTAGAGTGCAGGCCGGGTCCAACGCTGCGCCGCTCCGGCATCTGACTGGCACTGGCTGAGCCAGTGGCGCACGGAAGTTGCCGGAACATCGTCGCTGCGTTTCTCGGTCCGGGCTGCTGAATTCGCGAAACCAAGCCGTTTGGCGTTCTGGAAAACGCGGCGGCAGGTGCCTATTCTTCGCCAAAGGGCGGCCCAGATCTCCGGGGTGGCCCCACGAGACAATCGGTGAGAGTCAACCGAGCCCCGGAGGGACGTCGGAAGCCATTCAGCTTCCAGTGTCCCTGCGGGGCTTGCCCTTTTGGGGATGCGGGTTTGCGTCCTGTTCCTCGTAGCGAAACTCGCGCAGAGTTTCGGCAGCAGGTCGGGAACATTTTTTCCCGAACCAGCTTCCGGTCGAAAGTCTTTGCGGCTTTCGCTACGGCAGGTTCTCTGCCCGTTTTGATTTCAGTATCGCTTTTCGCGAGGTTTCCCATGGAAGACCGCATCGTCGTCCGAGGTATCACGTTTGACGATGTCCTGCTCGAACCGGCCTTCAGTGAGGTGCTGCCGTCGGAGTGCGATGTCAGCACTCAACTGACGCGGCGGATCACGCTGAACGTCCCGGTGCTCAGCAGTCCGATGGACACCGTCACTGAGAGCGAGATGGCGATCGCGCTCGCTCAGGAAGGCGGCATCGGAATCATCCATAAGAATCTGTCGATCGAGCAGCAGACGCTGGAAGTCGATCGCGTGAAACGCAGCGAGAACGGCGTCATCGCGGACCCGGTGACGCTGCGGCCGGGGGCGACCGTCGCTGAAGCGCGGGCGATCATGACGTCTCGAAACATCGGCGGGGTGCCGATCACCGACGCCGACGGCCGGCTGCGGGGCATTCTGACCAGCCGCGATCTGCGGTTTCAGGAGTCAGAAGACACGCCCATCGAAGAGGTGATGACGAAGGAGAACCTCGTCACGGCGCCTGCCGAGACGGATCTGGTGAGCGCCCAGAAGATTCTCCTGGAAAATAAAGTGGAGAAACTTTTACTGATTGACGACTTATACCGATTAAGGGGACTGATCACGATCAAGGATATCGACAAGAACCTGCGCTTCCCTCGTGCTTCCAAGGACGAGCGGGGACGACTGCGGGTCGGTGCCGCGATCGGAGTCGGTGACCTGGAGCGGGCCGAAAGTCTGCTGTCGGCGGGCGTTGACGTGTTGACGGTCGATTCGGCACATGGGCACTCGAAGAACGTCATTGAGACAGTTCGGGCCATCAAGGAGAAATGGGACATCGACATTGTGGCTGGAAACGTCGCCACCGAGCGGGGGGCACGTGATCTGGTCGCAGCCGGAGCGGACGCGGTGAAGGTTGGGATCGGGCCAGGCTCGATCTGCACCACGCGAATCATCTCGGGTGTCGGAGTTCCTCAACTGACAGCGATTACCAACGCTCTGCGGGGTGTCGGGGACAGCGGTGTCCCGATCATCGCGGACGGCGGAATTCGATACAGCGGAGATATCACCAAAGCACTGGCGGCCGGAGCCAACTGCGTCATGCTCGGCGGGTTGCTGGCGGGACTGGAAGAAAGTCCGGGCGAGATGATCCTGTACCAGGGGCGGACCTATAAGCGGTACCGCGGGATGGGGTCGCTCGGAGCGATGGTCAAAGGCAGTAGTGACCGGTACCGGCAGGGAATCGTGGGCTCAGGGAAAGAGGCTGCGAAGAAGCTGGTTCCGGAAGGAGTTGAAGGGCGGGTCGCCTACAAGGGACCGCTCAGTCCATTTCTGTACCAGCTCATCGGTGGGCTGCGTGCCGGAATGGGGTATCTGGGAGCAAGGACGATTCCCGAGCTGCGGAACGCTCGATTCATTCAGATTTCCGCAGCTTCGGTCAGGGAGAACCACCCCCATGACATTTCGATCACGCAGGAAGCACCTAACTACACGGCCGAGCATGCTCGACTCGATGCTCCGTAAGGGGTTTGTCGGGACGGCGGCGCTGGTCATTCTCGTCGGAGCCGCCGGATTCGACAGCGTTCGGGCCGCGGACCCCGGTCACGAATCGTTTCTCTCGAAGCCGCTCCGCTGGCTGAAAGGCCGCTCGGCTGAGAAACGGTTCGAGGAACTCAATGCGGCCGAACCAGCACGCCCGGCCGGGACGGCTGTCGTCAATCCAACACTCGACGCGACATCGGAATACCTTCCGGCCGAAGCGTCACAGTTCCAGCACGTCTCCGGCGATTTCGGGCTGCCGGGTGCGGCCACTGCGACGGCTCCGCGAGTCGCTCGCGTCAGCATGCAGGCTCAGGTGGACAGTCCGCGTGAACTCAAACGCGTGACCAGCATCCTGCCGTACGCGGACTATCAGCCGGAAACCGCGAAGATTGATCAGCAGGTCAGCCCCGACCTGGTCGCGCCGGAAGAGGTCAGTATTGAGGCTCCCGGCGAACCGCGGCGAATGGGCGAGCCGATCCTCTATCAGTGGCACGCCTCGAACATGTACCACTATCCATTGTATTTTGAAGACCCGTCGATCGAACGCTACGGACACACACACGTCAACTATTTCCAGCCGGTCGTGTCCGTGGCCCGCTTTGGTGTGCAGCTCGTCGGCCTGCCGTATCAGATGACAATCGACCCGGTCTGGAAACGCCGCTATACGCTCGGCTGGTACCGGCCTGGCGAGTGCGCTCCGAAGCAGTACGGTCAGATTCCGTGGAACACGAAAGCCGCGATCAATCAGGCTGGCGTGACGACCGGTCTGTGGTTCGCGTTCCCGTAGTCGACCACGGTCTCGAAATCGTAACAACTCGATCTTTACAACAGCCTGATCGCCGTCAACCGGCGGTCAGGCTGTTTTCGTTTTACTGCGCGTGATTCGTTCGCGGTATCGACACGCCTTGATTCGCTGGTCGGCGTCCGTAGGATGCCCGTCCGTATGGCTTTCAGTCAGTAACAAATCGGCGAATCATGATTGAGAATTTTTCCGTGACCGAACCCATTTCCCAGGCGGCGCTGATCCGGACGGTGATTGACCGGCTGCAGGCGATCATTGAGCAGGCTGAGGCGGAGACTAAGCCGCTGGAAATGGATCCGTTCCGCTCGCAGTTGTTCGAGCTGTTCGTCATGGCCGACGGAGCCGCGATGCTCGATGACTCGCTCGAGCCGAATCTCACGTCTGACTCGATCGCGAAGATTCTCGCCGAACGCTGGGAGCTGCGATCGGCGGCGGTCGAGTCGATGCAGCAGGCGTCGCCGCTGGCTCAGGAAAGCCTCTCGCGCATGCGGCTGCTGTGGTCCTTCCTGCGCATGTGGATGGAGTGGACTTACGCCTGGCAGCGCTGGCGTGAGTTTCACGACGGCGAAGCGACAGCATGAGGACCGCGGCGAGTCCTGAGACGCGGGTCGAGAGTCCTGAGACGGACAAACTCTGAACGGCGCGGGCGCCCTGTATGACCGCCCGCGGCCGATCATCTGCCTGCTCGCAGTGAGCTGCTTCCCACTGCCGACTTGTCTCTCTGTTTACCGTTTACTGCCGCCTGTTGACGTCCCCTCCCATCCTCAAATCCGGCACAACGTGCAGCATCGACTGTGGCGTTCCGATCGCATTGCAATGAGTGCAACGGTCGCGGTGGTCTGGGAGTTGAGTAAATGCTTTCCGTTACGGCAAGAAAGTGCGCTGCCGTTTGACCGCTCATTGCCCTGAGCTATATCGCAGGTGAAATCTGGCGTGCTGCGCGCGTCAGGGATCCGCGTCAGGCGATGGTCGGGCACCTCGCCGCTCATTGGCCGGAACGTTTCTGGGCAGCAGAGTGGGACTCTGCCGTTCGCCGATCTGGAGTGATCGCTGATGCTGACATCGCCGACCGATACTCATCGTAAAGCTGCTGAATCGACCGAGTTCAAACCGCACGCCGTCGACGACGAACACGGCACTGACCTTGCCTCGGCTGCAGCTCTGGCGATTGAGATCGCTCATCACCGCGGCGACGCTCTTGTGCTGACTCACGGACGCTGGAGCATTGGGTCGGCAGAAAACAATTCGATTGTCATTGACGACGAAACCGTTTCTGACCGACATGCAATGATCATTGTGACGGACCACCGCATCGTGATGACTTCCTGGTCGAATGCGACATACGTCAATGGAGAACGCTGCCGGGAATCGCTGTTGTGTGCCGGCGATCGGTTGACCGTCGGAACGGTTGATCTGAAGATTCGTGCGGCGTCACCTCAGGAGCTGATCGCCCAGTTACCGGACGTTGATGACAAGACCGAAGTGCTGCCTGAGCATCCGGTGGTTTCAGTTGAGGCAACTCTGCGGCGACTGCAGGAGCTCGACACGGCACTCGACCTGCTCGACGACGAGCTTGCTGGACGCAACGCCTCACCCGATCGGCTCGACTCTCTCATTGGCCGCATTGAGGATGACCTGACGCTTCGATCGGAAGGAACCCTTCCGACAGCAGCTCAGCCTGACGAATTGGCTGGCCGATCAGCGGGTGACGTTCCCGCTTCGCTGCCTGCAGGTGTCTTGTCGACGCATGTCGATTCGACCGTGCAGCCGTTCAATCTCGATGACGTACTGCGCGTTGTTGAGCCAGCAGCGCAGACTTCGCGGAACCCAGGTGCAAACGCCGCGGTGACAATTGCTGAAATTGAGTCTGGCTTCGAGTCATCATCCGCCGTGTCAGATGACGATGCGGCCGAGGAAAGTCTCCCGGAGTTCGCCAGGCTTGTCGGCGGGACATCGGTGCTCGCTCAGAACATGACGCTTAATGCGCTGCGATCGCGAGCAGAAGCCGTTCGCCAGCTCGATGAACTGATCCTCGCCGCGGCACGCGCGAACAAACCTCCGGCAAACTCTGCCGAGCCAGACGCCTGCGAGTCGGCCTGGACATCAACTTCTTCGATGGGGGGGGCGGGAGCCGACTCTGCATCCGAATCATTTTCGTCCGACGGTGCCGCCGACTGGGACGATCTCGAAACTCGTGACGATGAATTCGCAACGGAAGACTCGTCAGCAGCAGACTCGGACAGTACATCTGAATGTGGAGTCACTGCGGAAGCACCCGCGACGAAAACCGCAGAAGCAGTCGCGACTGAAACGGTTGACGGCAACGACTTCGCCAGCGTCCGGAGTGCCACCGACGGCCGGGACGCGACCGAAGACAGAAACTCGACCGACGACCGGGAGGACAGCGGCGTCAGTGACGCCGGAGTAGACCGTTGGGAGCCGATGCCGCCAGACTCCGGAACGTTCGAGCCGCTCACTGCGAGCGATGAGCCCTGGCGTGCCGGTTTCGATTCTCCGAGCCACAGCAACGATGCCTCTGTGACTGAGGAAAGCGAAGCAGACGATGCCGGGTGCGAAACCATCGAGTTGTCGGCCGGCGACACCGTCAACGAAACACAGTCGCTGCTCTCGACGCTGTTCCGTTACGAAGATGCCTCCGAGACAGGTTCAACAGACTGGGAAGCTGCCGCCGGAGAGATTTCCGACGTGGCAACAACGAGTAGTGCGCCAGCGTGGTCAGAGCCCGAGACGCCAGCTCGCGCCGACGAAGCCGGCGAATCTCGTGCAGCTTCCAGCAGCTCGGACGACGTTCGATCGCGACTTGCGGAGATGTTCGATCTGCCCTCACTGCGGTCTGCGGAAGTGACTGACGACTCACGCAGGAATGAATGGGGCGATGTCGAAGCCGGTGCCTCGGGAAATGAATCGCCTGCTGCGCACATCAATCAGAGCGTGACGGCTCCCCTGCGGTCGTCCGTGGATCGCCAGTCGTTGACAACGTGGCTCGACGATCAGAAACGCGATCACGAGGAAGTGCCTGCTTCGCCGACCGGCCCCTCTGTGGTGCCCGACAATTCTGCTGACGACGACGATTCTGCTGACGAACTGCGAACGACCACTGTCCAGACGACTGAGAAGGCTGAGGCAAAGCCGGCTGCACAGCACGCCGACGACAATTCCGATGAAGCTGACGACGAGATCAGTACTTACATGCAGAGCCTGCTGGCTCGAAACCGACTGCGTACCGGACAGCCAGCCAATCCGGAGCAATATGTCATTCAGTCGGCCGCCGCGCCGGAATCGGCAGCAGGCGAATCGCAGTCGTCACCCGAACCGGACGATCCGACGGCAGATGTCGAAACCCCGGAGGACAACGACGTCCTTGCCGAAACGAAGTCGAACAAAAATCCGAACTGGCTGACTCTGCAACCGAAACATCAGCTCGACAAGAATCGTCTGCGAGCTGAAACGCAAACGCTGCGTGAGGTCGCCAATCAGACAGCTCGATCTGCGGTCTCAAAATCGACCCGGCGGCAGCTCAAAGTTCAGGTCACAGTGAAAGCCGTTGCCTCAGTGCTGATGCTCTGCTGCGGCGTGGCGGCCAGCCTGCTCGGTGTCTCGAACATTTTTGCAATCGTCGTGCAGGCAATCGGCGTGTACTTCGCCGTCGATCTGGGACTGACGATCGCTCGCAACTGGAAGGCCGTCAAAAGTTAAAGCCGGTCTTCAGCTCTGCCGTCGGCGCCAGGGCGTCGCTTCGATACCTGGGTCAAACGGAATCCGTTTCGTCCGGCAGGCAGCCGACACGCTGCTGTTTCCAGCGGACTACGACGTCATCGATTTCGACAGGCAGAACACCTGTGGCCGGACCGGCAGCGGCGGCGAAGTGAGCCTTGCGAATGAACTCGTTGAGTTCTTCCAGCCGTTTGCGTACGACAGCCTCACTGTCGAGTTTTGCCAGTTCGGCAAGTGTCTTTTCGCGGCGAAGACGAGCTTCGATGACCGGTGGCACGACGGAGAGCTGCTCGTTGCGGAGCTTCTGTTTCAGCCACCAGTTTTCATCGAGTGGCTGATCGATGCCGGGAATCGGCTGGCCGAAACCGGGCAGTTGCGAGAACTCGCCGGCCTCCTGAGCCTGACGGATTTGACGCTCCGTAAACGACTCCCATGACTCCGCGGACGGTTTGCGCTCTGTCATCAAAAACGAATTCCTGTCTTGCCGTGAAACAAATCTGACGAACCGAATCTGAGTGATTGCGGTGACTTGATCGAGTTGTGACACTCTCCGCCGCTGACCGGACAGCGGGCAGTGAATCAGCTCGATCTCCGGCCGGGTCTTCAATCCTCGGGGGACAGTCACAGCCCTGTCCGGCCGCAGTTCCGCGGGCGTCTCTGCCGCGGTGATTATCCACTTTCGCCATCGATTTCCAGGCAACGTTTCGGAGAGATGCCGTGTTGCGACGTCCCGTCTTACTGACCGTCGTTCTCACGTTTGCTGTCGTTTTACTGGCCTTTGATACGGGGACAGGTTCCGCCCAGACCCGGAAGCCGGCTTCGCGGGCGACGGCAAAGACGCGAGCGGCTGCAAAGAAGAAAACGCCGCCGCCACCAAAGGTCAACCTGCCGACGCAGATCGCGACGGAAGAGATTGAGGTCGCTCCGGTCAGTCCGACACAGCGTGACAAGGCTCTCGCATCGGCCGCACATATTGACGCGTTACTTGAAGCGGCTCTCCGTAAAAACGGGGCCGCCCCAAACGAGATGACAACGGATGAGCAGTTTGTCCGACGGACGTACCTCGACATCACGGGAACGATTCCGACGGCCGACCAGACACTGGCCTATCTGAAATCAACGCATCCGTCAAAACGTGTCGCACTGATCGACTCGATGCTCGGCAAGCCTGGCTACGCGAGCAACTTCTACAATTACTGGGCTGACGTGCTGAGGATCGTCGACCAGGCGGACAACAACACCTATCTGCGGCCGTACGGCGAGTGGGTCAAGGAGTGCCTGCGAGAGAACCGTCCGTGGGACGAAATGGTCCACGAGATGGTCACAGCGGAAGGCAAGGTCTGGGAAGATCCGGCCGTTGGTTTCGTGCTTCGCGACGCCGGTATGCCGCTCGACAATCTCAACAACATGATCCGTACGTTTCTGGGAACACGGATCGGCTGTGCCCAGTGTCACGATCACCCCTTCGATCGCTGGAAGCAGAAAGAGTTCTATCAGCTTGCAGCTTTCGTCGGTGGAACGCAGTACCGGGTCGATCGCCCGCGCGGTTACAGGATCAACGACAAACAGATTCAGGCCGCCTCGCCGGGGATGCAGTCGCAGGAGTACCGCAACGGCCGCACGATCCTGCGATACAACCGTGTCGGCGTCTGGCTGAACGCCAAAGAGAATCTCAAGTACCCGCACGACTACGCCTACAAAGACGTCAAGCCGGACGAAATTGTCAAACCGGCGGTCCTGTTTGGCAGTGCTCCCGGCAGTTTTAAGCCGGAAGAACGGCGGCAGATTCTGGCCGACTGGATCACCAGTTACGACAACGAGCGGTTTGCCAAAACACTGGCTAACCGGCTGTGGAAACGAGCTTTCGGCATTGGGCTGATTGAACCGGTCGACGACCTGCGCGACGACACCGAAGCGTCGAACCCCGAACTGATGAATTTCCTGATCAGCGAATTGCACCGGCTGCAGTTCAACATGAAGGAGTTTCAACGGATCATTTACTACACAAAGGCATATCAGCGGCAGGTGTCGTACGACGATCTGGATCCTGAGAAGCCGTATCTTTTTCCCGGTCCGGTCCTGCGGCGTATGACGGCCGAGCAGGTCTGGGATTCACTGCTGACGCTCACACTGAAAAAGCCCGACGCGATGGTGCGTCCGGACGACGAAGAGTACACGGCGATCCTCGACATCGATGAAAAGACGACCGTGCAGCAGGTTCTCGAAAAGGCGAAGGAACTGCAGAACTGGCGAAAGGACGACGGTGCCGAGAAACGCAAGCGGCTTTACAAAGGCGTCGAACTGCTGCGGGCATCGGAACTGCCGCAGCCGTTGCCGGAAAGTCACTTCCTGCGGCAGTTCGGTCAGAGCGATCGTGACATCACGCTCGACAGCCACACCGACGGCACCGTGCCGCAGTTGCTGACCATGTTCAACGGCCCGGTCACGCACATGATGCTCGAATACGGCTCGGTGATCTTTGACGAAGTCATGGCCCGGCGGGCGCTCGATGATCGCGTCGACGTGATGTTCCTCTCGATCCTGAACCGCTACCCGACCGACAGCGAACGTGACGTCGCTCTGCGCGAAATCCGCCGCACGCTGCGGGACAAACAGTACCAGTACGCCGGCCACGGCAATGTTCTGTGGGCACTGCTCAATACGCGGGAATTCCTCTTTATCCAGTAGCCAGAGCAACGCTGCCGACCGTCTGCTCCCTTCCAACCCGACTCTCTCCGGAGACGCTCCATGTTCCCTTTCGATCCGTCGCAGCTCGACATTCTTTCGCGGCGCCAGTTGATGCACCGCGCCGCGAAGTTCTGTTTTGGAGTCTCGGCACTGCCGTTTGCCTTTCAGACGGCAGCGGGCGCTCCGGCTCGTACTGCCGGTGCTGGTGGTAAGGCCGAGCGTCTGATCTACCTGTTTATGACTGGAGCAATGAGTCAATTAGACACGTTCGATCCAAAACCGAAGAGTGACGTGCAGGGCGAAACGGAGGTCATCAAGACAAAGATTCCCGGCGTTCAGCTCAGCGAACACATGGCCGGCATCGCGTCAATGTCGGACCAGGTGGCCATCATTCGCTCGCTCAATACAACGACCGCCGCTCACGAACAGGCTCGCTACCTGATGCGGACCAGTTACCGGCCGCTGGCCACGACGAAGCACCCTGGCCTGGGGTCATGGATGCAGAAAATGAAGGGCCGGATCAGCAAGGAACTGCCGCCGAGTGTGCAGATTGGTGGCGGTGTCGGGCCCGGCTATCTCGGAGCCCAGTACGCGCCCGTGCCAATCGGTGATCCTGCGCAGGGGCTGCAGAACACAAAGTCACCCGCGTATCTGACCGATCAGGCCTTTGATAAACGCATGGCTCTGGCACATTCCTTCGACTCGGGTTTCCGTAAGAAGGCGACCAAAAGCAGCAAGGTCAACGGCTACGACGACCTTTACACCGACGCGATCCGCCTGCTCCGCAGCCAGGATCTCGAAGCGTTCGACATTACGAAAGAAGCCGACGATCAGAAGTCAGCGTATGGTGAAACGCGACTCGGCAGGGGCGCACTGCTTGCACGGCGCCTCGTCGAACGCGGCGTGCGCTATGTCGAGATCTCCTTTGGGAGCTGGGATCATCACAACCAGATTTTCCAGAACGTACCTGAGAAAGCGAAGGAACTCGACAAAGTCGTCACAACGCTGCTGAAGGATCTGTCCAGCCGCGGTCTGCTGGATTCCACGCTGGTCGTGATCGGTACTGAGTTCGGGCGCAAGCCGAAACTCAATCAGAACGTCGGACGCGACCACCACCCGGCCGCGTTCTCGTCTCTGCTGGCCGGCGGCGGCATCAAAGGCGGCCAGGCGTACGGTAAAAGCGACGAAGACGCGTTTTACGTCGAGGAGGACGGTGTCTCCGTCGAAGACTTCAACGCCACGATCGCTCAGTCACTGGGGATCCCGCACGATCAGGAAATCTTCTCTCCCGACGGTCGCCCCTTCACGATCGGCAACGGCGGAACGCCCATCGCGAAACTGTTCTGAGCGAGCCATTCACTCGCCAGAAACTCGCGAGCAACCAATCGCGACTCAACCGCTCTTTGAACCCATCCCGTAAGTTGAGGCTCCCTCCATGCAGAAACCGTTGCGAGTCACTGCGGACCGAGTGGGACAGATTCTCGCGCTGAGTTTCGTCATCGGA
This sequence comes from bacterium, assembly GCA_016124895.1. GTDB lineage: Bacteria > Planctomycetota > Planctomycetia > Planctomycetales > Planctomycetaceae > JAPOLP01. Next base: position 14,024 of record WGMU01000093.1, read on the forward strand.
CTGAACCTTCTGCTGTTTCCGTCAGACACCGCAGCAGACGACGCCGTGAGGCATTCTTTTCTGGGCGTCGGCAAAGCGAATCGAACGGTCATTGTCGGTGAGGATGGCTCGATCGAGTGGAAGGTCGATCTGCCCGCCAGCGACGGCTGGGTTCTGCCGAGTGGCAACGTGCTGCTTGCACTGTACGGAACACCGGAATTTCCGAACGGTGGCGCTGTGGAAATCGACCGGGCGACGAAGAAGATCGTCTTTGCTTACAAAGGACAGCAGAAAGAAACGAGCACCGTCCAGCCACTGGCGGACGGAACCTTCCTCCTGGCGGAACTTGGACCGGAACCGCGGGCGCTGGTGATTAACCGCGCTGGCGAAGTGCTCAAAACAACGCTGCTGCAGTGCCAGAAGCAGAACTTCCACATGCAGACGCGAATGCTGCGGCAATTACCGGACGGAAACTACCTGGCTCCGCATCTGCTCGACTTTGCCGTCAGGGAATACGATCCCGACAGCGGCCAGGTGCTGAAAACGTTTCCGACAGACGACCGCGGTCGTGATAAACGGGACTGGCCGTTTACAGCAATTCGACTGGCGAACGGCAATACGCTGATTGGTTGTACGAACGGCAATCGGGTCATCGAAGTCGACGCTGATGGCAGCATTGTCTGGAGCGTGACCAACGAAGACCTCGGCGAAAACCTGTTCGACGACGCCTGCGGCGTGCAGCGTCTGCCGAATGGAAACACCGTCGTCACCAGCTATCACGCCAGTGGTGATCGAGTGAAGCTGTTTGAAGTGACGCGTGAGAAGAAGGTCGTCTGGCGCTACTCAGGCATGAAGGCCGGCTTCCACCACTTCCAGATTCTGACGACAAACGGGAAGCTGCTTACCCAGAATACCTGGAAGTAGGCAGAATCAGGCAAAGCGTCACCCCGGCATTCCCTCTACAGGGGCAACCGCCGCCTGTCTGCTGGCGCATGAAACGACTCGAAGCGCGGGCGACTGTCTGAGGCACCGCCAGCTACTCGCTCATTTCCCAGAAGTCGTCTTCGCCTTCGGCAAACGGATCGAGTCCCTGCTTCGGGGGGATGTCCGATTTCGGTTTTGCAGGCCGTTTCTTCTTCGGACCGACAACAGTGGCTGTCGAATTCAGCGGACGCGGCTGCGTACCGGTCGGTTGAGCGTCGGCCTTGCGCGGAGCTGGAGACTGATTTCCAGCTTCGCGAACCGGACGGACTTTGACCTTTGACGGCGTTGCGGTCTTTGCGGGAGTTGGCGGCGGACTCTGCCGCGGCTTCTGTTCGGTCGCCTTCCGGCTGCATGATGGGCACCGGCCGCGGTGATCAAGCGGTTCGCCGCAGTCGTTGCACAGCGGGACGGGTGCGTTCGCTCCGGCAAGCCCTTCGTCTTCCGCTTCAGGCAGATCGGGCAGCACTTCCAGCAGCTCAACTTCGGCCGTGATCTGCGACTGTGGCACGGCAGTTTCGGATGGTCGCGAGGCGGAAGACGGCTTGCGTTCGGTCGCCTTCAGAAACTCCGCCGACTGGAAGTCCGTCGGACTGCTGCTCGGCATCTCTTTCACGACAACATTTTCTTCCCGGACGATCTCCGTTGACGCCTGCTTACCGCTTGTCACGTCTTTCGCCGAAACGTGTACGCGGGCCTGTTCGTCGTAACGGATTGTGACTTCGATCTGCGAATTTTCAGGCAGGTTCTCGGGCAGGTTCTCAATGACGCACGTCCCGAGTTCGACGAAGTGCTCATCGCTGGCGGTGCCGCTTTCCACGATGCGCAGATGGACGCGGCTCTGGTTGGGAATGACGGTGCCAAACCGTTTCGAGACCGACGCCGGCAGTGCGGCGTTTGCAGGAATCAGGTAGTGAGGTACGCGGCCGTCGCGTTCGTCACGCACCAGAATGCCAAGTCCGCGGGCGCTGACACTCTGCTGCCTGATACTCGCCAGCTTCTGCGTGACTTCGGCACTGAGGATCGAGCGGGCGAACTCGTTATTGGTCAGCAGCATCCCCGCGTAATACGTCGCTCCGTGAGCAATCGACTGGTCGGGTGAGAGCGACGTATTGAGCGTCCGCCCGCCCAGTCGTTTCAGCGCGTTGCGGATCATTGGCATTCGCGATGCGCCGCCGACAGTCAGGATCACGTCGACGTGAGCCCAGCCCATTTTGTTGTCTTTAAGCATCGACTGCGTGAGGGCACACGTCCGATCGACCAGCTTGCCGGTCAGCTTTTCAAACTGTCCCTGTTCGACCTGATACGACTTACGGTTTCCACCGTGCTGCACCGTGAGAGCCGCTCGCGGACGGACCGTCAGGCTGCGTTTCGTGTTCTCGACCTCGAGAGCCATGAACTGCAGACTTTCGGCGTCCTTCCGCGGGTCCGAACTGAATTCGCGGGTGAACTGCTTGGCGATTGCATCGAGCAGCGTCCGGTTCCAGTCGATGCCGCCGAGATTCAGGTCGCCGCTGCTGGCGATCACTTTGACCTCGTTCTTCTGATAACTGACCAGTGACAGGTCGAACGTACCGCCACCGAGATCGTAAACCAGAATCCGCTGCTCTTCGGCGAGTTCCGTAAACCAGAGACCTTCTGACCCGAGCACGTAGCACAGTGCCGCGGCGACGGGTTCATTGATCATGTCAACTCGCTTGAGCCCGGCGCGGCGTCCAGCTTCGCTCACCCATTGCCGCTGGACATCGCTGAACTGGGCAGGCACCGTGATCACGGCCTGCTCGACCTTGCCAATCTGTTCCTGCGCGGCTGCCAGCAGTTTCTGCAGGATGAGTTTCGAGACGTCGAGCGGCGTGACGACTTTGCCACCAATCTCCCAGCGTTTGCCCGGATCGCCCATATACCGTTTCGCGTTCTGAATGACGCGGTTCGGTTTGACGACGGCATTCCGCAGCGCCTCAGTACCGACAACGATCTCACCGGAATCGTCGAACAGAACAACCGACGGCGTCGACAGCTCGCCTTCCTGATTCGCCAGCGTGACAGGTTCACCGTGCTCGTTCAGATACGAAATGCACGAGTATGTTGTGCCGAGATCGATGCCGACTGCGTGAGTCTTCAGCATGAGAACTGCTCTTCTGGATCGGAGTATCTGACGACGAGTTGCCGGAACGACCTGGCTCGACCGTTGAGAACTCGCCGCGCAAGACGTTTCAAACGGACGTTGCCAGCCCCGCGGGCCGCGGACAGAATGCGCCGCACGTCTACACAGAAACGTGATCGCGACTGCTTTTCAACAGGTCAGTCTGACGTGATGCGAGCCATCCTAACCGCCGGAATCAGGCCTCTCCACTGCAGACGCGAGCGTCGGCACAAGCTGTCAGAATTGAACGTCGGCCCCGGTGGAACCGGAATTGTCGGAATCGTTTGCCCGGTTTGGCGGCGATGGTTTTCCGTGTTCCGTTTTCAGCGTTCCGTGACGATCGCGTTCTGTCTGAGTTGTCTGTGCTGGATCGGTGAGCCGGGCTGCGGTCTCGCAGCGCGGGCTCAGGAGACGGTCAGCCAGAATGCGGACTCGACCGACTTTCTGGTTGGTAAAGCGTTTGAGGAAGCGCTTGCGCAGAACATCTCGGTCACGTGGCAGGCGCAGGATCTGAGGTCCGGATTGCGCAGCGTGGCGAACGTCCGCCGGATTGCCGTTCTGATCGATCGCCGCGTCGATCCGTCAACGGAACTGACACTGCAGGTCAAAAGCGTCACGCTGCGGGAACTCTTCGATACCGTCGCGGCGGAACTGTCACTGGGCGTGTCGCAGCTCGAAAACGCGATCATGATCGGACCGCGCGTCGCGATGCAGCGGCTGCGCACGGACATCGAGATCGCGTCAAGTCAGCTCGTTCGTCATCCCGCCGGGGGAACTCGCACCAGCGAACTGCTGCATCGGGAATCGCTGCTCTGGCCGGACCTGACGTCGCCGCGCGAACTGCTCGATGAGATCAGTCGCCGATATGACTTGCGAATCGAGAACCCGGAACTCGTCACACACGACCTGTGGGCCGCGGGAGCGCTGCCGTCATCGAACGCCGCCGAGATACTGCTCGCTGTGCTCGCGCAGTTTGATCTGAGCTTCGTCTGGTCGGCCGATCTGAAGAGCGTGCGTCTGGTGACTCAGCCGGAAGCGCCGACACTTGAGCGGGAATTCACGCTCCGCCGCGGTGTGCCGGAATCGATCGTCGACGAACTGCGGAAATCGACACCCGGCCTGGAGATCGAACTGCGCGGCCGGAAAGTCGTCGCTCGCGGATTCGTCGAACAGCTCGAACAGATTCACGCCGCGCTGTTTCCGTCACGCGATCAGCCGGACAAAAGAGCGACCGGCCCGAAGCGAGTCACGTTTACGTTCGTGGTCCCGAATGCGCCGTTGAAGCAGTTCATGGAGAAGCTGACACAGCAGGCGGGTTACGAATTCGACTACGACGCTGAGCAACTCGACAAAGCCGGCATCCGCCTCGATCGTGCTGTCAGTCTGAAAATGAAAGACGCCACGCCGGACGAACTCTTCAAAGCCATGTTCGATCCGCTTGGTCTGGGATACGAACTGGACGGCCTCACCGTACGGCTGCGGCCAAAGAGCCGGACAGAAAAGTAAGTGGGATCGAGCGCAACAAGTGGCTCACCCGCAACTGGCTATTCGTGGTAACCCTGCCCGTCCCGAGTCGCTGGCTTCTGACTTCGCGGTTTTCCAGGCACGTATTTCGCAAAGTCGACCAACCCGGCAAAACGGAACCCGGCGTCAACGTAGTGCTCGATCACGTAGAACGCGAAGTAGTAGCTGCGGCAGAACGCCCAGACGGTCAGACACAGCAGTACGGCGACGACCAGGTCGCCGGTGCGCAGGAGCAGGACGGTTGCTGACAACAGACCCAGCAGCAGGAAGAGGCAGCCCTTCAGCCAGATGAGTTTCGGATTCCTGAGATCGCCCATTGATGCACCGTCTGACGAGCCGTTGGTCGAACGAGAGGTGGTGGGCCTCGCGGAACTCGACCCACCCTACAGTTGCCGTGGCAGGAACGGGAACAGGCGGCGGATCAGCGCTGCGTCCCAGGGACGCCCGTATTCGCAGGGTTCGAAGGCTTCGACCCATTGAATCTGCTGAGCCTGATCGGCATCGTAGATTTCGATCAGCAGGTCGCGGCAGGAGCCAGCCAGCCAGGCGATGCGATCGCGGAATAATCTGCCGAGCCATTCGCGACGGGCGGCGTCTTCCGCCGGCAGATCGTCCCAGTGATGGTTGTACGCCAGCCATTCGTAGAACTGCGACCGGTGGCAGTGCAGCATGTCAACGAGTTTTTCGATCGTCGGTCCAATGTCGACGGCGACGGCTGGCGAGAACGGATACGGCCGCTGAAATCGATCGGCGACGTACGCGATTGCCGGATTGTCCCGCAGCGGCGCGGCCTCCGGAGCAACGTTCGGCACGGTAACCATGTACGCGGCGTCGCAGACGAGCTGTGATGTGTAGCGATGGTCGGGGTGATAGTCGTTCGGCCGGTGGGTCAGAACCAGATCCGGATTGAACTCGCGGATCAACTGGATCAGCACGCAGCGTGCGTCGTATGTTGGCTCCAGTCGCCCGTCACGGAAGTCGAGTACAGAATACTCAATGCCGAGCACCGCTCCCGCGGCGGCAGCTTCGGCACGCCGTTCGGCAATCATCGGCTCGCCAAAGCGTTCATGATGGCCGGACTCGCCGTTGGTCACCGAGACAAAGCGAACGGTGTGGCCGTGCTGCGTCCACAGTGCGGCGGTCCCGCCGACAGTAATGTCGCAGTCATCGGGATGCGCCCCGATGGCCAGAATGCGGAGTGGTTCGGTCATGGGGTGACGAGTTCGCTGCGGGCGTCGGTGCCGGTTTCGCGGGCGGTCATGTCGATCGTGACTTCCGAGGCAAACTGAAATTCACTCCGCGGGTCGACTTCACCTTTGACTTCCTCAGTCATTTTGACCGTCCAACGGGCGAGTCCGAACGGCATTTCGTCCGACCGGTACAGCGTGGTTTCGTGCAGCACGCGGACGCGGCGGCTTTCGAGTTCGATGCTGCCGCGGAGCGTTTTCGTGGCGACGTCCTGCTGACCGACGCGGACAGTTTCCTCGACATCGCCCGCTTCCATCGTCTTGTAGTGACGGATCATCGCGACGACCGGGTAGATCTGCAGAATCCCGGAAGTGATCTCGCGCGGCGCCGGATCCTTGTCGTTTGTTTTGCGGTAACCCTTGACGATCGGCAGGTATGAAACCGGCAGACCTTCGCTGTCCAGCCAGTTGCCGATGATTTCTTTTTCGGGGACGAGCACCTTGTAAATGCGTTCGCCGACGGAGCCCGTATTGACGCCCGCGGCGCTGGTCTTGCCGGTCTGAACTTTAATCTCGATCCAGCGGCAGGGAGTCGCTTCGCCGCGGTATTCGGCGTCTTCTTTACCGACCGACTTGATGGTGACGTGCTTGACCCACTGCAACGTCATGTTGCCTTCAGCGGATTCCGGTCGCGCTTCAATCTGCGAGACCGTGCCTTCGTAGCGGATCCATGCGCCGTCCTGCTCAGGGAGCTTCCAGATCAGACCCTGCGCCTGCGCGGAAACCAGCGGAGCGGCAAGACAAACAGCAGCGGCGATCAGAGCTGAGCGAAACATGGCAGTCACGATCCGAAGAGTTTGCGTTCGGAAACTCGAAGACGAGCGAACCAGCCGGTCGCGTTGATCGCGACAGAGCAGTCGTTCGCGCCCGGTTTTGAGTCCCTCAGTCTGCCGAGGGACGATTGGAGAAACAACCGGATTCGACAGCGGCGCAGGCAATCGATGCGGACCGCCGCTGCCAGACTGTCAGAACACGCGAGGCTGCCAGAATCCGCGAGGGCGGAAAACTCTGCGCGATGTGACAGCCCCGCCGCCGTTGCCTCATCGGTCCCTGATCTCGCTGGCCCGTCAACCAAAGAGCCGTTCCATGACGACATAACCCGGCTGACTGAATCCCAGCGACGAATACGTCTGCTGAGCCTGCTGGTTGCCACGTTCAACGTACAGTCGGATGCCGACGACACCGGGCGTCTGACGGGCAAGTTCTTCAAGATGGTTCGAAAGCGCTCGAAACACGCCGCGCCGCCGGAAGTCTGGATGCACATAAACGCTCTGGATCCACCAGATGTCTCCGTTCCGCCAGTCACTCCATTCAAACGTGTGCATCAACTGGCCAGCGAGCTGACCGGTCGCTTCCGCAACAAAGTACCGGCCGCGTGACGGCACTCGCAGCAGCGCATTGACTCCGCGTTCGACGGTCGCGGGGTCGAGCGTTTTGTTTTCGGATTCTGCCGCCAGTCGACAGTTGAAGTCAGCGATCGTGGGGGCGTCGTGGATTTCGGCGGGACGAACAAAGAAACCGTCGAGTGACTCAGTCATGGGGGAGACTTTCCAGAGAGGCAGCGACGTACGATGCTCCATAGAGATGAACGGATCGAATTCTGTTCGGCGTTTGACGCGGCCGCGTGGCACGCGAATACGGAGCGTTACTGCAAGAGCGGGAGAGTGCCAGTGTTGCGAAGTTTGATAGCAGGCCTGGCTGCCTCACTGGTCGTTGGTCTGCCATGCTGGGGTCAGACGAAATCATCGGCCGACGCCGCGGCCACGTACTCGCTCGAATGGTCCCAGATGCCGCCACTGCCTGATCCGATCGGCTTTGCCGGACCGTTTGTCGGTGTCGCGGGCGACGCGCTGATCGTTGCCGGCGGAGCGAATTTTCCGGAGGCGGCTCCGTGGGACGGAGGCACGAAAGTCTGGCACGATCGCGTGTTTGTTTTGCCGCAGCCGACCGGTCCGTGGTTCGAAGCCGGTCGACTGACACAGCCTTTGGGATACGGCGTCGCGGTTTCGTGGCGGGACCGAATGATCCTGATCGGCGGCGGCGACGCGCAGCGACACTCGCCAGCCGTGACCGAACTGCACTGGGACGGCCGCTCCATTCAAACGGCCGAACTGCCGGACTTGCCGCAGCCGTGTGCTTTTATGACGGGGCTGTTGCTCGGAGACTCGATCTTCATCGCCGGTGGCATCGAGGCACCCGAACGCGCAGACGCACTGCCGACACTCTGGTCGCTCAATCTGTCCGCACCGCCGAGCGAACGAAAATGGGTCAGCCTGCCGCCGCTGAAGACGGGGCGCATTCTCGCTCAGTCGGCGGTCGTCGACGGGCGGCTGCTCATCGCGGGCGGGGCGGCACTGTTTCGCGACGGCGACGGAAAAGTGCAGCGCAAGTTTCTCCGCGATGCCTGGCTGTTCGACGTCGAACGGAAACGCTGGAGCCGCGCGGCGGACCTGCCGCGTTCAATCGTCGCCGCGCCAAGCCCCGGAATCCCGATCGGTGAGTCAGCCGTTGCCTTTCTGAGCGGCGACGACGGACGTTACTTCGGGCAGGATCTGAAATATGAGCATCCGGGGTTTCCTGTCGAGACCTACGCTTATGATGCACGCGTTGATCACTGGTCAGTCACGACGCCGTTTCCGAAGTCCTTACCGAACAACCTCGGGCCGCGGCATAATCGCGGAAGCTGGCCGCCCGTCACGACGGGAACTGTCAAATGGCGCGGTGGGTTTGTCATCGCGAGTGGCGAGATTCGTCCGGCAGTTCGCAGCCCGCTCGTCTTCAGTGTGAGAGCCGTCGCTGCCGGCAGCCGATGAAAGCACATCGGCGCGAGCGCTCATACGCAACTGCACACGGCAGAAATCACGCTGTCAGTGTCACGATCCGTTGTGCAGCCTAAGATGACCGTCCTCTCAGTTCGTGACTTCTCTGGACGATTGGACTGGGAACGGCCGCTGCAGTCATGCCGTCGCTGACAGCAGATGGCCACAAGCGTCCGGCGCTTCTTTGTGAACGCTCAACCGGGATTCTGTTCTGATGGCGAAGATCCTGATTATTGAAGACAGCCCTGTGCAGAGTCGCCTGCTGGCCGGAGTGCTGAAGGCCGACGGTTTTGAAACGGAAACCGTCGAGACGCTCGATCGAGGGCTCGCAGTGGCGTCGGCTGAGCCGCTGCCCGATCTGGTCATCACCGATCGTCTGCTGCCGGACGGTTCGGGGCTCGATCTGTGCCGTGACCTGCGCCGTCGTCACCTGTCGCGCCGTGTGCCGATCATCATTCATACGTCTCAGGGGACCGCGACGGACGTCCTGGAGGGCATCGAAGCCGGAGCAGATGGTTATATGGTCAAAGACCTGCCGCCGCAGGAAATGCTGGATCGAATCCGACAGATTCTCGCCACGTCCCAACGGATCGCCGACGACACGCACGACGGGCACGAGCAGATCGATGTCCGGTTTCTGAACCGCGAGTACCGGCTGACGGCATCGCGCGAGCAGCTTGTCAGCGTTGTTGTTTCGGCGCTCGAAGATCTGGCGCGGGCCAGCGAACGTCACGAAGCGGAACTCGCTCGACGCCGCAATGCCGAACAGAAACTGCGCGACTCGGAAGCGCTGTACGAATCACTGGTCGAGAATCTGCCGATGAATCTGTTTCGGAAGGATCTCGACGGCCGGGTCACATTCGCCAATCAGCGGTATTGCCAGGCTCTGGGACGACCGCTCGAAGGGCTGCTCGGCAAGACCGACTTCGATCTCTTTCCGCATGAACTTGCGGAGAAGTACACCGCCGACGATCAGCGAATTCTCCGGGACGAACTGACCTTCGAGGACACCGAGTCGCACGTCACTCCGGAAGGTGATCAACGTTACGTCCATGTCCTCAAAACGCCGGTTCACGACGCCGATGGCAACGTGATCGGCGTGCAGGGCATCTTCTGGGACGTGACGGCACGCACGGTTGCCGAACAGTCGCTCGAACGCGAACGGTTTCTGCTCAACAGCCTGCTGGACAACATCCCGGACAATATCTTCTTCAAGGATCTCGACGGCCGGTACATCCGCGTGAATCCGGCGATGGCACACCGTCTGGGACTCGGAGATCCACGCGACGCGATCGGTCGGCGGTCGCGTGAGTTTTTTGAAAGTAACTATGCTGACCGGATCGAAGTCTCCGACCGACGGCTCGTTGACATCGGTGATCCGATGATCGGCGAGGAACAGTGCGTCGACTGGCCCGACGGCACGCGCAAATGGGTTTCAGTCACGCGGATGCCGCTGCGCGGGCCGAACGGTTCGATCGAAGGCACGTTCGGGCTCTCCCACGACATCACGGACCAGAAGCTCGCGCAGGAAGCGATGAAGCAGGCCCGCGATGCGGCAGAAGCAGCCAGTGAAGCAAAGAGCAATTTTCTGGCCAATATGAGCCACGAAATCCGAACGCCGATGAACGCCATCATTGGTATGACCGAGCTGGTGCTTGATACGGAACTGGATGCCAGTCAGCACGAGTATCTGACGATGGTGCAGGAGTCCGGCGAGGCATTGCTCAGCGTCATTAACGACATTCTGGACTTCTCGAAAATCGAAGCCGGCCGCCTGGAACTCGATCCGCGGCCGTTCACCCTGCGTGAAACTGTCGGTGACACACTGAAGTCACTGGCGATCCGCACGCGCGGCAGGAATATCGAACTCGCCTGTCACGTCAGTCCGGAGGTTAACGAGTGTCTCGTCGGAGATTCGGGCAGACTCCGGCAGGTGGTCGTCAATCTGGTCGGCAACGCCATCAAGTTCACAGACGCTGGCGAGATCGTCGTCGACATCTCCGTCGATCAGGACGCGGTTCTGAGAGAGCCGATGGCCGGCGGTTTTATCCCCGAAAACCCGATTAAACTGCACGTCAGCGTCCGCGATACGGGCATCGGAATTCCTGAGCACAAGCTGCAGCAGATCTTCGAAGCCTTCGAGCAGGCGGATACGTCGATGACCCGGCGTTACGAAGGCACCGGTCTGGGACTGGCGATCTCGTCTCGGCTGGTCGAAATGATGGGCGGGCACATCTGGGTCGAAAGTACGGTTGGAAAGGGCAGCACATTTCATTTTACCGCGGCGTTTGGACACGCTCCTGCTTCGGCAGTCAGGCCGCCGAACGATCCCGCGAGCCTCGAAGGCCGACGCGTGCTCGTCGTCGACGACAACGCGACGAACCGTCGTATCCTCGACGAAATGCTGCGCAACTGGCTGACTCAGCCGACAATCGTCTGCAGTGCTCGAGAAGCGGTCGACGCCATCGAAACTGCTCATCACGAACGTCGCGGCTTCGATCTCGTCCTGACCGACGCCAACATGCCGGATGTCGACGGGTTTCAGTTGATTGAGCAAATCCGTTCGCGCGAGGATCTGTACGCGCCGGTCATCATGATGCTGACCTCCAGCGGCCGGATGGGTGACATCTCCCGCTGTTCAGAACTGGACGTCGCGTCTTATCTGATGAAGCCGATCAAGCAGTCGGAGCTGTTTGACGCCATTGTCGCCGCACTGGGTGTGAATGTGGCCGTTGATGACGAGCCAGACCGACACGCTGATCTGCAGAGACATTCGCGTCAACTGAAGGTACTGCTGGCCGAAGACAGTATCGTTAACCAGAAGCTGGCGATCGCGCTGCTGCAGAAGTGGGGACATCTGGTAACCGTCGCGAATAACGGACGTGAAGCCGTCGAAACATCAGCGGCGACGCCGTTCGACGTGATTCTGATGGATGTTCAGATGCCGGAGATGGACGGCCTGCAGGCAACGCGGGCGATTCGCGAGCGGGAACGCAGCGGTACTCCGAAGACGCCGATCATCGCCATGACTGCTCACGCCATGAAGGGTGACGAAGAACGCTGTCTGAACGCCGGAATGGATGCTTACATCTCGAAGCCGATCCGCGCGCCTCTGCTGTTTCAGAAACTCGCCGAACTCTGCGATGCCACCGGTGCCGGGCAGGCTGTGGCAGCAATGGAACCGGATTCGGCAGACCAGCGAGACCGCCCTGAGGTTGTCAACTGGGACGAGGCGCTGCAGACGGTCGGCGGTGACCGCTCGCTGCTGACGGAGATTCTTGCGGCTGTCCTCGTCGAGTGCCCGTCGCAACTCGAACTGCTCGATGGGGCCGTTCACAATCAGGACGCGCCCGTGGCACGGCGGGCTGCGCACACGATTCTGGGCAACTTCCGGATGCTGTCCGCCGAGGAGCCGATGCGCATCGCGTACGAAGTCGAACAGCTCGCCAAAGATGGCCGCTTCGACGAGATCAGCGAACCGCAGTCGCGATTACGCGCCGCAGTCGACGACGTCCTGACTGACGTCCGCGCCTTCCTGGCGTAAGGACCGCAGCACACAAGACGTCCCGATTATCAGCCTCTGAACGCTCGCCCACGGTTCTGCCAGACCGGACGCTGGCGCGTGGTGGCTGACGAGTCTGGTTGCAGATCGGGAAGTTGTTTCGGCCGCGTTTCCAATCAGCCAGCATTGCTTTCTGTGGAGACGACAGCGGATCACGACTCGCGGCGCGACTTGTGTTTGCCGTGCGCTTTGGGCGGGTGCTTGCTGAATTTGCGTTTGCCGCGGACGCTGGTTTCAACGGCGTGAGCGTTCTGCGTTGGCTGCGGCGGGCGGCCGTTCACTCGGGAGATGCGCAACTGACGGCCGGAAACCCAGGTCAGTTTGAGCCGCTGAAAGATCTCCCGCGGCATCCCGAGTGGCAGGTCGACCGTGCTGAATTCGTCAAAGATTGAAACACGACCGATATGGCTGCCATCGAGCCCTGCTTCGTTCGCAATCGCACCGACGATATTGCCGGGGCGGACACCGTGCGTCAGTCCGACTTCGATGCGGAACCGCTCCATGCCTTCGTCTGGTCGGCCGGAACGCTCGCCGTCGCTATGGTCGCGACGCGGGCGAGACGGCCGATCATTCGACAAATCGTCGCGACGGTCACGCTGACGTTCGGCCTTCGGTTCCCGTTTCGGCTTCGGCGGCTCGGCCAGTAACAGTGGCGTGTTGCCCTGCAGTAGCTTCGCCAGAGCGGCTGCCACCTGCCACGGCGGTATGTTCGTTTCCTGCTGATACTGATTGACCAGCCCGGTAAAGAATTCGAGTTCCCCGGCTTCCAGCGTGTCCGTGATCCGCTGTTTGAATTTTGCCAGCCGGACTTCGTTGACGTCGGCGACACTGGGCAACTGCATCTGTTCGATACGCTGCCCGGTAGCATCCTCGATCCGGCGGACCTGACGACGTTCCTGAGGTTTCACAAACAGGATGGCCTCGCCACTGCGGCCCGCACGTCCGGTTCGACCGATGCGATGCACGTACGATTCCGTTTCGGTCGGCACATCAAAATTGATGACGTGACTGACGCGCGAGACGTCGAGCCCGCGGGCGGCGACATCCGTTGCCACAATCACGTCGACACGGCCAGCCTTCAGTTGTTCGACCGTCCGTTCACGCAGATTCTGAGGGATGTCGCCGTTGAGCGGCGTCGCCGAGAAGCCGCGTTCAACCAGTTGGTCGGCGAGTTCGGTCGTCGTCGATTTCGTACTGACGAAGACGATGACACCGTCCGTCGGTTCGACTTCGAGAATTCTCGCGAGAGCATCAACTTTATCCCGCCAGTTGACGATCAGGCAGCGCTGCCGCACGGTCTCGGCGGTCCGAACTTCGGACTCAATGTGAATCTCTTTGGGGTCGCGCTGATGCTCGCGCGCGATGCGGCGAATCGGGTCCGGCAATGTCGCCGAGAACAGGGCGACCTGACGTTCTTCCGGCGTCTGAGACAGCACCCAGGTAACGTCGTCAACAAAACCCATCCGCAGCATTTCGTCGGCTTCGTCGAGCACAATTGTTTTGAGTTCGTTCAGCCTCAGCGTACCGCGTTTCATGTGATCGATGACCCGGCCCGGCGTGCCGACCACGACGTGAACTCCCTGGCGGAGGTCGCGAATCTGCGGATAGAAGTCCGAGCCACCGTAAATCGCCGTGCAGCGAAAGCCGTCGAGGCCCGCACCGTAACGCTCGAACGACTCGGACACCTGCAGCGCGAGTTCGCGGGTCGGTGCAAGCACGAGGACCTGCGGCGAACGCTGCAACAGATCAAGTCGCGAGAGCAGTGGCAGAGCGAACGCCGCTGTCTTGCCGGTTCCCGTCTGCGCCTGCCCGAAGACGTCGCGACCTTCCAGAAGATACGGAATCGTCTCGGCCTGAATCGGAGTCGGCTGCAAATAACCTCGGGCCACCAGTGTCTGGCGCAGTTCGGGCCGTAAACCCAGAGCGTCGAAACCGGTGAGTTCTTTTTCGGCTGGTGCCTCGATGGCAGGGGAACACGCAGCGTCTGGCTGATCCTCGCCGCAGGCCGCGTCTTCGGTGAGTTCGACGCACTCGACTTCTTCGGTGGGGGCACTGCACTCGATGGCGGCCGCTTCGACAGGAGCCGCATCCTCGGTGAGTTGTTCGCACTCCACGAAAGACTGTGCGCAGGCGTCCGAGCAGAGTTCTTCCGCAACCATTTCCGCGGGTTCAGAAACCGTCGACACAAACGTGCTCAGGTCATCCAGTGAAAGATCGGTCGACATAGACAAACAGTTTCCGGTGCGGAGTTGAGAGAACTCGATGGACAGGACTCCGGGCATCCGGAGCAAAGTGGGGTGGCCCGATCAGAGCGGGTGACGGTCGCCGCTTCCAGTCAGCGGCAAGGGCGAACCATCAGCGATGTCGGGAGCAGCAGATCTGCCGGGCGGGCATCTGGCAGGCGTCGCGTGAGCGAATCCGTTCAGCAGTCTGTGCCGGGCTCTGCCAGAGGGCGAGCAGCGTATCCGCAATCGGGTCCAGGAGCGAGTCGCAAAAACTGGAATTTGCCGCAGATTCGCGATTTCGGACAGCCGCCAGACTTGACCCGCGGAACCGCTTCAACCCCGCCCAATACGCTCTCAGAAGTCCCTGCGAAGTGCTCGATTCCGTGGTGTCAGGGTTCGTTGTGAGCCCCTTCCCAGACCACTAAAATCCGCCCCGCTTTACCAGTCGGAGACTGCCCTCAGGTGTTGAGTCAGGAGACGCTGCGTTGTCCGTCGGAAACGGTGAATCTGGTGACCTTTCGGTTCCGCAGGAGCGGATCCAGCAGCACGATATTCTCCAGGAGATGCGGGACTCGTACCTCACGTACGCCATGTCCGTCATCATCTCCCGAGCGCTCCCTGATGCCCGCGATGGCCTGAAGCCCTCCCAGCGCCGCATCCTCGTCGCGATGAACGACCTGAACCTCGCGCCCGGCGGTTCGACGACCAAGTGTGCCGGTATCGTCGGGGAAACGATGAAGCGGTATCACCCGCATGGTGATGGAGCAATTTACCCGACGCTCGCCCGTATGGCTCAGAACTGGGTCATGCGCGAAACGCTGATCGCCAAGCAGGGCAACTTCGGTTCGCTGGCGGGTCTGCCGCCCGCTCAGATGCGATACACCGAGGCGAAGCTCTCGGCCGCCGCGTCCGACATGCTGGCCGACCTGCAGTACGACACGATCGACTTTATTCCGACGTACGATCAGAAAGACACCGAGCCCGTCGTTCTGCCGGCGAAGTTTCCGAACCTGCTCGTTAACGGCTCGACAGGGATCGCGGTCGGCATGGCCACCAGCATCCCGCCACATAATCTGGGTGAAGTCGCCGATGCCGTCGTCACGCTGATCGATGATCCGGAAGCGTCGATTGATCAGATCATCGACGTCATGCCAGGCCCCGACTTTCCGACCGGCGGCATCATCTGTGGACGCTACGGCATTCGGCAGGGTTATCTGACTGGCCGTTCGACGCTGACCCTCCGCGCGAAGACGCACTTCGAGACGGAAAAGAACAGCGACGTCATCGTCGTGACCGAGATTCCCTACATGGATACGCGCGACCGTATTCGGGAGAAACTCGAACTGCTGGTCCGTGATGAAAAGATCAAAGGCATCTCGCGCATCGTCGATTTGACCGACCGCAAGACACCGACCTGGCAGGTGCGGCTGCACATCGTGCTGAAAAAGGGTGAAGACAAAGAAGTCGTCCTTAATCAGCTTTACCAGTTCTCACCGCTGCAGGCGACGGTCAGCGTCATCCTGCTGGCTCTGGTCGGCAACCGGCCGCAGACGCTCAATATCAAAGAGCTGCTGCAGGAATTCATTCGGCACCGCGTTGACGTGATCCGCCGCCGCACCGAGTTCCTGCTGGCCGAAGCCCGCAAACGCAAACACACCGTCGAAGGGCTGATCATCGCGCAGTCCAATATCGACGAAGTCATTGCCACGATCCGGAACTCAGCCAGTCGTTCCGCAGCCAAAGACGCGTTGCAACTGATTCAGGTGCCGGCAGAACTGATTGCCCGCGCTCTGGGCGAAGCAGGCTTCCGCAACTTCGCCGACGAACACGGCAACAGAGAGACTTACTCGCTGTCGAACAATCAGGCCGAAGCGATCGTCTCGATGCAGCTCGGCTCGCTGGCAAATCTCGAACGCGAAAAGCTGCAGGGCGAGTATCACAAGCTGCTCGAAGATATCGCCGGTTTCCTGTACCTGCTATCGGACGAGATGCACATTCTGGCCGTCGTCCGCGACGACATGCTGGAGATGAAGAAGAAGTATGGAGATCAACGGCGGACGGAAATCAGTGATGAAGAGCTGACGAACGTCAACAAGGACGACCTGATCGCCGAAGAAAACATGGTCGTCACGCTGTCGACGCGCGGTTATGTCAAGCGTATGCAACTCGCGACATACCAGGCTCAGAATCGCGGCGGTAAAGGGATCACCGGCGGCAAAGCCAGCGACGAAGAAGACGCAATGCAGCACCTGTTCGTCGCCAGCACGCACGACTATCTGCTGTTCTTTACGAATCAGGGGAAAGTCTACTGGCAGAAGGTCTATGACCTGCCGCTGCAGAGCCGCACGGCAAAAGGTCGAGCACTCGTCAACCTGCTCAGCCTGGACGAGGGCGAAGAGGTCGAAAACTGCATCGCGGTCCGCGACTTCGACGACGAGCACTTCCTGCTGATGGCGACGCGGAATGGAACCGTCAAGAAGACGGCCCTCACCGAGTACAGCCGGCCGCGCACCGGCGGCCTGATCGCCATCAAGCTGAAGGAAGGCGACGAACTGGTCGACGTTGTCATCGTTGGTCCCGGCGATGACGTGCTGCTCGCAACAGCCAGCGGCATGGCGATTCGCTTTCCGCATACGAACGCCCGCGCGATGGGGCGAGCCGCGGCAGGCGTTCGCGGAATCCGGCTCGGCAAAGGCGACGAACTGGTCGGCATTGTCGTCGCGAAACCGGACATGCAGTTGCTTTCTGCCTGCGAGCACGGTTACGGCAAACGGACGCCGTTCGGGCTCGGAGGAAGCGTACCGGATCTCGACGACGTGACGGACAGCGACGCCGAAGAAGCCAGTACGGACGCGGTTGAGGCTGAAGCCGAATCTGAAGATGCCGAAGGTGAAGAAGGCGGCGAACGCAGCAACTTCTCGTACCGCTCGCAGAATCGCGGCGGCAAGGGAGTTCGCGATATTCGCACCAGCAAACGCAATGGCCGGGTGGTCGATATTCTGGCGGTTGAAGATGGCGACGAAGTGCTGATGGTCACCGCCGGTGGCAAGATCCAGCGACTCCGCGTCAGCGACATCAGCGTCGTCGGCCGCAACACGCAGGGCGTCCGCATTATCCGCCTCGACGACGACGACGCCCTCGCCTCAATGGCCCGCATCCCCGGCGAAATTATCGAGGAGGAAACGGCAGCGTCCGTGGCGCCGCCAGCACCAGAGGCCCCAGCCGTTGACGACGCGGTCGCATCGAGTGACGGAGATGCAGCCCCGAACAACGACGATCTCGATGCGTCCGATGACTCCGGGTCGCTGTAACCCGGAAAGGTGATCGGTCTGTGAACCGCACTCTCACGCAAGCTGAGCCGCTTTCACGGCGAGGATTGAACACGGCAGACGATTCAGAAGGCGTTCCGTCAGGCTGCCCATCAGGAAACCGCTGACACCCGAACGGTTGATCGAGCCCATGACGACCAGGTCCTCGTGCTCGCTCTGCACGACCGACGGCAGAACGTCTTCCGGGTCCCCTTCGGCCATATGCAGCGTCAGTTCGGGATGTTCGGCGCGGTACGGAGCGACGAAGCGTTCGATCGCCGATTTCAGATCGCCCGCCGACCGTCGCTTCGCCTGTTCGAGCAGGCTCTCGCTCTGCGCGGTCCGTACCTTGTGCCGCAGCGGTGCTTCGGCAAAGTAGGACCAGGCCTGAATGGCGTGCAGTTCGCTGCGTTCAAGCGTTGCCACAGACGAGGCCAGTTCCATGATCCGGCTGTTCAGAATGTCGCGTGGCGAATCGTGAGTTTCCAGATGAAGAGCCGCCGCAACGCGTCGAAACGGAGCATCGCTCCCTTTGAGTAACCAGACTGCGCAGGGACAGCGACGCAGCAGGCGGCAATCGAGCCCGGCCGACACATCCTCATCGGCTGCCTTGACGACCAGATCAGCTCCACTTTGCTCGACGATGCGAGCGATCTCGGCACACGACCGACCGTGCAGCACCTGCGTCCGAACGGACAGCCTGTCAGCACAGTGAACGGCCATGTCGTTCAACTGCCGTTCGACCTGTGGCGTGAAGGCGTCGAGCGCCAGGCCAATCGAGTGCGGCATGACACGTTTCGCCCAGGTTGGAACATCCTCGATCACCGAGACGATGTTCAATGTTGCGTTGCTCGCCTGCGCCATTGTCAGCACGCGGTCGAGCGCTGGTGGCGGAGCCTGGCCGGGTTCAAGGACGACGACGATCGATCGAAACCGTTGCATGCGACACTCCCCGTGAGTTACGAACTGTGACGCGACACCCATCAGTCGTTGCTGATCGCACGATTATGCCCGCACGGCATCTGATCGAAAAGCGGGAACCGGCGAATCCGCACGTTCCTCGAAATCCGTCGAATTTGTCCTTCCTGACACTTGCAGGATCTGTTGACCTTCCTGATTCGAGCCAGCAACAGCGGCCAACCAACGCTCGTTTTGATGGGGAACCGGGATTACACTGCCCGATTCCCGATCAGAGGCCGATGATCGACGGATCGCGAAGCGAACACCTGCCCCGTCCGCTCTGTCTGTTCGCGCACGACAACTGCGGCTCGCAGTCCCGACCGAACACCCCATTCACTTTTTCGCACTGAGGACGTAACCCGTGTCGACAGCTCAGGAAACATCGACCGCGACACAGACGATTTCCGGCGCCGACATTCTGGTCGAAGCACTGATCCGCAACGGCGGCGATCTGATTTTTGCCTATCCCGGCGGCGCGAGCATGCCACTGCATCAGGCTCTGCGGAAACGCCGTGACCGAATCCGGACCATTCTGCCGCGGCACGAACAGGGCGGCACGTTCGCCGCTCAGGGCGTTTCGCGAACGAGTGATAAGGTCGGCCTGTGCATGGCGACCAGCGGCCCCGGCGCAACGAACCTCGTCACCGGAATCGCAGACGCCAAGATGGACAGCGTTCCGCTGATCGCCATCACGGGACAGGTTCCTCAGGCGGTGATCGGGACCGACGCGTTTCAGGAAACGCCGATCGTCGAAATCTGCCGCAGCATCACCAAGCACTACTACATGATCACGGCGGACGACTACACGGATCCGGAATCCGTCCGCAAGGCTCTGCTGTCGATTCCCCGGATCGTCAAGGAAGCGTTCTTCGTCGCGAAGACGGGCCGCCCTGGCCCGGTGCTGATCGACTTCCCGAAGAACATTCAGCTTGCCGAGATCTCCGAAGACGAACTCGATTTCGATCCAACGATGCGTTTACCGGGCTACCGACCGCTGACGCGCAAGGCAGCGCCCGAGCAGATCAAGCAGGTCATCGCGGCGATCCGTCGTTCCCGCAAGCCGATTCTGTACGTCGGCGGTGGCGTGATTAACTCAGACGCGGCTGACGATCTGACAGCTTTCGCCCGTAAAGCAAGAATCCCGGTCACGACGACCGTGATGGGACTCGGTGCCTTTCCCGGAGACGATCCGCAATCGCTGCATATGCTCGGGATGCACGGCACCGTGTATGCCAACAAGGCGATTGATCAGGCCGACCTGCTGCTGGCCTTCGGCGTCCGGTTTGACGATCGCGTCACCGGCAAGCTCGACGAGTTCGCGCTGCATGGAAAGATCGTCCACGTCGACATCGACCCATCGGAGATTCACAAGAACAAGGAAGCTCACATCCCGATCGTCGCCGACGTGAAGGAATTCCTGGCCGCGCTGAATGCCGCTTTCACAGAAAAGGACATTCCTGATGTCAAGGAATGGAACGAGCAGATCGCCGAGTGGAAGCAGCAGTTTCCTCTGAGTTACGCGGATGCGGGCGACCTGATTCTGCAGCAGCACGCGATCGAGGAACTCTGGAAGCAGACGAAAGACCGCGACGCGTACGTCTCGGTCGGCGTCGGCCAGCACCAGATGTGGGCGGCGCAGTATTACAAGTTCAACAAGCCGAAACGCTGGCTGAGCAGCTCCGGCCTGGGCACGATGGGCTTCGGCCTGCCCGCCGCGATGGGTGTCGCCGCGGTTCATCCGGAAGCTCTGTCGTTCGACATCGAAGGCGACGGCTCATTCCAGATGAATATCCAGGAACTCGGCACGCTGTTCTGCGAGAAGCTGCCGGTCAAGGTGCTGCTGCTCAATAACCAGCACCTGGGCATGGTGGTGCAGTGGGAAGACCGCTTCATGGAAGGCAAGCGGGCTCACACATATCTGGGCCCGGTCGATCATCCCGAGGCTCTTGGTGACGGCGACGGCTCACTGCTCGACGAGACGTACCCCGACTTCGTGAAGATTGCTGAAGGCTACGGCATCGCCGGCCGCCGCGTCCGCTCGAAAGCCGAACTGTCGGAAGCAATCACCGAGATGATCAACCACGACGGCCCATACCTGCTGGAATGCGTCTGCCCCTACCAGGAGCACGTCCTCCCGATGATCCCCGGCGGCAAGACCGTGCGGGATATCATTACTGAGTAGCCGTAGGCAGGTTTTTCCAAAACCTGCTCTGACGCAGATGCAGTGTGATAATTGCAAGCCACACACGACGCAGGTGCAGCAAACGCGAGGCACTTTCCCGCTGAATTTCAGAAGAGAAGCAGGTAATCCCGGTCTGCCGACAATCCGGTTTCGGAGAAACCGGACGACAGTTAGCGAAAGAGCCGCGTCAGGAAGTGCCTGACGCGGCTCTTTTTGGGCTTTGGTCCGAATAGCTTCCGCTTATTCAGACGAAACTGTCGACGTGTCCGGCTCCTGGACTCTTGAGATCGTCGATCTTTTTCGCCCTTGCGCGAACTCGCTCGAAACCAAAAACAAGAAACATCAGACACCCAAACGCAAACCAGCCAACTTTCGACATCGGACAGGACGGATCATCGCTGGAGCACATAAATGCTATCGCATCAAGTGCCAGCACGAATGCAAACGAAACCATGCTTACAGCTTCAGCGTGCGCTTTCGAAACCTTACTGAGCAGCGACGTTCCGATTTCCTTGCTGTGCTTCGCACGCCTGTACTCATCCTCCTGTTTTGGAAAGAATCGCCGTCGTGCGGAATCGACAACGAAACTGCTGGCTGGTTGCAAAATGTGGCCGATGACGTAGCCAGTAAAGAGGAACAAGATCAACTCAGTGGCGTTTTGGGGTAAAGAAAACTGATCCGAAACCAGAAAGAACAATCCAAGTCCGGATACCCCAGGCAGAAGTCGCGCGTACCAGTCAAAACAGACATCCGGAAGCTTGCCGAGTGCGTCCGTTGCGTCTGCCATTAGTCAGCTC
Organism: bacterium; assembly: GCA_016124895.1. Classification (GTDB taxonomy): domain Bacteria; phylum Planctomycetota; class Planctomycetia; order Planctomycetales; family Planctomycetaceae; genus JAPOLP01. The sequence continues at coordinate 35,751 of WGMU01000093.1, forward strand.
CGGTAGAGAAATCGCTCGCGGTACGAACGCTTATCTGCTCAGCCTGGACCTACTTCCGGATCGCCCAGAGGGCTCCGAAGGAGCGCAGATAGATCGTTCCGTTTGAGATCGCTGGCGATGCGGTGATCGCGTCCCCGAGTTCGTTCTGGGCGACGAGTTCGAACTGCGGGCCGGCTTTGATCACGGAGACGACGCCGTCGCGGGCGGTCAGGTAGACGTGACCGTCGGCGAAGACCGGCGAGGCGCGGTGACGCTGGCGGTGAGTCCGTTCGAAGTAGTGCTCCTTACCGGTCTTCCGATCGAGACACAGCAGGTTGCCGTCCTGTTTGCAGAGGTAGACCTCGTTGCCAACGATCAGCGGCGACGGGACGTCCGGCGTCTGCTCGACCGACCACAGGTGAGCGGACTTGTCATTCGTGATATCGCCGTGGCCATCCGGGCGGATAGCGAGTGTCGGGCCGCGTTTGGCACTCGGCACAACGATGATGCCTTCCGCACAGGCCGGCGAAGCGACGAACCTCAGCGTGTTGTCGTACTTCGATTTGATGTTCAGGCCGCCGCAGCGCCAGATCTCTTTGCCGGTGTTGATGTCGTGAGCGATCAGAAAATCGGCTCCGTGCGTCAACAGAAACCTCAGACCGTCGTAGTCGTACATCATGGGCGAGGCGTACGAGTGTTTGTTCTCGGCCACGCCGTCCGTCTTCCGGATGTGCTTCCAGATCTGTTTGCCGCTGGCGGCGTCGAGACATGCGACCGTACCGACACTCGGCTCGTCGCTCCACTTGCCATGAATCAACTGGATGTAAAGCCGGCCGTCGTCGAGTACCGGCGTTGATGTCATGCCGAACTGAATCTCGAACGTGCCGTATTCTTTCTGCAGATCGAGTTGCCAGACCTTCTCGCCCGCGACCGTGAAGCAGGCCAGGTCGCCGTTGGCGAACATGGTCCAGACGTGCTGGCCGTCGGTGACGGGCGAGTTCGCGGCCGAGTTGCCCTCGTCGCCACGCACGTCCTTGTTGCCCTTGCCGACGGTGCGATGCCAGCGTTCCTTACCATCCGTGCCGGCACAGATCAGGACCAGTTCGTCGCCGGCAACGGCCGTCAGAAAGATATTGTCGCCGTAAACGACTGGAGTCGCTCCGCCAGAACCTGGCAGCGGCAGTTTCCAGGCAACGTTTTTCGTAGCGGACCACTCGGTTGGTAGACTGGTTTCGCTGCTGATCCCGTTGTTGTGCGGCCCGCGCCAGCTTGGCCAGTTTTCGGCGGAAGCGTCTTGAGTTGTCGCGGCGAGAATGACGATCGCCATCAGCAAGCGGGTTTTGACAGGCAGGTTCAGCATGGGGAGGGTTCCTCGGTGAGTTGCTAAGTAGGCCGAAACAAGCGGAGCGCCGTTCCGGCAGAGCCGAGTGAGACAGATTGCCGGAGCGGCGCTCCGCTTGATCCGGCCTGCATGTGCGCTAACCGCTCGGCGCCGTCAGGGGTGACATGCCGGGGCGGGACTGGCGTGTTTTGACGTCTGCTCCCGGCGAATCAAAGCGTCCCAGCATTCTGTCGAACCGGAGCAGGCAGGTTGCCCACAGGCCGATGGTCACGCCTCCATAGCAGATGCTGTTGACGAAAAGCGCCATCCAGGGCTCGGTGAACTCGCGGAACTCGTTCGCTCCAATCATGATCGCCGGAATCGACATGAGGAAGTATTGAGCCCCTTCATGCCAGTGGTATCTCGTAATCTCAAACAGCGGTCCCAGCACCAGCGCCGGCAGCAGGTTCCAGGCGACAATCGCGCCCAGCGTCGCAAAGATGGCTCGCGTCTGCGTCTTCAGCTTCAGTCCGGCCAGAATTGCGACAGCGGCGACCATCGGAAAATAGATCAGCATCGTGACGATCACCGATGCCAGATAGCAAATGGTCGGTAGAGGGACGTTTCCGTTTCGCCAGTCGGACGAACCTCCTCCATAACTGCCCCAAAGATAAGAGTCCTGACGCAGCCAGGCCTCAAAGCCATACACGGTCAGTAGTGGGACGGCCACGACGAACGTCAGCCGCAACAGTCCGCGCAGCTTCTGCCGGAACAGTTCCCGGTTCGTCAGCGGGGTTGTCAACAGAACGTCCAGCGTCTGATGAGTCCGCTCGGCCGCAAACAGGCTTGCCGAATGCACACAGATCAGCAGGATCGCGACGATCCAGACAATGAACTGCAGCAGGGCGAGCATCCCATACCATCCCGGACTGCCGCCCCCAACGGTCAGGCTGCAGATAAACAGCACGGGAAATTCGAGTCCGATAAACACGCGGACGAGATACCGCGTTGTGCCCAGCGTTTTCTTCGTGACCTCGCGCCACGCGACCGGCTGGGATTTCGGCAGCGTCTCCGAACTGCCGGACAGAACGACGCCTCGGCCGAACTGTTCGTTGAGTTGCCAGAAGACGCGGTCGAGCTTGCGGAACGCGACCAGCAGCAGATTTCGCCGCTCGACAAACGCCCGACTGACAATGAACGCACGCGTCAACAGCAGAAATACGGCGCTGAGGGTCAGGATCGGAACGCTGCGCAGAAACGGCTCCCAGAGACTCGTCCCGGAAAACATGCCGGGGCCGTTCTGAAACAGCACCATCGGCGCGAAAAACATCCCGGAAAATGTGTACTGCTGAAATCCGAGGACCGTCTGAGTGCCACAGGCAGCCTGCAGAAACTGGTACAACTCGCGAATGATGTGCGTCGTTTCGTCGAGAATGACCGGCCCGAAGAGCATCAGAAAACCGAGCACGTAAGTCGCGATGAACGCTCCAACGGTTGTCCGGAAAAAGGCCGAACACATCAGACCGAGCGTCGCGACCTGAATCACCGTCAGGCACAGAATCCAGATCGTCAGCCAGATCAGCGACTGCTCGAACCCGCCGAGCGAATATGCAAAGGCCGACAGCGGCAGCGACAGAGCCAGCAGCAGGAACATCGGCACAAGCCGGCTGACGAGTTTCCCGACGATGATGCCCCACGGACTGAGCCGCGTCAGAAACAACAGCGAGAGCGTGTCCCGTTCCTTTTCCGACGTCAGCAGCGGACTCGTCATTGCCGGCATGAACAAGTAAATGCCGAAAAACTGCACGCCGGCAAACATCGCAAAGAGTTCCGATCCCTGCCCCAGAATCTGAAACGGGCTGCCTGACCAGTTGCGATGCAGCGTCGCGGCACTCAACGACACGGCGGCAAAAAACGCCAGCAGCGCGTAGGCGCTGCGCAGCCACCAGGTGCGTCTCCGTGCCGCCTGTTCGAGCAGTTCTTTGACGACGATCGGCAGCCCGTTCAGGAAGCCAACAATCGCTGGCGGGATACAGAACCTCAACAACAGAAACACCGTGAGCAACAGCAGAAAACCCGCAAACGCAACTCCCGCCACGATGATGGCATCGAACCGTTCGCGTGCGAGCCAGACGCCCAGTGCCGCGAGCAGGCAGACGACGAATGACGTCAGCACGGCCAGCAGGACGAGCCAGCCGACCGAGTGTGGAATTCGCTCGTCATTGATGCGCCGCCTGGATCGGACTTCTGGCCCGCTCATCACTGCCGCTCCGTCATCGCTGGTCAGAGTCAATCAAAGACTGCACTTGTCGAAGCGTCTGCACGACAGCCGCGTCGTCGATTTTTCCCTTCGCAAACGCCAGCGTGCTGACGGCCCGCTGATCGCGATACAGCACGACAGTCGTGGCGGCTTTCTCGTGCAGTCGCAGCGAGTCCTGGCCGGCGATCGTCGTCGTCGACGCCGTCAGTGGCATCCGGATCCGTTCGTCAAACGCCATTGTCTGCAGAATGGGAACAACCGAGGCTGAATCGTCGGTGACAAGCACTCCGAAACTGCGAAGCCCGGAAACACGATTTTCGTCAACGTACCCGTCAATTGCCTTGAGCAGTTTCGGCAGTTCCGGATCGACGTCCTGGATGAACACCGCCACGACCGGCCGGCTTCCATACCTGCACACGTAGCAGACCGACCGGTTGCGATGCGGCCCGGTGACCGCTCGCACGAAGAACGAGTGAATGGTCGCACCGACTTCCGGCCCGGACTGCAGCGGCTTTGCGTCGGGCATTTTCTGGGCAGCGTCCGCGGCCCGTGCCTCGACGGGCAGCAAACCAGCGGGACCGACGCAAACGGCCAGCAGACAAACGGCAGACACAACCAGAGCGCGGAGGCTGCAGCAGCGGGCAGTCAGATTCATTCCGCACTCCTTGACGAAACAGGCCAGCGGAGCAGCTTATGACGGTCGGTCCGAACCAGCAAGAAGGGGGATGCAAGCCGAGCCCGCAGCACATCCTGTGTGCCATTGGCTCCGCCAGTGCCAGACTCCCGACCCCCTGTGGCTCCAACCGGTACGACTTCGCCCTCTCGCACAACATCCTGTTGCCGCATTACGATCCGCGACTTGTGACATTCTGCGACCGTACTCCTCTGATCTGAGATTTGAAATCCGGGATTTGAGATGAAAACCAACCATCGTGTTGCATTCGCTGTCTGCTCAGCCGTTCTGACAACTCTGGCCGCGACGCTACTGAGCGCGCCTCTTGTCGCTCAGGACCGCTACTCGGGCATCGACCCCGACGGCTTTGATCGTTCGGTCAGACCGCAGGATGATCTGTTTCTGCACGTCAACGGTCGCTGGATTCAGCGGACAGAGATTCCGGCGGACAAGTCGAATTACGGTTCGTTCAATGCGCTCATCGACGCCGCCCAGGCGAACATCCGCGAGATCATCGAAGAGGCCGCTCGCAAACCGCAGGACGAGAACGGCCGGAAAGTCGGCGACTTTTTTAACAGCTACATGGACGAAGCCCGCGTCGAACAGCTCGGCCTCGCGCCGCTCAAGGCCGAGATTGCGAAGATCGACGCGCTGAGCGACGGCGAGCAGCTTCTGCGGCACTTCGGGTATTTCGAGTCGATCGGCGCGGGCAGCCCGATCGGCTTTTACGTCGACCAGGACGACAGGGACTCGACGCGTTACCTTGCCGCCGTCGTCCAGAGTGGAACGACACTGCCCGACAAGGACTACTACCTGGCCGACGACGAAAAGTACGAGCGTGCCCGCGAGGCTCTGCAGAAGTACGTCGCCGAGTTGTTCGAGCTGAGTGGCCGCTCGGATGGCGAGGCCGCGGCAACGGCGATCCTCAAACTGGAAACCGAACTCGCCCGCGCCCAGTGGGATCGGACCGAACTCCGCGACGCAGAGAAGCGGTACAACAAGTACGAGGTCAGCAAGCTCGACGGCCTGACGCCAGGCCTTGACTGGGCGACGTTCTTTGCGGCGGTCGGAACCGCGGACCTTCAGGAACTGAACGTCGTCACGCCGAGTTACTTCGCCGGGCTGCAGAAGATTATCACCGAGACGCCGCTGGCCACCTGGAAGCAGTACCTGCACTTTCGACTGCTTGATGCGCACGCGCCCGTTCTGCCAAAGGCGTACGTCGATGCTCACTTCGTGTTGCACGCGAAGGAACTCGGCGGCGTTCCGGAACAGGAGCCACGCTGGAAGCGCGCCGTCGACGCAACCTCCGGCGGCAGTGGCAACCGCTTTGGCGTGCTGGGCGACGCGGTCGGACAGCTTTACGTGAAGAAGCATTTCACCGAGTCCTCGCGCGAACGCATGGACCAGCTCGTCGGCAATCTGCTCAAGGCGTTTGAGCAGAGTATTCACGGGCTCGCCTGGATGACCGACGAAACAAAGCGGCAGGCGCTGGTCAAGCTCTCAAAGATCACACCGAAGATTGGTTACACCGAAAAGTGGCGAGATTACTCGAAGCTGGAAGTTCATCCCGACGATCTGCTCGGCAACGTGACGCGGTCGGCGAAAGTCGAACATCAGCGAATGCTCGACAAGCTTGGCAAACCGGTTGACCGCACCGAGTGGGGGATGACGCCGCAGACGGTCAACGCGTATTACAACCCCGGCATGAACGAGATCGTCTTCCCGGCCGCGATTCTGCAGCCGCCGTTCTTCGATCCGGAAGCCGACGACGCGGTCAATTACGGCGGCATCGGCGCGGTCATCGGGCATGAGATCAGCCATGGCTTCGATGATCAGGGCAGTCGTTATGATGGCGATGGCAACCTCAGAAACTGGTGGACCGACTCGGACCGAGCGGCCTTCGAGAAACTCGCCGACCGACTGGTTGCTCAGTACGCCGGTTACGAAGCCCTTCCCGGCAAGACGCTCAACGGCCGGTTGACACTGGGCGAAAACATCGCCGACCTGTCTGGCATGGCGATCGCGTACAAGGCGTACCGGATTTCGCTGGGCGAGGGCGACGGCCCGGTCATTGACGGCTTCACATCGAGTCAGCGGTTCTTCATCGGCTGGGCTCAGATCTGGCGACGCAAGTACCGCGATGCGGAACTCGTCCGCCGCCTCGTCGTCGACCCGCACTCGCCGTCACACTTCCGCTCAAACGGGCCGGTCACAAATCTCGACGCGTTTTACAAAGCCTTTGACGTCAAGCCGGGCGATAAACTCTTCAAGCCGAAGTCGGAGCGGATTCAGATCTGGTAAGCTGCTTCATCTCAGGTCTGACGCAAAGGCGCTGAGTCGCAAAGGATCGCGAAGAGATTTCGAAAACTCTGGGCGTTCTCGTTGTCGGCCATCTTTGCGAGCCTCTGCGACTTCGCGGCTTTGCGTCGGGATTCACAGGAACAGTCAGGAACCAGTCGATGTTTCGAGTCACTGGCAGTGGGACGTGTGATCGTGAGCGTTTGACCCGGCGGAGTTTTGTCGAGGCCGGCGTGCTCGGCCTGGGTGGTCTGACGCTCGCCGACCTTCTGGCGTGTCGAACAGCGGGGGCGAATTCCGCATCAGTCGACCGTTCCAGCGACACCAGCGTGATCCTTGTCTGGATGAGTGGAGGACCTGGTCATCACGAGACGTGGGATCCAAAACCGGACGCTGTCGCTCAGTACCGCGGTCCGTTCGGCACGATCTCGACTGCCGTCGACGGCATTCAATTCAGCGAGACTTGTCCCGAGCAGGCGAAGATCGCCGACCGCCTCGCCATTCTGCGAACGGTCAATCACGGCAGTGGCGACCACACCAAAGGCAATCACTGGATGCTGACCGGCTTTGAAGGCCCGGACTTCAACAAGCCGGATAACAAAATCCAGCGGCGGCCGGCGCTGGGCTCGGTCGCGTCGGCACTGCGCGGGCCGAACGTCAAAGGGATGCCGGCCTACGCCGCCGCACCGCATCTGCGCGGCGGTACGGACAACATCTTCCACTACGCGACGTATCTCGGCGGTGCGCACAACCCGTTCATTACGAACTCGGATCCGAATGAAGCCGACTTTCAGGTGCGCGATCTGTCGCTGTCGAGCGGCCTGACGTTTGACCGTCTCGAAGACCGTCGCTCGCTGCTGACATCGATCGACGATTACCGGCGCCGCGCCGACGTCGGTATGTCGGACATGAGCGGCCAGCAGCAGGCCGCCTTCAACCTGCTGACCAGTGCCGCTGTACGCGATGCGTTTGACGTGTCGCACGAACCTGATTCGCTGCGGGACAATTACGGCCGGCACACGTTCGGCCAGAGTGCGCTGCTGGCGCGGCGACTCGTCGAACGTGGTGTGACCTTCGTGACCGTCAACACGCAACCCTGGGATCATCACGGCACGGCGAACCGTCTGCCGACTGAGCAGGGAGCGCGCGAACTGATACCGCCCGTCGATCGAGCAATCGCTGCGCTGATTCGCGACCTGATTGACCGCGGTCTGTACGAGAAGACGCTGGTCGTCGCGATGGGCGAGTTCGGCCGCACGCCGAAAATGAACAGCGCCGGCGGACGCGACCACTGGGGCCACACCTTCAGCGTCCTGCTGGCCGGTGGCCGGTTCCGGATGGGCCAGACAGTTGGTACGTCGGATCCGCATGGAGCCTACGTCAGCGACCGCCCGCTGCATCCCGAAGATGTCGCCGCGACGGTCTATCACCACCTGGGCATTGATGCCCGCGCGACTGCTATCCCCGACCGCATCGGCCGCCCCCGCTACCTGGTCGAACGCGGCGAGGTCATTCGCGAACTCCTGTAGAACCGGTTCCCACCGGCCGCTTTCGTTTGTCTCAGAAATCGTCCGCCGTATCGCAGTCAATCGATCCAAAGCGAATGCCGAAGTCGTCAACGCCGTCGCGTGGTTGCCGATGAGCCCACATCGATTGCGGTCTGATCAGATACGACTGGTCTATTCCGTTCGCGCCGGTCGAGTACACGACGCATCCGGTTTCCGTCACCTGGTAGGAAAAGCCGTCACCAGTGGGGCTCAGAGGATTGATCGGAACCTCGTCGAGATACTGAGGACAGAGTTCCTGAAGCCGCGGGGGAAAGCGTCCGTGGTCGTCGCGGAACTGCCGCAGCGCCGCCGTGATGATCGCCAGATCGAGAAACGCCAGTCGGCGGTCGTACATGCCGAGAAAACTCTGCATGTCGAATCGGCGAGGACCTCCGCTCAGCCAGTCGGCCCGCCGCAGGTCCGCTCCAGTTACTCCTTCTTTCGTGTTCGCCGACCGGCGCAGAAAGGGATCGTTCATCTCCGGAGTGCGAAATCGACGCGGTACATCTGCGTCAGGAATCAGCATCGCCAGATGGTGCAGATACACGCGGGTAGAGAATTCTGGCTCAGCGAGAAGAAACAGTTCGACCTGCGTCAGGTCGTGGCCTTTCCACGTTGTTGCTGATAGATAGCCTGCACGCAATTCGACGGATGTCTGTGCCCAAGCGAGGTAGTCGACAGCGAGGCACTGTGAGGCTGGTGGGATGCCACTTCTCACGTCGGTCAGCGCCGGCTTCAACTCGGCGATGACCGATTTCGGGCAGTGTTCGTCGCGAATCAGTTTGACGAACTGTTGCAACGCAAGACTCTGAAATGCCGTGCCAACATTATGGCTGATTTCGGGACCATTGCGGCTGATCAACACGGCAAACTGCAGGAGCTGCCGTAACTCTCCTGCCGCGCCAGAGTAATCTGCTTGCGAAATCCGGCGAGCGATATCGAGCTGCGTCAGACGAGCAACTTCGCGTGTGAGGCTGACATCGGGCAGTGAGTTCACGAAGTCAAGACTGTTAATCGGAAACTGCAGGTAATCGGATTTGCTGGTTCCGGCCAGAAACAACTTGAGTGCTTCCTCGTTGTTGCTCAGGTGCTGGCGAATCTTCGGTGACGCGCGATGCCAGCCGATCTTCAGAGCATCGTCGTACTCGTCCCAATCGCCGTGGAATTTCGAGAGCCGTGCCGCAGCCCGTTGGAGATCCACATGAGCGTTCTGCTCATCCGGCACGGGCGGTTTCTGAAGGAGAGCCTCAACTTCAGGTGGCAGTGACGGCGGGGGCAGCAGCGACAGGCGGTAGGCTCGGCTGCCGCAGATCACACCGACGGTCAACAGGATCAGGATCAGAGGCACGATCACATACCAGCGGAACGCAAGCATCACCAGTCGGACCAGCCGCGACGGAGACGCGTCGCGTGGTGGATGTTCGTGCTCGGACATGCGTTGCTGATCCAGAAGCGGGACATGGTTTCCTCGGAGTCGAGTCGCTAACGGGCGCACGGGAAAGCAGATCCTCGCAGCGTCGCAGTAGATTGATCATGCCGGATCGGCCGGCCTGGAGTTTCCTGACAATGCGCACCGCACAGCATGATCGAATCCCTGGCCGCTTTGAACCACGAAAAAACGACGGCGATTTCCGGCAGCGGTTCTTCTCAGACCTACAGTCGTACCGAGGAGAACTGTCATGAGAATTCTGCGCAAGCCGTTCGATCGTTCGTCGTCACGCCGCGGAGCCGCTGTGCTCGAAATGGCGCTGGTGCTGCCGATCTTCTTTATGGTCGTGCTCGGCATTGTTGAGTTTGGTCGCGCGATGATGGTTGGCCAGATGGTGACCAACGCCGCGCGCGAAGCGACGCGGCTGGCCATCGTCGACGGCTCAACGAACAGTTCGGTCGAAGACTGGATTCAGGAGTTTCTACAGAGCGCGATCGGTGTCGACGCGGCTGACGTGACCGTCGATATCAATGTGACGGCTGCTCCGGGCAACGACGATCCGGGCAACGAAGTCGGCAACGCGCAGTCACGTGACCTGATCACCGTCGCGGTCTCCGTGCCATTCGACAAAGTCAGCTATCTGCCGGGGAATTATCTCAACGGCAAACAACTCGCAGCTCAAAGCGCGATGCGACACGAATAGTCGTAGGTCACTGTCTCGCGAGCAGCGGACAGTTCGCAACTCCTCTCTGAGATTCGCAACTCCTCTCTGAGAAGAGAGAGACCGAAACCGGCCTCGCAGCGCAACACGCGGGGCCGGTTTTTCGTTGCGCGTCTGCTGAGACTCAGGTCGCGACTACTTCCGCAGGTCGTAACAGGCAATGGCGTTCTTCATACGAACGTAGAGCCGACCATCTGCAAGCGCGGGCGTCGCACAGACAACCGGTCCCTGGCGGCCGATCTTTGCCTGATAGAGCTTTTCGGCGGCGCCCTGGTCCTGCTTTTCCAGTTCGTCGATTCCGTGCAGCGTGCGCAGGGAAGCTTCGCTGGCCAGCAGACCATCAGCGTCGATCTTTGCATTGATGACGGGTGTGAATTCGTCGGGAATCGCCGCGAAGCCGAGGAGTCCTTCCAGTGCGTAGAACACTTTGTTGTCGGCTGCGACGAGCGACGTGTACTGCGGCTGCCCGAGATCGACGGTCGTTCGCCATTCCTCATCACCGGTTTCGAGGTTCACGCAGGCGATTCGCTTTTCTCCCTGCACGAAGACGTGCCCGTTGACCACGACAGGGCTCGACCCTTTGTCCTGACAGCCATTGTAAGTCCACAGGTGAGCGGCTGCGGCTGGCGTCATGCGGAAACAGCGAACGCCCTTCTTACGACTGTTGCCGTATGTGATCAGCAGATCGCCCGCAATCACTGGCGTCGCCAGTCCGGCTTCCGAGTCAACGCGCCAGACTTCGCGGCCGGTTGTGGCTTCAAAGCAGGCGGTCTGATTGCCGTTCACGTTGACGATGACGAAGTCATGACCGTCATGCTGCCACAACACAGGGCTCGTGTGCGTTCCGCGAGACGTTTTCGCGTCGCCTTCCCAGGCAATACTTCCGTCTTTCGTGCGGACTGCGTACAGCCTGCCGGCCAGAAAGATTGCCAGGTCGTCGACCACGAGAAACGACGACTGCCAGAACTCATCACGAAACTCGACCGGCAATCGGTTATTCCACACGTCCTTCCCGGTCAGCGCGTCGATACATCGCACATGGCCGCCGGCTCCCAGAATGTACAGCCGCCCGTCGCTCACCGTCGGCGAGCCGGACTGCGGAAAACGGGTGTAAAATGAGTCCGTTTCGTTCTTCCACAGCGTGCTGCCATCGGCGGCATTCAGGCAGTAGATCGTCTCGCGGAAGATGTACGACTTTGCGATCGCCTGGTCCTCGTCGCGGCGTTTGGCTTCGTACTCGGCATACTCGGCGTCACTCATTCCGACACGTTTCTCCGGCGGCAGCCAGGGAAACTGCTTCTTCGGCACATCGCGAATCTGAATCCGTTTGTGTGTGAAGAGATACACCCGCTGTGGCGCCGTCGGGTCGCCTGGAAAGCTGGCGACCACCGGCGAACCCCAGCCGCCTTCATTTGAACCCGAACCGATCTTCTCACTGACCCAGACCGGTTTGAGGCCGCCTGCCGGAATTGACGAGAGCAGTTCCGGTGAATCAGCCGCGACGCCGTTGCGGTCGTTGCCACGCCATTGAGTCCAGTCGCCAGCGGCTCCAGACTGAGCCGCTGCAATTAGAAAAAACATTCCGAAAACGAGTGAGCGGGACACGGTGTCATCTCCGGGCGATGAGAGGTTGCGAGTCGATCCAGTCAAGTTGGGACAGCGTAACAGGCGGGAGTTTCGTCGCCACCTTCGCGGAGGCTCGATAGACTCGCGGCCTTCTGTCCGTAGGACGGATTGGCAATCCGTCCCACGAGGCAGCGACCATTGTCGCACCGCGTGGGCTGATCGACGTCTCAAAGGAGCAACCAATGGACCGGCGAGAGTTTCTGCAGAGTTCAGCAACAGCGTCCGCAGCGGCGGCGGTGCTGGCGGGAGTTCAATCTGCAAAGGCAGCAGCCAGCGAACGTGTTCGCGTCGGCGTGATGGGTGGCGGCGGCCGAGCACTCTCGCTGAACCGCACCTTCGCCTCGAATGAGAACGTCGAGATCGTCGCGATAGCCGATATCGATCCGACCCGCCTGGCACCCGCGATCAAGGACGTCGAGCAGCGGCAGGGCAAAACGCCACGGGCTGAAAAGGACTTTCGCCGTCTGATTGATGACCAGTCGATCGACGCTCTGGTCGTCGGCACGCCGGACCACTGGCATGCCATCCCGACGATTCTCGCCTGTCAGGCCGGCAAGGATGTCTATGTCGAAAAGCCGGACGGACACAACATCGTCGAAGGCCAGCAGATGATTGCCGCACTGCGCAAGCACAAACGCATTGTGCAGATGGGCTCGCAGCATCGCTCGACGGAACGCATCAAGTCGGCGCTGGAGTTCATCAGAACAGGGACGCTCGGTCGCTGCCTGGTCGCCAAAGCATGGGAAAGCTCGAAACAGGGTTCGATTGGCTTTCCTGCCGATGAGCCGAATCCACCGGCTGGAGTCGACTATGAAATGTGGATGGGACCGGCGCCGAAGCGGCCCTTCAACCGCAACCGCTTTCACGGCCGCTGGCGCTGGTTCTTCGATTACGGCACCGGCGACCTGGGCAACGACGGCGTGCATCGTCTCGATGTGGCCTTCGCGGCGCTGAATGCGGCCTGCGAAGCTCAGGGCGACAAACCGCTCGTCCTGCCGAGGAAGATTCACTCAGCCGGAGGCAAGTGGTATTTCGACGACGCGCAGCAGTTTCCCGACACGCTGCAGGTTTCGTACGAATACCACGCCGGTGATACTCCGAAGCTACTGACGTACGAGATGCGAATCTGGGCTCCGTACAGCATGGAAAGCGAATCAGAGGGTTCAGCGGTGTACGGCGACAAAGGCTACATCGTGATCGGCAACTCCGGCTGGCACGCCTACACGACGCGGAACAAACTGATCAAGGAAGTCAAAGGCGACAGCTTTGAAGGCCCGCATGTGCAGAACTTCATTGACTGCATCAAGAGCCGCAACAAACCAGCGTGCGATCTCGAAACAGTCGGTCATCCGGCGTCGGTGCTGTGTCATGCCGGCAACATTTCTGCGCGAGTCGGTCGTCAGGTGATTCTCGACCCGGTGACCGAGACCTTCGAAAACGACCCCGAAGCAAACTCGCTCCGCACGCGCACCGAATACCGCAAACCGTGGCTGCTGCCCGACGTCTGAAAGTCGTTGATCGCTCCGCGATCGAAACGCGGCCAATCGCGCAGGGCGGGTTCCCACCGGCCGAACCTGTCTGGGAAACGTGCCGCTCAGATCAGCTCTTTCATCGGGGCATAGTTGCCGATGATGTGCTGCGGTCGACCTGCCAGGTCGGGGAGCATGGTATTGGCCGGGTCGATCCCCAGGTGTCGGTACAGCGTCGCCAGAACTTCGCCGAAGTGAATCGGGCGTTCGGCGACCGCCGCCCCCAGACGATCGGTGGCGCCAATGACCTGTCCGGTGCGGAACCCGCCACCAGCAATCAGACCGCCGCCGACCTGCGGCCAGTGATCGCGGCCAGCGTCAGCGTTGATCCGCGGCGTGCGACCGAACTCGCCCCACGCGACGACGGCGACATCGTCTGCCATGCCGCGTTCGTGCAGATCTTCGATCAGCGCCGAGAGCCCCTGATCGAACAGCGGCAGGTGCGTGTTCTTCAGACCGCCGAAGTTGTCGCTGTGAAAGTCCCAGCGGCCAAAGTTCAGCGTGACGACGCGGGCACCGGCTTCGACCAGGCGACGTGCCATCAGGAAGTGTTCGAGGTTCCGCGGTGATCCGTCGCCGAAGTTCTTTGTGTCGCCCTTGCCGTAACGCTCGCGCACGTGCGGGTCTTCTTTTTTGAGGTCCAACGCGTCGACGAGACGGCTCGACGTCAGAATGTCGAATGCCTGTTGCGTGATCGAATCCAGTCCCGCCAGCGTGCCCGACGCGTCAACGTCGCGACGAATCCGGTCGACGCTGCGCAATAGAGCCTGCCGGTCGTTGAGGCGGTCGGAGGTGATCCCGTTCAAGACCATGTCCTTTTGCGCCGGACCTGACGGGCGGAACGCGGCGTGTGCGACTCCCAGAAACCCCGGCAGACCCGGCGATCCGTACGGCGGATGTCCTGTGTCGGGAGCGAGTCCGATAAACGGCGGAACGGCCTGATTCGTCGGACCGAGGACTTTGGAAACGACCGGCCCGACGGCGGGTCGTCCGCCCGGCGGCTGATTCTGCGTCGACCAGCCGGTGTAGCAGATGAACGAATCGTGCGCTCCATTCGGCGAGCCATAGACCGACCGCAGCGGAACACACTTATCCATAATCGCGGCCATCCGCGGCATATGCTCGCAGATTTCGATGCCCGGCGCGCTGGTCGGGATCGGTCGGAACTCGCCGCGAATCTCCGCCGGCGCGTCCATTTTCAGATCGTACATGTCCTGATGCGAAGGGGCTCCGCACATGTAGATCATGATGACGGCCTTGTGCGAACTACCGGCCCCGGCCGCCGCTTCCGCTCGCAACAGGTCCGTCAGCGTGAGCCCGCCGACCCCCAGCGCGCCGATCTTCAGCATCTCGCGCCGGGAAATACCATCGCACAAACGGTGTCTGGATCCGAGGAGATTGAGCATCAGAGACCTCGTGGGGCGGGGGCTGACGACGACAGGAGTCACCGGACGTCAGCTCGGCAAAGGTGGGAAAGTCGAGTGAGGGAGGATCAGCGTGCTGCTTGAGACGGCATCATGCAAGAGACAATCGGCTCGTGCAGCTCAGGACCGCGGTGTCGGGTCGCAAAGTCGCTAAGATGCGAAGATTCGCAAAGAACGTTCAGTGAAAATCAGCCTGTGACTTATGAAGAGCCTCAAATCTAAAAGGAAGAGTCCACTGCAGAGCGATTTTTGCGTCAGTGTTGAAACCGTCTGCTGAGGTGTCGTCAGCCGCGTGTCTGATACTCGCGTTTGCCGCCGTCCGGGCCGATCTGGATGGTGTAGCTTTTGCTGTCTTTCGCAACGGACAGTTTGACGAAGAGACCGTCGCATTCGCCGAGCTGGCCGAAGTTGGCGATGTTCTCCTTCGGCGCCTGTTTCGTCAGATCGAGCTTCACGTTCTGATGAAGCTGGTACAGGTCCTTCAGCGACTTCACCTTGCGGAGCGTGTCCAATGTCAGCTCGTGCCCGCCCTTCGTCGGGCCGTTGCACATGACGGCGACGACGGGATCGATGGCGAGGACCAGAGCCGGATTGTTGCTCGTCGGCAGGCCGTGATGCGTGACCATGAAGACGTCGACCTGTCCGATCGGATTGTTCGGCGTCATCAGCTTGCCTTCGATGTTCCAGGTCAGGTCCCCGCAGGTCAGAAAGCGAAAGTCACCGAACGAAACGAGCGTACTGACGCTCGCTGCATTGTCCGACTTGTCGACTGCCTGTTCTTCGTGCAGCTTGGCGAACGGGTTGGGCTCGCCGCTGTTCGGGATGACGTCGCGGCTGGCGGTGACGACCTTCAGCGTCAGCGGCGTCGAGCCACTTTTCAGCGGCAGCAGGTCGCCAGGCTTGACGGCTTTCGACTCGTTCTGCGACGCCTTGCGGTACTCGGCAACACGTTCGAGGAACTTCGGGTCTTCCGCCAGGAAGTCCGGAATGCCGCGATCCCAGAACGATCCTATGCTGATCTTCTCGGTCAGCGCGGCGTGATTGCCGTAATGGTCGAGGTGCCAGTGCGAGACCAGTGCGTGATCGATGTGCTGCACGCCGGCATACTTCTTCGCGACCTCGATGATGCGGTCCCGGTCGCGGTAGTCGTACTCGGGGTAACCCGAGTCAATCAGCAGACTCTCGCCCAGCGGCGTGACCAACAGCGTTGCGGCGCCGCCCTCGACATCAATGAAGTAGATATCGAGTCGCCCGTCGTTCTGGTCAGCCTGAACGAGCGACGGCAGCAGCGAGAATGAAACGCAGGCGGCAAGCAGAAGCGAGGTCAGACGCATCGTGAGACTCCAAGCGGATTAAAGATTGGCAGCGGCGGGCGACGAGAGTATCTGCGGCGACGGCGAGTGTCACTTCACCAGCGTGTTGCCGTCGGTCGAACTGGAAACGCGTCTTCACTCGTCAAGATGCGGCCCGCTAGTGTTCGGTGTAGGCCGGACCGAGTGCAGCGAGTTCCGGCATTGCAGATGGCGCTGCCGGAACTCGCTGCACTCGGTCCGGCCTACAGCTTCTGTACTTCTTCTTCGAACGCCCACCGAATGCCGGTTTCCGAAGAACTGCGATCGCTGCTGAAACCCGGCTGTGTCCGGGCTGACGCAGCTCCCGTCGCGCATCTGATCGGCGTAAACGGCTCGGGCATGAAGGCGCTCGCTGAGTTTCTCCTTGATCTGGGCTGGAAAGTTCACGGTTCGGATACGCAGGCTCTGCCGAATGACCTGCCACCGGATTCCGTCTGGCACCGCGTCCGGTTTTCGCTCGGGCACGACACGGCAAATCTGGCCGACGAGACGGCGATCGTTGTTCACAGCCCGGCGATCGAAGCATCAAACCCGGAACGCGGGGCCGCGGTGCAGCGCGGGCTGCCGGTGCTTTCGTATGTCGAGATGCTCGCGGAACTGCTCAGCAGTCGGACGGCAATCTGTATTGCTGGGACGCATGGAAAGACGACAACGACGGCGATGGTCGCGACGATGTTGCGTGAAGCCGGCCTGTCGGTTTCGGCGATCATCGGCGGCGAGGCGATTGCCTACGGCCGCAGCGGCTGGGCGGGCAGTGGCGAGCTGATCGTCATCGAAGCCTGCGAGTACCGGCGGCACTTTCTGCAGTTCGAACCGCACGTCGCCGCGATCCTCAACATCGAAGCCGACCACTTCGACTGCTTCGCGACGCTCCACGATGCTCAGGCCGCATTCGCCGATTTTGCGGCGCGTGTTTCGCCGAAAGGTCGGTTGATCCTGCCGGCCAGCGAGGCCAGTTCGCGGGCAGTCGCGAATCACGCAGCGTGTCCCGTCGAACGGGTCTCGATCGCCGCGAATGACGAATCTGCTGACTGGCGTGTGTCCGAAATCGTGGCCGTCGCCAGCGGATCGACATTCCGAGTGGAGTCTCCCGGCGGAGAATCTCAGGTCGTCACGCTGCCGGTTCCGGGGCAGCACAACGTCGGGAACGCTCTGGCAGCGATCGCAGTCTGCAGTGCGGTCGGAGTCTCGCTCGACGCGATCGCCGACGGACTGCAGACATTCCGTGGAGTTCGACGGCGTTTCGAGGTGCGTGGCGAGTTCCGCGGCGCGACGATTATCGACGATTACGCGCACCACCCAACGGCGGCCCGGGCAACGATCGAAACGGCGCGGCGGGCCTTTCCGAACCGGCGCATCGTGGTCGCGTTTCAGCCGCATCAGGTCTCGCGGACGCAGCATCTGATGGACGAGTTTGCGGTGGCCCTGGCTCTCGCTGACGAAACACTGCTCGTCCCGATTTTTGCCGCCCGCGAGGACACGCAGATCGCCACTCGCACGCTGGGCGAACTGGCGGAGAAGACGAGCCGGAACGGGGCAAACGTGCGTGTTCTGACGTCGCTTGACCACCTGTCGGCAACTTTGGAGGATTCCGCCCGGCCCGGCGATGTGTGGCTGCTTCTGGGTGCCGGAAACATCAATGTGTGTGCCTCGCCCAGATGAGGAACGCAGTGCCCCGCGGGCGACAACAGGTTTGCACCAGGTTGGGTTAATGCCGCCCGAAAGGGCCATCAGGTTTCCAATGAGTTTGCTCGATCAATTCAGCGAGATCACGCAGGCTGACCAGCCGCTCGCACCGCTGACCTGGATGAAAGTCGGCGGCCTGGCACAGTATCTGGTCGAGCCTCGAACGCCCGACGAACTGCAGCAGGTTGTCGAGTACTGTCATGCCGAGAGAGTGCCGGTTCACGTGCTCGGCGGTGGCTCGAACGTGCTGGTCCGCGACGAAGGTGTCAGCGGAGCCGTCATCCGGTTGACCAGTGACGAGTTTGCCCGAGTCAGCGTCAACGGCACCGTCGTCACTGCGGGCTCGGGAGCTTTGCTCTCGAACGTGATTTCTGAATCGGTCAAAGCTGGACTGGCGGGACTCGACACGCTGGTCGGAATTCCGGGAACCGTCGGCGGTGCCCTCAAAGGCAACGCCGGAGGACGCAGCGGCGATATCGGCCAGTTCGTTTCCAGCGTGACCGTGCTGACGGTCAAGGGCGATCGCTTTGTGCGGAAAGAGGACGAACTGTCATTCGCGTACCGCAAGAGCAGCATCAACGAACTGGTCGTGCTGGAAGCCGAATTTCAGTTGAAGGCAGGCGCTCCGGACGAGATCACTCAGCGGATGCGGAAGCTGTGGATCATGAAAAAGGCGTCGCAGCCGCTGGCGTCGCAGTCGGCCGGCTGCATCTTCAAGAACCCGCGTGGCCTGAGTGCGGGCGCGCTGATCGACCAGTCTGGACTGAAGGGGGCGCGCGTCGGCAATGCCGAGATCAGCGACCGGCACGCGAACTTCATCGTGACTCACGACGGCGCGACCGCTGACGAAGTTCTGCGATTGATCGATGTCGTCCGATCCAAAGTTGCTGAGCAGTTCGGAGTCGATCTGGAGCTGGAAATTCAGATCTGGTAAGCCTCGCGAACGGCGGCGCGGAAGGCGTCTGGGCTCCCTCACCAAACGCCAGCATTTCTGTCAGGCATTGCAGCGCAAAGACGCAGAGGCGCCAAGCAACGCCAAGAGGTCACTTTGCGAAACTCTGCGTCTTGGCGGCTTTGCGCTGAGGTTATGCCTGTCGCCTCCGACGCTGCCAGATGAATACGTGAGGCTGATCATGGATGATCTACAGCGCGTTGAATTGCCACCGCAGCGAATTGCTGTTCTGGCAGGTGGAGAGTCGGCCGAACGGAAGATCAGCCTGCAGAGCGGTGCGGCCTGCGCGGTGGCCCTCGAAGCGGCCGGCCACTGCGTCGTGACGGTCGACCCGGCGATCGCGAACCTCGACCGCTTTGACTGGAGCCAGATCGACGTTGCTTTTCTCGCTCTGCACGGGACGTTTGGAGAAGACGGCGGCGTGCAGCAGATCCTGGAACGCCACGGCGTCACGTTCACCAGCAGTGGTTCGGAAGCGTCACGGCTGGCGTTCAGCAAGTCGGCCGCGAAGGAGCGATTTGTTCTCGCAGGAGTTCCAACGCCGAGTTGCTTCGTGATTCACGAATCGGATGACCTTGACGAAATCGCCGCTCGCGCCGATGAACTCGGCTACCCGCTGGTCGTCAAGCCGGACGCTCAAGGATCGAGCATTGGAGTGACGATCGTTCGCTCCCCTGCTGAGCTGGCTGACGCCGTGTCACAGTGCTTCTATTTCGATGCGTACGGCCTGCTGGAAAACGCCGTCGCGGGAGAAGAGTGGACGCTCGGCGTGATTGACGACCAGCCGCTGCCGCTGATCCGGATCGGGACGAGCCATTCGTTCTTTGACTACGAAGCCAAGTACGAAGACGACGCCACGCAGTACGAGTTCGTGGACAACCTCGATCCGGCGCTCCGCGACCGGCTGACCGAAACCGGCCTGGCTGCCTGCCGCGCCCTGGGAACCAGCGGCGTCGCCCGCGTCGATCTGATTCTCGACGAAGCCGGTCAGCCGACTGTGCTGGAAGTCAACACGATCCCCGGCATGACCGATCACAGCCTGGTCCCCAAAGCCGCCGCGAAGATCGGCCTGAGCATGAGCGACCTCTGCAACCTGATCGTCGCCAGTGCGCTGGCGGCGCAGAAAGGCGATATCCGTAAGGCGTCATGAAGACGGCGATCTGCGTCAGAAACAACTTCGGCAATCCCAGGACAACCAGCCTGCCGTTGCAGCACAAAGACGCGAAGTCGCAAAGATTCGCGATGACTTTGCGCTTCTTCGAGCCTTCGCGCTGCAGTCAGCCTGAAAGGCGGAAGTTATTTCAGAGGCGTTTTTAGCTGACTTCTACGCGTGAGACGCGAGGTTGAAGAAGTCGCCCAGCAGTTCGCCGAAGCGGACGATGAATCTCGCGGCGTCGGCTCCGTTGACGACTCGGTGGTCGTACGAGAGTGACAGTGGCAGCAACAGACGCTCAGTGATCTCGCCATTAACCAGCTGCAGTTCGTTTCTACCGCGGGACATGCCGAGGATCGCGACTTCCGGGTAATTGACGATTGGCGTGAAGGCTGTCCCGCCGATGCCACCCAGATTCGTGATCGTGAAACACGCGCCCTGCATTTCGTCGAGGCCGACCTTGCGGTCGCGGGCGCGCGTCGCGACATCGGCCAGAGCGGCGGCAATTTCAGAAACGCTCTTCTGATCGCAGTCGCGGACGACAGGGACCAGCAGGCCGTTCGGCGTGTCGACGGCACACCCGATGTGGAAGTATTTCCGGTAGACGAGTTCGTTCGTCTGCGGGTCGAGACTCGAATTGAACTTCGGGAACTCCTTGAGGCAGATCGCAGCGGCTTTCATCGCGATCGCCGTCATCGTGATCTTCGGAGAGCCGGTCTTCTTCGCGATCTCGGCGGCGCGTTTGCGGGCGGCTTCGAGTTCCGTAATGTCGACGAGTTCATGCTGCGTGACGTGCGGAATCACGTTCCAGCACATGCTGAGATTCGCTGCGGCGGACTTCGCAATCTTGTTAAGCGGTTCGCGTTCGACGTCGCCCCACTTCGTGAAGTCCGGCAGCGGCGGGGGCGCGTAACCGCCTCCACCACCAGCAACCGGGGCGGCACCGCCTTCGAGGATGCCTTTCACGAAATCCTTGACGTCTTCCTGAGTAATGCGTCCACCTGAGCCGGAGCCTCTGACCAGATGCAGGTCGACGCCGAGCTGCCGGGCGAGCCGTCGCGTGGCTGGACCGGCCGGAGCGGGCTCGCGGCCATCGTTGCTGGCTGCCGCTGGCTTTGACGCTGACTGAGTGGCGGGAGCCGAGGACTTTGCAGACTCGGGAGTCGGAGCCGGCGTTTCTGCGGCAGACGCAGTTGCTTGCGCTGCGGCCGGAGCTTCCGGTGCAGACGCTACAGGAGCTGCGGGCGTGCCCACGGCTGCTTCGATCGTTAACAGCACGGAACCGACGTCGATGGCATCGCCGGGCTTCGCGTGGATCTGCACGATTTTGCCGCCGATCGGGCAGTCGAGATCGGTCGCCGCCTTTTCGGTTTCGACTTCTGCGACGATCGCGCCGGGTTCGATGACGTCGCCGACCGAGACAGTCAGCGCTGCGAGGTCAACCGTCGTGATACCTTCGCCGATTTCCGGAACTTTATACTCGGCCATGTGAGTCTCTTTTGTTTAACAGTTCGCGAACCGGCAACCACTCAATCTGCAGTCACCGCTCTGCGGCCAAGGAACGCGTCAGAAACAACTTCCCGATTTGAAATCAGACTCATCAGCCGCAACGCACTGGCGTCTGGTCTGGCAGAACCGTGGGCTAACGCCCAGCGGCTGATTTCGGGAAGTCGTTTTGGGCACGTTCCTGAATCTCTGTTCGTAATCCTGGGGCTGATGCCCGGGGTGAAACGCTGTTGCCGCGGTGCGGCTTCTCTGCTGACCGGTCAGGCGTACTGAGGATCGACCTTTTCTGGATCGATCTCGAGTTCTGCCAGAATCTGTGGCAGACGTTTCTCATCGAAGCACTTCTGCCGGGCGAGTGCTGCCAGCGTCGCGTACACGACGCATTCGGCATCGATTTCGAAGTGACGCCGCAACTGCTTCCGCGTGTCCGAGCGACCGAAGCCGTCGGTGCCCAGCACGTCGTACTGGCCGGGAATCCATTTGCGAATCTGATCGGCGACCAGTCGCACGTTGTCGCTTGACGAAATGAACGGACCGTCGATACCAGCCAGCGATTGCTGCAGAAAGCTGGTCTTCGGCTTCTCGCCCGGATGCAGTCGATTCCAGCGTTCGACACCGGCACATTCGCGGGCCAGTTCCGAGCAGCTGGTGACGCTCCAGACGTCCGTGCCGATGCCGAACTGCGAAGCCAGAATGTCCTGAGCCCGCAGGACTTCGTTGAGGATCGTGCCGCTGCCGAACAGTTGCGGCCGCTTCTTCTGCTTACTGTCCGTCGACTCGGTCGACCTCAGTTTGTAGATGCCCTTGAGGATGCCTTCGTGCGAGCCAGCCGGCATCGGCGCCATCTGGTAGTCTTCGTTGTAAACACTGACGTAGTAAATCAGACATTCGTCGTCCTGATACATTCGCTTCAGGCCGTCCTGCAGAATCGCGATCAGCTCGTATCCGTAAGCCGGGTCGTACGCGACGCAGTTGGGAACGGTTGTCGCCATCAACTGACTGTGCCCGTCTTCGTGCTGCAGCCCTTCGCCGTTGAGCGTCGTGCGTCCGGAAGTGCCGCCGATCAGAAAGCCCTTGGCTCGCGAATCGGCCGCGCACCAGATCAGATCGCCGACGCGCTGGAAGCCGAACATCGAGTAGAAGATATACATCGGGACCATATTGACCCCGAGGTTCGAGTACGCACAGCCAGCCGCGATGAACGACGACAGCGCGCCGGCTTCGTTAATGCCTTCTTCAAGGATCTGTCCGTCCTTCGCCTCGCGATAGTACATCTGAATGTGGCGGTCGACGGGTTCATAAAGCTGCCCCTTGCTGGCGTAAATACCAGCCTGACGGAACAGCCCTTCCATCCCAAAGGTGCGGGCTTCGTCGGGGATGATCGGAACCAGGCGGTCACCGATCGCCTTGTTCTTCAGCAGGAAGCCGAGGAACTGCCCGAAAACGCCGGTCGTCGAGCCGGTTTTTCCTTCGAGCCGTTTATTGTGAAAGTCAATGCACTCTTCAAACGGCGGGATGTCGAGCCGCTCGGTCGTCGGACGCCGTGCCGGCAGCGAACCGCCGAGTGCCGCACGCCGCTCCTGGAGATACTTGATCTCCGAACTGTCTTCATCCGGCCGGTAAAGGTCGATGTCCTCAACATCCTCATCGCTGACCGGGATGCCGAAGCGGTTGCGGAACTCCTTCAGTTCCTGCTCGTTTGCCTTCTTGACGTTGTGGGCGACGTTGCGGCCCTCACCGGCTTCGCCGAGCCCGTATCCCTTGATCGTCTTCGCGAGGATGACTGTCGGCGAGCCTGTGTGGTCCATCGCCGCCTTGTACGCAGAGTAGACCTTCAGCGGGTCGTGCCCGCCGCGGTTCAGCTTCTCAAGCTGGTCGTCCGAGTAGTTCTCGACGAGCTTCTTCAGTTCCGGCGAGTTGAAGAAGTGCTCGCGGATGTAGGCACCGGATTCGACCGAGTATTTCTGGTACTGACCGTCGACGACTTCGCCCATCCGCCGGACCAGATGACCGTCTTCGTCCTTCTGCAGCAGTTCGTCCCAGAGGTTGCCCCAGATCACCTTGATCACGTTCCAGCCGGCGCCGCGGAATGCCGCTTCCAGTTCCTGAATGATCTTGCCGTTGCCGCGCACCGGGCCGTCGAGCCGCTGCAGGTTGCAGTTGACGACGAACGTCAGGTTGTCGAGGTTTTCCCGCGAGGCCAGCGTCAGAGCACCGAGCGACTCCGGCTCGTCAATTTCGCCGTCGCCGAGGAAGGCCCACACGTTCGACTTCGAGGTGTCCAGCAGGCCACGGTGCTCCATGTAGCGCAGAAAGCGGGCCTGATAGATCGCCGTGATCGGGCCGAGCCCCATCGAGACGGTCGGGAACTGCCAGAAGTCGGGCATCAGCCACGGATGCGGATACGACGAAAGGCCGACGCCACGCGGCAGTTCGCGTCGAAAGTGCAACAACTGGTCTTCGCTCAAGCGTCCTTCCATGAACGCTCGCGAGTAAACTCCCGGCGACGAGTGCCCCTGAAAGTAGACCAGGTCGCCTGTATGGTCGTCCGTCCGTGCGTGAAAAAAGTGGTTGAAGCCGATTTCGTACAGCGTTGCACAGGACGCAAATGTCGAAATGTGGCCACCGACGCCGTCGTAGTCGTGATTCGCCCGGACAACCATCGCGGCGGCGTTCCACCGGATGATGCTTTTGATGCGGCGTTCGAGTTCCCGATTACCGGGAAACGGCGGCTGGTCCTGCGTGGGAATCGTGTTGATATAGGGCGTGTTGGCGGTAAACGGCAGGTGGACACCGCGCTGATACGCACGCTCCTGCAGCAGCGTCAGCATCGCCTGAACTTTTTCGCGCCCATAGCGGTGCAGCAGGTCGTCGAGAGACTCGAACCACTCGTCAAGCTCATCCGGTTCGAACCCGGCCGCGGGATTCTTGAAGTCGGTCATCGGTAGTCTGATTCAGTTCTGAAAGAGAGTACGAGCCACTCGACACTGACGGGGCGCTCGGAGGCTGAGTCCCGGCCGGCGGTGGCGTCATCGTTCGTCAGTGAACGCTCAGCCGTGAGCGCGTGGAAACAGCCGAGGCAAGTGAGGAAAATCAGCGGAACTTGCTCAAATCGAAGGGATTATGGCAGTCTCCAGGTACCCCGGCAACCAACTCCCCGACCCGCCCATTAACGTCCCGGGATCGGCCGAAGACCGCCCCCGGTCATTCGCTTCAGGCCGGACAGTCTGCCCGGCGCAGAGTCTGGCAGAGGCCGTTCGGAGTTGTCGGCGACCTTGTGAAGAGTTAGTTTTTTGATTATTCAAAAACTTCATTTTGCCCGATCAAGTCGGCCCGGCCAGATTCGCCAGCGGATGTCAGAAACTTCAGGAACTTTTGCTATGGCAACGTGTTACGGCCGATCTCGGGTGTCGGGAAAACTGTGCCTGATGCTGGCTGGACTGCTGACGCTCAGTGGGTGCGGGAGCCAGTCGGGATCAGAGATTGTCACGACGACCGGAATGGTCTCGGATATTGTCCGCGTTGTCGCTGGCGACCGGCTGAAAGTCGATGGCCTGATCGGCGAGGGCGTCGATCCTCACCTGTTTACACCGGGCCGGCGGGACGTCGAGCAGTTGATGGCCGCTCCGATTGTCATCTATTCGGGGCTGCATCTCGAAGGACGCATGCAGCAGCAGTTCGAGCAGCTTCGAGAGCGATCGACCAGCGACAGGCTGGTGTTTGCTGTTACGGATGGCCTCGACCACGGAACACTGCAGTTTGACCCGAAGTTCGAGGGGCATCCGGACCCGCATGTCTGGATGGACGTTTCGCGATGGAGCCAGTGCGTGCAGTATATCGCTGAGCAACTGGCCGAGCGTGACAGCGCATCGCGCGCGGTCTTCGAGGCGAATGCGGCGGCGTACTGCGAGCAACTCAGCCAGCTCGACGACTATATCCGCGAGATCATCGCCAGCATTCCCGAGTCGCAGCGGTATCTGGTGACCGCTCACGACGCGTTCGAGTATTTCGCCGAGGCGTACGGCATTCAGGTACGATCGATTCAGGGCATCTCGACCGACTCGCAGGCGGCGATCGCGGACGTCAATGCGTTGGTCGCGTTCATTGTCGAGAAGCAGATCCCGGCGATCTTCGTCGAATCGAGCGTACCGGAAAAAAATATCCGGGCCGTAATTGAAGGCTGTGCGGACCGCGGCTGGGGCGTGAGCATCGGCGGCGAACTCTTCTCCGACGCAATGGGGGCTCCCGGCACGTACGAGGGAACCTATATCGGTATGATGGATCACAACGCGACGAAGATCGCACGAGCCCTCGGCGGCCAGGCTCCCGAAGGCGGCTGGCAGGGAAAGCTGGCTGAGGGCGGAGGGGCGAGAGCTGAGCGTCAGAGGACAGGCGACGGGAAACCTGCAGCGGCGAATGTTGCCGAGTCCTCAGAATAGTCAGCGAGCCATTCATGTCAGAGCATCCCGCAAACCTCAACATTCCGGCCAGTCCGTCTTCACCGGCCGAGTCTGCCGCTGGCTCACTGCCTTCGATGCTCGACCAGCCCGCACTCGCCCCTCAGCGTTCGCCCCTCAGCGGGGAAGAACACCCCGCGACGTGTCCGCTCTCGATCCATGACATGACCGTCGCGTATCACCGCAAGCCCGTGCTGTGGGGCATCGACTACAACGCTCCGCCGGGTAAGCTGATCGCGATCGTCGGGCCGAACGGCGCCGGCAAGAGCACGCTGATCAAAGCCGTGCTGAATCTCGTCCCGAAGATTTCCGGCGAAGCGATGTTCTTCGGCGAGCCTTACCGCAGGCAGCGTGGCCGCGTCGGTTACGTGCCGCAGCGGAGTTCCGTCGACTGGGACTTCCCGGTCAACGCGCTCGACGTCGTCACGATGGGGCTGTATCGCCAGATCGGCTGGTTCCGGCCGGTCACAAAAAAGTGGCGGCAGCGGGCCATGCGGGCTTTGGTCCGGGTGGGAATGCAGGACTTCGCGCGACGGCAGATCAGTCAGCTTTCCGGCGGGCAGCAGCAGCGAGTGTTCCTCGCGCGGGCACTCACTCAGGACGCGGACTTTTATCTGATGGACGAACCGTTCGCCGGCGTCGACGCGGCGACCGAACGAGCGATCGTCGATGTGCTCCGCGATCTGCGCTCCAGCGGCCGAACGGCCATGGTCGTCCATCACGACCTGCAGACAGTGCCGGAATACTTCGACGAAGTGCTGCTGCTCAACCTGCGACTCATTGCGAGCGGCCCGGTCTCGGAAGTCTTCACCCCGGAAAATCTGCGCGCGACCTACGGCGGCAAGCTTGCTCTGCTGGATCAGGTCGGGCATCGGATGACGATGTCGGGAGAGAAGGGATGACTGCCCGCCAGCAATTCACTCGGCGAACGATTGTTTGTGTCGCGGCCATTCTGTTGAGCGTTCCTGCCGGGACACCCGCGACGGCAGCCGAGTCAGACAGCGGTACGCTGCTGCGCGTCCTCACGCTGCAGGATTACAACACCCGCGTTGTGCTGTCAGGGACTCTGCTTCTGGGCGTGACAGCCGGACTGGTCGGAACGTTTACGCTGCTGCGGCGGCAGGCGCTTGTCGGCGACGTCGTCAGCCATGCCGCGCTGCCTGGCGTTGCGGTCGCGTTTCTCGCGGGAGAACTTACCGCGCCGGGCAGTGGCCGTTCACTCGGCTGGCTGCTGATGGGAGCGGCTCTGTCGGGCACGCTGGCTGTCATCGCGATCAGCCTGCTGCGTCGCTTTACTCCGATCCGTCCCGACGCCGCGCTGGCGGCTGTGCTCGGAGTGTTCTTCGGACTGGGAACGGCCCTCTTCAAGACGGTACAGGAACTGCCGTCGGGAAATCAGGCGGGACTGCAGACGATGATCCTCGGGTCAGCCGCGACGATGACGGCCGGCGACGTACGTCTGATCGCAACCGCCGCGGTCGTCACTCTGCTCGTCACGCTGTTCCTGTTTAAAGAACTGTCGATTCTGTGTTTCGACGAGCAGACCGCCGCCGCGCAGGGCTGGCCGGTGCTGCTGCTCGATCTGTGTCTGACCGGGCTGGTCGTCGCCGTCACGGTCATCGGCCTGCAGAGTGTCGGCATTCTGATGGTCGCTCTGCTGATTACCCCGCCGTCGGCCGCGCGGTTCTGGACGGACCGACTGAGTCGCATGGCTGTCCTGGCCATTGTGATCGGCGGCTGCAGTGCCGTCGCCGGATGCCTCGTCAGCGCGACCGTGCCGAAGCTCGCGGGCGGCCCGACGATTGTTCTGGCGGGCAGTCTGTGCTTTGGCGTGAGTCTGCTGTTCGGCACTGAGCGGGGCCTGCTGCTGAAATGGCTGCGGCAGCGCCGAAACACGAATCGCATCGGCCGCGACGATCTGATCCGCGCGATGTTCGAGATTGTCGAGTCGCGAATTGCACAGGTCGATGAACCGTCAGCGAAGAACCTGTCAGCGATCGCCGTTCAGACCGACGAACTGCTGGGCAAACGCCACTGGTCGCGGCAGCGGCTGCTGGGCCTGATCGCTCGCGCGGAACGCGACGCGATGATCCGCATGGACTCCGATTCCGGCTGGCGATTCACTCGCGACGGAGCCCGCATCGCGCGCGACACGGTCCGCAATCACCGCCTGTGGGAACTGTATCTGATCACGCACGCGCATATTCCTCCGAGCCATGTCGACCGTGACGCCGACTTCAGTGAACACGGCCTCGACCCGCAGGCGGTTGAAGAACTCGAACAACTGCTGGCTCAGAAGGCGGCGAGCGGGGTACCGCCGAGCCCGCATCCGGTCGAGAGTGGGGAGTTGCCAGTCGGCAGTCGTGAATAGTCAGATGAAACGATGCTCAGCGTCACGCGCTGGTCAGGACATTTCAGTCGCGAGGATCTCCGCGATGCGCGGGCAGGTGTGGCCATCGCCGTACGGGTTGATGGCTTCCGCCATTGATCGGTAGTGCGACTCGTCTGCGATCAGCTTTTCGGCTTCGTTAAGGATTCGGTCCTGATCGGTCCCGACAAGCCGGACGCCTCCGTCGAGGCCCTCCTGCCGCTCGGTCCGATCGCGCATGACGAGGACCGGCTTGCCGAGCGATGGTGCTTCTTCCTGCACGCCGCCCGAATCCGTCAGAATGAAGAATGAGCGGCACATCATGGCGACGAACGGTTCATACGGCAGCGGATCGATCAGCCGCACGTTGGCGACATCGCCGAGAATTCGCCTTACCGGTTCCTGCACATTCGGATTCAGATGGACCGGGTAGACGATATCGAGTTCCGGATGCCGCTCGGCCAGTGTCCGGATCGCCTGACAGATTGACTCGAACCCGCCGCCGAAACTCTCGCGGCGATGGCCGGTCACCAGAACAAACGGCCGCTTAAACTGCTGCAGCAACGCCAGTGTTTCGGGACTCGCGTGACTGGTTTCGATCCGGTCCCGCACAGTCAGCAGGGCGTCGATCACTGAGTTCCCCGTCACGAAAATGCGGTCTTTCGGCACGCCTTCGTTCAGCAGAATCCGGCGGTTGTTGTCCGTTGCCGCAAAGTGCCAGCGAGCCAGCCGCGTCGTCAGCACGCGGTTCATCTCTTCGGGAAACGGCTCGCGGATATCACCCGTGCGGAGCCCGGCTTCCAGATGGCCGATCGGCACGTTGGCGTAAAACGCCGCCAGCGCCGAACAGAACGTCGTCGTTGTGTCTCCCTGAACGAGCATCGCGTCCGGCTGAAGTTCCGCGAGCACCGGCGCAAGTCGCTCGACAATCCGCGCCGTCAACCCGGTCAGCGTCTGCCCCGGCTGCATCAGATCGAGGTCGACCTGCGGCGTGATCTCAAACAGTTCGAGAATCTGATCGAGCATCTGCCGATGCTGCGCCGTGACGACGACTTGCGGCTCAAACCCCGGCCGCGCCTCCAGCGCCCGCACCATCGGCGCCATCTTGATCGCCTCCGGCCGCGTCCCGAAAACCAGCATGACCTTCTTCATCTGACAGTCCTTTGTCCGTTTTTCATGGCTCCAATTATTGACACTGAGCCAGCGATCGCGACGGTATGGCTGCCTGAAGACGTGGTCAATACGTGAATCGTTCGTCAGGGGCAGCCGCGGCATCTGAAGTCAACAGCGTCTGCCGATCATCGCAGAAGTCTGACTCGGGCACATTCTCTGGCGCAGCCGCCCGGATTCCGTCCCGCAGTCGTCTCCTCCCGCCCGTCTGAAACTGAGATTGAGGCGATTCTGCATTTCGCCCATGATCCCTGCCCGCTCGCCGAGGCTGGGAGGAATCGGTGGGCTGACAGGATGTCAAACTTCGCTGCAAGGGAGGCAGCATGAGTCGCCGCAAGCACGGCCAGTTCGCCACATTCGCGATGTTGATTCCGATGTTCGCCGTCCCGGTGATGGCCGTTTTTGGAATCCCTCAGTTTGCCCCAGTGGTTGCTTCGCCAGCCAGCGAGGATCATCCCGACTGGCTTTCAGATCGTAGTTTCAACCAGGTCGGTCAGTCCGATGCGTTCCTGTCGAGACGGCTTGAGCTGCCGACTGCCGCTTCCGAACAGCTTGACCTGTTTCAGCCATTTCCAGCAGAGGGCCGGCCCACTCCCGCAGCAATGCAGCAGCTCGCGGCAGCCGAACGCAGAACAGCTCTGCGGCCTTCGGATCGTTCTGCCAGGCAGACCGGAATCGCTGACGCGGCCACTGAAAACTCGCGCGTCGTTGATCTGTTTGAGCCGGTCAAAAACGCTGCTGAGCAGGAACAAGCAACCTCACCGGTCCGAGCTGACGTCTCTGATCGCACTGTCGCATTGACTGCCTCGGGGTCATCAACCGAGCAGCCAGCCAATCGCGGCTACGAACAGCAGCTACTGCCGCGAGTGGCCACTGTGGCGTCGGCAGAAACAGCCTTGCCGGTCCAGCAACGGTCGAGTCGAAATCACCCCGCCGCTCCGTCAGAAGGGCTTTCGTGGCGAGGCGCTGTCAATCGGTTGAACCAGCTCGGCATTCGCACCTATCGCCTGAATCCGGCGGCCGTTGAAGGACGATATCACTTCATGTGCCTGGTGACGTCGGCCGATGATCCACGGATTTCGCGGCGGTTCGAGGCCGAATCTCGCGAGCCGTTGGACGCGGTTGATCGCGTCCTCGCTCAGGTCGAAGAGTGGAACCGGATCCGATGATGACCCGCTGCAGCGCTGCCGACTTTCAGATGAGGAAGCCCGGCTGCGGACTGCGCGGGCTGTCGAATTCCGCCAAGCGCCAGCTCGACTCCGACCCAACTGGAGCTGGTTGGCGCTGGGCGTTTCTGAATCGCCGGACAACCGCCAGTACGTCGCTGCTCGACATCGACGAGCAACAGCATCCGATACGGCGCTCGGCTCGCATGGCTCGTGTGGAGGCAGTCCTGCTGGTTGCCGAGGGCGCATTGACGTATCGGAAGCTGGCTCAGTTCGCCACGCTGGCCGACGCCGCAGAAGCGAAGTCTCTGATCGATCGTCTCAATGCGGCGTATGACGTCGATGGCTGCGCATTCCGTATTGAGCAGGTTGCTGGCGGTTATCGCCTGATGACACGCCCACAATTCGCTCTGTGGCTCGACCGGCTGCACAATCGACAGGCGCGAACGAAGCTCTCGCCACCCATGATGGAAACTCTGTCGATCGTCGCGTATCGCCAGCCTGTCACGCGTGCCGAGATCGAAAAGATCCGCGGGGTGCAGTCGTCAGAAATGCTCAAGCACCTCATGGATCGCGGACTGGTGCGTATTACCGGCGAAGAGGACTCGCTTGGCCGGCCGTTTCTGTACGGCACCACGCGTCAGTTCCTTGAGGAATTCGGCCTCGGCAAACTGGACGACCTCCCGATGGCCGCGACGCTCCGACGAGTTGAAGAACCAGTGTCTGATGACCAGAAAGAGGAAGCAGACAACGTTCACTGCTCTGATGAGGAACTGGACACGATCGAGGACAAGGCGGCTTAGAGGCTGACAAAGAAACTGTCGCGGCTTACCAGCTTCAACCAAATCTGTACGCACATGGCGTGTATGACTCAATGAAAGACTCTGACCACGAAGACCCAGTGTGACACAAAGTAATACCGACATGACGAATCGTATGGCTGGGCGAAACAAGACACGAAAACCATCTGCGTGATCACACCCGCCACGGACGCCAGATTCCCACGTATGTCTGTCAGGCGAAGGCATCTGTAAACGGCGGGCAGAAAACGTAGCGCTGAGGTTGTGAGTGAGGCTCGATTGAGTGGTGTGTGGCCGGGTTTCGGAAGCGGTTGCTGGTTACTTCGGCTCTGTATCACCGCGGCTTGAACGTTTTGTGCGGCGGTTCTTCGCATCTCTCAGGCGGTAGCTTTCGCACCGGCTTTGAGGATGTGGCAGCGGTGCGTCAGGCGATCGAGGGTGCCTCCGGTGAGGCGTTCGCTGCCGAGCACCTCGGTCGAGACAATCGGCCGGCGGGAACCGGCTACTCGGACTCGGCAACTGCACGTCACTGATTCCGCCCGGTCGACAGATCGAACGTCGCTCGCTGAATCTTCGCCTGGCGGCGTGAGAGCGTTTTCAACTGGTCGACCAGCTCCGGGTTCAGGGCTTCGGGACCTTCGGCGAGTTTGCCGAGTTGCTGCGTCCGTTTGTTGATGCGGAGTTGCAGCGAGCGCAGCATCTTCAGTTCGGACAGACCGTCGACCAGCGGCTCGTCGC
This sequence comes from bacterium, assembly GCA_016124895.1. Taxonomy (GTDB): domain Bacteria; phylum Planctomycetota; class Planctomycetia; order Planctomycetales; family Planctomycetaceae; genus JAPOLP01. The sequence goes on from WGMU01000093.1 coordinate 67,909, forward strand.
CGGGGGCGGAGGGCTGCATGGGCTGGCCCTGCTGCTGCTGGTCCTCGTTCTGCTTCTGCATTTCCTGCTTCAGCGCGTCGAGCATTTCTTCCAGCGCTTCGATGACTCCCTGCTCGACGGTTTGCGTCAACTCGCCAACGTCGGACTGGTCGAGCAGCCGCGTGATGGAGCGCATGTCGTCGCGGATGGCTTCGACGGCTTCGGGAAACGCGACGGACGAGCCTTCTTCCTGCAGCAGGATCATTGCCTTGTTGACTTCCTGCACGATCTCGTCCTCGCGCCGCGCGAGCTGCCTCGCTCGGGGTTCGAGGTTTGGTTCGTCCTTGCCCTTCGCCGCAAGCTGCACCGTGTCCTGATAAACCAGCAACTGCTCGCTGAGCATCTTCTTAAAGCGTGACTCCAGCGAGGTGAGCATCAGCGCCTTCTCTTCCTCACGCAACTGCCGCAGGATTTCCTCCAGCTTGTCCTTGGCTTCCAGCAGCCGCCGAATGGCCTCGTCCTGGTGCTTCGAGGCGTCCTTTTCGTTCTTCTTCTTCAGCTCGTCGATCGCCCGCTGCATTTCGTCGCGAGCCTGTTCGAGGTCCTGCCGACCGGGCGTCTGCTGCTGATCGGACTGTTGCTCCCCGTTCTGCTGACCCGGCTGAGACTGGCTGTTCTGCTCGCCGTCCTTCTTCTCGCCCTGCTGAGGATCGTCGGAGGGCGATTGCTCACTCTTTTCGCCGTCTTTGTCCTTGCGCTGAATCTTCGACTTTTCAGCCTCGTCCTGAGGTGACTTCTCGTTCTCTCCATCCTTCGGTTCGGCCTTCCCGCCGTCTTTTGGTTCTCCGTCTTTTGGTTCGCCGTCTTTTGATTCGCCGGACTTCTGCTCGCCGTCTTTCTGCTGACCACTCTGCGACTGATCACTGCGAGACTGTTCCTCGGCCTGCTTCGCGTCATCGTCCTTTTTGATCGACTCAATCAGGTCAGTAGCTTTCTTTTCGATATCTTCCTGTTTCTTCGCGGCGCGTTCGGCGTCACTGCCGCGTTCGGTCAGAGCCCGTGCGTCTTTCTCGTCGCCGAGCAGTCTGTTGACGTCCTTGATGATCGCCTGAATGCGCTGCCGCTCGGCTTCGATATCGCCGATGCGGTTTTCGCTCTGCAGGACTTCCAGCAGTGCCTTCATGCTGGCAACGAGTGCTTCCTGCCGCTGGATGGCGTCGCCGAAGCTGACGTCCTGTCTGGCAAGCTGCTCGAAGATGACGCGCATCTGCCCGATGATCTGCTCCTGCTGACTGCGGCTGTGCGCCCGGAACAGCAGGTCGGAACGCTCCGGATCCTGCCGCCGCATCTGTTCGGCCATCTTGAGCATCTCCTGCTCAAAGCGGTCAAAGCGACCGAGCACGGCCTGCTGGCTGATGTCCAGCGGGAGGTCTTTCTTCTCGGTGCCGTCTGTCGGCGTGTCAGCCTTTGGCACTGCTGCGTCCGTCTGTGTCGCCGATTTTTCCTGAGCGATGACGAACGCCGGAGCCAAAGTCATTGCGAACAGCAGGCCAGCAGAAGTCAGCCATCGACGCATGGGAACTCTCCCGATGAGGACGCAGAGCGTCCGAGAGGCATTCCCACGCGGAGCATGGGAACGAGTTGTTGAGCGTGGGAACGAGTTATCAAATCTGTAAGCCGGACCGAGTGCAGCGAGTTCAGGCAACAGGTTCGTCCGATCGAGACAGCCGGAACTCACGGCACTCGGTCCGACCTACGAAATCAGAACCCCAGGTTCTTCTTGAGGAACTGCTTCTTCTGTTCTTTCTTCGTTCGATCAAGCAGGGCTTCCTGGGCTTCGATGAGTTCTTTCAATTCCTCGCCGAGCTTGCGGAAGTCCTTGAGTTTTTCCATTTCGGCCAGCACGGTTTCCATGCGGGCAATCATGCCGGCGAGCAGTTCGACGCTCTGGTCGATGGTCGCCGTCGGGTCGTTACCGCGTTCGTTCGCCAGCCGGAACAGGCCCAGTGATTCGTCCACAGCAGGATAATCGGAAGTGCTGAGCGACTGCAGAGGTTTCACGATGCGGTCGTCAATTCGCTCCAGAGTCTGCGGCGTGTGCAGCTTGTTGTTGACCAGCTCTTCGCGAATGTCACGAAACGCCTGCTCGACGGATGCCGTTTCGTTGGCGTTCTTGCGGACCTGATGCAGCGACCGTTCGGCGCAGGCCGTCACAGCAAGGTTGATCTCGGTGAGCTTCTTCCGGACTTCTTCGGCAGTTTCCGGCGTCGTCTCTTTGTCAGCGAGTTCCTCGTTCAGACGTTTGCGTTCCGCGACACGAGCCCGATGCCGGATCAGATCCTGCTGTGTGTCTTTGGTCTCGACGATCACCCGCTCGAACTGCGACCGCAGATTCAGTTCTCGCTGGTAAAGCAGCGAGGTCAGTTCCTCGTTGCTGACGACCTTGAACGAGTAGCGTTCGCCGAGCGTCACGTGCGGGCCGTTCAGGTTGTCGCGGTCCTCGGCGACAACGGTCAGCGTGAGCTGCTGGTTCAGCGACAGATCAAGCGGCACGACGTCGAAGCGTTCAAACTCCTCGTCGTCGTTGCGCTGCAGCGTGAATTCGCGAACGGCGTCGAGTGTTCTCTCGCCGGCCTGCGGCAGGCCGGCTTCGAGATCACGGCGGGCCCAGTTTTCCTGATCGTTGACGCGAAACTGAAACCGCACGTCCGCAAGGCCGTAGTCATCGACAATGCGTCCCAGCACGGGGATCGTCGCCTTGCGAGTGATCGACGTCCCGATGCCTCGCAGCCGGGTTTCGACGACGGGAGCCTTGTCGACGATCCCGCTGATCGTGACGCGCGCCGGTTCGGCGGTCAGGATGCCGTCGACATCTTCCAGATAAATCCGCAGGTTCGACTCCGGCGCGATCGTGAACGGCGGACCGAGTTTCGTCTGCAGTGCGGCGATGCGCTCGCGGGCGGCGTCGGTTTCCGCGGGACTCAGGACAAACGGTACGCCGATCTGCAGGCCGTCACTCGACAGCCAGCTCGCGGCAGCCTGCGAAGCCGGGTGGTCGACGCGGAGCACCTCGCCCTGTTCGTCGCGGAGAATGTGCTCGGCGGAGACTTCCTCGCCGCGGCGCGCGAACATGAGTTCGTGATCGCCGAACTGCATCCGTACGCGCACGATCGGCTTATTACTCGTCGCCCGCAGCAGAAAGTCGGTTTCGTTCGGCAGTTCGACCTGCGTGCCTCGGACAGGGACGACGTCGCGCAGCGGTTTGTCCGGCGTCGAGTCCGGAGCCTTCATTCCAGTATATGCCGGGTAGAAGCAGGCGAGGTCGATCTCGTCGAGTTGCGGTGGTTCAACGATCTGTACGCGGTACGGCTCGCGGTTCACGAAGTCGCCGCCGTAAATGTGGAACTCGACATCGTCCAGCAGGCCGGAGAGCGAGTGTCGAAACTGGCGTTCGCCTATCTTCGAGCACAGCACGGTTCCACTACCGCGACCGTTCGCCAGGCGGTAACTGAGCTGCACTCGCTCTGGCACCTTGCGGCCTTCGTCGACTTCCATCAGCAGCGTCAGGTCGGCCCCGCGCGGATGCTTGATGAACTGATTGTCGAACTCGCGAATCAAATCACCCGGCTGAGCGACGACACGGACCGTCAGACCGTACTCGCGGTTCCAGTACTCGTCGTTCAGATCGAGAAAGCTGCTCTTCCAGGTTTGAATGGTTGAGTTGCTGGCAACGGCAAGACCTCCGATCGACGCGATCAGAACGGCCGCCGCCGTGACCGCTCGCTGCAGCGGTTTGCGATCGAAGACGCTGGTCAGGTCGAGCTTCCGGGTCGCTTCGACGGCGTCGGCGATCGTCTGCCGCAGCATGGCTGCAGCCAGCGGGTTCTTCGCTGAGTCGTCTCCGTTCTCAGCCAGCTCGACAGCCGTGACCAGCCGGTCGTTGAGTTCCGGAAACCGCCGCTCCAGCACGAGAGCGAGCGCCTTGGCCCGAAATCCGCGGAGGACGCGCAGGCCGATCAGCGAGACGAGCAGGAATCCGAATAGCCCGGCAACGCTCACATCAAACGCCGCTCGAAACCAGTACGGCAGTTCCAGCCGACTGACGCGGAACCACAGATGGTCGACGATCAGACTCAGCCAGAAGACTCCACCCAGTACGGCGATCGTCAGCGCGAAGCCCTCGATGAGCACATACCGCCGGATGCGACCTCGCAACTCGGCGAGCGTCTTCAGCAATTCGGGCGGTGTTCTGTGCGGACTGTGCATGGTCGAGCAACTCACAGCGTTCTGGTCAAAAAGCCCGACACAGAGTAGCTCGGCCCAGGGCTTTCAGAAACGGCATTGCGTCAACTCGATGCCGCAATGACGAAGCCCGTCAGTTCCCCTGGCCCGACGTCCAGCGTCCGACAACAACCTGCCGCCTGGGACGGTCGATTCCGAACAGCAACTGCCGTTCGAGATCCCAGGCGATGCCTTGACCGGTGACCGGCGCGGGCAGTGTTGCGGTCAACACCAGTGTCGAGCCGGCCTGCGGCAACTGCAGTCGGTAGACCTCTTTGTGATCGTGTCCGGTGCAGTACAGAGCGCCGTCCGATCCCCAGCCGCCGCCAGAGCAACTGTTCGGAGCGAAACGGTCGAGCACCTCGTTCGGAAAGACCCAGGCTTCCAGACGTCGCCAGTGCGCGTCGAACCGGACCAGCGCCGTCCAGCGGTGATCTCGCACCAGTGGATCGTCAGTCTTCTGGCCCGAATAGTGAGCAAACACGGCCCACCAGGAATCATCATGCCAGTCGACCCAGGTCAGCGAGCCCTCGTAAATACCAAAGCTGTGCGAGTCAACATGCTGCAGCGACTCGACATCCCAGATCTCGACCGAGCTGATGTTCGGCGACTTCGGGTAATTGGAATGGGCACAGTAAAGCCGGCCCTCCCGCACGAGCCCCGAGTTGAGATGTGTCAATGGATACTCGTCACTGGCCTGCCACTGTGCGACCAGTTCGCCACTCTTCCGGTCGTACTTGCCAATCCGGGAATTCGCGATCGCGTAAAAATGTCGAGCATCAACCGCTGCGGCCTGAGTCGCCTCCGCCGCGTCAAACCGCCGCAGTTCAACGATCCGGTCACCGGCGCGAACCGCGGCGACAACGCCCAGGCTGCAGAACAATGCCATTGCCAGTCGAGAGGCCGTCGTCACGAGACATACTCCTTTGCAGCCATCCCGCTCCGTCGAGATGAGCCGAAGCTCGACGACTGAACGCGGTCGTCCTGACCCAGAACCTCGGCGAGCTTCACCAGTCGACTCTTTTCCTGCAGTGACTTCGCGGCTGCGTGGACGATGGCTGTGACTTCCAGGATTTCCTGGTGTGAGTTGGGTTCCTGTCGCGAATGCAGCATGTCCCGGAAGGTCGCCGCCATGCGCACCATCTCGTACTTGTGCCCGACGTTGAAGTCTCCCTCGATCGACGGCGTGAAGGTGTAGAGCTTCTTTTTGAAATACACGTCCGTCCGGTTGTATTCGAAGCGTTCAAACGGCTGGCCGTACCACACGTGACACGGATAGCGATCCTCGTACGTGAGCAGCGCGTGGCATGTGTCTTTGTGTTCGTACATGCTGACGGCGTCGATGCCGGCGCCCATCAGACTCATCACCGTCCAGACGGGATGCTGACCGTAGATCATCCAGCCGTCGAGTCGATATCGACTGTGGAGTCGAGCCGAAACGTGTTCGATCTCGCCGAACTCGCCCGAGTCCCGCATTCGCTTCGCGGCCTCCATTCCCCACTCGTAGTTGAAGATGCTGCCGGACATCAGCGGCGCGTTGTGCTGGCGGGCGAACTCCAGAATCTTTCGAGTCCCGGCGACCGTCCCTCCAATTGGCTTGTCACAAAACGTGGGGAGACCGCGCGCCAGGCCCGGAGCGACCAGGTCGAAGTGGTCATCGCCTTTGCCGGACGCATCGCCCATCCAGACGGCGTCGACTTCGTCAGCCATCTGTTCAAGGCTCGTCGCGACCTGCACGCCGGGAAAGACTTCAGTAAACGCCGTCGAGACGTTCGGGTCGGCATCGTAGTAGTGAGTGATCCGCGTATCCGGAAACGGCAGCAGGTCAAAACTCAGTTGCGGATTGCGGTAGACCTTCTGCCAGCCGTCGACGACCTGCGGATAGTGCTTCTTCAGCGCATCGAAATCGCAGGTCGGATGCAAATATTGAGCGAAGTGCCAGGTATGCCCATTCCGTGTCTGTGGCTTGCCTTCGATCGCCGCCGACACGACGCCGATGCGAAACGTCTTCCGCGGCGGTTCTGCTGCTTCCACCTGCCACGGACGCCAGACTGAGGAGACAGCCGCAATGCCGGCCAGCTTGAGCAGGTCGCGACGTGGCAGAAGTCGATCGTTCATCCTGAGGTTCTCCCGGTTTCCAGCAGCGTCGCCGCGGGTCGTTTCCTGTCGTCTGAGTGGGAGTAGAGATCAGGCACAACAGCGTTGCAATCCCTGCTGCGTTCGACGGACTTCTCGAAAGCCGCGAACGACGAATAGTCCAGTGTAAACAACTGGTCGAATCGCGGTTGGTCAGCGGCGAACGTCCGGATGTATTCATCCAGTTCGCGAGAGCGCCGGCCTGCAGAGGTTCATCCCGTTGCAGGCGGTTTGAGAACCGGCGAATCTGAAACGCCCTGCCGGGAAGTTAAACTCCCGGCGATGCGTGGCTCCACTCTTTGACGTCAGGATAGACCCGTATGAGACTCGGACATCTGTCTTTCACAGGCGTGGCGATCCTGCTGCTCGTTGCGACGGACGGGGACGCGGAAGACGTTTCGCATGGCAGTTTGCCGAGTGAGATGGGCACGCTGTTCAAGCAGCATTGCATCGCGTGTCACGGGCCGGCCAGACAGGAAGGGGGATTGAACCTTGCCACACCGCCGGGGATTCGCCGCGGCGGAAAGAAAGGCGAAGTGATCGCCGGAGGCTCGCTGGAGCGAAGCCGTTTGTGGCGGCTTGTTGCCGCGGACAAGATGCCGCCGGAGAAACCACTTTCCTCGACCGAGAAGGATCAATTACGACGCTGGATTCTTGCCGGAACGCCGGGTTTGCCGGAACGAGTCTCGCCCGCTGCACACGGCGATGAGCACTGGGCGTTTCAGCGGTTACCTGCGCTGGCTGACTGGCCTGACGTTGCCGAGGCTGACTCGTCATCGACGCCGAATAACGTCTCGATGCTTCATGTGCCGAAGGTGGCAGACAGTTCTCGCGTACGGACTCAGATCGACCAGTGGATTCAGGCAGGGCTCGAACGTCACGGGCTGTCGCTGGGGTCGGAAGCGGATCGCGAAACACTGTTGCGTCGAGTCAGCCTCGACCTGACCGGTCTGCCGCCGACGCCTGATGAACGCCGCGAGTTCCTTAACGATCCGCACGAAGACGCTTACGAACGCATGGTCGATCGTTATCTCGCGTCGCAGCGGTTTGGCGAACGCTGGGGTAAGTACTGGCTCGACGCCGCCGGCTACGCGGACAGCAATGGCTACTTTGGAGCCGACACCGATCGACCGCTTGCCTATCGATATCGCGACTACGTGATCCGGTCGCTTAATGCCGACAAGCCCTGGGACCAGTTCGTCCTCGAGCAACTGGCCGGGGACGAGTTGGCTGGATTCGGCGCGGGCGTCGACGTTCAGCCAGAGATGCTGCCACTGCTCGACGCCGTCCACTTTTTGCGCAACAGTCCGGACGGTACCGACAGCAGTGACGGGAACCCTGACGAAGTGCGGCGCGACAGGTACGCGGCGATTGAAGGCACACTGGAAATCATGGGGGCATCACTGCTGGGCATGACAGTCGGCTGCGCCCGCTGCCACGACCACAAGTTCGAGCCGTTCAGTCAGCGCGACTACTACCAGTTGCAGGCAGTGATCTATCCGGCGTTTAACGTGGCGAACTGGATCAAACCGAAAGACCGAACCGTCCGCGCCGCGTCGACCGCAGAACTCTCTGCCTGGCAGTCCGAAGTTCAGCGCATCGATGCGGCCATCGCCGCCCGACACGACGAATTCCGGCAGTGGTTGCGTGGGCATCGCGAGCCTTCCGAGACGGTGTTCACGGACGACTTTGACGGCGACGGCCGGAAGCTCGCGGGATCCTGGAACAACACGGTTCCCGGTGACGCTGCACCCGGAGGCACGCCGGCGGTGACGATCGATACTCCGAATGCGCCGGCGGCTCTGGTGGAGGACGGCCGGTTACAGATCATCGAATCCGGCGCAGCAGGCGACCGTGTCTGCTGTACGACGCGAACGTTTGACTGGACGCCTCCGCAAACCGGCGACTGGATTCAGGTAACGTTTGATCTCGGAGCACGCGGCACTCCGGCGCCGTATGTCGGCTACTTCGTGGCTCTGTGCGACTTCAATGACGCGCGCGGCCTGTCAGGGGGAAACGTGCTGCTCGATGGTCGGCAGAGCGGTCAGGCGGCGGTACATCTCGACTATCCCGGCGGAGACAGCGTCGGCCGTGGCTCGATCGGCACCAGCGGTTACGAACCGGGCCGTAATCTCGGAGTTCGCATCACGAATGTCGGTGGCGGGCGCTTCGAACTGGCTCAGGTCGTCGACGGAATTCCGGAGCCAGGCGTTGCTGCTCTGACCGCTGACGATCTGCCGGACGGAGCGTTTGGCTTCGAGTACTGCTGTAATCGCAGTTTTACGATCGACAACGTCCTGATCGAACAGAGCCTTCGCGCACCGGCGACGCCGTCCGAGATCACGGTTGACGAACTGCGTGCGGAGATTGCACAGCAGCGGGCGGCGCTCAATGCGGACATCACGCGGCTTGAGAGATCACGGCCGGCTGAGCCAGGTCATCTCGCGATCGTGGCCGACTATTCTCCGGAGATTCCCGCAGTCCCGTTGCTGATTCGAGGCGAGCATCAGCACGCGGGGGAAGTGGTTCCGGCTGCAGTTCCTCACGTGTTTGTCGAGCCTGGGCAGACAGCGGATCTGGATCGGATCGCTGCTGACTGGCCGGGGCGAGCGCAGAGTACAGGCCGTCGCCTGGCGTTCGCCGACTGGCTGACTCAAGCGGATTCACGTGCGGCCGGGCTGCTGGCACGAGTCACCGTCAACCGCTGGTGGCAGTACCACTTCGGCCGCGGCATCGTGGCGACTCCGGAAAACCTGGGTTACTCGGGAGCGGCACCGACGCATCCCGAGCTGCTGGACTTTCTCGCTGCAAAGCTTGTTGATCTGCACTGGAGCCCCAAAGCGCTGCACCGACTGATTCTGCAGTCGGCCGTGTATCGTCAATCGAGTATTCCGCAGACACAGGCCCAGCGAGTCGATCCAGAGAACCTGCTGTTGTGGCGTTACCCTCTGCGGCGGCTCGATGCTGAGGCGATTCGCGACTCGATGCTGGCCGTCAGCGGCGAACTCGATCGGAAGATGTTCGGCCCGTATGTCCCGACTGAATACGCCTCTGATGGAAGTGTCGTTGTCGCAATGAATGCTGCCGGACGTCAGCGACGCAGCATTTACCTGCAGCAACGCCGAACGCAAACTCCGGACGTGCTGAAGGTGTTTGATGCGCCATCGATCGTCAGCAGTTGTACCGGACGACCGCGGACCACCGTCCCGCTGCAATCGCTCAACCTGTTGAACTCGCCGTTCATCCGTACGTGTGCCGAAGCTCTGGCCGTACGCATCGACGCGGGCAGTGACATGACCTGCGACGAGTTTCTGACGAATGCGTTCGTTGCCGCTCTGTCACGCGAACCCCGGCCGGCAGAACGAACAGCGTCGCTTGAATTTCTGAACGAACAACCGAACGAATACTCGGACACAGCGGGCGCTGTCCGTCGTGCCCGAGTCGACTTCTGTCAGATGCTGCTGGCCGGAAACTCGTTTCTCTATGTCGAATAAGGACCGGCTGACGAGTAACTGTCGTAGCTGCGTTCTCCAGAACGCGGGCTGTTCTGTTCTCCGCGTTCTGGAGAACGTGGCTGCAACTATTGGCGACAGCGATTCCCAGGCTGGTCGTAAGTGACAGGTCTGATCGATCTGCGAGTCTGTGACTGCAGCAGAAGCTTTTACAGGGGCGAGGTTGAAACATTGCACAGACAAGGCACTTTCTGATGGTTCACGATTCCGAATTTCAATCAAACCGCCGCGCGTTTCTGGGACGGACCACCGGGTTGCTGGGGACGGCGGCTCTGCTCCAACTGCTGCAGCAGGAAACGCACGGAGCGGGTGAGGGGCCGTCGGCGCATCATGCTCCAACGGCCGACGCCGTTGTGTGCCTCTTTCAGCACGGAGGCCCCAGCCAGATGGACCTCTTCGATGAAAAGCCAGAGCTGACAAAGCGGCACGGACAGACGTACGAGGGCGATCTCGATATTCATTTTCCGAACCAGGCAGGCCGAGTCCTGGCGTCGCCGTTCCAGTTCCGGCGACATGGCCAGTCAGGGATCGTACTCAGCGAGATCCTGCCGCACACCGGGACAATCGCTGACGACCTGACTCTCGTACGCAGCGTGACAACTGAGTCGGTCGACCACGAATCCGCGCTGCGTCTGATTCACAGCGGTAAGTTCGAGGCAGGCTTCCCCACCTGGGGATCGTGGCTCAGCTATGGCCTGGGAACATCGAACCGCAATCTGCCGGCTTATGTCGTACTCACTGATCCGTCGGGGATGCCGGTCGACAACGTGCGGAACTGGACGTCCGGCTGGTTGCCCGCTCAGTACCAGGGCACCGTGTTTCGATCGGGAAAGTCGCCCGTTCCGAATCTCGCAACGCCCGAAGACATTCCGACGAGTGCTCGCCGTCGGCAGCATTCGCTGCTGCGAGCGTTGAACGACGATCAGCTTGGTCGCTATCCCGACAACGCCGAACTCGCGGCACGCATTGCTGACTTTGAAGTCGCCGCTCGAATGCAGACAGCCGTGCCCGAACTGCTGGACCTGTCGGACGAGACTCAAGCCACGCGGAGGCTCTACGGCCTCGACAATCCCGCGACTGCGGAATACGGCACACGGTGCCTGATTGCGCGACGGCTGATCGAACGCGGTGTTCGCTTCGTGCAACTGTTTCTGGCCGGGCAGCCGTGGGACACACACAGCAACAACAACGCAACGCTGCGGAAAAACTGCGCCCGCATCGACCAGCCGAGTGCGGCGCTGGTGACGGATCTCAAACAGCGCGGACTGCTGGACCGGACGATTGTGATGTGGGGTGGAGAATTCGGACGCCTGCCGATTTCGCAGGGCAAAGACGGTCGTGACCACAACCGCCATGCCAGCTCGATCTGGCTCGCCGGTGGCGGTTTCAAACGAGGTTACTCGCACGGCGAGACGGACGACTTCGGATACAAGGCTGTCCGTGATGTCGTAACCGTTCACGACCTGCACGCCACGCTGCTTTACGCCCTGGGGCTCGATCATCAGCGACTGACCTGGCCTCACGACGGCCGCCCCGGCAGTCTCACGGACGTCGTTATCACTCAGGCGCAGGTCGTGCCCGAACTGCTCACATGAGCGACGCCTCTCCCGGTGTTCCAGAGTGTTTCGTCAGTTGAGGTCCGCTGGCGTTTCAGCACACGACTGCATTCCGGAAATCGGTGACCCGGCCGACATCAGCGCGCTGCCGCGTGGTCTCGACAAACGCAAAACGAACAGCCCCCCGAAATTCGGACTCGCACGACAGGCCACCGCCGCCACCGGAAAACCTGACGGCTGCGAGTTTCGGTGCAACCAGCAGGTAGTCTCTCTGAGTGTCCACGGCTTATGGTCGACTGTCCCGCTCCTGCAGCACCTGTTCGACATCGGCCAGTTGCTCGCGCGTGTTGACACCCATCGCTTCATGGATGTCGAGCTTCGCTGCTGCAAGCACGGTCCGGCCCTGACTCCGCAGAATGGCCGGGCAGTCGGTCAGGTAATACTCGCCCTGGTTGTTCAGCGGCTTGACCTCAGCCAGTGCCTCAAACAGCGACCGGCAATCGAAGGCGTAGCAGCCGGTGTTGATTTCCTGAATGGCCTTCTGTTCTGGCGTCGCGTCTTTCTCTTCGACGATCTCGACAAACTGGCCGTCGGCATCACGGACAATCCGGCCAAGTCCCTGATTCGCCTCTGTCAGCGCCGTTCCGACGACTGCAGCAGCGTTGTTTGAGGTCAGTTCGTCGAGCAGTTCCTGCAGCGATTCGGATCGCAGCAAGGGCGTATCCCCCGCCAGAACGAGCACAGGTCCGTTGTGGCTGGCCAGCAGATCCGCGGCCATCTGGACGGCGTGGCCGGTTCCGTTCTGCTCGGCCTGAAGAGCGAACTCGACATCGCGGTGACCGCTCAGTCTCGCCCGCATCAGATCGGCCTGATGCCCGATCACGCAGACAATGCGTTGTACGCCGGCACCGCGGACCGCGGCAAAGACGTGCTCGACCATCGATTTGCCGCAAACTTCGTGCAGCACTTTCGGCAGGTCTGACTTCATCCGCGTGCCCTTGCCGGCAGCCAGGACAATCGCAACGGGAGCAGACATGTGAGGATTCCCTTCCTGGCAGGTTCAGGCGTGCGAACACCTGCCGACGTCACGCCGACAGGCAAGGAGACTACTGCAACCGGGACTGACGGTCTTTCCAGTCAATCTTCAGATCGAAAACCTGCTTCCGCAGAAATGCCAGCACAGCGAACATGGCGATCGGTTCGCCCTTCGCGTTGCGGTATTTCGTGATCAGGTCGATCCCCGAAAGCTTGATTCCTTTGAGTTCAGCCATGGTGATTTTCTGATCTTCCGCATCCTGCTGTTCGCCACCAAAGGCCTGAAACATTCGCGCGACCGTTCGTGCGTCGCGACTGCTGGTTTCACCTGTAAGCAACAGCGCCGCAATTCCGGTCGCCCGTAAAAGTTTCAACGGCTGCGTCGTAGACACTCCGGTCACCGAATCCTGCGGCGAAATCAGCGCGAGTGCCTGAACGTCCTGTCCGCGCGGCGTCCTGGTTTCCAGAGTCGGAGCGTCGTCGTACGGCTTTTTCGCCCAGTCATAAGCCGCATAGGCAATCGCGATCGGCGTGCTGAACTCAGTGGCCACGATGCCCAGCTTCCGCATGTTGAGCCGTTGTGCCTGGTGCTCGTCGTAAATGAACTTCTTAATCGCTTCCAGGTCGGCAGCCACCATCGCTTCGTAATCGAACTTGGTCAGCTTGTCGGTCTTCAATCGGGCGGGGGCATTTTCCGGAGGCTGCGAATCGCCGTGCTTGCGCAGATCAACGGCGAGAACTGCGTACTGTTCGCGAGCGAGTTGCTCAGGCAGGCCCGACGCCTTCCAGTGAATTCGCGTTGTCTTGTCACCGTGCAGCAGGATGACGACCGGCGCGTCCTTGCCCATCGGCGATTCCCAGTAAGTGAAGTGAATGATCCAGCCGTCTTTTGTCTCGACGGTTTTCTCGACGCCGGCTGCCACTTTGTCCTTGTCCTGCGCCGACGCGCGCGAGTCGATCGCGAACAGGCCAGCCAGACACAGAACGGCCAGCAGCGCGGAGCGGATGTTTCGAGTCTTCATGGAATCGTCCTCGGTGCAGATCACAGTGTCAGAGTCAGCCAGAGTAAAACCACACAGCAGCGACGCGCGGGCGAGCAGAGATACGGTCGTCGGAGCACCACTGAGAGCGGATAAGGCCTCAGGTGTGCCTGATTTCCGCAGCGTCCGAACCGTTACCGCCAGTGTAGGCGTGCTCGAAAAGAGCATCAACCCGCACCTCGCTGACGACAAGGCGACACAGGCAGTGATTGAATCTGGCGTGCGGTAGATGAGTTCTTACCGTAGCCGCGTTCGCCAGAACGCGGGCAACACACCAGACGCCCGCGTTCTGGCAAACGCAGCTACATCCTGGCAGGCAGATTCTCATCTGTCGCACGCTTAATTGGACAGCGCCACTTTCGGTTGCCGTACAAGCACGAAGCGCAAGCGAGTGAGTGTTTTACGTCAAACACACTCGCTTGCGCCTCGTGCTTGTATCCTCGCAGATTTCGCCAAAGTGGCGCTGACCAATTAAGCAGCAGGCGGGCAACGGCAAGCCTGCTTTCGCTGAGACACGACAAACCTGATCGTTTTCACCGACAAGTTGCAGCCGTCCAGAATCAGACCAGCCGGCGATCTTCGCGATCAAAGGCGTCGGCCAGAAACGTCACTGTCTCCTCGGCCATCGCGCTGAAGTAGTCCCAGTTGTGGCCACCGCGTGACGTTTCAAAGTCGGACTCGAACGCGATGCCCGATGAGAACAGTTTGCTCGCCAGCCGTTCGCTGTCCGGCAGCCACGTCGCATCGGCGGGGTCGCAGGCGACGAACTGATGCCGCGGCCAGTTGAGCGGGTGCAGATGCAGGATCGCTGTCTGCTGTCGCGCGAGTTCGGCGGACTCGAACATCTCATCCAGCGGCAGCCCCTCGCCGTACACCCGGTGGAAATCGATCGTTGGAGCGAGCGCAGCCACGATCGGAAACTGCCGCCCGTGCCGATACGCAAGCTGCAGCGCCCCCTGGCCACCCATGCTGATCCCCAGCAGCCCGATGTGCGGCGGTTCGACGTTCCAGGTTCTGTGAATCCACTCGACGACATTCTCACGCACAAAGTCAAACGCCGTAAGCTGCTGATCAAAGTCGGGGCAAATAAACGGCAGCCACCATGCTCGACCGCCCTGCGGACACACGCAGCGCAGACCGTGCAACTCGAACTGCTGCGTATAGTCGGGTTTGTCGACCAGCGTTTCGCGGCCGTGACCGTGCAGAAAGATGACCGCACGTCCGGGCCGCGGCGATGACGGTTCAAACACGTCGGCTCGCTTGCCGGCAATTTCGGTCGATGACCAGGTGCCACTCATCGGGAGTTTGTCTCAGGAATGTCGTACGGTTGGAAGTGACTGGAATCTCCGTGTGCCACTGGCTCTGCCAGTGCCTGTGCGGACACGGAAACGGTTTGATACGGAGTTGGAAACTGTAGCGGCACGGAATCGAGCCGTTTCAGAAGCGGGCTCTCCGCTGTGACAGGTACTCCAGCAGAGCCCGGTCAAAATTGACGCTCGTGTCCAGCGGCACGTAATCGACGCCCAGCGAGCGGCATTCGCTACGGTAGGTTGAACGCAGTTCCTCGACCGATTCCTGATAGTCGGCTCGAATGCCGGCCGCATCAATGTTGCGTTCAATCTGTCCGGTTTCGGGGTCTTCCAGATCGACCATCCCGTCAAACGGAAACGTGACTTCGGCTTCGTCAAGGACATGAAACAGGATGATGTCATGCCCGGCGAAACGCAGCATCCGCAGCGATGCAATGACGCCGTCCGCATCGGTCAGCAGGTCGGAGAAAATCATTAGCAGACCGCGGTGACGGATCATCGCGCCGACCTGTCGCAGGTTGGCGGCCAGTCCCGTTTCGCCGCGCGGCTTTGACTGAGCCAGCAGTGCGAGAATGTTGCCGAGCTGCGTGCGCTTGCTCCGCGGCGGCAGGCTCGACCGAATCTGCTCGTCGAACGTGACCAGCCCGACGGGATCCTGCTGGTGGATCATCAGATAACTGAGCGCCGCGGCCAGGCAGATCGAATAGTCGAACTTGGTCAGCTCCTGCCGGTAGGTGTAGGCCATGCTTTCTGACAGGTCCATCAGCAGCCAGCCGCTGATGTTCGTTTCGGCCTGGTACTTCTTCACGTAGTAGCGATCGGTCTTCGCGTAAACGAGCCAGTCAATGTCTTTGGGGTCGTCGCCCTGCGTGTAACGGCGATGCTCGCTGAACTCAACGCTGAACCCATGAAACGGACTCGCGTGCAGCCCGGTCAGAAACCCTTCGACGATGAACCGTGCGCGCAGATCAAGCCGCGAAACCGTCTGAATGACTTCAGGCTTGAGATACTGCTCGCTGGTCGCCATGCCGCATTCTGCGTGTTCTTCGTAAGTCGCTCTGAGACTCAGAGCCCGAAGCAGACTCTAGTAGCGTGCAGGCTCGACAGCCAGTAGCGAGCCGTCTTCAGCGGCGTGCGGCATCTTCACGGATTCGCTGCTCGATTGTGGCTTTGACCATGCGATCGGCGATGTGCGGACGCGGCGGGCCGGGTGGTTCGGCGGCATCGATGCGCATAATGCGGTCGTCGATCAGGTCCAGCTTGCGCGAGACCTCGTTGACCGTCCGGCGAACTTCCTGCGTCGTCTGCTCCATACCGCTCGACACCAGCGTCACGATGCCCAGGAACAGCAGCATCTGGCCGATCGTCGAGATCAGCCAGCCCATCGGAGCGTAGGTCGCCGGGCCGCCAAAGTAGCCGACGATGACCAGCGATGTCCCCGCGGTCAGGCCGAGAATCCCCAGCCAGGCAAGCCCCTGACCGATCCCGCCAAACCAGCTCGCTGAGTCTTCTTCCTCGTCAGATGTCACTGAAACCGGTGCGGAGTTTCGACCGTAGGAGAAATCGGCGTGAGGCTCGGCAACGCGATGCGGCGCGTCAACGCGTTGTGTGAACGCAGCCGCGTGAGGTCGCGGAACGTGTCGCTGAGTCGCTGGCTCGGCATCGTCAGCACCGTTGTTCGTGGCGGAGTAATCCTCGTCGTTGAATTCGGATTCGGGCTCGTCGTCCGTTCCAGGTTCGGCCGGATAGCTGGCTGGAGCGAGGTTCCAGGCATCGGCCGCTTCCGTCGGCAGTTCATCGTCAGTCAGCACGTCTCCGACGCTGGTGTCGTGATCGTCGTCATTGCCGTACGCGTCACCAGCCGGATCGGACTGAGCCGCCTGGTTGCTGGGTTGCTCAGCCGGCTGCTGAGGAGCAGTCGGCTCGGTCGCCCGTCGATCGGCGATGCGCGAAACGCGGGCGAGAATCTCGTTCGTCAGTCGATCGAGTTCGGCGGCGATGGTGGCGAGGTCGGTTTCTCCGGACGGCTCGACACCCGGACTTTCCGCGCGGGGACTTCCTGTCGCCGGTTGTGCCGGGCGCTGAGCGGACGGTGGCGGCTGACGGCGGCGTGCGGACTCGGCAACTCCTCCCGTGGCATTGTCAGCGGGGCGACTGCCGCGCCTCCCCTCGTCACGACGCTCCAGATTCATCGGCCGACGGACCATCGTGTGCGGAGCGTCCCAGCGCGGCCGGACTCCTGGCTGCGGCGTTTCGAGCACATCTTCGAGTCGTTCTGGCAGTGCGGTCTGAGAAGCAGCTTCAGCTTCTGCATCGTGAGCAGACGACGATTGCCGCGCCGCGGGACCAGCCGAAGCTGCGGAATCGCGAGGCCGACGGGGCGTCGACGTTGCATCCGCCAACTGCTCGTCAGAGACCGGTTTCTTCGGCGGGCCGTGCGGATCGAACAGGTGATTCGAGGCCCAGCGGTCAAGCAGGTCACGGGCTTCGGTGACGCGATCACCCTGTGGTCCAGCCGGTCGCCGCTCTGTCTCGCGCGAGACTGCGGTTTCGCCGAGCACCGTGCCACACGTCGAGCAGGTCACCCGACGATGATCCGCACCGACCTCAATCGCGACGTCGCTCTGGCAGACGTTGCACCACATCCCTGTGCCTCAATGAGCAGCCCGCAGGCCGCCAGTCGTTTCATCCTTAAAACGGAGCCGCCACCGGGACAGACGCTCCGCCGCGGCAGTCGAATCGCGGGATTATGGCGACGTGCCGAAATGGCACAAGATCGGTTCGGTGCCGGACTTCACTCGGCTGGAACCGTTCCGGAACTCCGTTTTCAGATTCAGACGGAGGCAGCGCATCTGCAAGTCAGGAATTTCAGCCGCAGATCGACACGGATTCAGACAGATGGTTTAAGTGAACGGTGTCGGGAACTCCGCGCGAGCGTGTGACTTCGTACGACGAAGACGAATTTCCTGTCAAAAAACAAGTTATCCCTGCTGAGCAATGCAAAGTCTTTGCGTCGCTTTCTGCCTTCACGACTTTGCGCTGCAATGACCGCATGGTCCCGGTTCCCCGACGATCCCAGTCGCGTCACGGCAACTGCCAGTGCCCGTCGAAGAGTTCCGCCCAGACAGTGCTCTCTTTGAATCCATCGCCGTCCCGCTCGAACTTCTGCACCGCGATGTCACCCAGCTTCGGGAACAGCCAACTGTTCGAGGCTTTGAAATCTTTTTCGTGCATCGTGTGTCCCGAGTTAACGACGACGTATCGCCGCGGGTTGAGCGGGTTCGGATAGATCAGTGCGACGCCGTATGAATCGGCGTTGTACGTCTGGCCGTTGACCTCGATGCCGGACTTCGTCCACTTGATCGGCAGTTTGTCGAGCACGCGGGCGAGCACCGCGTTCGAGCCGGGATCTCCGAACAGAATCAGGTTGTGCGAGGCAATCTGTTCGTCGGTCAGTTCCGAGTCCCTGATCACCGGCACTTTGCCGCGGAGCCACTTGTCGAACTCGTTCTCAAACCGCGTCAGTGTCCAGTCTGCCCAGGCCTGTTGAGTTGCTGACCACGGCTGGCCGGTGCCGCGCACGCAGACGAATGGTTCCATAAACGCGTCGTCGATCGGCCCCTGCAGATTGTGTCGCTTGTTGAGTTCCGCGTTCTCGTCGAACGCCAGCGAGTCGTCGTAGGACAAAACATCCCAGCCGTCGCCGGTTTTCTCATACAGAACATCGGGCAGCAGATCGTCGGCGGCAGTCCGCAGCGGTAACCGCTTTCCGTCGAGGCTCACCTGATCGGCGACGTCGCGCGAGAGTCGCAGGGCGGCAACATTGGCTGTCGTCAGCGACAGA
>WGMU01000119.1 GCA_016124895.1 bacterium
ACTGTCGCCGTGAAAGTCACCGAAGTCGTACTCGTTGGTGAATTCCCGCCGGGAAACCTGCGCCCGCGTCGACTGCCGCCGCATGAACTCAAGCTGCGAGTCATCCAGCGCCCGATCAACAGCCTGAAAATAGACGTACTGATATTCGCTCATGACTGCTTCCCAATGCACTTCTCAACGCAGACTCTGAGACGGAGCGGCCGTCGAGCCATTCCGAGTCTTCGGCACTCCGCAATCATCACACAAACCGCCTCCACGCGAGATACGCGGCGAGAAACAGATGCCCGGCCGGCAGCGGTTCGAGCACTTCAACCGATCGAGCATCAACGCGATACCGTTCCCCCTTGTGATCCACCACCAGATCAAGACCGAACTCACAATCATCCGGCCACTCCATCCCGACGATGGTGACGTTCTCACCAATCACACGAGCCAGAAACGGAAACTGCAGTTCCTGCTCAATCATCGTCAGCAACCCGGAGTGCTGCTCACGCTCGTCATAACAGTCCACAGTCGCCTCTTCTCGAGCCTCCCGGACTGCGTCCTGGTCCAGTGTCGCGGTCCACGCGGTGGCGGCTTTCAGACGTCGAGGTCTTGCCATTGTGATTCACTCCATCGAGATCAACGGGACCGCGGAAATCAGTATCGCTGAATGTCAGGGATAAACTGTCCGAGGCCGAAGTGGCAACCATAGCCGAGGACGACCGGGCCTCGAACTGGTTTGGTGAACGTCAGCCGGAAGCCGTAACCAAGCGTGCCTGCGTGACAGCCATTGCCGTTTGAGCGTTCACGGCGGAATTTGAGCCAGAGTGTTTTTGTGCCGCCGAGTTGTGTTCCGCTTTCTTTGCCTTGTGACAGAAGTTCAATCTCCGTTGACGCAGCCAGGTCTGCCAATGACGCCCGACGAGAGAGTTCGATCCGCACGGCCTCGCAGAGTTCCCGCCCCAGGCGGATGGATCATTTCGACTGGCTCCTTTCAGCTTCAAGTGGCGTGTCAGTACAAACGGTGTGCGCGAGATCCATGTTTGAGACTCGGCGAGGATCAGTGACTGGCCGACCTTTTCATTGGTCCGATCAGCAGTTTCCGCGAAGTCTTTCGGATGTCCGATGCCAAGCAGCACGAACTGCAGGTCATGGCCGTCGTCGCCGTAAGTTCGAGTAAAACTGGCGAGTGCCTCTTCGTCCTGCTGCGAGAATCCCATCGGCGCATACACGGTGAATTGTGTGATCTTTGCACTGCCGCTGGCGGCCTCACACAGGAAGTGAGCATGCTGATGCGAATCGTCCAGCGGCGCGCCGTCAGGACGCTTGCCGGAGAACCCCTCTGCGGCGTTGTCATCGCCTTGCACGCGTTTCGAGCAGCCCATGAGGACACGGTGGACGCGTTCTCCGATGCGCAAGGCTTCCGTCAGACGCGGGACGACTTTTCCCGTCACGGCGTAGTGAGCAACGGTCGGATGTTCTGTTTTGCGTCGCCGTGGATGACGTACCGCAGGACGATCCGCGTTGTACGAGAGGATTATTCGATCGAAGTCGAAGGGGGATGTTCCGGAGGCCACCAGCATGGAAGCGTGGGTGGAACAGGAAATTGAAGCGTGCAGATTTCCGGACGAACGACTCAAGAACCGCCTGGGCAGACTGGTGACGGCGTTGAGCAAGCGAATCGGAGCGACCATTCCCGGAGCCTGCCAGGACTGGGCGGCCACGAAAGCCGCATGACAGAAAGTCAATCCGCTGGAAGCTGGTGACCAATCTCCCAGTGCCGACGCTGGCTTCGGCCGTGGAGAAACTCGACTGGTATGCGCAACGCTGGAAGATCGAGACATTTCACAAGGTGTTGAAGTGGGGCTGCAGGGCCGAGGATCCCAAACTTCGAACGGCCGAGCGTCTGACCAATCCGCTTGCCGTGTTCTGCATCATCGCCTGGCGTGTGTTCTGGCTGACCATGATCAATCGCGCTGAAGTCACCCCGCCGATCACGTCCGTCTTCACGGCAGCAGAAGTCGAAATACGCGATCGACTCTCTCCAGACAGCGAGAGACCAACTCCAGCCTCTGTGTCGAACTACATCGCTGCAGTGGCCAGGCCGGGAGGATACCTTGCACGAGGAAAAGACCCACCGCCCGGTAACACAGTCCTGTGGCGAGGCCTGTCAAGGCTCACTGACATCCAACTGGGATTCGAACTCGCGCGGAGATGTGGGTAACAGCAAGCTTCGCCGGGCGCTTACAATATCCGCCGCCCCAACGGACGGTTAAACATCTCTGCGCATTATGTCGCAAGATCACGTTGAATCTTGTCGGGATCATCAAGTCCTCGCGCGGTGCAGACGGGACAGAAGAGCGTCTTTGTCTCGGCGTCGACGCCGAGAATCGGATACCCGCCACCGAGCCCAGGCTCGTTACAGAATGCTCAGCTTGTTTCGAGGATCGACTTGTCAACTGCCGAGCTTCGTTTGGCTTCGAGACGTTCGTGTTCGTCGGACTCGTTGAACTCTTTGAGAACCGTTTCAGCATCCATCACATCACCGAGGTCAGTTTGTCTGGCATTACTCTCAGGTTACGGCCTCGAATGTTACCCGCCGGTACGGGCTGGTTTTAGCAACCAAGGTTCAAGGGCCGGACCAGATCGGCAACATGGTCCTCGACAACCTGCGAAAGATGGGCATCCAGAACCGCGTGAAGGACGAGCGGCTGAAGATCGACGCGCTCGCCCCGTGGCCCGGCGAGTGGATTCACGCCGTCGGCGGGTACACTGGCAAAGTCGGCGACGTCCGCAAAGTCGCGTCATACTCAAAAACCATCCAGACAAAAGCCCCCCACCCTGAACCAGGACCTTCACAGCACTGGTCGGGAGACCCGCGCCCAGCGGAGTATTGCCATGAGAACGATGCTGTTTGCTTTGAGCGTCCTTGTGATGCCCGTCGCTGTCGCCAGCGCTGCGGATGCTCCGCGTGTCAGTTTCGAGAAGGACATCCGGCCGCTGTTGTCGGACCGCTGCTTTCACTGTCACGGGCCGGATGAGAAGACGCGTGAAGCGTCGCTGCGGCTTGATCGCAGGGACGCGGCGCTGGCGAGTCACGATGGTGAGACGGCGATCGTGCCCGGCAAGCCGGAAGCCAGTGGCGTCTGGCAGCGAATCAGCAGCGACGATCCTGATTTGAAAATGCCGCCACCAGATTCGGGTAAGACGCTGAATGCTGCCGAGGTCGACCTCATTCGCCGCTGGATCGAACAGGGCGCCGACTGGACCGAGCACTGGTCCTTCATGCCGCCACAGAAGGCCGAACTCCCGACCGTCGTGATGATTGACGGCAAAGCCTGGCCGCGCAACGCGATCGACCACTTTGTCCTCGCCAGGCTGCAGAGCGAGGGTCTGCAGCCGTCGAATGAGGCGGCGAAGCAGACGTTGATTCGGCGACTGAGTTTTGATCTGATCGGGCTGCCGCCGACCTGGGACGAGGTGCAGACATTTGTCGGTGATGACTCGCCAGACGCATATGACAGGCTGGTCGATCGGCTGCTCCAGTCAAAACACTTTGGCGAGCGGATGGCGATGGTGTGGCTCGACGCCGCCCGCTATTCGGACACGGACGGTTATCAGGGCGACGGGTCCCGCACCAACTGGCCGTGGCGCGACTGGGTCATTGACGCGTACAACCGCGACATGCCCTTTGACGAATTCACGGTCGAGCAGTTTGCCGGCGACCTGCTGCCGAACGCGACTCCCGAGCAGCAACTGGCGACCTGCTTTCACCGCAACCATATGACCAACGGCGAAGGCGGCCGCGATCCGGAAGAGTCGCGGGTTGATTACGTCATCGACCGGTTGAATACGATCGGCACGGTGTGGCTCGGCCTGACACTCAACTGCTGCCAGTGCCACAGTCACAAGTACGACCCGATCAGTCAGAGCGAGTACTACCAGCTTTCAGCGTTCTTCAACTCAATCGACGAAGACGGCCGCGCAGGGCTCGGGCGAGCGAAGCCGTATCTCAAATACAAGTCGTCGTATGCCGCGGCCTCGGTCGAGTCGTCGTCGCAGCTTGTCGATATGCGCAAAGCCAGACTGGCCGCGGTCCGTGCGAACGCAGAGAAGGACTTCAGCGTCTGGTTGGCCGAACAGCGAGAGACAATCGAGAAGACCGGCGGCTTCTCCACCTGGCAGACGCTGGTCGCGGATGACCTGTCGACGACCGACGGCACGCAGCTCGCGCAGCAGAATGACGGCGTGATTGTCGCTTCGGGGCCGAATCCGCGGCACGAGGATTACCGCATCGTGGCGCCGAATCCGCTCGAAGCAATCAGCCGCGAACTCACCGGGTTGAAGCTCGAAGTCCTGCCGCATTCTTCGCACACGAACGGCGGGCTGTCGCGGTCGGAAAGCGGCGACGTGATTCTCACAAACCTGAAGGTCAGCGTGCGTTCGCGCGGCGGCAGTCTGGTTCGCGAGATTCCAATCAGCTCGGCTGTGGCGAATTTCTCGGCGAAGAAGGAATCGAGCAAGGCGTACGGGCCGATTACCGACGTGCTCGACGATGACCCGCGCACCGGCTGGACGACACGCGGCAGCGACGTCAAGGAACCAAAGGTCGCGGTCTTTGCGTTTAAGTCGCCGGTGTCGGTTGGGCCGGACGACGAACTGCTGATCGAACTGCGACACCGATCGCTCGACGGCCAGCACAATACTGGCCGCTTCCGGTTGAGTGTCTCGCGGTGGCCCGGTCCAACGGTGCGGTCAGTTGACGCGTCGGCGCTCGAAGACTTCGCGGCGCTGAAAGACCGCAGCGAGGCCGCGCTGCCGGGCGACCTGCGCAAGCGGCTGCTCGATCAGTTCTTCGCGGGCCGAGCGGACGTGCTTGCTGCTGAGGACGCAATTGCACGAGCGAACTCGCAGCTTGGCGAGATGAAGAAAGCAGCCGGCGAGCTAAGCGTCATGGTGCTCGGCGAGCGGAAGGAGAAACGTCCGAGTCACGTGTTGATTCGCGGTGCCTGGGATAAGCCGGGTGATGAGGTTTCATACGGCGTTCCGCAGGCCGTGCTGCCGTGGTCGGTGCCGCTGCCGACTTCGAGCGCCGGGGAACAAAACGCGGAAGCAGCGAGACCAACGCGGCTCGAACTGGCGAAGTGGCTCGTCGATCGTCGCAACCCGCTGACGGCTCGCGTCACGGTCAATCGTTACTGGCAGATGATTTTCGGCGACGGACTCGTGCGCACGCCGGAAGACTTCGGGGCTCAGGGCGAACCGCCGACGCATCCGCAGTTACTCGACTGGCTGGCGGTCGAGTTCGTCGACAGCGACTGGGACATCAGGCACATCCTGCGACTGATCGTGACGAGTGCCACTTACCGGCAGAGTTCCAGTGTTTCTACAGAACTGCTCGCACGCGATCCAGAGAACCGGCTGCTGGCGCGAGCGCCACGGTATCGCCTGCCTGCGTGGATGATTCGAGACGGGGCGTTGCGGTCGAGCGGGCTGCTGAACCCGCAGATTGGTGGGCCGCCGGTTTATCCGTATCAGCCGCCGGGAATCTGGGCGGAAAACACAATGGGCCGTTTCCACTATCAGCCGACGGAAGGCCCGGATCAGTTCCGCCGGACGGTCTACGCCTTCTGGCGCCGTTCGGTCGCGCCAACGTTCCTGTTCGACTCCGCACAACGCCGCGTCTGCCAGATCAAAGTTTCACGAACGAATACGCCGCTGCAGGCGCTGACACTGCTGAACGATCACACGCTCCGCGAGGCCTCGCTGCGTCTGGCCGAACGCGCCTGCGATTCGGCAGAGTCGGCAGATGATCGCGTGACGTTTCTCGTCGAGCAGATTCTGACGCGCGAACCGGCGGCGAATGAACGGTCGCTGTTGAGCGATGAACTGAATCAGGCGGCACGCTACTTCGGAGAGAATCCGGAGGCTGCGTCGCGCTTTGTCATGCAGCAGCCCGAGGCGGCAGAAGAGAGTCAGAGCCTGAGAACGGAAGAAATCGCCGCTGCAACGGTCGTTGCCTCAACGTTGCTGAACCTCGACGAAGCGATGACACGCGAGTGACGATTCGACGTGACTTCTGTTGTCAACCCGTAGCGAAACTCTGCACGAGTTTCACTACCGCGGTCCGTCGTCGACGAGCAGCATTACGCCGCGCGACGTAACGGCGACTCAGGCGTCACCAGCGCCGGCTGTTCCATCGCAAGGACTTCGCTGACCAGGTTGCCGTAGTCTTCGGCGCCGGGACACTTCGCAGCGTACTCGAAGATCGACTGACCATAACTCGGAGCTTCGGCCAGCTTGATGTTGCGGCGGATGCGTGATTCAAAGATGCGGGCGTCGGCCCAGGGCATGTCGGAATCGCTGCGGCTCAGAAAGTCGTTCAGATCGTCGCAGACGTCGGCGGCCAGCCGCGTTCCGGTTTCGTACAGGCAGAGCATGATGCCTGTCACACGCAGACTGCGGTTCAACCGGCTGCGGACGAGTGCCGTCGTTGAGAGCAGTTTCGAGAGCCCCTGCAGCGCGAAGAAGTGCGGCTGCAACGGAATGAAGACCTCGCTGGCGGCGGTCAACGCGTTGATCGTCAGTACGCCGAGCGACGGTGGGCAGTCCATGATCACGTAGCCGAATGCCTCAGTTTCGGCGAGCTTCCGCAGGGCATCACGGAGCACGACTTCCCGATTGGGAGCGTCGACCAGTTCAAGTTCCGCGGCGGCCAGGTCAACGTTCGACGGCGCGACCCACAGGTTTTCAGCGACGAGATGCCGGACCACGCTGAGCGGTTTCTGCCCCGTAAAGACGTCGTAAATCGTCGGGATCTCGCCGACTGCTTCGACGCCCAGATGCAGAGAGCCGTGGCCCTGCGGATCGAGGTCGATGAGCAGAACCTTCTTCCCGGCTGCGGCCAGTCCGGCTGCCAGGTTGACGCTGCTGGTCGTCTTCCCGACGCCGCCCTTCTGGTTCATTACAGCAATCGTGCGCATCGGAGTCCCTTCCACACGCGGTATCTGATGAAGCGGTACTCAACGGGTTCGTTCAGCGAATCCCGAGCTGTCTGAGTCGAATCGGCGAGTATAGCCGCGACCGGAAAACTCAGGAAAGATGGACCGTTGCAGGTCTGCGATCCCGCGACTGGCAGACGGCAGCAAGCCTCGGCAACTCGGCATCCTGTGCGTTTGGAAACTGAAGCTGCCGCGTGTAACTGATCTTGTCTCGAAATGGCGATTTTCCGCACACTGCAGCTCCCACCGTCAATCCGTTGGCGGTCCCACCTCGATCAGCCCCGGCCGGAATCGCGTCCTGCGGTTTTGCGGGGACTCCCAATCGACATTCCAGTCAATCTCCGTCCTCTGAATCAGGGGTCCGCACAATGAAGCTGCGCCAGGGATTCGGCATTTCCACAGTACCCGCTTTCCGTCGAACAATTCTGCCCGCCTTGCCTCTGTTGTGTCTGATCGCGTGGGGCTGCCGCCAGGTGCCGCTCGGCGAGAAGCGAATCGGCATTGACCCTGAACTCGCCGGGATCACGGAACCGGACGAAGTTCAGATGGGACTGACCGCGTATGCGGACGTGATCAAGACCGAGCCGATCTCGTCCAACGAACGCTATGTCGAAATGGTCCGCCGCGTCGGCAATCGGATTGCGGACGCCGCGAACCGACCGGATTACAACTGGGAGTTCAACGTCATCGCCAAGCCGGACGTGCAGAATGCGTTCGCACTGCCAGGTGGCAAGGTCGCCGTTTACGAAGGCATCCTGCCGCTGTGTCAGTCGGAAGCCGGACTGGCTGTCGTGATGTCGCATGAGGTCGCTCACGCGCTGGCACGGCACGGCGGCGAACGCATGGCTGCCGAGAAAGTGAAACAGAAACTCAGCGCAGGCATCGACCTCGTCGGCCACTGGGCGAAGGGTGACGATTACGACAAGCACCAGAAAATCATTCAGACGGTTTACAACGTAGGCGCGGAATATGGCGTCTCCCTGCCTTACAGCCGCTCACACGAATCCGAAGCCGACGAGATCGGTCTGAAACTGATGGCGATGGCCGGCTACGACCCGAGCGAAGCTCCTAAGTTCTGGGAACGGTTCGCCTCGGCGAAGTCCGGACAGCAGACGCCAGAGTGGCTCTCAACTCACCCGTCCGATGCCCGCCGTGCCGCCGATCTGCGTCAGCGACTGCCGGACGCTTTGAAGATTTACGAGCAGACCACGGACAAGGTCGGGCTCGGAGAACCGATCATGGTCGAATCAACGAACATCACACTGCCGCTCACCGCCGAAACCCGGCTTCGTTGACGGCCGATCGGCAGGCAGGTTCGAGCCAAAGGATTCCCTGAATCCAGCTCGGCAGAAGCACATCCAGCCAGTTTGCCTCATCCGAAGCCGCAAAGTCGTGAAGTTCAGGAAGCTTTTTCTCCATGACTTCGCGTCTTTGCGGCTTCGCGTGAGGTCATCAATCTGTGCGTCGTTCCAATCTCTGAACCGACTGTCAGCAGGACCGCGACTATGTTCTTCCTCAAGCCGATCCGCTTTCTGGCTCGCGCCCTTGTGCAGGATAATACGCCGACACAGATGGCACTGGGGTTCGCGCTCGGTCTGATGATCGGGCTCGTGCCGAAAGGCAATCTGATCGCGATCTCACTGATGGTCGTCCTCGGGGCATTGCGAGTGAACCTGGGCATCGGGATGCTGACGGCCTTTGCTGTTTCGTGGCTTGACCCGCTGGTCGACACGGTCACGCATCCAATCGGCCAGGCTCTGCTGACCAGCGACGCGCTGACGTCATTCTGGACCGAGCTTTACAACATGCCAGTCATTCCGTGGACGAAGTTCAATAACACGATCGTGCTGGGTAGTTTCGTACTCGGAGCGGTACTTGTCCTGCCAGCGTTCCTTATCAGCCGGCCACTGTTTGCGAAGTATGTTCCGGACCTGTCAGAACGACTCGGGAAATACCGCCTCGCTCAACTGCTGCTCGGTACGGAACTGGCCGCCAAGCTGAGCTGACTGTCATCCAGTTTTCATCCTGTCATCGCGCGGAAAGGACTCCGCAATGGCTGAACCTGACCACATTCCGGAAGCTCTCGCTCAGTTTCCTGACGAAACTACCGTGAGCAGTGACAACGCGTCGCTTGCTCCAGACGCTACCACTCGTGACGCATCGCCAGTGGAAGAAAAACACGCCGCCGGAGCGACGCCGAGCGGCGCGTATGTTCCCGCCACTGAGCCTCCTCAGCTCTCGACCCTCGACCCTCAGCTCTCTTCGGAAACGTTCGACGAAACCTTTGCTGAAACCACGAAGGCGAAGCTGCCGTCGGGTCTTGGTCCACGCTGGAGCTATCTCGTCACTCGCGGCATCGTCGTCGCGGTCGTGTGGGCGTTCTTTGCGTTTCTGTTCGATCCACTGCTGCGAACCGGCGCGATCACAGCCGGGCAGCAGGCGGCGCAGGCAAAGGTCGATATTGGCGGTCTGAGCACGAAGCTGTTCCCTCCTCGTGTTCAACTTGACGCGGTCGCGATTGCGAACGGCAAAAGGCCGGGGACAAATCTCATTCAGTTTGAAACACTCGAAGGCGACATCGACGGGCTGGCGCTTCTGCACGGGTCGTACGTCATCGATCAGGCGACGGTGACGGGACTCACCTGGGGAACAGAGCGAGCCGATTCGGGACTGCTCGATCAGGTCGAACCGCCCGAAGAACACAACGGCGAAGGCGTCGATTTTGAGAAGCTGGGCCGCGACTGGGCGCAGGGCATCTTTGAACGTGCGAAGCTGGAATACGATCCTCGGAATCTCGAATCCGTGCAGCTCGCCGATCAGCTCGAAGATGAATGGAAAGGCGATTTCAACGATCTCGAATCGCGAGCGAAGCAAATCGACACTGAGTACAGGGAACTCGAAGACCTGATCAAGCTGGCGAAAGGCGGCAATCCGTTGAAGAAGCTGGAGACGTATCGCCGCGTCGCGGATGAGAGCAGGCGGCTGCTCCAGAACGTCGAACTGGTTCGCCGTGATCTGCAGCAACTGCCGCCGAAAGCCAAGGGCGACCTCGGCAGTCTGAACGAAGCCCGGCAGCGTGATCAGGAAGAAATCAAACGCAAAGTCAATGAACTGATTGTCGACCCTGACAAGCTGTCCGAATTCCTGCTCGGCCCGGAACTGCACCACAAGGTGTCGACGGCACTTGCCTGGGTGAAATGGGCCAATCGAACCGCCAACCATTTCAAAAGTGATCCGAAGCCGGAGCGGCAGCGAGGCGAGGACATTCGGTTCCACCGCGACGAAGAATTGCCGAAGTATCTCGCGCGGCTGATCAACGTTGCGGGTAACGGCCGCGTGGGCAATGACGATTTGTGGATCGAAGGCTCGATCGCCGACGTCAGTTCCGATCCCGTACTCTATGGCAGGCCAACGGTGATTCGCATGAATGGCCGAGGCGAAGCGGCTGTGCAGATGAAAGGCGTGCTCGACCGAACAACGAAGACGGCGAAGAACGAAGTCGATCTCACTTACGATCTCAATTCTGCAACGACGCAGCGGCTGGGAGACAACAACTCGCTGGCGATCGACGTTCAGGCGGAAACGACGCGGTGGACCGTTCACCTGACAACAACCGGCGAGGAGCTGTCCGGCAAAGTTCTACTCGTCCAGCAGCCGGTTCAACTGACGCCGCATGTGAAAGAAGGCGTCGACGAGGCGATTGTCCGAATCATTGGGGCGTCGGTGCAGAGTATTGATCGGGTTGAGGCGACGGTCGCACTGTCCGGTACGCTCGACCGCCCGAAGCTGAAGCTGAGCACGAATCTCGGCCCGGCGATCGCGAACGGCGTCAAACGCGGTCTGGGCAACGAAGTCACGGCGCAGAAAGACGCATTGATTGCGCAGCTCAACGAACGCCTGGACGGGCGCAACAAGGAATTGATTGGACTGTTCAACGATCGCTACAAAAGCCTGTTCTCGCAGCTCGATGGCAAGCAGGATCTGATCCGCAAACTGGTTCCCAATGTCGCCGACGCGGGCGGCTTCGACCCGACAAAGCTGTTCCGTTGAGCCGCCACTTCGAGCAACCTCGGCCGCTTGCCGGGCGAACGAATCGTCGTCCGGTTGCGACGTCTGCGTTCCCGCTCACGCGCTGTTGCTGACATCTGAAGATCGCGTCCCGTCGCTACCGATGAGCACGCACCTCACTGTGGAACCGGTGGCACGGCGGGCGTTCTCCCGACGTTTGTCAGTCTGTCGATCGTCGGGGACTCGTTGTCCGTGAAGGGCTCGCACCCCGCGTTCGCAACGAGTCGGGCACAACGTCGTGATTCTTCGTAGAAGTCACCTGGCAAACCAGAACGCCGACGCGAGTCTTGTCGGCGTATTCGGACGCACCTAGGATGGTCGCCCGTCGGGCAACACGCTGTGAGGCACCGTTCCGGTGCTCAGAAAGATCCAGGGACGTGCAATGGCGAATGCCACAAAGCTGCTGCTGATTGAAGATGACCGCGAGATTTCGTCGACCCTGCAGAAGGTGCTGCAGGCGTCCGGGTACGACCTGACAGTGGCGAATAACGGTGTGGACGGTCTGCGTCAGGCAGAATCTGTTCAGCCCGAGCTGGTCATTACCGACATGATGATGCCGCGGATGGGAGGCTTTCCCGTCCTCGAAAAACTCAAGTCGATGCCGACTCCGCCGAAAATCATCATGATCACGGCGAACGAAGGCGGCCGGCACAAAGCGTATGCCGAGATGCTCGGGGCCGATGACTACATCCGCAAACCGTTCGCGATGGACGTTCTGCTCGAAGCCATTGAACGCATTCTCGGCAAGCCGGCTCCAGGACGTCCAAAGTCCGAAGGTCCTGCTGGGGGTGGCGCAAAACGCGGACCATTGCGTCGCTCAAGCAGCGATGATCGCTGAACTCGTTGGCAGCGCTGACTGTGTCGGAGACTGCGTGCGGACGGAAACGTCTTCGTGACAATCCTCAGATCCGAGGTTCTGCGATGTCGCGTTCCAGTGTTTCAGTGTCGAAAACCGTGTTGTTTTCTTTGCGGAGGCTGCTGGCGAACTGGCTGACGCTGCTGGCCGCGTTGGCTTCACTGCCTGCCGAGGCCGCCGAGCCCATGCGACTCGAAGGCCATGCCGCCGCCGTGTACGACGTTGCGTGGCTGCCGAACGGGCAGTCTCTGGTTTCGGCAAGCTTCGATCAGACGCTGAAACTCTGGGACGTCCCCAGCAGCACAGTGCTTCGCACGATGGATGGTCACACGGGCATTGTCCTGTGCGTTGCGGTTTCGCCGGACGGAACACTGATCGCTTCCGGCGCGAGTGATAGCTCGATCCGTCTCTGGGAAGTTCCGCAAAACGATCCGACGCGAACGATCAGGGCGCACGACGGCGAGTCGCGTGCGATCGCGCTGTCACCGGATGGGAAAACGCTGGCAACAGCCGACGCGACCGGAGCCGTTCGACTGTTTGAAATCGCGACCGGCACGCAGCAGAAGGAAGTGAAACTGCCGGCGCCGGTAAGCTCGCTTGCCTGGTCGCGGAACGGGCAACTGCTTGGCGCGGGCTGTGACGACGGCGGTCTGCATCTGATGAATCCGCAGGACGGTAAGGTAACGGTATCTGTCTCCGCTCACGCAGGGCGAATCGCGGGGCTTGAGTTCTCAACGAATAACTCGCTGTTCTTCACCGCCGGCGAGGACGGATTTGTGCGTCACTGGCCGGTGAATCTGAAGGCGCCGGACGATGGCAGTCGTCTGATGAAAGACGCGGCTCAGGCTGAGCACGTTGCTGACGAGAAAGCCGTTCACGGCTTCGCGCTGCTCTCGAACGGAGCGCAGTATGCGACGGCTGGTGAAGACGGACAGGTCAAAATCTGGAATGCGTCGAACGGAGCGCCGGCCAGCAGTGCGTCCGGATTCGAAGGGGCGGCGTTGTGTGTCGCGTTGAGTCCTGATCGACGACAGATCGCGGCTGGCGGGGCTGACGGCACCGTGCGGTGCTGGAATCTTTCCAATGGCTCGTCGCTGTTTCGGCATACAGTCGGGCAACCGGTTAAGCACGTCGCATTCAGCCCGGACAACAGCAAACTGGTTGCGGCAACGGCCGATCAGACGATTTCCGTATTCGATGCGACTCCATTGAATCCGCAGCCAGCCGAGCCGCCGTCACGATCTCCAGCTCAGTCGCTCAAGCTGAAAGACGCTCCAGTTGCGGGATTTGTCTGGGAAGCTGACAGTCGGACTCTGCACAGTCTGGCAGCGAACGGCAGCGTCGCGACGTGGACGGTTTCGGCGACGGGTTCGGTCGCGACATTGAGCGGACATCGCGGGCCGGTTTACGCGTTAAAGTTCAGTCCGGACGGCCGCACGCTGGCATCCGGTTCAAACGACAAGACCGTGCGGCTGTGGGAGGTCGAAACGCGCAAGGCAACAAAGACGCTGTCGACACAGGACGCCGGGATCTATTCGGTCGCGTGGACACCGGGTGGTGACCAGCTTGTGACAGCCGGAGCCGACAATTCCGTCCGGTTGCTGGACGTCAGCAGCAGCCGCGAAATCCGGTCGTATTCCGGGCCGGAATTTGCAGTCTACTCGGCCTCCATTTCTGCTGATGGGAAGTCGATCGCTGCGGGAGGCATGGGCGTTGGTGAGCAGCGTCTCATTCGCCTCTGGGACGTCGACAGTTCCGAGCCTCGAACCGGGCTGGCCGGGCATCGGGACGACGTTTACCGCGTCGAATTCAGTCCGGACGGCGGGCGTCTGCTGTCGATCGGGTACTCAGGCGAGTTTCGCGTCTGGGACCTGGGCAGTGGCAAGCCGGTACTTGAACAGTCCGTTGGCCAGGTCTCGTATTCCGCAGCGTTTTCGCCGAACGGGAAGAATGCCGCAGTGGCGTTAAGCGACGGATCCGTCCTGTTGATCGAAGTTCCGTAGGCAGAATTCAGTGGGGAGTCGGCAGTCAGAAACCGACCGCCGGGGTGACATTTCAGAACGAATGGTCGCGGCGAGCACTGGCGCGGCGACGAGTGACTGGGAGTTGAATGACAATGACGGGGTATACGGTTCACACGGGTACGTCGAAGAAATTTGTGTCTGGCTGGGATCGCGTTTTTGGCGCCGACGGATCCGCTGCTGAGGAAGCGAAAGCCAGTGGGAAGAAATCAAAGTTGAAGAAGTCTGCAGCGAAGAAGAAGAAAAAGAAAAAGTCGTGAAAGTCATGGTGACGGTTTGAAGCAGCGGCACTGCAGGCCAGCGTCCGGACAGCCGGCGCTCTGTGCCGGACAATGCTGACCGATAAGGATTCCGGCTGAACCTGTCGCTGCCTGACGAATCAATTGCAGTGGCGTGCGACCGCGTACTGGTCGAGCAGACTCTGGACAGTCTGCTGTCAATCGCCGGTTGAGCCATCGAAAACGTACGCTCGACCGGTGGCCTGATCGACGTCAGGCTGACGCATGATGACAGCGAAGCACGGGTCACTGTCGTTGATAACGGATCAGGATTTCCCGAAGGGATGACCGTTGATCGACTGTTTGAAGGTTTTTGCACGACGGACCGCGCCGGGCTGGGAATCGGACTGGCGCACAGTCGATCCTTTGTCGAAGAACACGGCGGTCGAATTCCGGCCGAACCGAATACGGATGCGGGCATGACGTTTTACTTCACGCTGAGCCTCAAGAGAGGAGCTGGAGGCCCATGAACGACCAGCCCGAACAGACGGTCTTCGTCATCGATGACGATAAGTCCGTCCGTGAGTCGATTGCCGCACTGCTCGACATCCGCGGTTTGCGCGTCGAAACGTTTTCGAGCGGCGAAGCGTTTCTGCAGCGTTATTCTGCCGACGAAGCTGGCTGCGTCGTCACCGACCTGCGAATCGCAAACGGTATGACCGGCCTGGACCTGCAACTGGCTCTGCAGGATCGCGGCTTCCGTATTCCGATCATCATTATTTCGGCCTATGCCAACGTGTCGAACGCCGTGCAGGCGATGCACCGCGGCGCCGTCACACTGCTCGAAAAGAACTGTCCGACCGAGACGCTGTGGCAGGCCATTTCCGATGCGCTGGAAAAAGACCGTCGCCTGCGCAGCGTTTCCAGGCATATTGACGATCTGCTGGGCCGCTTTCGTCAGTTGACACAGGACGAAGCACGCGTCCTGCAGCGGATTGTCGCGGGCACGCTGAACAAGGTCATCGCCAGGGAACTGGCTATCAGCCTGCGTACTGTCGAAAGCCGACGCCAGAAGGTACTGTCGAAGCTGGGCGTATCCACAGTGCCGGAACTCGTGCGGGCGTATGTCGAACTTGAACAGGCACTTGGACGCCCGCCAGTTGACCTGCTGCTCAACGAGCCGCAGTCGACGGATCAGTAATCACTGCCGTGATTTCCGCACCCTTTGCGTGAGCCTGCGGCGTCGTCACAATCCGCCGCATGAAACACTTCGCCGACCGACTGAATGCCGCTGTGCGCCGCTGCCAGACGCCCGCTCTGGTCGGGCTCGACCCGCGACTTGACAACCTGCCGCGCGCGATTGTCGCAGCCGCTTCCGAACGAACGAACTCGCCCGCCAAAGCCGCCGCCAGCGCGTTTGAAGAATTCTGTTCGCGGATTATCGATGTCGTCGCGCCGCTGGTTCCCGCCGTCAAGCCGCAGGCTGCTTTTTTCGAGCAGCACGGGCCGGCTGGCTGTGCTGCTTTGCACAATGTGATTCGCCAGGCGCGGGCCGCCGGGCTGATCGTCATCTGTGATGCCAAACGCGGTGACATCGGTTCGACGGCTGAAGCGTACGCCGACGCGTATCTCGCTGGAAAGTCGCCGGACGCTGCGGCCTGGGGAGCAGACGCACTGACCGTCAACCCGTACCTCGGTGCTGACACGCTGCAGCCGTTTGTGCGCACGGCGATCGAGCGCGGCGCGGGGATTTATGTTCTGGTAAGAACCAGTAATCCGGGTGCGTCAACGTTTCAGGACCGCGAATCTGACGGCAGAAAGCTGTATCAGCACGTCGCGGCAACCGTTGAGGCTCTCAACACCGAGACACTCGGCGAAAGTGGTTTTGGCATCGTGGGTGCCGTCGTCGGAGCGACTTATCCGGCTGAGCTGTCCGAACTCCGTCAGCAGATGCCGCACACCCCGTTTCTTGTGCCGGGTTACGGAAGTCAGGGAGCCGGCGCGGCAGACGTCGCCAGCGGCTTTACGGCAAACGGGCTCGGCGCTTTGGTCAACAGTTCGCGCGGAATCAACTTCGCCTGGCAGCGTGCCCCGTATCGCGAACACTTTTCCGAAGATCAGTGGGAACAGGCCGTCGAAGCCGCGACGCGAGACATGATTGCCGAGTTCGCCGAACAGACGCCAGCGGGAGCACTCAGGGAACAGTGAGCAGCGAACAGCACGCAGTAAACGGCCAACTGGAATGGGAGACGCGTGTTTCCGTTGTTCTGTTTCTATTCCTCATTCCGAACTCCGCATTCCGAAACGAATGATGATTCCACTTCGCAAAGCTCTCATTGTCGTGATTGCCGCCACTTCGATTGCGTCGTCAAACGCCGCTGACTGGCCGCAGTGGGGTGGGCCGCAGCATGATCTGGTGTGGCGGGAAGCAGGGATTGTCAAAACGCTGCCGGTTGACGCGGACGGACGACTGCCGCGCCTCTGGTCGGCGCCGATCGGTGAAGGTTACACCGGTCCGGCAGTCGCTGATGGGCGCGTCTTCGTGACCGATCGGATCGCCGACGAATCGCTTGAACGCGTGCTGTGTTTCGATGCGGAAACCGGAAAGCGGCTCTGGCATCACGATTACCGGGCGCGCTACACGGTCAGCTATCCGGCCGGTCCGCGGTCAACACCGGTTATCGACGGCGACCGCGTTTACACCATCGGCGCTGTCGGGCACATGTTCTGCCTGAAGGTCGATTCCGGTGAGGTGCTCTGGCAGAAAAACTTTGTCGACGATTTCGGGACGGATCTGCCGACCTGGGGCATGGTCGCCTCGCCGCTCGTCGACGGCGATCAGCTCATCACGCTGGTCGGTGGAAGAGACGGCGCCCTGGTCGTCAGTTTCGATAAACGCAGCGGACGCGAATTGTGGCGGTCGCTTGACGATCCGGGTATTGGATATGCACCGCCAGTGATCTTCGAGTTTGGTGGCCGCCGGCAGTTGATCGTCTGGCATCCGGAAGCGGTCTCGGCGATCGATCCGGCCGACGGGAAACCGATCTGGGAAGTTCCGTACCGCGTGCGTGCCGGGCTGAGCATCGCGACGCCGCGGAAGTTCGAGAACCGACTGTTTGTGGCGAGCTTTTACAACGGCCCACGGATGATCGAGGTCGCGGACGACGGCCGCAGCGCGAAGATCGTCTGGTCGGGCAAAAGTGACAGCGAAATCCGCACGGACGGCGTTCATCCCATCATGTGTACTCCGTGGTTTGATGGGCAAAACATCTTCTCGGTCTGCAGTTACGGACAGCTTCGCGGACTCGACGCAGCCACCGGCCAGCGGCTGTGGGAAACGCGGGCAGCCACTGGCGAAGGCCGCTGGTGGAATGCGTTTCTGATTCCCCACGAGGACCGGTTTTTCATTCACAATGAACAGGGCGAGCTGATCATTGCCCGTCTGTCGGCCTCCGGGTACGAGGAACTCAGCCGCGGCCTGCTCATTGAGCCAACGCGTCCCGTCCAGCGGCGTATGACGATCTGGTCGCACCCCGCCTTTGCGATGAAAAGTGTTTTCGCCCGGAATGACCGGGAGCTTGTTCGTGTCAGTCTGGCTGCCGGGACTGACAGGTCGCTCGAAACAGAATGACGAGAACCTGTTCGGCTCGTCCCCTGCCACGGAGTTCAACGAAATGCAATCGCTCGTTGCAGAATGGATTTTGAGTCTCGCGGTCGTCGTCACGTCGGCGACGGCCACGTTCGCCCAGGACAGCGTCACGTTCCGTTACCGGTTTGAACCTGGTGAAAAGCTGACGTACGACATCAGCAATTCCGTCAAGCAGACTCAGAATGTCAACGGCCAGGCCGTCAAAAGTGAGTTCGCGGTTCACACGCGTGTCGAACGCGAGGTCTCGCAGATTGACGGTGACGGCAACATTGTCCTGACCAGCCGGAATCAGAAGCTGACGGCGATGATGCAGGTTGGTCCGCTGGGCAAGTACGAGTACAGCTCAGAGAAAACGGATAACGACGAATCGAGTACGCTGGGGGCCGCGGCGACGCCGCTGTATGACGCGATCAGAAATGCCGTCGTCAAGGTCACACTGACTCCGCAGGGCGAAGTTCTTGCGGTGAGTGGCCTCCAGGAGGCACTGGCCGATGTCCTCAAGAGCAACGCATTGACAGCACAGCTTGCTGGTGGAGCGAACTCGAAGGACGGTGCCAGAGCGAGTTACGGTGAGCATTTTCTGCAGTTTCCAGAGAAAGCCGTCGAGCCGGGTGATACGTGGGAACTGCCTCTGGAGTTAACGATCCCGCAGGTCGGCAAAGTGACCGGGACAACAAAGTGTCGTTATGAAGGCACGGAAGTTGTCGACGGGCGCACGCTGCAGCGCATCACCTCGACGTCTGAAGTGACCGTCGATGTCGACATCAGACAGGACGGTGTTACGGCCAGCGGCAAGATCGAAATGACGAAATCGGCTGGAGTGAACCGGTTTGATCTGGCAACCGGCCGTCTGATCAGCCGCGAAAACGAAACAACAACAAGCGGTGATCTGATCGTCATCGCTGGTGGCCAGACGCTGCCGATTCGCCAGACACAGACTCAGAAACACACCATCCGGCTGATTGAGAATTCGTCAGCATCGCCGCGATGAACGGCGAACCGGCCGAGGCATTGAATCCCTGGCCAGCGAATTCTCCGGCTGAACTCAACCAGAAGGAGCCTCCCATGCGAGGCATCAGCGAATTACGACGACTGCTCCCGCTCCTCGTTTTTGTCAGCGCCGCGCTGAGTGGAGTCACCGCTCCAGTCCGCGCCGGCTTCGAGCAACGCGTCTTCCGCGACGATCAGGGCGAGCATCGTTACTCGGTGTTTCTTCCGGAAGCGTACTCGGCCGATCGCAAGTGGCCGGTCATTCTGTTTCTGCACGGCGCTGGTGAACGCGGCACTGACGGTCGGCGGCCGACGCTGGTGGGACTCGGTCCGGCCATTCGAGCCCGACAGCAGTCGTTTCCTTTCGTGGCCGTGTTCCCACAGTGTGAGGATCTCGATTCCCGATATCTCAGCGGCTGGCTAGCTGAAACGGTCGATGCGCAGCGGGCTCTGCAGATTCTTTCCGCCGTCGAACGCGACTTTTCGATCGATTCGCAGCGCCGGATCCTGACCGGCTGGTCGATGGGCGGTTACGGCACGTGGAGCATCGCCGCAGCCAGTCCCGGTCACTGGTCGGCCGTTGTTCCGCTGGCAGGAGGCGGCGAAGTTGCCTGGGGCGAGGCTCTTGCGAAAGTTCCCGTCTGGGCGTTTCACGGTTCGGAAGACGCGGCCATTCGACCTCAACAGTCGCGGCGCATGATTGCCGCAATCCGGGATGCCGGCGGAATGCCGCGCTACACCGAAGTCACAGGCGGTGCGCATGACATTGGGCCAGTCGTTTATGGCGACGAAGCTCTGCTTGACTGGATGCTGAATCCGCAGACGACGGAACCGACCTCGCTGACATTGAGCGCTCCGACGGACGCCCGGCAGTCCGGCCCGGCCGACTTCAAACCGGCCATCGATCTCAGTGGCGCCGTTACCGTACGGCTCGGCAACCGGATGCTCGATGCCCTGGCGATGTCGGTTCCAGCGATGCTGCCCAAAGATCTGCTCAGCGGCCGGATCGCTGACATTTACGATTCGACGGTCGTCGACGGCTATCAGTTCAGCATCGTGTTCGGTGGAATCACCTGGGCTGTCGAACCGTGGCGAATCCGGATTCAGGGTTACCAGAAAGATCGCGTCAATATTCAGATCGGTGTTCAGAACGCGCGGCTGCGGATCGGTGGAACGTCGGTCATGGGCAGTAGCCATTCTGCCTACGCCGGACCGATCGACGTCGTTATCGGACACCGCTATCCGGTCTGGATGAGCTTCGATGTAACACCGTACGTCGATAACCGGCGCCTGAAGCTGAAGCTGCTTGGGTCACGATTCGACATTCCAAACGACAACTGGTATGTCACCTATCCGGCTGGCGTTTCCGTGCAGGGCTTCGGCATCACACGCGATCGGGTTTCCAATGGACTGGTCAGCGGGCTGTACGGAGAAAAGCGACGGATCGAACGCGAAGTGACCAGCATCGTGCCGAACATCGTGCGGGAAATGGAAAAGCAGCTTGAGCTGAACCAGGCCGACCAGCTCGTCAGCAGCATCTGGCCGCTGCCGGTCTATCATCCGAATCTCCGCGTCTGGCCGCAGGATGTCGCGACAGATGAGCATGGCGTCTCGGTGGTGATGGGCATCAGCGCCGCTCCGTTTGAAGCTGACGAAGTGCCCGGCAAACCGATTCCTGCCACAGCGACAACCGTGGCAGCGGCGGATCTGCCCCAGTCAGAAAACCTCGACGTCGCCGTCGCGCCGGACATTCTGAAATATCTGACGCAGCAGTTGATCGACGCGGATGTCGCGAGGATTCACGTGCTCGATATCCCGGAAAACGCGTTTGCCGACTTCATCGACCGTACCGTGATGGAACAGTCACTGCCCGACCTGAAGTCGCTGCCGTCCGATACCGAACTGCGGACGGTGCTGCACCTGACAAAACCGCTCGAAGTTCGCGACGACGCGGCAAAATCGAATCCCGTCTTCGCGGCGCCGGAGCTGACGCTCGTCATTTCGACCAGGTCTGCACAGCAGAAGCAGTGGCAACCCTACGGACTTCTGAAGTTCGCGGTCAATCAGCCGGCCAGTGTCCAGCTCAAGCGAATCAGCCATGTGCAGCGTGCCCTGCAGCTTACATGGACCGACAACCCGCAGCTCACCGTCGCAGCCGAGACTCCGGACGGAAAAGCTCTGCAGATTGACCGTGACAAACTGACGGCACTGTTTGTGAAGTGCTGGAACAGTTGGACGCAACAGGGGCCGGCGGCTCAGACCATCATTCCGGACATCGACCTCGGCCTGACGCATCTGCGGCTCAGTCAGGCAGGCTGGCAGAACCCGTTTCTCGGCGTGACCTTCTCGCCGCCCGGACTGCGCATCACCAACAGCAGCACTCAGTCGCTGGTCTACGAAACGAAAGGCCCCTTCAGCGACTGGGGCGGTCCTTACACGCTCGAACCCGGCGGCTTCCACGAATACGAAATCGCCTACCCGCTGATTTATCGCCGCAAAGTCGGAAACGACTATCACATGTTTACGCTGGCTCCAGGGTCGCATTCCGAGTTCCGCGCCCCACGTGACGGCAGCGAGCCGCAACTGTTTCAGGCGCGAGAAGACCTCGATACAGAGTTTCGCAAGAAGTCTGACGAAGCGACGGAGGGCGATGAGAAGCCGGATGCCGACGGCGAACCTTCAGACGCGAAGCCAAAGGCTGCTGCTGAAACGGTGACGCAGGTCCCGAAGTCGGATGCTGCTGCGGCAAAGTCAGAAGCGGCGGTGGCGACCGACGGGAAAGGCAACTGAACCAGTGACGTCTCGACTGCGAAGCCTCTGCCTGGCCCTGCTCTGCGCGACGCTGCTGCTGTCGAAACTGTCGACGACTGCCGGCGCGGCCGAACAGTTTGCGCTTGACGGCCACACAATGGGGACGACGTATCACATTGTCGTGACTGGATCGACGGAAGCCTTGCCGACTGGTCGGACGCCGCAGACCGTTCAGCGTGAGATCGAGGCCGCGCTGCAGCAGATCGACCAGCAGATGTCGACCTGGCGCGACGATTCCGAACTGGCCCGCTTCAACGCGTCGCGATCGAGTGACTGGTTCGCAGTCTCCCGGCCGGTCGCCGTTGTTGTCGCGGAAGCGCTCCGCATTGCGGAACTCAGCGACGGAGCCTTCGATCCGACGGTCGGTCCGCTCGTCCGTTTATGGAGCTTTGGCAGCACGCCACGCGAACGCAAACTGCCCGACCAGCAGGAAATCGAAGCCGCGCTGAGCCACCTGGGCTGGCGGAAAGTCGACGTACGCCACGATCCGCCGGCGCTGCGCAAGTCCGACCCACTGATCGAACTCGACCTGTCGGCCATTGCCAAAGGCTACGGTGTCGACGTCGTTTCGGACCGGCTGGTGGAACTCGGTCTGCCGCACCATCTGGTCGAGATCGGTGGCGAGGTCCGCGCACGGGGCCGCAAGTCCGACGGCAGTGCCTGGCGCGCTGGTATTCAACGGCCGGATTCGGATCTCGGCGTCCTGACCGCCGCGATTGAACTCACCAACCGGTCGCTCGCGACTTCGGGCGACTATCGCAACTATTTCGAGGCCGCTGGCCAGCGTTACTCACACACCATTGACCCGCAGACGGGACGGCCGATCGAACATAACGTCGCGTCCGTTTCGATCGTCGCCGATTCCTGCATGGTCGCCGACGCGCTGGCGACGGCGATCAACGTCCTCGGCCCCGACCGTGGCCTGCCACTGGCTGCCGAACTGCACGCGGAATCGCTGCTGCTGCTCCGCACGGCCGACGGGTTTCAGGAACGCCGTTCGCAGAACTTCCCCGCAGAGATCGGCGCATCACCGCCGCAGCCTGAGCCGGAATCCAGCCCCCTGCTGCGCACGATGCTCGCGGCCGGAGTGCTCATCGGCCTGGCGATTGCCGGCATGGCCGTCGGAGTGATCTTCAGCAACCGTCGCATTCAGGGAAGCTGCGGCGGCCTGGCCAACATGCCGGGAGCCGAACATTCTCCGTGTGAACTCTGCACAAAGCCCGCTGAAGAGTGCCCGAACAAAGCAGCTCAGGTTGCCGCGAGCAGCGCATCGCCACCGTCAGAACCACTGGCCGATCCAGAGGATTGACTCAGAGTCAGTAGTCATTCAAGAACTCGCGTTCTGCCCGAGGACCGCTGTGGCTGTTCTACAGACTGTTATGGCAGAATCTTCGGGCGGAAGACTTCGCAGTCGATCTGTTTCATCGCGGCCTGGAGCGTTTGGAAGTCGGACTCGGCGTTGAGGCTGCCGACGATGGCTCCGCCTGAGCCGGCGAATTTGGCCGACACGCCGCAGCTTCGGGCGGTTTCAATCATCTGAATGTGAGTCGGTGACAGGTCGCAGATGGACGCCCGCAGGTCGTAGTTCTCGTCCATCAGACGGGAGAACTCAGCATGGTTGCCAGTCTGCAGTGCGTCGCAGGCAGCGTCTGTCAGCTCGGCAAACTGTTTCATCGCGGAGACAACCGCCGCGTCGCCGCGGTTGTAGCGAGCCCTCAGTGGGGCATGTGTCAGCTCGGTCGGCTCACCGGCTTCCCGGCTGAATGCGACATACAGCGGCGGCAGAAGCGCGGGATTCAGCGACTCGTAAGTGCCACACTCGAAGCCGTCGATCGTCTCGCAGTGAGCTTCGGCAAAGTTCATCGAGACCAGTCCTTCGTAGACCTGAATCACTCGATCCTGCAGACCACCCGCGATCCCCAGTTCTGAGTTTTCAACATGCAGAGCCAGCGAAGCAAGAACGCGTGGTGGGATCTCGACCTGATAGAAGTCCAGCAGAGCCCGCAGCGTCGCCACGATGATCGCACTTGATCCGGCGAGTCCGACAGCGCGCGGGATATTCGATTCGTAACGGATTGAGAAGTTGCGATCGTGCAGCGTCCGGCCGGTCCGGTAGCAGTATCCAGCGAAGCATTTGATCGTCGCTTTGACCAGTCGCACGCCGCCGTAGTAGCCGTGCAGCTCGACGTCGTGATGCAGCTCGTTGATCGAACGGAAGCGGCTGCGGTCGTCCTGGCTGAGGACGATTTCCAGTTCATCCCACTCGTACAGCACGACCTGAGCGAAGTAATTCCGCACGATGACGGACAGCGTCCGGCCGTGATAACCGTCCGACGGGTTGCCGATCAGCCCGGCTCGCGCGTAGGCCCGGCGGCGAATGAGTTCCATTGGGAATGCTTCCTGCAGTGACGAATGAGCACTTCAGCCGGTGCCGGCAAGCGCAGCCAGCCAGGCGGCGAGTCTATCAAGGCGTCGAAACGGTGGGACAGGCTTCTGAACCGTCGCCGGAAAAACCGTTCGTCTCAACGAAGCCTGACCGTCAGGATGTCACTCCCGCAGTCCTGCTGACGATCTGGGCGCGAGTCTCTGGCAGGTTCAAGGCAGACTGAAATGGATTTCAGCAATCGGCAAAAAGATTCAGTAAAGCTTCGTCAGACAGAATTGAGGCCGCTCAAACACCTGATTACCGTGCGGGCTGGCGCCCATCAGACATCCTCAGCAACGCTTTCAGACCCACATGGCCATCGAATTTCAATGCCCGCAGTGTACGACAATGATTCGCGTTCCGGACGCCGCGTCCGGCAAAAAGGGAACGTGCCCTGGCTGCGGCATTAAACTGCTCGTCCCCGAAGTGGCCATTCCGCCTGCTTCGCCGGCCGCACCGAATCCCTCGGCACTGACGCCACCTGCCGCACCATCGCCACCTGCAGGCAATCCGTCTCCGGCTGGCGGATCTCAGAACGTGCCAGGCGTCGCGGCTCCGTTCCCGCCTGCTGGCTCTTCTGTGCCTGGTCCTCCCGATGTGATACCGGGAACCGTTCCGCCACTGCCGGGATCAGGATTTCCAGTACCGTCGACTGCTCCACAGCTGTTCGTTCCCGGGGCCGGTTTTCCGCCGACAGGTCCTGGACCCGATATCGATGACCTGCCGAGCGGTCAGGGTTTCCCCAGCCAGGCGGGAATGCAGCCTTCGGCGTTTCCCGTCAGCCCGGCAGAGACTCCGTTCGGAGTTTCAACTGCGGCGCCGATTCCGTCAGACGTACCGGGTTCTGGCGTCCCTCTGCCGCCACCGGGCGTCGGTCTGCCGCCTGCCTCGGTCGCATCACGAGTCCGACGCCGCTCGCGTCGCAGAAGCAGCGCGTTGTGGTTTCCGATTCTCTGCGGAATCGCGCTCGTGGCGGGAGTTGGCTGGTTGTGGATGCCGCGCGCGGATATCTCGGGAAACCGGACGGCCGAATTCGTCACCCAGGACAGCCTGCCGCCAAAGCTCGTCCCCGCCAGTCTGGCTGATGTGAAGCCGGCAGTTCGAGCGACCGTGCTGCAGCGGTTCGCGGTGGATTCCGAATGGTTGCGAAGTTCGCACGCCGAGGTCGAGTTCTCCGGAACCAATGACGGGCTGATGATCCGTGTCGCTGCTGGCCGGGATACGAGCTTCGTTCGCTTCCGGATCGATCAAGGGCTGCGCGAGTGGTACGACGCCAACGGCAGAGAACTCGATGCCGAACACAAGTCGGAACTCGGTCAGGCGTTGACGGAGTTCTTTGAAGCCTGGGACGTCGCCATCCGCAATCAGACGGGTGTCGAGCAGTTCATGCGGTTTCGTGATACCGTCGCACTGTCCGGCTGCGTGTACGGGCTCGGCTATAACGTTTCGGCTCGGATTGACGGCCGACTTTATCCGTGCGTGTACGAAGACGACAGCGCTGTGTACTTTCTGCTGCCGCGTGCCACGAAGTCGTTCCAGGTCGTCGGCTTCCACGCCAACGGAGACGCATCAGACTTTCCGGGTGAGTACAACGTGACGCTGAAAGCCGCGTCGCCGTCGGCAGGATAATCCGCTCGGCGGCATTGAAACGGCTGACGGGCTGCCGCTCTGGCTCTCGTTCTGATTTTGCCGGAGAGACACTGAGAGCGATCACTGTTTCGCGCCGCGACGATCAGATCAGCAGGTCTGTCGGATCCTGGAAGATCGCATCGAGCATCGTGCCCGACACCGTGTCGATGCCATCAATTCCGTCGCCGCCGCTGGTGACGTCCAGCACGTTCGCTCCGTCGCCGCCGCTGACAAAGTCGGACCCGAGACCACCGACGATCGTGTCATCACCATCACCACCGAGCAGCGAGTCGTTGTCCGTATTGTTGACTGTCTCAAGAATCTGTGGCTGGACCGGATCGTGTGGATAGTCCGCGTTCGTGACACCGAAGATGCGGTCGTTGCCGGCATCACCGTTAATCGTGTCTGCACCGCGGTTGCCGTTAATCAGATCATCGCCGGCGCCGCCGTTGACAATATC
Organism: bacterium; assembly: GCA_016124895.1. Lineage (GTDB taxonomy): Bacteria > Planctomycetota > Planctomycetia > Planctomycetales > Planctomycetaceae > JAPOLP01. The sequence continues at coordinate 26,111 of WGMU01000119.1, forward strand.
ATCTCCTCGCCCGGCATCGATATTGTCGTTTCCGGCGTCTCCGTTGATCCGGTCCGAAGAGCGTCCTGCGATGATCGTGTCGTCGCCATTGCCGCCGTTGATCAACGAGCCACCGCGCGATCCCACCACCGTGTCGTTGCCCGCTCCGCCGTTGAGCGTTGAGTAGTTCAACCAACCGTCTGCGTTTATGAGATTGGCACTTGCACCGCCTTCAAGCTGCGCGGCTTCGATTGATTTCAGAGAATCCGTGCCGGTTGTTCCACCAATCAGGAATTCCTGGCGAAGCGTGAAGTCAGTATCCGCTGACTCGTAGACGCGGTCATTTCCACTTCCGCCGTCCAGATTGTCGTCACCGGTTCCCCCCTGCAGGACATCACCACTTCCGCCCTGACCGAAGAGGTTGTCCGGGCCGTCCTCACCGTTCAGTGTGTCACGACCGGCTCCACCGCGCATCGCATCCGATCCCGTCCCGCCGAACATGAGATCATCGCCGCCGAGTCCGAAGACACGGTCATTGCCTCCTTCGCCGGCCAGCGTGTCGTTGCCGGAACCTCCATAAATCCGATCGTTGCCGTCACCGCCGAGAACGAAGTTGCTGCCGTCTCCCGCATCAATGTGGTCATTTCCATCGTGTCCCTCGATGGAATCGTCACCGACTCCGCCAAGAATCGTGTCCCGAGCCGATCCGCCGATGATCGTGTCGTTGCCGTCAAGACCTCGAAGTGTCGTGTCCCCGTCAAAGTCTGCGGCCAGAATGAAATTGCTGCCGGCACCGCCAGTCAGGTCGGCCAGCTCAATGCCGATCAGTAGGTCTGTTCCCGTCAGCAGTCCGGCAAGCCGGTCGTTATTCAGATCGAAGTCCTGATCGGCGATTTCGATCACGACGTCGTCTCCGGAAGCGCCTCCATCAAGCGTGTCGTCACCCGTTTCGCCCGTGAGCTGGTCTCCAATGCCTCCCTGGCCTTCCACAAGGTCATTTCCAGACTGACCATTGAGCATGTCAGTATTGGCCCCACCGCGAAGTGTGTCGTCGCCGTCACCACCGAGAATGACGTCGTTTCCGCCGTTGCCAGCGAGGGTGTCATTCTGTGAGCCTCCGGTGACCGTATCTGAACCGTCGCCCGCATTGACGTCCATCGCGGCGTTCGTCAGAGCCGACGCGTCGATCGTATCGTCGCCAGCCAGCGAGTTGACTTCGATGATCTCAGTCGTGCCGACGTCGAGCGTGAACGTGCTGAGCATCACCCCGGCCGCCCGCGTGATATCGATGCGGGCTCCGTTGTCGCTGACCGAGATGTTGTCGCCTTCCGCCGCGTTATCTGCTGCGTTGACAATCTGGCGGTCGATGTCGGCATCGCCATTGACAACGTCGTCCCCATCACCTTCCTCCCAGATGAAGATGTCCTCTCCATCGCCGCCAGAAAGCGTGTCATTTCCACCACTGCCAATGATTATGTCGGGCTCATCCTCGCCGGAGATGGCATCATTGCCACTGCCTCCCGCCAGGTAGTCAATGCCAGCCCCTCCATGGATCGTGACATCGAGTGACGATGCAGAAGCACTCACTGTATCCGCTCCATCGCCAGCATTGATTGTGAGTGAACCGGATGGATTGACGAAGTCGACCGTTTCGCTGGACGAGACGCTTTCGATTCGCGACAGGCCGCCGCCGAGGTCGCTTAGCGAAATAACATCGTCGGTCGCGCCGAAGTTAAACACGCGGTCGGTGGCAGACAGGTTGTCGAAGATCGGTTCGAGGCCGGTGTATGTGATCGTGTCTGTCGTGCCCTCTTCGATTTCGATCGTGCCGTCGCTGGCGTTTGCGAAGTTGTGCGTGACGGTCGTCACCGTGCCGTTGATCAGAGTGAGATTGTCTCCACCGGTCTGCTCGCTGCCGCCGTTGAAAAATGTGCCGCCGGGAGCGAGCGGCGAATCGACGGCGAAGTCGAGCGTCAGGGCGTCGTCATCGGTCGAGCCGTTGATGATGACCTGATCGGCGCCGGCACTCGGCGTTGCCTGGAAGACGAGAATCGCGTTGACGGTGTAGTCGAGCGTGCCCAAACCGCCGTTGATGCTCAGGTTGAGATCGTCGGCCGTTCCGTCGTCGCCTTCCGAACCGGTTGAAGCGAGCAGCGTGTCGTCGCCGTCGCCGCCATCCACCAGCGCGACTGGTCCACCGGCCAGCCCCTGCAGGTCGAGCACGTCGTTGTCATCGCCGCCGTTGAGAGCGACCGTCGTCAGATCAGAAACTCCGGACAGGTCGCCGACGGTCAGAGTGTCGCCACCGCCGAGCGTGTTGAGTTCGGCAGTCTCGATCGTGCCGACGTCGAGCGAGAACAGACTGAGATTGTTCCGAGTGACGACAAACCGCGTTCCGTTCGGATCGATGGACACATCGTCGCCCGAGGCGTTCGACGCAGTGATCTGCAACGTGTCTGTTCCGGCGTTGCCGTCGACCGAGTCGCTGCCGTCGCCGTCGTTCCAAACGATCAGGTCGTCGTCATCGCCGCCACTGAGCGTGTCGTTGCTGGTGCCGCCAGCGAGTGTGTCGTCACCGGCGTCGCCGTTCAGTTGGTCGAAGCCGTCCGTGCCGATCAGCGAGTCGTTGCCGGCGCCGCCGTTGAGCGTGACATCGAAGGCCAGCGTTGAAGCGTCAATCGTGTCCGCCCCGTCGCCGCCGTTGACAGTCAACGTCGTTGTCGGATTCGTAAAGTCGACCGTTTCACTCGACGAGAGGCTGGCAATCCGCGACATGCCGCCGCCGAGGTCGCTCAGTGAGATGTCGTCGTCGGTCGCTGCAAAGTTGAAGACTCGGTTGCTCGCGTCGATGTTGTCCGTGATTGGTTCGAGACCCGTGTAGTTGATGATCGCTCCGTCGATGTCGATCGAGCCATCAGCCGCGGTGTCGAAGTTGTGCGTCAGCGTCGTCGCGGTCCCGGAGACCAGAACGATCGAATCACTGCCGCCTTCACCGTTGAAGTCAAGGCTGCCGGAAACTCCGTCGGCCGGATCGGTCACCTGCAGGATGTCGTCGCCGTCGCTGCCGTTGAGCTGCACCGTCTGGATGCTTGTAAAGCCGACCGTCGCCATCGTCGTTGGGCCGGGCGTTCCGTCCGCGTCGAGCGTCAGGTCGATCGTGCCGGAATCTCCACCAGCGAAGTCGACATTGAAGACGTCGTCTTCCGATGAGCCGTTGACGACCAGCGTTATTGCTCCTGCTGCACCATCGATCTTGACGCCTTCGACCAGGTCGTAATTGACGTTCTGAACGCCGCCCGTTGACGAGATTGTCCCCGTGTCGGAATCGGTCGGAGAGAACGTTACCGTCGCTCCGCTCGGCGCGTTGTAAGTCAGCATGTCGCCTGGGATCATCGCAGGACCGCTGCCGAGGATGTTGATTTCGGCCGTTGTCGACGGAGTCACGTCAAACGCGTCTGCGCCGTTACCACCGTCGGCGTTGACGGTTTCGAGACTGGACGTGTACGTGATGACCTGCGTCGTGTTCACGACGATCTGCGACGCGTCGGCCGAAATCGCGTCCGGGTTCGTTGTGCCGCTGACGTTGAGTTCGTCGTTTCCGGCACCAGTCTGATCGTCGATGTCGATCTGGCCGCCGAGACTGCCGGTCTGAATGAAGTATTGATCGTCGCCGCCCTGACCGTCGATCAGCAGCGGGCCGGTCGTCGCGTCCGGATCGAGTGTGATGACGTCGTCGTCGCCCTGTCCTCGGATGATCCCCTGTCCGACCGTGTTCACTGTGCCGAAGATGTCGATCGTCGATCCTGTGCCAGCGTCAGCATCGCCGAAGTCGCCATCGATCGTCACAACGCCGGCCGCGTCGACGATCGAGCCGGCGCTGATCAGCACGTCGTCGCCGCTGCGGAGCGAGACGTTGCCGGTCGTTGACTGGACGGTCACGCCGGGATCAATCGTCAGATCGTCGCCGGTGCCAGTCGAGTCTGTCGAAGTCAGCGTGATATCGCCGCTGGCAGTGACGTCGCTGGCAACCGTCAGCGGACTCGACGCAGCGATCAAGATCATGCCACCTGCAGCCGAGTTGCTCACACCGACCGTGCCCGAGACTGAGCCGACGGTCAGAGGGCCGCTGTTCGAGACGGTGATATCTCCCGGCGTGTCATTGGTCGCGGCGAACGTTGTAACGGCCGTTGCGATCGCGATGCCGCCGCTTGCCGAAACGGACGCACTGTCCGCGGTGATATCCGCTGAACCGTCGACGTCGGAGATCGCTCCGCCAGCGACCAGTGTCACCGTGCCCGTTCCAGCATTCAGATCGAGCGACGTCAGGGCGTCGGTTTCGTTGATGGCCTGATCGCCGTTTCCGCCGCTGGTGTCGACACTGAGGCTGTCGAGGGCGGTTTCAATCGCGTTGTCCGCTCCGCCGCCGGCCAGCGTACCGACACCGCCGGGAGCAGTGATGATCGTCGACGTGGCCGTGATCTCAATGTCCGAGTCCCCACCGTCAATCACCGAGCCCGCTGCCGAACTGATCGTGACGGCGTCGGTCGTCTGCAGTTTGGAAAGCGTGATGTCTCCGTCCGCGCTGACGTCGATCAGACCGGTGCTGGTGTCAACACTTGAGCCGTCTGACATGATGACCTGACCTCCGTTGCCGCCCATCGTGTCGGCTGAAACCGAGATCATGCCGCTTACGGAAGTCACAGCCGCCGACGCCGCGAATTCGATATTGTCATCGGCGCTCTGAATGGTGACGCCACCGCTGCTCGATCCGACCGTCCCGTCGAGTCTCACACCGGCACTCGCTCCGTCGCCGTCCCCGATGATCGTGACGCTGCCTGTTCCAGTCGCCGCGATCGCCGAAGTGCCAGCCTGAAGGACCGGGTCATTGGGCTCCACTTCCGGGAGCGGATCGTCACCGCCGACCAGCGCGTGATTTTCGATCGAAAAGTGGAGGTCATACGTGTCGCCAGTCGACGGCGTGTCACCGCGGAGCGTCCCGTTGGCGGCGGAACTGTCGTACCTGCCCACCACGAGGTAGAACGTCCCGGACGACGCAAACGTAAAGTCGATCGTCGAGTCAGTTCCGTCGCCGTCGCCGTCGTCGAAATCATCGTTGCTGTCGAGCAGATTGAAACTGGAGTCGAACAGGAACAGTTCGGTGTCGAACGAATTGTTCGCGATGTCGAAGATGCCGCGATCGCCCGCACCGGCCGTGAACGAGTACACGTCGAACGTATCGTTGCCGGTGCCGTTGATCGTGATGTGCGGGATCGTTGTCGAGGACTCGATGGTGACAATCTCCGCCAGATTCCACGCGGCGGCATCGACGTTCTGGGCTCCGGACAGACTCACAAGAGAACTGAGCGAGCCTGTCGCGATATCAACTCCGACGGCGCCATTGCTGGTCGCCGTTCCTGTCAATTGAATATCGCCGTCAACGGAGTTGATGCTTCTGCCGCCGACGTGAATTCCGCTGCCGTTCGCGCCGGTTCCGGTGATCGTGATCTGCCCGGTCTGCGTCGTGATCGTCATATCGTCGAGCGCGATACCTTCGTCGGCCGTCCCGGTGGAGTTTCCGGTCAGCGTAATATTTCCGGAAACCGTCGAGACCATCGAGCCGCTGTCGATGTCGACGCCGTCGTCGCCGCCGGTCGAGTCACCGATGATCGTGATGTTGCCGCTGGTCGTCGTAGCAACTGCGACGCTGCTGAAGTCGACCGCGTCGTCGGACAGTGCGCTGGCTCCGCGGATTGAGATGTCGCCCGTGCCCGAGTTCAGTTCGCCAGCGTCGACCGTGACGCCCTGCCCGCCGAGAAAACCCGTCGCAACAGCCGGATTCAGCGTCGGATCCGCTCCACCGCCGAGCACGATGTTGCCTCCGGAAGACGAGACAATGGCGCCGTCAACGTAAATGCCGCCGCCACCCGTTCCGTCCGAGTCGGAATTGACGGTGATGTCCCCGCCGTCGCTGGAGACGTCATTGACGATCACGATGTCATCGACCGCCGTCAGCCGGATGTTGCCACCGTTTGAGTCCAGTGGCTCGAACGTCAGCATCAGCGTACTCGTTGTCAGCTCGATGTCACCGTTTGCCGTCACGCCGATCAGCGTCGCGTCGATGTCGTTGACGACCAGGTCGCCGGTGTTCGAGATCCAGACGCCGCCGGTTCCGCCGTCGGCTTCGAGGGCGTTGATCGTGGTGTCGAGAGCGTTGGCCGCGCTGCCGACACCGGTGCCTGATCCGAGGGCAACCGTGCTGGCTGTCACGTCGTTGCCACCGTCGTTGTCAGCAATCGCGCCGGTTGAAACGAGAATCGCGTCACTGGTCGTGATCAGCGAGCCGCCGTCGAACGAGAGCGACTCGACATCGCTCGCCTCGCCGATGCTGATCACTCCGCTGCCGACGTCCGTGTCGCCGGCGGCGGAAATTGAATCTGTGCCGTCCCCGCCGTTGATCGTCAGGTCGGCGTCGAAGGTCGCATCCAATCCCTGCAGGTCGATCGTGTCGTCGCCGTCGCCGGCGTCGATCGTCAGCGAGTTTGTCGGAGCAGCAAACGTGACGACTTCACCCTGCGTCGAATCGATCATCGAGAAGCCGTCGCCGACAGTGCCGTCGTCGCTAAGCGTGATGGTCTCGGTCCCGCCGATATAGCTGAAACTGCGGTCCATGGCGTCGAGATCGTCAATGACCGGTTCGAGGTTCGTGTACATGATCGTCTGGGCGTCGACGGAGATCGTTCCGTCGTTTTCGCTGGCGAAGGTGTAATCAACGCTGGTAACCGTTCCGCTAACGAGATCGATCTCGTCGCTGTCGGCGCCGCCGTCGATCATGTCGCTGCCGTCGCCGTCGCTCCAGAGGAACAGATCGTCGCCCGCGTCGCCGTTGAGCGTATCGTCGCCCGTGCCGCCGGTGATCGTGTCGTTACCTGACGTCCCGGTGATCGAGTCGTCGCCGTCACTGCCGTTGAATGTCGCGCCGAAGCTGATCGCGGATGCGTCGATCGTGTCGTCATCGGCGTTGCCATTGACCGTCAGAGAGCCGCCAGTCCAGGTGCCGTCGAATGTTGAGTCTGTGCCGACACCCGAGTCTGCGTCGCCGTTATCGAGATTGATCACGACATCGCCGGTCGTCGAAACCGTCGAGGTCGCGACCATTGTCAGGTCATCGCCGACGTTTAGTGTGATCATGCCGCCGGTGCTGCTGATCTGCGGATCAATGTCGGAAATGAAAAACGGATCGATGTACCGCTGCAGGATCAGATCCTGGCCAGTCGAGGCAGCATCGACCGCAGTCAGCACGATATCTCCGGCCGCGTTGTTAATGACCGTGGCTTCGAGCGTCATCGTTCCCGTCGTCGAGAGCTGGATCACTCCGGCGGGATCAGTGTCAGCAAGATCGGTGATGATGACTCCGTCAACGAAGTCGTCGAATTCTCCAATGATGGCCCGTGTGATCGTCAGATCGCCCGTATTGTCGACCGCGACGTCGCCACTGTCCGTGCGAACCGACAGGAACGAGATTGCCGTTTCGAGTGGATCGGCCGCAGAACCGGCTCCCGTACCCACCAGCAGGAAGGTCTCGCGCGTCCCCTGGAGATTGACGTCGCTGTCGCCACCGTCGATGACGG
>WGMU01000088.1 GCA_016124895.1 bacterium
ACCGACGAGACCTACACGCTCGACAACGTCGCGCCGGCGACGACTTCGTTCACGCGGCAGAATCCGGCAGGGAGTCCGACGAACGCGGATGTGCTCGTCTTCCGGGCGACGTTCAGTGAAGACGTGACCGGAGTTGATGCGACGGACTTCGCTGTGAACGGGACGACGACAGCGACGGTCACCGGTGTGTCGATGGTCAGCGGATCGCAGTACGACGTGACCGTTTCGGGCGGCGACCTGGCGGACTTCAACGGAGTCATCGAACTCGACTTCGCAGGCTCCGTGAGCATCACCGATCACGCCAGCAACGCGCTGCCGAATACCGAACCGGTCACCGACGAGACTTACACGCTCGATAACGTTGCGCCCGTCCCGCTGATCAGTGCGGCGGAATCCAGTCCAACCAATGCTTCACTCATTCCCGTCAGCGTCGATTTCGGTGAAACCGTCAGTGGATTTGGCGCGGGAGATCTGTCGGTCAGCGGCGGAGTGGTCAGTAACTTCAACGACGCTGGGACGGGTGTTTTCGCAATCGATGTGACTCCGTCGGGTGATGGTACAGTCACGATTGATATTGCGGGCGGTGTTGCGACCGACACAGCAGGTAACGACAACCTCGTCGCGACGCAGTTTTCGATCGTCAGTGACCGGACGGTTCCCACGCCGGTGATCAGCTCGGCGGAGTCCAGTCCAACCAATGCTGCATCGATTCCGGTCAGCGTTGATTTCGGCGAGATCGTCAGCGGGTTCGCGTCCGGCGATCTGGCAGTCGGCGGCGGAACGGTCAGTAACTTCAGCAACGCGGGGACGGGCGTTTTCACGTTTGATGTGACGCCCTCGGGTGACGGTACGATCACGATTGATATCGCGGGCGGTGTCGCGACTGACTCGGCCGGCAATGACAATGCTGCTGCGACGCAGTTCTCGATCGCCAGTGACCGGACGGCCCCAATGGCCGACGTCATTGATGTCACACCCGATCCGCGGAACTCGGATGCGGGGACGGTCGCCGTCAGTTTCAGTGAAGCAGTGACCGGCGTCGATATCGGCGACTTCACGCTGACGCGGAGCGGTGCAAGCGTCGACGTGTCGGGTCTGATCGTGTCGGGCTCCGGCAGCAGTTACTCGATCGACCTGTCCAGCGTGACATCAGCAAGCGGCGAATACGTTCTGACACTCGCGGTATCGGGGTCGAGCATTCAGGATGCTGCCGGGAACCCGCTGAGCAGCGATGCCAGCGATGCGTGGAGCACTGACGCGACTGCGCCATCAGTGACGGTCGACATCCTTGATGCGTCGCTATCCGATGCCGACAACAGTTCGGTGGTCTCGATCGTTTTCAGTGAAGACGTAACCGGTTTCGACAGCAGCGACCTGTCAGCGACCGGCGGAATGTTGAGCGGTTTCACGCAGATTGACGGCCACACGTTCTCAATGACGCTCACTGCGGATGACGGGGCCGAAACGACGGGTACGGTTTCAGCCGGCGCCGGCTATGCCGATCTTCTCGGCAATGCCGGTACGCCAGGATCCGACAGCGTCACGATCGACACGCTCAATCCCTCGATTGTTGTCGACATCGTCGAGACTGAGTTAACTGACAGCACGGCCAGTTCAACGGTTACCTTCGAGTTCAGCGAGGCCGTTGTCGGTTTTGACGTGTCCGACGTCTCTGTGACCGGACTGATGCTGAGTGACTTCGTGCAGGTTGACAGCAACAGCTTCCGTGCGACGGTTTCTGTCGACCCTGCGGCCAACATTCAGGGCATGGGCAGCATTTCTGCGGGAACCGGCTACACCGACGCAGCGGGCAACCAGGGACTGACTGGCTCGGACACCGTTTTAATCGACACCGTGAATCCGTCGGTTGCTGTCGACATCGCCGACGCACTGCTGACAAAAAGCGACAAACGTTCGGTCGTGATGTTCGAGTTCAGTTCTGCACCTCTCGGTTTTGCAATCGATGATGTGACTGTCGTTGGAGGCACACTCAGCGACTTCACACAGATCGACACGGACAGCTTCACGGCAACGTTCATGGCCGATGACGATGTCGAGATCACAGGCTCGATTTCAGTGGGAACCGGTTACACCGATCTCGCCGCCAACCCCGGACTGCCGGCCACCGGGACGATTTCAATTGATACGTTGAATCCGACACTGACTGTCAGCTTCGCATCTGATTCGCTCAGTGATGCTGAAAACAGCTCGACGGTCATGTTCGAGTTCAGTGAACCAGTCTCGGGTTTTGTCCTGGGCGATGTGACTGTCTCTGGCGGAACGTTGAGTGGCTTCACTCAGATCGATGGCAACAGCTACACGGCAACGTTCACGGCTGACGATGGCGTCGAGATGACAGGCTCTGTCTCAGTCGGCAGCGTCTACTCGGACGTGAGCGGCAATCCCGGTACAGGAGATTCGGAGACAGTCACGATCGACACGCGCAATCCGACGGTGACAGTGACAATTGCGGACGCGTCGCTGAACGACGGCGACCGCAGCTCGCTGGTGACGTTCGAGTTCAGTGAGCCCGTCAGTGGGTTCACGGCGGCCGACGTCTCCGTGACAGGGGGAACACTCAGCGGCTTCTTGCAAATCGATTCTGACGGTTTCTCGGCAGTATTCGCAGCCACCGACGGCATCAGCACGACCGGCTCCGTTTCCGTGGGAACCGCGTATATTGACGCGGCAGGCAATTCGGGGCTGGCGGGGAACGATTTCGTTGCCATTGATACTCAGAACCCAACTGCAGCAATCAGCTTTTCGTCGATGCCACTCACGAAGGGAACTCGCAGTTCGACCGTGACGTTTGAATTCAGCGAAGACGTGACGGGATTTGATTCGACAGATGTCAGTATCAGCGGCGGCGTTCTGAGTAGTTTCACCACGATCGACAGCAACACGTTTTCAGCGGTGTTTCTGGCGGATGACGATGTTGAGTTGATGGGCTCGATCTCCGTCGGAAACGGCTATGCTGACGCGGTCGGAAATTCAGGAATCCCTCAGTCGGGCTTTGTCCTCATCGATACTGCGTCTCCGACTGTTGTCGTCAGCATCGTCGATTCGCTGCTGCGCGACAGCGATGATTCTTCCCTGGTGACATTTACCTTCAGTGAACCGGTTGCAGGATTTGATCTGGCTGATGTTACTGCGACGGGCGGCACACTCAGCGGTTTCAGCCAAGTGGGGCCGAGTACGTTTTCCGCAATTCTGACCGCGATTGACGGAATTCAGATGTCTGGAACGGTGTCGGTCTCAGCGACGTACACGGACGCCGCCGGCAATCCGGGAACGAGCGGTCAGGACACCGTGGTGATCGATACCCGGAATCCAACAGCCGTGATCTCGCCAGATGGAACACTGACGAACGCCGGGCAGGTCACGTTCACCATTCAGTTTGACGGTTACGTCAGCGGTCTGGCGATCGTTGATTTCAGTGTCACGAACGGTTCGGTTGTGTCGTTCGCCGCAGTCGACGGTGACACCTACCGGCTCGACGTCATCCCGCAGAGCGATGGTGTGGTCAGCGTTCTGCTGCCAGCAGACTCAGCACTGGACCCTGTTGGCAATGGAAGCCTGTCAGCAGATTCGTCGGTCACAATCGATCGAACTGCGCCGACCGTTGTGATCAGTGGACCAGACAGTCCGACAAACAGCGATCCGTTCGATGTGACGATCACGTTCAACGAACCGGTCAGCGGTTTTCTGCTCAGCGATCTGACCGTCGGCAACGGTACTGCAACTGGGTTTGTCGATCATGGCAACGGCAGCTTTACGGTCACAATTGATGCTGCGGCTGACGGAGTTGTCACGATCGACATCCCGATGAATGCAGCCGTCGATACTGCTGGCAACGGCAATGCTGCTGCCATGCAGTTTTCCGAGACTGTGAGATCGTCGGCACCGATCCCGGTGATTTTATCGCCATTCGCCAGTCCGACGAGTGCCGCACGGATTCCGCTGTCTGTGGTCTTCAGTGAACCCGTCACAGGTTTCGATGCAAATGACCTGACTGTCAGCGGGGCCACACTCTTCGGCTTTACCGGGAATGGATCAGGATACTCGTTCGAACTCGTTCCAGCCGGCGACGGGTTGATTACGGTGGATATCGCTGCTGGCTCCGCTCAGAACACTCTGGGGACGCCAGCAGCGGCAGCCGCACAGTTTCGTGTGGTCAGCGACCACACGGCACCAGTTCCTCAGATCAGCGGACCGGATCAACCGGTCAACGCGAATGCGTTCCCCGTGACGATCGACTTCGGAGAAGAGGTGATCGGTTTTTCCAGTGCTGACGTCGCCATCAGCAACGGAAGCGTTGCCGGTTTTTCCAGCCTGGGCGGCGGCCTCTTCAGTGTCTCGATCGTCGCAGACGCAGACGGTGCTCTGACTGTTGACGTTCCGGAAGGTGTCGCTGTTGACGCGGCTGGTAACTCCAGCCTGGCGGCCAGTCGACTCAGCATTACGGCAGATGTGACTGCACCGACACCAACGATTGCTTCGCTGGCCGTCGGTTCGACAAACGCCATGCAGATTACTGTGACAGTCACATTTGATGAGCCGGTGACCGGTTTTATGGCGGCGGATCCTGCTGTCAGCAACGGCACGGTCAGCAACTTCTCCGGTTCCGGCTTGAGCTATTCGTTTGATGTTGTGCCCGACGAAGACGGCGTGGTCACCGTGATGATTGCGTCCGGCGCCGCACAGGATGCGGTCGGCAATGGCTCGCAGGCGGCTGCCGGGTTTTCCATCGTCAGCGACAGAACAGCACCCGCACTGTCGATCATTCCGGACGGCACGACGACGAGTGACAATCCAATCCTGTTGACCTTCCAGTTCAGCGAAGCTGTCACCGGCTTTGATGACAGTGACGTGAGTGTCATCAACGGATCCTCTGGCGTATTGACGTCGATCGACCCTGCAACGTTCACACTCGAAGTGACACCAGCAGCCAGCGGCTCAGTCGTCGTCAGTGTCGGTGAGGACGTTGTTCAGGATCTGGCGGGCAATCTGAACGCTGCCGCATCGGCAATGGTTACGTTTGAGGAAGTGCCATTACCAGGAAGTGCGACTCTGCCGCATGGCGGAATTTATGAGCTGCTGCGTGATGGTGCTGACGTCGTCCTGCGGGAATCCGGAGGCTCGGAAGTGTTCCGCCGGGCTGCCACCAGCCTGAGCGTGTTTAACGTGACGGGTTCCGTCGAGGATGACATCGTTACCGTGCTCAATTCCGGAATCGCCGTCGATACGCCAGTTGTTTTTACCGGGGGTGATGGAAACGACCGGTTTGACGCATCGCGTGCCACGGGTGCAGTGAATCTGACAGGGAATGCTGGCAACGACGTGCTGATTGGTGGTGCGGCCGACGACACACTCAATGGTGGCAGCGGCGCCGATGAAGTTGTGGGCGGACCGGGCAACGATCTTGTTCAAGGGCAGGGTTCGACAGGCGACACACTCGACGGCGGCGATGGCGATGACACGCTCAACGGCGGCAGCGGGAATGATGTGATCCGCGAGTTAGTTGCCGGCGATGTCACACTGACGAATTCAGCGATGACGGGCCGTGGCCACGATACGGTGATCAGCGTCGAACGGGCTTTGCTGACGGGCAGCGGAGCGGCACAGTTAATCGATGTCAGTGAGTTCTTCACGCCCCGGCTGACGTCGACCACGCTCAACGGCGGCGGAGGCGATGACGTCATCCTCGGCACGCCTGGCAGCGACATCGTCAACGGCGGCGGAGGCAGCGACCGGATCGATGGCGGCAGTGGCAACGACCGCATCTTTGGCGGATCGGGCGCTGACACGCTGATTGGGGGAGCAGGCAACGATCTCCTGAAAGGGCTGGGAGGTTCTGGAGACCGGCTCAGTGGCGGTGACGGAGATGACACACTGAATGGAGGCAGCGGAATTGATCGTCTGGTTGAGACTGCGGATACGGACTTCACGCTGACGAATGCGTCACTGACCGGGCTGGGCAGCGATTTGATTCAGGCGATCGAGATCGCAGAACTCAACGGCGGCGCATCCGACAACGTGATTGACGTCAGTGCCTTTGCCGGGTTCCGCGGCTTCACGCTGGTCCGTGGCAATGGTGGGGACGATCTGCTGATTGGTTCGGCGCGTGCAGATGTGCTGAATGGCGGTGACGGCAACGACACACTGCTGGGTCAAGGTGGTAACGATACGCTCAGTGGAGAGGACGGCAATGACGGCCTTTCCGGCGCCGACGGTAACGATGTGCTCGACGGCGGACGCGGATACGACCTCGCATTCGGCGGGCTCGGCAACGATACGCTCACCGGCGGCAACGCCATCGACACACTGATCGGCGGCATGGGTGACGACGTTCTCGCTGGCAATGCGGGAATCGACACACTCGTCGGTGGTACCGGCAACAACGACGCTTCGCTGGACGACGTCATCGCCGACTCGACGGCCAACATCGACGAAGCCTTCATCCTCGATCCACTGCCCGGCTGGATCGATCAGGTTTGACGAGTGGTGTCAGATAAAAGACCTCTTCTGTCACGGCTCAACGGGCCGTTCAGCACAGATCACGGGAGTCTGATTCGCGACAGATCCCCAGTTTCGCTGAGGATCAGCAGGTGCTTGTCCTCTTCAAAGGCGACGGATTCTATCAGTGGAGCCTCAAACGGGATTCGAGCGGCTGGTTTCAGTTCGGCTGGAAGTGAACCATCCGGCTGCAGCTCAAACAGGAGGATTTCCGCGTACGTTGTCAGAGCCAGGCGATGGTGATCCGGGCTGATCGCCGCTCCGGTGATCCAGGGCAGGTTGTTCAGTTCGCTGACTCGGTTTAACGCAACCTTTGATGACTTCCCAACGCCGGACGCTGGATCGAGTCGAAAGAGTGTTGCCGAGCCGGTTTGCACTTTGCTGATCAGATACAGCTTTCCGGACCATTCAAAAGCGGCTTCGAAATCGTCCGAGGCGGAATCGGGACCGAACTCGATTCGCTCCTCGATCGCGAGTTCGATCAGAGGTGATCCGCTCTGTGGCCTGGACTCCGGCCGGCCGGACTTGTCACGGCTCGCAGCGGCGTCAGCGTGGGGGTCGGGCTCAGAGACTCGGTAGAGAGTCCGTACCGACCTGTGCCCGAGATTGCCAACGTCCCCAATCCACAGCGTCCCGGAGCTGTCGGCGATGACGGTTTCCCAGTCATGATTCGTTGCCCCGGTAATTGGGTAGCGGGCGATGAGCTGGCCGGTGGCATCGATTGCGTACAGTCGCGCCGGATTGCCGGAATCCGAGATCGTCCAGAACACGCCGGCATGGCGACGACTGCGGACCAGCCCCGACGCTTCCAGAATCGAACTGTCGCTGAGCCTCCCGGCTACTTCGAGTGCCGTCACGTTTTCGCGAATGACCGGCGGCGGTGTTGCGGCGGACAGTCGCGAACGCAGCGTCCGCAACCGCTCGAAGAACTCAGCCCGTGTCAGCAGCGTCTGCTCACCAGACGCCGACTCGACCAGCCAGCGCAGGTCAGTGCTGGAGTCCTCGCCCGGATCACCTGTCGCGGGCTGAACTGGTTTTTCCGTGTCTGTCCCGGCTGGCGGCGTTTCGGCCAGAATCTGCCCACTGGAACTGAGCGACCAGCAGCGTCCTGCTGCGGGGAACAATAATTGCCCGCACGGCTGCAGTGTGTTTGAGTCGAAGAATTCGACGGAACCGAATGGCGTCCCGATCCCGATGACGTCTCCAGCCTGGCTGGCCCGGCAGCACTGGACGCGTCCGTATGGCTGGCGCAGAGCTTTGACCTGCTGACCGTCAGCCGCGATGACAACAGCGTCTCCCTTGCCACTCGTGGCGATTAACTGAGCCGGTCGATTTGCCGATTCCGGCAGCCAGTCGACGGCGCGAATCCCCTCTGGCAGTTCCGGCCCTGTGACGATGCGACCATCGCTCACCTGGATGAGTTCCACGCGTCTGCCTCCGACGGCAATCGTATTGCCGTCCGGGGACCAGCTCAGACTCAGACAGCGTGCATCGAGCTTCACTCGCGATGCCTCGCTGATCGAATCGCCGTTGACATTCCAGACGATCAGCTCGGCCTGATCTCCGGCTGCCGCCAGACGCTGGCCGTCCGGACTGAACCTCACTGTGTGCAGCCGCCCGCTACTGTCAAACACAGCACTGCCAATGTCACCGGTTCGCGAGACGAAGCGGAGCACTCCGTTGCCATCGGCCATCACAAAGCGACCGCTGTCTGCAGCCCAGTCCAGCGCGAAATGCGGATGGGCTGGAACGCTGAACTGCGCCGCAATCTCACCTGAAGGCTGAACCAGGAGCACGTCCCCTTCCGTATCGAAACATGCCAGCAGAGTCGCATCCGGAGACCAGCGGACACACTGTGCAGATCCGCGAGGAAACCTCACCACTGCGGACTGGCGAAGGACACACTGACGCGTTGCAGGATTGCGTGCGACATCGAACAGTTGCACCTCACCTTCAACGCCGACAGCGAGCCGCTTCCCGCCTGGTGACCAGTCCATTGATGTGACAACCAGCCGCCGGTGGTTGTAGCTGACGTGGATCTGCGAACCGTTCCGATCAAAAACCGACAGCCGGGCGGCACCCGTTCGTACCAGTCGCTGTCCTGATCGTTCGATCGCGGACTCACCTCCAAGCCCCGGCGTCTCGATCTGTTGCACGGTGACGGAGCCGTCATCGGCAAATGTGTGGCAGTCGACTGTCGTGTTCCAGCCGGACGACCAGAGTTCGCGACCGCCGTCCCGCCACTCAAGCCATAAGCAGGCCTGGGTGTCCCACGAATGCCGTTTCCGCCAGCCGTTTGCTTCCCAGACCGAAACGTTTCCGGAGCCGCCGGTGGCGACCAGCTTTCCATCAGGACTCCATTTGACGGCCTCCCAGAGCGGCGGGCCGCTCTCCTGAACAGTCACAGTCGGCTTATCGAGATACAGACTCTGTCCCGCAAACGATTCGAATCGTGAAGACGGCTGGTCGGCGTGGAACCCGTGCCCTGTCGCAAAGATCTCACTCGGAATCAATGCGTGTGGAGACGGCTCGTGCCAGATCCCGAAAGCCCCGCGGTTGCGATCAACGGCCGCAAGCTGCTCGCCGTCCGGACTCCACGCACCGGTGTGCAGACTCAGTCGGTTGCCGAAAACTTCGAGTCGAGTTCCATCCAGTGCAACTCGTTGAATCCCCACGCCCGAATACGAACCGAGTCCGATCGACTGCCCGTCCGGATGCCAGAAGACGGAACTGTTGGAGTTCTGTGTGGGCAGCGGCGTGCTGTGCAGTCGACCGTTGAGATCGTCCCAGATGCGGACCTGGCAATCGAAATCATACGCCGCCAGGTAGCGACTGTCGGGTGACCACTCCAGATGTGATGCAACGTTGGTATGCCCGCTGTAAATGCGGGTCAGCGTCCAGGTGGCAGTCTCATAGACCCGGATCAGGCCGTCGTCGCATGAGACAGCGACAAAGCGGTCGTCGGGACTCCAGGCAGGTGCCCGGACGTTGTGCTGCAACGAGGTCCGCACGATCTGCCAGCGACCGAGCCCAGGCAGCGATGCCGGCTGCATCACCAGTCCTGGCAGCCGGCTCGCGTCACTGCGCGACTGCCACAACTCAGAAACCTGCAACGTTGCCGTCGAGCCAGACGCCAGACGCAACGGCAGACGCAGTTCGTTGTTGCCAGTCAGCCGACCGGTTGCCGCGTCGCACTCGGCGAGCAGTTCGACGTTGCTGCTGCGGACGACCGCCTCGAAATCTCCGATGGGAACAGTTGCCTGCGGAGTCTCGCCGCTCAGAGTTGCCAGAACTTCGCTGCCGCGTCGCAGTTCGACGGTCAATTCACGGAGGTCAGTCTGCAGCGAGACACTCCCCTGATTCTGCCGCAGCAGTTCGAGATCCCGCCGTGCAACGTCCGCCGTCAGCGAATCCGCCGGAGCATCCCGGATCGCCGTTTCGAAGAACTTCAGAGCGTCGTCCCGCCGGCCAAGCCGCAGAAATCGATGCCCGAAGATCCAGGACATCGTCGCGCGATAGTCCGCATCGAGCGTCGGCGCGACGCCGCCCCAGCCAAGAAAATTCGTCGTGCCTTTCCAGGCCAGCGCGAGCTGCATCAACTGGGGCATCTTCAGCTTACCGAGTTCCAGCAGATCGCGATGACTGCGGCGCATCGCCTGCCAGAGCACTTCGTCCTGCTCGTCAGTCACAACGCCGTCGAGCGCCTTGCTCCGCAGAAATGCCTGGCCCATCAGCAGCATCGGCAGAGCCAGCCGCTCGCGCAGCGGAACGGTCTCAAACGCCAGGTCGTGAGCCGCCCGCCGGCCGCGCTTGCTCCGCCACATCTCCTGCAGCGCTTCCGTAATCGTCTGCGGCGTGACCAGCGACGTTCCCATCGTGACCAGTGAGTTGCCGCTGTCGTTGGCCGTCAGCAGTTTCAGAAACCGGTCACCGTCTTCAGCGCTCAACTCTCCGGTCAGCGACCCCAGCGCCTGCCGTGCGACCAGTCCCGTCTGATATGCCGATGGCAGACCGTCGTAAATCGATGCCGACTTCTGATAACCGTCACGCCAGACATCCAGCGCGGCCTCCCTCTGGCCGCGCGACTCCAGCAGAAAGCCGAGCATCAACGTTGCCAGTGAGTGGTTCTGTGGATCAAAACTCCGCTGCCAGTTCGACTGACCGGTCTCGACGGCCTGCCGCAGGTCCGCTTCGGCGGCGGCGGTCGAGCCCAGCGCGTAATGCGCTCGCGCCCGATCCAGAAGGTAATGAACGAGAATTCGCGCGTCCGTCATGAACGCATGGACGCGACCGGAAATCACCGAATCCAGTTCCTCGACAGCTCGTTCCGGCTGCCCGAGAAATCTCAGAATGCGCGTGTAATGCCGCATCGAAACGGTATCGCGGCTGCGTTCAATCAGCGGCTCGATCGTAGCCAGCGCCTTCGGCCAGTCCTCCGCGAACCGGTAAGCACGGACCAGTTCCATCTGGTTGGGGTAACGCCCGCGACCGTCCGGACTGAGCAACCGATCGACAGCGGCTCCACGCTCCATATTGCGCACACGATTCGGATCGAACTGAAACACGTTCGAGACCGACGCGAAGGCACTCGTATAGCTCGCCAGGATTTCGTCTCGAACGTCGTTCGGCATCAGAGTCGCCAGTTGCTCGAAGCGAAACCGGCTTTCGAGCAGTTCAAACAGGCTGTCGGCGTTTTCGTGCTCGTGCCGGCGGACGGCGCTGACCCACAGTTGAATCCCCGCCAGCGCACTCCACTGATCGTTCGATTGAGCCATCAGGGGACCAAGCACTTCTTCGGCTTCGGTGTAACGCTGCAGCGCGGTCAGGCTGGCACCGAGTTTGTAACGGGCTTCCTGGCGAATCGTGTCGTCGTCGGTTTCTGCCAACTGCTGCCGGTACTGTTCCGCAGCCTCGGCAAACTTCGCCTCGTCAAACAGAGCGTCGGCGACTTCCAGAACAGTCGTCGCTTCCGCGCGCGGCCGGTGCTGCGCGGTCAGCGACAGCAGACTGACGTCCGCCGGCCAGCGAAGCGCGAACACTCCGGGTGAGTGGCCAGCAATCGAGAACGGATCGTAATAGCGGATTGGCGGATCATCGTTGATCTGAAATTCGAGATCGCCGCGCACGCGGCGAGCCCGCAGTCGCAGCGTGTCGCCGCGCAGAACCTTACGGTCGATTTCCTGACGCAGCAGTGGCACCCCGTGACGACGAATCTCAGCGACGGCTGAACCACCGCGCTGCCTCACTTCCTCAACCGAGTCCAGTTCGACTCTGGTCGCAGAACCGCCGCCGATCGATTTACCGGCGAGAACTTTGACCACAAAGTCGTAACCGCTCGCCTCGTCCGCGTTCAGAGCGACACCGACTTCTGTTGCCGTCTGCCAGTCCTTTGCGAAAACGGCTTCAATCTGAACGTCGGCCTGACATTCAACCTGAGTCGCCAGCAGCGGCGCCATCAGGTAAGTCCGCTGCGACTGCTCAGAGATCGCCTGCTGCCCCGAACGGACCGCCTGCTCAACGATCGTCACTGTCCCGACGGGCTTCAGGCGATCGCCGGCCACTTCCACCGTCAACGGTCGAAACACATTGGCCAGTTCGCTGCCGGAGCGGTCTGAGACGGTCACCATCTCTGCTGCCGGAGGCACGTTTCCGGAGTCCGCCTGATTCGGCGGCGTCAGATCTGTGATGAACGGCGCACTCAATTCAAAATCCAGCAGCCAGTCTGTCATTCGTCGATCGAGCAGCGACTGCAGATCGTCCGTCATCTGCGGAGCCCGGTCCGTCAGTAGCTGAATGGCTGCCTGAATCCGGGCCGCGGTGTCGGTATCGAGTTTCGGCTTCCGCAGGTCGCGACGGATCAGCGCTGCAAATGCATCAAGGACGCGCGGCCGGGCATCGCGTCCGGAAATCTTCTCACCGGATGCGTCGATCACTGACTGCTGTCCGTCGTGCAGTGCCGTCAGTTCTTCAAGCCGCCCGGCGACCTGCTCGGCATGTTCAAGCCACTGCGCGGTCGACTCGGCCTGATCGAGCGTCTGCTCGAACTCGCCAACCACAGTTGCAAGCTGGCGCGTCTGAGCCGCTGACTTCGCGAGCTGAACCGTCAGTGCAACCGCCCCGCCGAGCACGATCACCGATGCAACGAGCGCTGCCGCCAGCGGCTTCCGGCGACACCAGCGCCAGACGCGCGTCACCGGCCCGACTCGCCGCGACTGGATCGATTCGCCGTTGAGATAGCGCTGCAGTTCGTCCCGCAGTTCCGCCGCCGAACTGAGTCGATGCGCCGGCTGTTTCTCGAGGCACTTCAGGACGATCGTTTCGAGATCGAGATCGACGGCCGGGTTGAGCAGTCGTGGCGACACCGGCGGATTCTCAACGACCTGCTGCAGCGTCTCGATCACACGGGCTGACTGAAACGGCGGCCGACCTGTCAGCAGGCAGTAGAGCACGGCTCCGAGCGAGTAAAGGTCCGAGAGCGGCCCGACATCACGAATCTGTCCCGACGCCTGCTCGGGCGGCATGTAACCTGGCGTGCCGAGTATCTGTCCGCTCGCCGTCAGTCCGCTGTCGCCTTCGACGGTTTTGGCGAGCCCGAAGTCTGTGACGCGTGGCTGCCCGTCCTGAGTCAGCAGAATGTTGCCCGGCTTCAGGTCGCGATGCACAACGCCGTGCCGATGTGCATACTCGATCGCGTCGGCGACCTGCCGCAGCAACTCAGCCGCTTCCCTCGGCGGCAGCGGCCCGCGTCGAACCCGATCTGCCAGTGACTCACCGTCGACATAACCCATCGAGAAGTAGTGCTGATCGTCGATCTCGCCGACTTCGAAGATCGGCACGATGCCCGGATGCTCAAGCCGCGCGGCCGCTTCGGCCTCGCTGTAAAAACGCTGGATGTCGTCGTCCGATGCAAGCTGCCCCTGCAGGATCATTTTGACCGCGACGACCCGGTTCAGCTTGGTCTGACGGGCGCGATACACGACGCCCATTCCGCCGCGTGCGATCTCGGCGAGAACCTCGTAATCGCCGAAGGTCCGCAGCACGCTCGACGCAGCGCTTCGCCCGCGACCTCGACCTGCGCGGAAGGAGCCAGTCGGAGCCTCACCGTCTGCCTGAAGGATCGTCTCAACATCCAGCGGGTGCGACAGCGGTAACTCGCTCTGGGCGATTGTTGCTGGATTGTCGGCAATGAGGGTTGCTTCGACTTCCACCTCTGCCGGCGCGATCATTGTTTCCGCAGAGGCATCATTCTCTGTGACGTGATCGGAGCCAGCGGTCGAGCGATCGATTTCCGTCAAACGTTGCGGCAGCACTTCGGTCAGGTGCGAAAACCGCTCGACGTATTCTGAATGATCCGGCGATTCGCCGTGTCGGAGCCGGGCACGGTACTCGGCTTCGACCAGCTCGATCGGCGCCGGTGCGAGAGCCGGAAGTCGTTGCGAGTAATCTTCAACGCTCGGCAGGGAATTCTCCGTGTAGCGACCTCTGCCGCGTTCCCAGGTGACGGTCAGATCAACGCACGCCAGTTGCGTGATGACCTCGGCGTCGTTTCTGTCAATTCCCGAATCAGACTGCTCGGCAAGAAACGCTTCAAGCGACGTGCCGCTCTGCCGTAACGACTGCTCGAACAGCACACTGATGTCAGACATTCACTCTCTCTTGGGATTCAGGCGGCCCGCCTGGGTAGCTGAACGAACCGGCGTTACGCAATCAACTCTTCGATGACCTGTCCGCCGAACTGGCTGAGCTGTTTGAATCGGCCGCCGTGGAAGTAGGTCAGTTTGTTGTCGTCGAGGCCCAGCAGCCGCAGCAGCGTGACATGCAGATCCCGGACGTGATGGACGCACTCGACGGCTTCGGCGCCGGTTTCGTCGGTCGCTCCGATCGTATGCCCCGCGTTGACACCTCCGCCCGCGAACCAGATCGTCATCGCGTGCGGGTTGTGATCGCGTCCGTAAGCAGTCCCGCCGCGGACGCCGTTGTCGGGCGAGCGGCCGAACTCACCGCACCAGACGACGAGTGTGCTGTCGAGCAGGCCGCGCTCCTTGAGGTCCGTCAGCAGCACCGCGATCGGCCGGTCGACCTGTCGAACCAGGTTGCCATGAGCCCGCTCGATGTAGTCGTGCGAGTCCCAGGTCCCGGCATAAAGCTGCACGAAGCGAACCCCCTGCTCGACCAGTCGTCTGGCCAGCAGACACTTGCGGCCAAACTCGTCCGTCGGTTCCTGATCGACGCCGTACAGCGCCAGCGTTTTCTCGTTCTCGTTCGCGAGGTCGAGAATCCCCGGCACTTCCATCTGCATTCGAAACGCGAGTTCGTAAGCGTGCATCCGAGCCGTCAGCTCTTTGTGTTGCGGATGCTGCTGCGCGTGCCGCTGGTTGAGCGTTGCCAGCAGATCGAGATTGGCCCGCTGATGCTCACGCGTGATGCCGGCCATCGGCTGCAGGTCGAGAATCGGCGAACCTTTCGGCCTCAACGGCGTTCCCTGAAACTGCGCCGGAAGAAAGCCGTTACTCCAGTTCGCCGCGCCGCCTTGCGGGTACGAAACTTCCGGCAGGACGACGAAGCCTGGCAGGTTCTGATTTGGCGATCCCAGCCCGTATGTCACCCAGGAGCCAATCGCCGGATCGCCACCGAACCGGTTGCCCATATTCATCTGGTACATCGCAGTCGGATGATTGACCGAATCGACCTGACAGCCGCGATAAAAGCACATGTCGTCAGCACAGCGAGCGAGGTGCTCCCAGTTCCCGGCCATGTCCGCGCCGCACTCGCCGACCTTGAGAAAGCGAAACGGACTCTGCACGTAATACCGCTTGCCACTCTCCATCGCCGACTTCTGCTCGCCCGACCGAGTGAACTCTTTGAGGTGCAGTTCCTTGAGCTTCGGTTTTGGATCGAACGTGTCTAAATGTGATGGTCCTCCTTCCATCATGAGGAACACGACGCTGCGTACCTGCGACGGAAAGTGCCCCCGTTTTACCGCGAGCGGACCAGACTCCGTCGATGCCTGTTCGCCAGCCAGCAGCGACTGAAACGCGACGGCACCGAGTGACGTCCCGAGGCCATAGAGGAAATCGCGACGGTGAAGTGAAGCTTGCATTGTTCAATTCCTGCTTGTTTGACCCGAAGCCGCAGGCGATGGCGTCCGCCTTGACTCACAGCAGCGAGTACGCCTGCGGCTACGGATCAAACGACGTCTCAATACACGTAGGCGAATTCGTTGGAGTTCAGAATGACAAGGCAGACCTCAGCCAGGCCACGTACGTCCGGACCGACGTCCGACGGTTTCAGGTCAGGCACGAAGTCCGCGTAGACCCCGAGTGGTTCAGCGAAGGTGAATTTCTCGCCGGTGTTTTCTTCGGCGGCTTCACGGACGACTTTGCGCGGATAGTCGGGCGGTTCGAACTTCAATGTTCGGTGCCGAGTGGTCATCGTCTCCCAGTGGGTGAGGCACGCGGCGGTTTCGCTACTCGACGGCGAGCGGCCGTACGCGAGCTGAAACACGCGTTCGATTGCCTGATTGTGCGAGGACGTCTCGCTGAGCACGCGATTGGCCAGCGCGAGCGACCGGTCGAAAGTGATTTCGCTGTTGAACATCGCGAAGACCTGAGGCGTCACTGTCGAGGCTTCCCGGGCTTCGCAGGAGAGTTCGGACGGCGGCGAGTTAAAAACTTCGAGGAACGGATCACGCTGACCACGAATCCGCAGCGCATACAGTGAGCGGCGGTGGCGTTGCCCGGGCAGCGGCGATGGCTGCCACGCTTCAGCGAATGTGCCCATGACCATGCGCGGCTGCAGCGCCGCCTCGCGATTCATCTCCGGCCGGACCGGAATGCCACCGAGCGTCGGATTCAGCTCGCCGGAAATCTGCAGCATCGTGTCGCGCAGTTCTTCCGCGGAAAGTCGACGCGGTTTAAACACGGCGTAACTGTTGCCCAGCGGATCCTTTTCTGACATTGCATTCGGATCGGGATGTGTGGCTGAGCGGCGGTACGCTTCGGACGTCATCAGCAGTCGATGCAGCGACTTGATCGACCAGCCGCCGTCGATGAATCGCCGAGCCAGTTCGTCGAGCAGTTCCGGGTGCGTGGGCTTTTTTCCGGTTGCTCCGAAGTTGTTCGGATTGCCCGCGATTGCCTGCCCGAAGTGCTCCTGCCAGATTCGATTGACCATGACCCGCGCCGTCAGCGGGTTGTCCGGCGACGCAATCCAGTTCGCCAGAGCAAGCCGCCGCCCGGTGATCGGAGCAGAAGGACCGGCGGATTTTCGGTTCAGCGAGCCCCTGTTGTTGTCTTCATTCCGCACTCCGAACTCCGCATTCCGCATTCTCACAACGCTCAGCACGCCGGGCGTCACTCGGGCCAGCGGCGAGAACGGGTCGCCGACGCTCAGAATCGCCGTCTGCTCCAGTTCGCCGTCCTTCAGCGGATTCTCAGGGAGACGTAGCGGCGCGTTGACGCTGCGCAGCTTTGGCGTCCGGCCGTCGTAAACGGACAGAGCGATCGGCTCGTAACGATCAAACTGCCACTGCAACCGTTCGAGTCCCTTGCGGCCGATGCGTTCGAGTCCGAAGTCGCGCGGTTCAAAACCGACATGCCGCGGTGGGATCAGTGCCGGGTCGATGTTCTGTTGCTGCATGATGCGGCGAACCTGCAGCACGTCGACGGGTTTGTCGGGCTGTTTCTGTTCGAGCTCAGCGACGACTCGTTCAAACGGCGCGGCGTCGAGGCCGTTCTCACGCAGCCAGATCCGCGCGGCGTCGACGGTCCGCTTACTGTCGACTTCGGCGAGCGTCGCTTCGTAAAACGACTGCCGCTGTTGCAGGTACTTCTTCTCGTCGAAGCCGTCGGTGTTTTCTTCGGGCAGAAACGCGGCCGGGCGTTCGACAAGCTGAGTCGTCGCAAACGCCGCCTGTATTGAGTAGTAGTCACGCGTCGGGATCGGATCGAACTTATGATCGTGACAGCGGGCGCACTGCAGCAGGTGGCCGAGGAAAACCTGACCGACAGAGTCGGTCACATCGTCGAGGAACCGCTGCCGGGCGATCTTCGCAACCTCCATTCCGGTCAGTTCCCACGGCCCCATCCGCAGGAAGCCAACCGCGACCAGCATCTCGGGATCGGATGCGTCGATCTCGTCGCCCGCGATCTGCTCGCGGATGAACTGGTCGTACGGTTTGTCGGCGTTAAACGCTCGCACGACGTAATCGCGGTACCGCCAGGCATTGCCGCGTTCGTAATCGTTGGCGAAGCCTGATGAGTCCGCGTAGCGGGCGACGTCGAGCCAGTGCCGTCCCCATTGCTCGCCATAATGCGGCGACGCGAGCAGCCGATCAATCACGTTGCGAAACGCGACATCGTCCTTCGCCGGATCGTCGACGAATGCCGCAATCTCTTCCGGCGTCGGCGGCAGGCCGATCAGATCAAACGTGGCACGGCAAATCAGAGTGCGACGATCCGCCGCGGGAGCCGCTTCAAGCTCCAGTTCCGTCAGCTTTGCATCAATCAGCACGTCAACCGGGTTTTGCCCATCCGACTTCCGACTTCCGCTCTCCGACTTTGCGAGCGGCTGATACGCCCACAGGTTTTCGGGCTTGTAGCGCCGGTTCGTCCATTCCTCGCTGAGCCCGCCGCTCGTCACGACATTGACGCCTTCGGCCACGTTCCACTTCTCCGACGTCGTACGAATCAGCTCGGTGAGACGTTCTTTGTCCGGCCACGGAGCGCCACCAGCGATCCACTCTTCGAGATACGCGATCTGCTGCGGTGTCAGGCGGTCGTTTTCTTTGGGAGGCATTTCGAGGCCCTCCCACCGGACCGCCTGCAGCAGCGGACTCTCGTCTGGTCTACCGGGAACGAGTGACGGTTTCTCGCTCTCGCCACCGCGCAGCAGGCCGTCACGCGTCAGCATGTTGAACTTGCCACGGACGTCCTGCCGATCGTCGCCGTGGCAGGCGAAACACTTCTCGCGGAACATCGGCAGAACTCGGTTCGCAAAGACTTCTTCCGCCGGTGACACGCCGCGCTGAACGCTCGATTTCTCGGCGGGCTGGGCCGGCGCAGAACTCAGCAGCATTGCCAGCGCGGCGACTAAGAGTGCAAGCACGGTTCGCAGGCTGACTGATGGCATCGAAGTTTCCACGGCAACTGTTCCGGATGCATTGCTGCAAATTATTCGGCGGATTCGATTACGTGAAACTCACGTCTCGATGTTAACTCAAGCCGTCTTCGGGGTCTCTTGAATGCGAATGGCCAGAGCAGTGAACAGCGAAGGTTACGCATCGACAGCGGACGCCTCGCACGTCGCCAGCAGTTTCGGACGAGGCTCTGAGCTGGACTTCTGCCGATTTCAGGTTTGGATGACGAAAGCGACCTGGCCCTGTGGGTCGGGAATAAGAAAGACTACTCTCTGAATCTGCGGTGATGTGCAGAGGAGCATCGGAAAGGAGTCCGGGTATGTGTCTGCCTCAGGGGATGCAGGAACTGCTGCTGCCGTTTGCCGCGGCCTTCAGTCAGCCAACGACTGTGAGGATGCAGGTGCTCCTTGTGGGCATCATTCTGGCAAGAGGACGGCGGACTGTCACCAATCTCGTCTGGACGATGGGTGGCCGGCACGCGACGTGATGAGCATGACTTCTGCACGCAGCCCGGGCTGTTTGCTCCGGCGGAAATCGTGAGTGACTACACGCAGCGCTGGACGATCGAAGTGACGTTCCGGGAACTGTGGGCGCATCCGGAGTTTGAAACACCACGTCAGCGCGTCGCGAACTCGGTGCAGCGGATGTCTCGCTGCTGCTGGGTGTGTTCAGCCTGGTGAGCGTGTTGTACCACCGCCATCTGACCGTCCATGAGCAGCCCCTCAACAGCCGCCCGTGGTACGGGAAAACCGAACCCACCTTCTGCGACGCGCTGGAGACGGTCCGCCGTGAACGGCGCAAATCAAATTCCGTGCCGAACGCTATTGGCCACTTGGGGAAAGGGGGCTCTCCAATCTCTCCTCCGAGCAATCCCGCCTCACGACCTCATTGCTGCCATGACCATGACTCATGAATAATACGGGTTAGCGCTTTAGCAATAGGACAGATCACCACGAATCATCCACCAGATTGACTTGCTGCCCCCCATCCGACCGCTAGACTACTGCACTCGAAGTCGGGAAACGCACCCCTAGCTCAATTGGATAGAGCATCGGTCTACGGAACCGAAGGTTGCTGGTTCGAATCCAGCGGGGTGTACTTTGCCAGATAAGGACTTACGTCAAATCTGGCTCGGCTGTATCCTGACGTGATACAAAATTTGGGTACAGAATCAAGGCACTGTTACGACAAGAGAAGCCCCGACCCGCTGCAACGGATCGGGGCTGGGACGCAAACCAAACGGCCTGCGTGGGTATTTCACGACTCATGGCTGGAGGGTTTGCAGATGGCTCGCAGAGCACGACCTTGGTTTTGGAAAGCTCGTCGGACTTGGTACGTGACGCTTGACGGCGTCCGCCACAATCTTGGCCCCGACAAAGAAGCCGCTTGGGACCAGTTTCACGCTCTGATGCGGAAGCCGTCCGCAAAGCGAGTGGCGTCGAAATCGATCGTCGGATTGATTGATCGATTCCTCGACTGGGTGAAGTCCAAGAGAGCACCGGACACATTCGAGTGGTACCGGTATCGTCTCCAGCGCTTTGCCGAGCGCTATCCCGATTTGCAGGTCAGCGAACTCCGCCCGTTCCATGTCGAGGAGTGGGTCGAGAGCTATCCAGACCTTTCGCAGACATCGCGCCGGAACTACATCCGCAGCGTGAAACGCTGCATCCGCTGGGCGAAGCGACTCGGATACATTGATGAGAACCCGATTGCAGAACTCGAAGCTCCTGTCGCCGAACGCAAGGAGACGTTCATCTCGAAAGAAGAGTACGAGCAGTTGCTCGGCTATATCCGAGACGATTCGTTGCGTCAGTTGGTCGTCGTGACCTGGGAGACCGGTTGCCGACCGCAGGAATCTCTTCGTGTCGAAGCCCGGCATGTCGACATCGATCGAAAACGCTGGGTGTTGCCGACACAAGAATCGAAGGGTAAGAAAAAGCCACGGGTCATCTATTTGACCGACGTTGCGTTTGAGATCACGCAGGCTCTGGTTGATGCCCATCCAAACGGGCCATTGTTCCGCAATGCAGCCGGAGAACCTTGGTCGACGGATGCGGTGAATTGCGGCTTTGACCGAATCAGAATGCGAATGGGGCAGGACGAAATGTCTACTCAGGGCATCGAGATTTCGGACGACGAGATCACTGAGTTGATCCCAACTCTGAAACCAACTCGCGTAAGTAAGGGAAAAGAAGTCCGTAAGACTGAATCCGAGCTTCGGAAGGAAGCCAAGAAAAAGCTTCGCTATCGGATCGCGAAAGATCTTGCCCCGCGATACTCGCTCTACGCTCTCCGACATTCGTGGGCGACACGGGCGTTGGAATCGGGCCTCGACGGATTGACCGTGGCAATCCTGATGGGCCACTCCGATCCCAGCACGTTGGCTCGTGTCTATCAGCATCTCTCTCACAATCCTGAGCATCTGGCGAAGCAGGTCAGAAAGGCGACGGGATAATCAGAGCTTGATGTGCTTCAGCTTCGGGCGGGTTACTGCTCGCGGTGATCCGCCTGAGGCTGGTTGCTCTCGGCTGTTCTGCAGGTACTCGGCGATGTCGTCCTCAGTAAACCGGATGGCTCCTCGACCGACGCCGATGCGGTGGTGGGGGATCTTGCCGGTTTCAACAAGCTGGTAGATGCAGGACGGGCTGACGTTCAGTCGGCCGGCGACGTCTTTGACGGTGAGCAGCATGGCTGGATGACTTTCGATTCTGGTGCTGATCGGGAATGGATGAAGAAGGGC
>WGMU01000101.1 GCA_016124895.1 bacterium
ACGTCTTTGAGCACAAGTTCCGGCGATTCCACCTGGAGAACACGAAGAGAATCGTCACGACCTTAGGCGTGGTCATCATCACCGCTGACGCCCTCCTGTTCGGAGCAGCATTTGCGATGGCTCGTTGGGGGTCGGCCAGATTCAGCTTCACGACGGTGGTGGCGATTGTGGCCTATGTGTGCATCGTCGGCGTTGTCTCTTTCGTATCCATGTGGCTCGGACAAAACGTTCAAGCCCTCAAAACTTCAGGAGCCAAGAAATGAAATCTAAGACACTTACAGGCTACTTCATTGTTTCCATGCTCTGCTGCATCGTCTGGTTGGCCGGGTGTGAACGGCGAGAACACAGCAGCATGGCGCCAGTCATTCAGCGTGAGTCCTGCGACTATGTGCTGATGCTGGCTGTTGACGTCGAGACGATTCGGTCGAACCCTCGCGCGTTCGAGTTCATCCAGCAGGCCGTTGAAACGTATTTCCAAGAGAGAATCGGTGGAAACGACCAAATCATCATCACGCAGCTCAGTGGCAACGACCGTCCTCTGCTCTGGCAAGGGACTCCTCAGCACCTGCTGGAAGAGTTCGAGGATGCCGAGAGTTTCAAGAACTATTTGATCGGCGCGTCTTCGCCCGGGCGACGCATCAATCAAGGACTGGCTGATTCCCTCAATTATGTCTTGGATACGTTCAGCGTGAAGAAGGGAAAGGCCAAAACCGTCACACTTATCGTCAGTTCCATGCTGGATGACCAGCCTCAAGGGAGTGATTCGGATGCACAGTTGATGGATTCCTTGATCGAGTACGGCCATCGCGGGGGATTGGCCTTCTACTTCTGTGATCAAAGTCGCATGGACTACGTCCGCGACAAGATGGAAGAAGCTGGATTTGGATGGACGATTCTGGAGTGCGACATCTACGGACGTCCTCCACTTCCCGAGTTTGAATAGGAGCTTCAAGTGTCCTGGATTCTTGATCTGATCCAGTTGGAGGAGTTCGTGCCGCTGGTGGTGTTGATCTGCTTGATACTGTTCATAGTGAACAAATTCACTCAGCCCGACACCACCAGCCTGCGACTCTCACGTTGGATCGCAATGTGGGTGTTTTGTTTGTACGCCGCGATTGGGATCTACGCGTTGGTTCCTGCAGGAGCAGGCGAATTGCTTGTGATCGCCGTTCGTGGCTGTCTGGCATCAGCAATGAGCTTCGCCATCAGTCTTCTCGTCATCAGTTCGGCGATGGCGATTTTCGGTGATCCGCTCGGCCGAGTGAAGGGCTGGTACCGGAGGATATCAGCGGATGCGGAGAATCGCACCAGACTGCGGAAGGAAGAGCAGCATCGTTGGGAGAAGGAATGCCGGAACCAACTAGAAGAATCACAGCGGCGTCAACAATGGGAGCTGCAACAGAGACGAATTGAGCAGGAGCAAGCTGTCAAAGATCGGCAGCGACTGTCCGCTGTGGAAGAGGCGGTTCAGGAGGTGCAGCGATATTACGATCAGCACGCTCATGATCTCGACGAGACCATGCCACGATCGCTCCTACGTTCAAAGCTACAGACGAGCTTCCCGGAAGGAATCTCTGGGCAAACGGCGTGGCAGTCGGCTCAAACACTGATCACTGAAATGTTGCCCATCATCGCCCAGGCGTCAGAAAAGAGACGGACGCAGGAACAGCGTCGGCTAGAAAGCGACGTAGAAATTCAGCGGAAGCAGCAGGAGATTCAACGAGCCCAACAGGAGTTGCAGTCGTTGCTTGATGCACCGGGGTACGAACCTGACGTCTGTGAGCCAGAAGTGCGAGCCATCAAACAACAGATACGTGAACGTCAACAGGAACTTTCCGAACTGGAAGTGAATTTGACGGAGTTCTTGTCATGAGAATTTATCGGCTGGGACGGCTGATCACCCCGAATGGGATCAATGTTGCGCCGCGTCCGCGTCATCGCCACTCCTGGCTGGAGCTGACTGACAACGATCTGGATACTCACATGTTTGTGCCGGGAACGACCGGTGGCGGCAAAAGCCGGCTATTGCGTCAACTCTGGCGGGAACATGACCGGAATGGACGCGGATGCTGCATTGTGGAACCGGGTGATTTGATCGACGACATCCTGGCGGATGTGGCCTGGCAGTTCATGCATACAGGAGACCGAAGTCTGCTTGAACGGATTCATCTCGTGGAACTCAACCCGTTTCAGATGCCCCGCTATGACTCGTTTCGATTCCGGTTCCCCGAAAACATCCATCCCGAATTGAAGCACGTTGTCTACCGGGCCTGGCAGCACACCAGGGTGCAAAGTCGGGCGGAAATCTATCAATTGAAGCAGAACCAGAGCACCGACTTTGAAGGGATGCCGAACCTGCACAGGAACATGATCAATGTCCTGACCGCCGTCTCGACGCTCGCGAATGGTCGGCGTCTTTCTTTAGGAGACGCGGAAATTCTCATCGATCTGTACCACCCCGATCATGACCGTGTTTACCAGCGTGTCCTCCCGCTGCTGGACAGAAACATCCAGTCCGACTTTGAGATTCTGCATGAATATCGCAATGTGCGCGATTTGCGCAATGACGTGGGATCGCTCGTCAACCGTTTTCGCACTACGCATGGTCCACTGTTAAAGGAGCTGATTTCAGGAGATGACACACTCCCCTCCATCGATCTCGAAAGGATCGTTAGATCGGGTCAGCACCTGTTCGTCAAAACGGCCCGAACTCCCTATGTCAGCAATGATCAGACGAATGCCCTGGCGGGGATGATGATTCACGATATTCAAGAAACGGCCTACTTGCTTCCCCGAGCAAAACGACGGCCATTCACGTTGATGATCGATGAGTTTCACAAGTATTGCCGTTCCGGGATCGGTGAAATGGCCAGAACGGCCCGGAAGTTCAATTTAGGTCTGGTGTTCGCAACGACTGATCTGGTGAGTCTCAAGCGGGGAGATTTTGATGGAGCAGCGGAACTGCTGAGTGTGGTGAACACCGTCATCTCATACCGCCTGACTTGGCCCGAAGACCTCAATCGGCTTGCTGAATTTCTGTATGCCCAGAACATCGATTTCACGGAACTGGTGCATGAAGTGGAGCGTCGGGCTGGACCGGAATGGATTCAGGTCGACGAGTGGTCTGAATCAATTCAGAAAAACCGTTCGCACAGCACGAACTCAGCCACTACGTCGACGACCGGTTCTTCGTCTCAACGGGGAACAGCCAATGGAGCCAGCCGGGCTCGGGGAGTGTCTGTCGGTCCTTCAGGAGCCAACGACGGAACGACGACCACGGTAGTAAAGCAGCAGACAGTTTCAGAAATGCTTGGGCAGAACCATTCGGACGGTATCCAACGTGGTGAAGCGGACACGGAGGGGGAATCTCATGGTGTGACGATCAACCACAAATGGGTGCATCTCGAAAAGTTCGTGAGGGAATCGCAGAAATCGGGCATCCTGGAACGTTCCGTTGCCGACCAGTTCGCACGCTTCGCCCAGGAGTTGAGTGGACACGCCCGTCGCCGGGCGACAGTCCGTATCCGCGAGCAACCCGCCTGCGTGTTCGAGACTGCCGAAGTGACTGACCGGTTTCGCAGTCCCGAAGCTCAGGAAAAAGCTGTCGAGTGGATCAAGCGGGAACTGGCCCAGGTTCACGACTACTACTTCACGCCGACGCTCGATCCAGAGGAACAGAAACGCCGGATTGATGCGTTTGTTGGTGACATGGAAGTTAATCACGTTCCTCGAAACTCCAACCAGAAGCCAGTTGGTGCGAGTCCCCTGCTGTAGGTGTTTCCATGAATCCCCTGTCCCCCAGAAAAATGAAGACGACCGAGACTGTGTGTCGCTACTACACAGTGGATCGTTCGCAGATTCAGCGAATCGTTAATGTTCCCAATGATCGCGTAATGCGTGACATTCTGCAGCAGTTGTTTCAGGCGGGGCTGATCAACAAGACGCGGATGCAGGCGGTTAGTCCAGGGATGGGAAGTGCAGCACCGGTGTACTTTCCGACTAGGAAGGGGGCAGAGCTGGTCGCGGCGGAATTTGGCGATGAGCGGTATCTCTACGTTTGCACGCGAACGCCGGACTGGATGCACTTGCTGCACTGGATCGGCGTCGCGGAGTTTCACCTGCGGCTCGATCAGGCTCTGGAATTCTGCAACAACGTGGAATGCCTCGGATGGTTCGGCGAATGGGATGAGGTCAATCCGCATGGGACGACTCCGCAGGAGAGATTCCGAATCTACACGCTGATCACAGAAAAACCCCGATTGGTTTGTGCGCCGGATGCAGTGTTTGCTCTTCGAGTCGACGGAGTGCATTCCAAGATGTTCTTCCTGGAATTGGATCGGGGAACCAGCTCATTGCAACAGATTGTGAAATCCAAGTTTCCGGGATTCGCGGCCTTGGCAGAACGTCGCTTGCATCGTCGATTGTTCGACACGAGCGCGGAATTGTTCACAGTGCTGCATATTTCGATGAGTGCAGCTCGACGTGATCATCTGAGGAAAATCGCCATCGGGCATCCAGCGGCAGAACTCCATCGGTTTGCCTGTATGGACGACTGGACGCCAGAAGGGGCGTTGACGAATGCCATCTTCTACGGCTGCGATGACGACACGCCGCAGGCGATCGTTCGAGTCCCGAAGGAGGTCGCGGTATGACAGGTCCGCACGATATCCGCTTCGAGGTCCGGAAGGGGTCCGCCCCGGACGTGGGCCAACTGGGTGAGGGCCGCGTTGCAAGTCCAGTTGATAGCACAGCTTCGGGGTGCCGGGGTTGTCGCGGCTGCGCCCGCTCGAACCCCGGCTACTTAAGTTCGGAGGGGCGGTCAGTCGCGGCGCTCCTGTTCCGCCGGTTGGTCGGTCGATCCACTCCACGTTGCAGCTTAAGTAGCCGGGGTTCCCCCGGCACCCTGTGGGCTCCCCGACGGCGGTCGGCCCACACTCCGCTGCGCGGAGGGAAGCTGTGATGAATTCGAATCGTGAAGTCAATCTTGATGGTCGCCAGGATCATCGTAGCTGGAACCACTTCGATCCGGTTGCCTGCTCAGGGCTGTGTTACCGAAATCGTGTGGCACGCATTGGCGTGTTTTGTGTCACTTTCCCCTGTTTCTATGACGACATGGATTTCGTCCATTCTGCAGTTGGCCGTCGCACCGCATGTGGTCGCGACCGTCCGGTCCGAGGGACTGTTGCTGCAGGTTCAGAAAGTGAAAGTCAGACTCCCCCGTTTCTGCTGACCCTCGATCTGCGATCGTCGGCGGAGGGCGGATTCACTCGCGTGGCCGAAGTACGCGGAGAATCGCCGGAAGTGTGTGCGGAGTTTGTCGGCAAGTTACTGAAGGTGTCGCAGCTCGGCCTGTCACACCAGAACAAGTGAACTCGCGATCCACTTGGAATTCACGAGCATCCAGGGCCGTCACCCTGAGGCGGCCCAGATTGAAACCTGCGACAGCAGGGCGTTTCCGCGACATCCGCAAGTTTCCCGGCTGATCGCAAAACTGACTTTTACGTGAGTAGCCCCCAAATACAGGAAACAGTTATGACTGAGACAACAACAAATAAGCCAGTTCACGTCATTCGCCGCAAAGGGATCAAAGTGGCGATTTTCTTCAACCGGACCGGCGAGAATGAATTCGCGAAGGTGACCGCTCAGAAGATTTATCGCGCTGAAGACGGCTCGTGGAAAACGGCCACTTCGTTCGGTCGCGACGATCTGCCCATCGTGAGTCTGCTCACGAAAAGGGCTTGGGAGTGGATTCTCGATCGCGAAGCCGAACCGAGCCAGGAGTGATTTTCAAGCAGCCAGTCCGATCGGTGTTTCTCGTCACGGAGAGCCGCATCGATCGGCTGGGTTTTTTAGTTCCCTTTCCCCAACTCATCATGCAGAAGATGATTCAACGAAAGAACAAGGACGTTGCCGAGACGAAGTCGGCGGAACAACCGGTCGCGACGGAAGCGACCACCGTTTCTCAGGACGAGAAGCGAAAGCCCGCAGTGACGATCCGTGTAGAAGACGTGAGTTGCTCGATTTGGGCCAGAGAACATCTGGTGCAAGGAAAGCCGAAAGTCTTCTGGAGTGCGACCCTTGAACGGTCGTACAAGGATCGTGACGGACGCTGGCGATACACGAAGTCCTTCGATCCCGAGTCTCTCGGGAAAGTCGTGGCCGCGTGTCAGCAGGCGTCCGAATCGATTGCGGGTTTGATGGCCAAGGAGGCCGCTGCCTAGTGCATACCGAGGTGGCCGTGACCACCTCGATATCCTTCATGAGTCGTCGACGTAGTGCGGTTCTGCGGAACTGCCAGCGAGACAGACCTTGACGCTCTCCCCTCTTGCGTGAGCAGGCCCATTTCCCCTGCTTCACGCAACTCTTTGGGACTTCATGCAGGCGACGAACCTTGGCACGCCTGCGGCTCCGCAGCCGTCAAGCCGGTCCTCCGGCTGCGGCTTTTGACGGCTGGCCGCAGCGTGCAGTGACAGGTTCGCCTGCATCACAGGCAGCTTACATCTTTCCTTATTCCTTATTCATTATGCGTACCGTCGCATCCACATCATCGGCATTCCTGAACCGCATTGCGGTTCTCCCTCAAGCCCCGGTTAACGGCTCACGGGTTCCGTCCCTGACGAGCCTGTTTCACTGGACAGATCCCGGACCGTGGGGAGAACGCAGTTACCCCGGCAATTGCTCAGGGCGACTGATTCGCGACCTGCTCCGGTATTTCGAGCCGAAAACAGTCTTCGATCCCATGACCGGCAGCGGAACCTGTCGCGAGGTCTGCAGCGAACTCAATTTGCTCTGCACGAGCAAAGACATCAGGTTCGGTTTCGACGCCTGTGATGAGTCGCATTACGACCCTGCCTGGACGTTCGACTTCGTTTGGCTGCATCCGCCGTACTGGCGCCAAAAAGTTTACTCGGCAGACAAGCGCGACATGAGCACGGCGCCTCATCTCGCCTACTTCCTGCATCGCTACCGCGAGCTCCTCAGCAACTGCGTAAACGTACTGAAGCCTGGCGGCAAGCTCGCCGTGCTCATGGGCGATTACAGCGACAGGCACGCAGGATTCGTCCCGTTGACCTACTGGACCAAGCGGATCGCTTTTGAACGCGGACTGCGGCAAGCCTGCACCGACATTATCCGATTCAGCCACGGAGCGACGAGTTCACACCGCGTCTATCGGTCCTCGTTCATTCCCGGCCTGCACGATACCTGCATGGTCTTTGAGAGGCCGAATTGATGCCTGCTCTTCTTACTTCTATTTCCCAACTCAGAGATGCACTCATGTGTCTACGTCATCATCGGCAAGACTGGCGACATCGAAACCCAAATCGCAAAAGCGATGGGACCATTCGACGAAAACCTGAAAGTCATTCCCTACAAGCTGTATCTCTCGGCCAGCACTCTTATGGCAATGGCCCGGCACTACAAAATCGCCGAGAGCGATCATGCCGCCCTCATCGAGAGAATGCCCGACTGGCTGGGCGATTCGGGTGGCCGGGATCGCCTCGGGCTCTACGCCCTCTGTTCACACAATCCGAACGGACGCTGGGATTGGTACGAGATCGGCGGTCGGTTCAATGGCGTGATTTCCAGCAAGCGATCGCCACGGCCGTTTGCGAAGCATTGCGACCTGGCGTTGAACACTGCTCCCGCGTCACGGCTGCTGAACGACCGGGACTTCGCCAGCAAGACTCCATTCGCCATCGTGACTTCACATGGCGAGTGGATCGAGCGGTCGCGGGTCGAGTCGAACGCCAGCGGCTGGTACGTGCGCGAGGAACCGCTCCCGGCATGGACTCGCAGAGTCCGCGCGATCCTGCGGACGTACTCCAATCACCGCATCGTCTGCGTCGACGCCCATTCGTGAGCGAGGTTCGCTGCTTTCCTTCTATTTCAATTCACCCCAATTCAATGGCTCATGACATCGAGCAACTAACCCATCAGGCACTGGACGCGTTCTGGGAAGTCGTCGTCTCCCGGTTTGTCCAGCCAGTGTCCGGCGACGCTTCTCCGGAGCGTGCTTTGGCTCTCTCCATCGCGGCCGAAGAGGCGATCGCCGAGTGGATCACCCTCAACACCAAAGTCGACCACCGAAGGCTTCGCCGCAGTGTGATTCACGACCTGCTGAGTCTGGCGAAGACCTGCTGCAGCGCTTTTCAAGAACGACTCGATCTGCTGCGCGAGGAACGCTCCGCCATGCAGCAGTACACCGAAGACCTGGACGACATCGACGACCAGATCGGTCACTACGAGGCTCTGCGGCGTCAGTGCGAAATCACCATTACGAAAGCCACTGGACGTCGTGTCCGGAGCTGACATTTCTCCTTCCTGTTCCACGAAAGGACAAACCCATGATCGCAACTGTTGATGATTCCAAAGGCGGAACCTGTATCTGGTGCCGCACGACGACCGAGGACGGCGTTGAAGCCAAATTCACCGATGGTCTTTCCGGCTATCTCTGCTGGAAACACTTCAAGGAAGCCATCCAGAAGCGGCAGACCGTCCGCGAACAGCGGGCAGACAACCGCGCCACCACGAAAGCGAGTGCGTCCCCATGATGACCATTCATGAAGTCGCAGAACGGCTGCGCGTGGCCATCTCGACCGTGTACGCCTTGGTCGAATCCGGCAAGCTCGGCGCGTTTCGCATCGGCCCCAACGAAGGGGCAATCCGTGTCAGTGAACAGCAACTGGAAACCTACCTGGAATCCTGCCGTTCACTTCCCCAATCCGACCCTGCAGGAATTCTTGCAGAGTAACAGAACCGCGTGGTGGCGGCGGGTGCCGTAACGCATCCGCCGCTGCCCGCGAATGTCACATCATGGCCAGGAATCCCCGAACCCCGAAACGCCGAGCAAAGCCGCCATCCGAGCGGACGACGCGACAGCGCGCCCCCGTCCCGGTAATTCTGAGGCTCCGCACTGATTTGGAACCCAATGAACGGCATCCCCTTTCCCGGCTCGATCCTGCTCAGCGAGCAGCACAGCGTGAGCAGTTGATCGGCTCAATTCTCGCACGACTTGCGGCAGGACCATCTACGAATACACCTCTGGTCGATACAATGGAGGAACCACAGACCACGGCAAGGTCGTCGACGACCGGAACGGAGTGAGACCATGCGGAGAACAAAAAGTAAAAAGAATCCAGACCGTTCGCTCCGCATCGCAGGCTACGTCCGAGTGTCTTCGCAGCGTCAAGCAACGGAAGGCGACAGCCTCACTGCTCAACAACATGAAATCGAACAGGAGGTTGAATTTCGTCAGCGTCGAGAGAACTGGAATGTCGGATCATTAGAGTTCTACATCGACGCCGGCAAATCCGCGAAGGACCAGAACCGGCCCCAGCTTCAGCGATTGAAGCGCGATATCGCGGCCAACAAGGTAGATGTCGTCATTTGCTTCAAGTTGGATCGCATCACGCGGTCACTCAAGGATTTCGTGGACCTGTGGGCACTGTTCGAGGACCACGACGTTGATGTGATTTCGCTGCGTGAGAAATTTGATACGTCGATGCCGACGGGCGAAGCCATGATCCAACTCATCATGGTATTTGCTCAGTTGGAACGAAAAATGACCGCCGAACGGACGTACTCGATCATGAAAGATCGCGTGGAACGCGGGTTGTGGAATGGCGGACACATTCTCGGCTACCGGTCCAAGGCTGACGAGCCAGGACTGCTGGAGATTGACGACGAAGGTGCCGCGATCGTGCGGATGATCTTCGATGGATTCGAGACGCTCGGCTCTGCGGGGGCGGTCGCAAGGAGTTTGAGCGATAAGGGAATCCGATATCCGAGCTATACAACGCGATCCGGGAAACAGCGAGGCGGCAACCTGTTCGCGAAGCAGAAAGTCACCGGCATTCTCAAGAACCCCGTCTATATCGGACAAATGCGATGGGGCGATGCCGTACACGACGGAAACCACCCCCCGATCATCACAAAGGAACAATTCGACCGCGTGCAGGTTCAGATCGGCGAGAGTCTGAAGCGGCGGAAGAACATCAAACGCAGAGCAGAGGGTGCCCGCCAGTACCTGTTGTCGGGACTTCTCCGCTGCTCCTGCGGTGCTCACATGACCGGAGCAGTGGCCCACGGGAGGAGTTCGACGCACTACTACTACGTTTGCACTCGTCAAAACCACGAGGGCGGCAAATACTCCTGTGCTTCGCCGAGGATTCCGGCCGAGGCGTTGGAGAACGCGGTGATCGAGCGGATTCGTGAACTCGGAAGCGTCATCGAAGCCCGCGAGCGGATTGTGCAGCACGCACTTTCATGTCTGGACTCTGAATCCGAGACGCTTCGGCGAGAAGGAGACGTTGTCCGCCGCCAGCGGCAGAAGACGAAAGCCGATATCGGTAGACTTGTCGAAGTCCTGAAGTCTCTTGGTGCGGCCGGAATTGACAGCGTGCAGACTGAACTCACCCGGCTGGAACGGGAGGACAAGGAACTCGGTCGGAGGCTCATGGAGATCAGCAAGCGTCAGGAGCCGATGCAAAGGATCAGCGACGACGCCAAGGCCTTTATCCGTACATGGGCCGACGTGGGCGAACTGCTCGATGCGGCGACCCATGAAGAACGCCTGCTGATCCTGCGGCATTACGTTGAAGTCATCGAATTGCACTCCGACGACCCAAAGGGCAAGACCGGAACCTACGCGATGCGACTTTTCCCGGAGGTCCGTCCCGATCGGGGCTTTGGCCTCAGCCAAGACGACCCCGACTCCCCTACCGACGACGGAAATCCTTGGGCAGAAAACACTAACGGAGTCGACACCCCTGAGGGCACCGACTCCGTCGTGTTAACCGATTCTCGTCTGGTTCGAGTAAACGACGAGAAAGCTCCCCCGCTTGGACTCGAACCAAGAACCTAGCGGTTAACAGCCGCTCGCTCTACCGATTGAGCTACAGGGGAATGATGCGGCGAAGATTAGAGATCGTTCGTTGTTCGATCAAGACATCGCCAGGCTCAGATCTTCATTCCCAGGACAAATTGAGATAGTGATGTCCTGAGCGGCGAACCGGACGTGTCAGTGGTCTCTGATCAGCTGATTTGCATTCCGCTGAACCTGCTTCAGGACGAATCCCTACGGCCGAGTTCCTGCACATCAATGAGCCAGGCTCACCTACGGCAATGTCCACGGCCCTTAATCTTCGTCGACTTCATCTTTGCGTTTTTCGAGCGTCAACCGGTTTCCTGTGTCGTTGTATTCGACAAGACTCATAAAGGACCGCATCAACATGATGCCGCGCCCACCAGGCTTGTCGAGATTCTCGTCGTCGGTTGGGTCCGGGACCTCATTGACATCGAATCCTCCGCCTTCGTCTTCAATGACAATGTGGACTTCTGAATCCGACAGGCTCCAGTCGATCTGAACGGACTTGGCTGGGTCCATCCGGTTACCGTGTTTGATCGCATTGACCAGTGCCTCTTCGAGAGCCAGGCGGACTCCGAAGACATCCCGTGGCGAGAATCCGCGCTGCTCCATTCCGGCAACGATCTGCTCCTGCACTTCACGACCGCGTGCCGTGTCGCTGGGGATGCGTTCGCTGAATTCTTCAGGATTCGACATGGCTCAAGGGCACACCGAGCTTGCGAGGAGTTTCTGGCCCGACAGTATCACGGCGGCCAAGGCCACCGTGATCCTTTACATGCCCTCGAGAGCCTGTTCCTGGTTTTCCCGCATGTCGAAGAGTTTGTTCAGTTTAGTAATCGCAAACACTTCATAGATGTCGGGACGGACGCTGCACAGACGTAGCTTGCCCTTTGCCGCTTTGACCTTCTTGTCCATCGTGATCAGCTTGCCGAGAGCAGCGCTGGACAGGTACTCGACATTCGAAAAATCGAGCACGATCTTCTGCCGGCCCTCTTCTTCAACCAGACTGAAGAGCTGGTTGCCAATGATCTGAATGTTGCCTTCGTCGAGGATCTTCTTGTCCACGAACTTCGCAACGGTGACGTCACCGACTTCCTCGATGTCCAACCGGCGATGACCTGCTGACATTACTTCGGCTTCCAGTTTGATCGAAACGAACTGAGGAACGCGGAAAGTTCGACGACGCTGGAACCCGTTCAGAACAGCAGATCAGCCGTTCGAGTATCCAGCCGAGCACGTCGGAGCCCGCAGACAGAATCGACAGCCGATAACGCAACCGATCAGCGTCTACTACGGCATGCGACGGTGTGATCATGAAGTTCGCCACCCAGCCTGTCAAGCTCCACTTGCAGCCCGATTGTGGCCTCGCTGACGGATCAGGCGAGCAGGTCAGAACCCGTGATACCTGCGGTATGTACCGGAGTTGACGCTTTACTCCGGTGAGAACCACGCGTCCCGTTCTGCATCAGTGACGCCAACTGAAAGGCCATCGACAGACAGCGTTCACGACCGACACACGTTGTCACTCAGCAGCAAACAGTTCGTCACCTTAAACCGGCCAGATAACCAGTCAGCCAGATAATCATGCCAACCATACACCAGGCGAGCACGAAGCCGACGATGCCGACTTTGCTCGGTCGCGGGATTTCGAGGTCCGCGAACGGCAGCAGCTTGCCTTCTTCTGTCGGAAGATGATCCTCTGGCAGCGTGCAGGGAGCGGCGACAACCTCTCCTGCACGAACGGGCGTGCGGATCAGTTTGAAGAAGTGGTTCAGTTTTTCATCTGAGGTGCGGCGACTGAGCAGGCTGACCACGATTCCGCACACAGCTCCTGCGATCAGGTAGATCAGGATCTGCCACGGTACACTGGTTTTGACGGAGAGCACCGCGCCGGTCGCACTGTCCAGCTTTGCCACCATCATGTCAGGAGCAATGTCGTATAGCGCCGCGCGAAACATTCCAGGCAGATAGTCGATGTTCTGCTGCAGGAAGTCGGAATCTCCCAGACCGGCAATCAGGCCGAACGGAGTGTGTGCCTGCGTGAGGTACCAGGCAACCGCGGTCGCCAGCGTCGAGGCCCAGACACCGGCGGGCGTGTAACCGCGCCA
Source organism: bacterium (assembly GCA_016124895.1). Classification (GTDB taxonomy): domain Bacteria; phylum Planctomycetota; class Planctomycetia; order Planctomycetales; family Planctomycetaceae; genus JAPOLP01. Next base: position 12,976 of record WGMU01000101.1, read on the forward strand.
GGTAATGCCCAGCCAGAACGCCAGACCCATGAAAGCCGGAATGGCCTGAATGTAAGTTGTCAGCACCTGAATCACGTTGTCGAACTGCGTGAGCATCACCAGCGAGAGGCCGACAATTCCCAGACTCGCGAGGCGGCCGACCATCAGGTAGTGAGCGGAAGACTGATCTGGCCGGATGAAACGCCGGTAAATGTTTTCCGTAAACAGACCCGAGCCCACGACCATCTGCGCGTCGCAGGTGCTCATCACCGCAGCCAGCAGAGAGGCCATCAGCAGACCGACCAGCCCGTACTGAATCGTCGGCAGAATGTCGTGAGCAGCGAGCCCGAAGACCTGATTTGCGAACGCTTTCAACTTGTCCGGATCGGCCTGCAGTTCGGCGAGACGCTCGGGGCTGAGGTAACTCGTGCCGGGACTCAGATAGATGATGATGCAGGCGAGTCCGGTAAACGTCCACGCGATCGTACAGAACCGCTTGATGAAGTTGCCGAACGTGAAGCCAAAACGGCCTTCGAATTCCGTCTTTCCCGCTCCGCAGACGCCCATAATGTGTGGCTGAACGACAATGCCGATCAGTCCTCCGATCGACAGCATGATGACATAGAACAGCGTGATGGGCTCAGCACCGGTGCGAATGAGAAATTCTTCGGTCAGCGTCATGCTGAGAATTTCCTCGCCGGAACGTCCCGGCAGTCCCTGAGCGAGCGCCGCGAATCCGTTGTCCGTTCCTGAAACGGTCGCTGCGACTTTCAGAGCGAACGGCAGCAGCAGAAACGAAAAGACAATCGTCAGGACGCCCTGCAGGAAGTCTGTCACGATGGCCGCATTCAGTCCGCCGGCCATGCCGTATGCGACGAACAGAACCGTCATCCCGGCGATTGCGTAGCTCGATGGAAAAAACGGTTTGCCGGTTGCCGGATTCGTGCCACCGGCCAGCCCTTCAATCATCTCGCCCGCGCCGTACAGACCTCCAGCGATAAAGACGATCGCCATGACGATCCCGATCAGCGAATACAGGGTCGCGGTCGAGGTGCTATAACGGGCTTCGAAGAAGTCGCTTGTCGTCAGTGCTCTCATTCGACGGAAGACCGGCGCGACGATCCAGTAGAACGGCGTCGCCCAGAGCCACAGAAACTGATACCAGATTCCCGCGAGCCCGTACCGGAAGGATCCCGCAGCGACACTGACAGCCTGCTCGCTGCTGGTGCCCGAACCAAACGCGAAAAACATCATGAAAACTTTGCCGAACCGCCGGCCGCCCATGAAGAAGTCGGACATGTCCTGGACCTTCCTCATCGACCAGATGCCGATCCCGGCAATCACGACGAAATAGCCTGCGAGAACAATCCAGTCCGCAATGTGCAATCCAAGAAACTCTTCGGCCAGGAACATCAGCACGCCTCGATTCGTGAGTCAGCGGGACGAAAGGCGGGCAAGCGTAAGCCGATACTGATACGAACGGAAGCGACGCGAGGGGGGGGCGGGTCAAGGCTTCGGAACTGCCAGGTCATTCCGTCCAGCCTTCTTCTGAATCAACGAGTGCGATTGTCTGACTCGGGTACGGGAAGCGTTCAGTACACTCGAAACGATTCCGGTAGCACGGACAATCCTGTCCGTGGTCGTCGGCTGTCACGGCCAGGATTGTCCGTGCCACAGAGAGACGCCGAATCCGGTGTTACATAATCGGGTTCGTTGATTTAGACGGCCGTCTGGCCACTGAGTTGGACGAGCAGCAGTTCGAGCTGGGCACGTTCAGAGATTCGGCTGCCGCCTTTCAGCGAAGTATCAGCCGTCAGCAGCCAGTTCGAAATCCGCTCGGCGCGGGGACGTCCGATGCGGCGCAGGTAGGCGCTCGCCGGGTCGACCTCGTGCGGAAACGCGCCGGCCTGCTTCAACGCGGTTTTCAGATTGATCCCCTGCCGGGACAGCTCGGTCGCAACGGTCAGTTTCCGGAACACGTAACTGACGCCGCCGAGGATCCGGTATGGGGACTCGCCACTGTTGAGCAGTTTGTCGAGTGCCGTCAGTGCGTCGCCGAGCCGTCCGTCGCGCACAGCGTCAGTCATCGCCCACGTGGTCTCGGCTTTCCAGCCTCCGACAAGCCGCCGTACCGCGTCGGCATCGATGTTCGGCAGATCGCCGACGTACGACGCGAGCTTGGAGAGCTCCTGATCGAGCAGCCCGAGATTCGGCCCGGCGAGTTCGATCAGCAGCCCGACAGCCGCGGCATCGATCGTTTTGCCGTACTGACACTTTGCCGCGTCCACAATCCAGCGATTCAGCGCCGCTCCCTTCAGCTCAGTGCAGTCAACGACGAGCCCCGACTTCGCAAGGATCTTGTACAGCCGCGTGTTCTTCGGCATCGATTTGACGTCGAGAATCAGCAGCGACTTCTTCGCCGGTTTTTCCGCGTAGGTTTCGAGGGCCGCCCGGTTGTTCGAGACGAAATCGCTGGCGTCCTCAACGATGACGACGCGGAGGTCGCCCCACATCGAAACGGTCAGAAGTTCGTCACGCACTGTCTTCAGATCGGCATCGCGCCCGGCAAACTTCGTCGGAGCATCGTCGTCCCCTTCAAGCGTCGCCGCGACGATCGCCTGTTCGACGCTGAGTTTCAGCGCCCGTTCGTCGCCGACGAGCACGATGACGCTCGGCAGCGTTTCGGGCGGCTTCTGCAGAAACTCGGTCGCGTGCATCCGTCTGGTGGCTCCAAAGCAAGTCGCACTAGGATTCCCGGCCTCGCGGCTGACCGCGTAGATCGAAACGCAGCAGGGCCGGTTCCCACTGGCCGAAATCTTCTGTGAGTGCGGATCATTCATCAACGACCGACGGGATTCAACATCACCATCCGGCCGGTGGGAACCGGCCCTACTCTCGGCAGTTCAGCATGGAAGTATCCAGCGGCCAGGATCCGGAACGATCCGAGCAGCAATCGGCGAACGTCGCCCTCGGCGATCCTCAGGCTCCGATCACCGGTCCACTGATCGAACTGCCGGCCGAGACGCAGTACCGCTGCCCTGGCGAACGGCATCCGATTTCACGGTCCATTCATCTGTCGCGACTGTCCGCGTTTTATCCGGCGTGCCGACAGTGCCAGCATCGGCACGACACTGGACAACTGCCGCCGCAGACGATCGAACGGATCCAGCAGGTCGAGCGCCGCGGCTCGACGCCGTCAGTATTTCAATCGGACGGTGTCCGCGGTGTCTTTCTGAACGAGTTCACTCCGGTCCTCGCCGCCCGGATTGCAAAAGCGTTTGCCAGCACGCTGTGGGAGCAGATTCCGCTTGCGGGTCGGAGCGAAACGCGCCGGACGTCGCAGCCAGCGCGACGCGGACCATCGATCGTGGTCGGATATGACGAACGCCCGTCGTCGCCAGCCGTCCTGACTGCCGTGATCGACGCCCTGCGCATGATGGGTTGCCCGGTGACCGACGTTGGTCTCGTCTCGCGGCCGTGCTTTGCGTTCGCCGTCGCTCACCTGCAGACAGCCGGCGGCATCTTTGTGACTGGCTCCGGCTGCGGAGCGTCGTCAACGGGTCTCGATCTGGTCGCGGACGGAGCGCTGCCGCTGTCACTCGACACAGGGCTCGACGACGTCGCCCGCCGAGTCGCCGCAGGAGTCGCTCGTCCGACGCGCCGAGCCGGCTTTCAGCAGTCGTTCCAGGCACTGGTCCCATACGAAGCCGGGCTGTGGAAACACTTTCACGCGCTGCGACCACTGCGAGTCGTCTGCGCCGCTCGGCCGCGACCAGTTCGTCGAACACTGCGCAAACTGTTCGCCGAACTGCCGTGCCAGTTGTCCGAAGTCGAAACGCTGGCGGCAGTCAACCAGCCGCTGAAACACGACGTCCTGCTGAAGCGACTCAGCCGCCGACTCATCTCGAAGCAGGCGCACCTGGGCGTGTTGATCGACGACGACGGAGCCCGCTGCTGGTTTCTCGACGAACGCGGCCGAGTCATCCCGTCGATCCGCGTCGGCCAGATGCTCGCCCGTTTCCGCCGTCTCAATCATCCGAACTCAACGATCGTCGCCGAATCGTCCGCG
>WGMU01000180.1 GCA_016124895.1 bacterium
CAGTGAGTTTCGCACAGGAAAATGTCCCCGCACCGCCGTTGCCCGGCGACGAGGCCGCACCCGCGGCTGCAGAACAGACTCCCGCAGCGGCGCCAGTGGATGAGGGAGTCGCTCGCGTTCCGGTGGCTGGCTGCCGTCCCGGCGGCTGCGGCCCCGCGGTGGCGTGTGGAGCAGGTGGCCAATGCGGAAGCAACGGGGCCGGCTGCAGCAGTGACGGAGCGTGCCGCTCAGGTGCCTGCGCTGCGAACGGTTGCAACTCGGGCGGCAACGCCGGCTGCAATGGAATGCCGTGTCTGACGTGTCCGAGTAACTGCCTGAGCCCCGAAGTCTGTATGGGGCGAGGCTATACAATCGGCGATCTGAAGCGCGACCTGCACGGGCTGAAATGCCGGGCCAAAGGCATGTGCGGACTGGATGACTGCCAGGGTAGTGGAATGGTGCATGACTGGTGGAGCAACCAGCAGTACCGATCGAACTGCCGCCGTGCGTACCGCAATCAGGTATGGAATGCGCAGTTGCACAACAAGCTGAACTACTTCATTCCCAGCGGCTGCTGCGGCGAAGGCTGCCCGCCGTTCGGTGTTTACAAGCGGGTTTACGCGACGGATCCCAGCTACTACGACCAGCGGGACACGCAGCTTTACGCCGCGCCGGCAACGGGTGTTCCGACGGCCGTGCCACTCGCGCCGAATGTTCGGTACCAGTACAACTACAGTTGGGGAACTCCGGCGAGCCGTGTGACTCCGATTTCCAATCTCTCACTGCAACGCCGCTAGACGGTGCGGCCTTTGAAGGGCGGCCTTCGCGGCTGTCGAAATGTCGCGAGGGGATTTCAGGCGGTTTCAGGCTGCCTGGCGTCCGCAGTCGTCCCGAGATCCTTAACCGACTCAGGAACTCGACCATGAAGATTCGATACTTACTGCCCATGACTGTTCTGACGCTGCTGGGAACAGCCATTTTTGGCTCGACCGTCAGTGCGGACGATGACGGCGTCGCCTATGTCGGCGGAGTTCAGGCCGGTGATCAACCGATCTATGCCGTCATGCCCAGTCAGCAGCGACGGGCTCCGAATCCAACCTACTGGACCTGGATGCCGTGTCCGTTTCACGGAACCTGCGACTACTGCGCGGATACGAACTGTCCCGGTGGCAAAGGCATGTGGACTCCACCTGCCGTTCGCTGGGTACTCGACCCCGACTACTACGGAGTCGCGCCTGACTACGGCTGGTCGGCGCCGGCAAAGCACGTCATCCCGCGTCAGAACGTGACCTACCAGAAGTATTACCCGACAACGTGGTACGGTCAGAACTCGAATGCCCGCGTTGTGGCGAAGCGATACCCGATCATCGCTCAGCCGACGGATACGACGCAGATGGGCTACTCCTATCAGCACGTGCCAACATGGCAGCCGAAAAACATTCTGCCGAACCCGCCGCATCCGAAGACGTGGCACGTGCGGCACTGCATTCCCGGTCCGGACGGTTCCTACACTCGCTGGGTACCGCTGACCGATGTCTATGTGCCACTCGATCAGATTCCGAGTCAGCCTCAGGCCGCACCACAGTCGACTGAACCGGGACCGCCGCCGATTGAACCGGAAGCGGCTCCGATGCCCGCCGTGCCGCCTGCGCCACCGGAAGCATTGAACGTGCCGGCCGCCGGTGGTGAAGTGCGGCGCGCCGGCTTTCGAGCCGAGTAAACGCGGCTGAGTCAGTCCTGCTCAATCTGCCGTACTGAAAAATCAGACGGGAAACCGTCTGCGGAAACTCGCTGCGTGCGAGTGCTCCTCCTGTGCGAAGCGGCCGGGTCTCTGATCCGGCCGCTTTTCTGCGCGCTGACGGGACTCAACAATGGCGAATCTGATTTGTTCCTCGCCATCGAATCGTTCCTTGCCGCTGAAAGTTCAGGATGGATGGTCCGTCCGAGATGTCGAATTCTGTCGTCGTCGAGTCTCGTATTCGGCGAGTTGCTCTGACGCTGCGTTTTGTCGGACTGCTTGACAGCCTCGCTGTCGTGGTTGCTTTTCTGCCCTGGTCGTTGATCGAGGCTGCTCACGCGGCGCTGGGGCTCGGCGGGATGCCGCGGCACGCGACGACCGAATACCTCGTTCGCTCGGTGTCGCTGCTGCATGCGCTATTGGGCGCCCTGCTGGTTTTTCTGTCGTATCACGTCGTACGCTGTGCCGCGGTGATTCGCTGTCTCGCCACGCTGTTGAGCGTCCTGGCAGCTCTGCTGGTCCCCGTTGACGTGCTGTCGGGAATGCCGCTGTGGTGGGGCGTCGCTCAATGCGGCGGCCTGCTGGCCATTGGCGTTTTCCTGCTGGCGTCCCTCAGAGAAGTGAGGAGTCCGGAAGAATGAAATGTGTGGCTTTGATTGTGAGTGGGTTGTCGATCTGCTTGAGTTGCTTTAGTGCCGAGCTTCGTCTCGCCGCGGCTGATGATTCGGCCGCGTTGCGCGAACAGGCAACAAACGCGTTGAAGCAGGCTGCCACGTTTTATCACCAGAAGGTCGCGCGGCATGGTGGCTATGTCTACTTCTACTCGGTCGATCTGAAGCGGCGTCTTGGTGAAGGTGTGGCGAGCGATGACCAGATCTGGGTACAGCCCCCAGGGACGCCCACCGTTGCGCTGGCGTTTCTCAGCGCGTTTGACGCAACTGGCGATCGCGCATACCTCGATGCGGCTACCGATGCGGCCATTGCTCTGATTTACGGGCAACTGGAATCCGGTGCCTGGACGAACTGCGTCGACTTCGATCCGCGAGGTAAGCAGGTCGGACAGTATCGAAACGGGAAGGGCAGGGGCCGCAATTTTTCATCGCTGGATGACGGGCAGTCGGAGACGGCCATCCGGTTTCTGATTCACGCCGACAAGGCTCACAATTTCAAGCACAAGGCGATTCATGAATCGGTTCAAGTGGCGCTCGATGCGCTGCTGGCCGCGCAGTTTGCCAATGGCGCATTTCCTCAGGGCTGGGATGAAGTGCCGGTCAAAACGCAGCAGCCCGTCATCAAAGCGAGTTTCCCGAAGTACGACTGGCGGACCGAGGGCCGCATCAAGGAGTACTGGGACATGTACACGCTCAATGACGGCCTGGCGGGTGATGTCTGCGAGACTCTGCTGGCTGCGCATCGGGTTTACAAAGACGAGCGCTACCTCGCGGCGATTCGTCGGCTCGGCGATTTTCTGCTGATCGCGCAGTTGCCAGAACCTCAGCCCGGCTGGGCGCAGCAATACAGTTACGACATGCACCCGATCTGGGCGCGACGGTTCGAGCCGGCAGCCGTTGCCGGCCGCGAATCACAGGATGTGCTCAGGACGTTGCTGACAATCAGCGAGTACACCGGCGACACGAAGTATCTCGAACCTGTCCCGCGAGCAGTCGCGTGGCTCAAACGTTCGCTGCTGCCTGACGGCCGACTGGCCCGCTATTACGCGCTGGAAACGAACCGACCGCTGTATATGGCACGCGACGGACGCGACTACTCGCTGACGTACGACGATTCAAAACTGCCGAGCCACTATGGCTGGAAGGTCGCGTCTGAGATTGCGCTGATCGAGCAGTGGTATCAGCAGGCGAAGTCGGGAAGTCTCAGCAGCGGTGGACAGGGGCAGGCTGCGGAAGCGGTTAATCGGAAGGAGCGAGTCGAGGCAATCGTGAAGTCACTCGACACCGAAGGACGCTGGATTTCGACGTTCGATAACGAACCCTTACCTGGCCAGCCGAAGTTCCGCCCAGGTGATCAGTACATCTCAAGCGAGGTCTTCAGTGAGAATGTTGAGGAGCTGAGCAGCTTCCTGAGACAGCAGCGTTGACGCCTAATAGCTGTGACTGACGGTTGAGTTGAGAAGGCCGTGTTCTCAGATTTGAGCAACGCGTGAATTCTCTGTGTGCCTGTTAAGTCTGGTCTTGCAGAAGATTTACCGGTCTGCGCGAAATACGCATCGCAGGAGCACTGTTCTGGTTTCAAGACGAAGCCGTTGCCGAGTGGCAGTGTGCCGTGATCACGAAAGACCGCCCGGCAATTGTCTGGAAGGAGACGTACCGAAAGCCGATTCGGCTCATCCAGGCTGTCCGTGTTTTGTCGCGGCAGCTATGAATGGATTGCCTGTCGCGTCAAAAAGGAGGATCAGAGATGGCCGTACTCAAAGTCGTGGAACTGGTGGGAACGTCCCAGGCTGGGTGGGAAGACGCTGTTCAGCAGGTCTTTCGCGAGGCTTCTGATTCGCTGCGAAAGATTCACGGCGTGCGGGTTGTGCATCAGGCAACTCGACTCGCTGCTGGTCAGGTCCGCGAATATCTGGCGACCTGCCGCGTCGCTTACGAACTGGAAGACGGTGGCCATGTGCCGGCCGACCAGTTGGCATCGGGCGGGCATCGAGTGCGTGCGTCTGTCTGACGCACACTGCGGGTCAGCGGAGCCAGCACGGTGAGATGGCAGCATCGGCAGATTGATTGCCGCAGGGCCAGACCGCTGAGACTCGGCGGTCTTACCACTGTGATTGATGCGAGCTACTTCCCGGTGTCGCTACGACCGGACCAGCGGCGGTTGAGGTATTGAGCTGCGGCGTATTCTGGTGCCTCCTGGCTGATCGAATTCAGAAATGCGCTGGCCCGTCGATACTGACCGTTGCCTGCTTGAGCGATGGCTCCGAGATAGCGGGCCTGGCCGGAGAATTCACCGTTGGGTGAATCGCGCAGAAACGTGTCGAAGTCGCGGGCGGCGATGCTCCAGTTGCGTTTCTCGAACTGGCAGGCGGCGCGCCAGAACTGAGCCGCTGTTCCAGCCTGGAGATGGGCAAGCCGAACTTCTTCCGGCAGACCCATCGAAAGCTGCGCTTTGACCTCTGGCTGGCCGGAACCGAACTGTGCCGCAAGATCCGGAGGCAGCCCGTTCACAACGCTCGGATCAATTGTCGGAGGCAGCAGTTCAAAACTCTGAATGCGCGTGTAGAGTTCGATGGCATTTGACGTCCTGCCCTGAAGCTGGCTGATGCGCGCCTGAAGCTGCAAGCGCCAGCCGTTGCCGACGTGCAGTTGTGGAACCTGTATCTGTTTGCCGACGGTGATCACTTCGGGGCCGATGCTGACGATGGGAAGTGGCGTCTGAAAGGGGTGATCCAGCTCAGTGAGCAGAGCGGCCTGCTCCGCAGTCAATGCCGTACGCGCTTCGCGGCGTGCTTCGGGCCAGGGCCATACGCGAATCCGGTCGGCTGGGATGATTCCGTTGACGGCGTCACGGATTGAATCGAAAGCACCATCGAGATCGCCTGTGGAAACCAGAGGACGATACAGCGTGACGGCCTGGTCGCCCGTCAGTGCCTCGCTCAAGCCCTCCATGCGACGTGACCAGAGCGTTGTATCGCCGATGATCTCGACCGTTGCCTGCTTAAGTGCTTCGGAAGTGACCGGATAGGGTCGTCCTTCGGTGGCGAGCTGTCTGAGGAGGGACTCGTCGGCCATCACCTGTGCAAGGCTGGCGACAGACTGAGGCAGGACGGAAGACTCTTGATCGTTGGTCGTTTCCGGTGCGGGAATCGGGAGACCCAGGGCCACGTCGTACAGATGCAGTTGGCCGTCGAGCAAAGCGCCAACGAGGCGGGGCGTTTCTGCCGCATCGCTGCCTTCCGGCAATGTGAGGATCGCCGCCGGGACTCGCAGTTCATTGAGCAGCGTACTGAAAACCCAGGCGCGTGCGGCAGCGCTACCCCTGCCGAAATACGCGGTTTCGAACGGGCCGAGCGGCAGCTCGTCAGTGGACTCGGGAGACAGCCTGACTGTGTCGACCGTGTAGTAGAACAGTGCAGTAATGCGGCTTGCGGCGGTGTCATTCTCGGGGCGGACGTGCGTGACTGCCTGCTGAGCCCAGATGGCATCGCGTGCGTGGGTTGCGTCGCGTGTGACAAAGCGTCGCCGCAGGACTCGTTCGACCTGCGGCTCATCAAGCAGTTGCGACAGATCGTCGCGGAGCAGTTCTTCGTCGACGAGCGGGTTCAATCGATCGGCGAGGTCGGCGCTGCCCCATTCATTGAGTGCCGAAAGTGGCAGATCGACCGGGACGTTGATCCCGAACTCGTTGGGCTGCAGTTCCGCCAGGCAACTGTCGAGCGAGACAACGGCGGGTGCCGATGTGGACTTGCCAGCGGGACCGGTACCACCCGGCTTCGGCGTCGTGGACGAGTTGCAGCCGGCGAGGATCAGACACAGCAGCAGGCAGGCCGACTGTGACAGCCAGGGCAGCGCGGCGCGTGTCCTGCGGGGGGCGGCGTTTGGAATCTGAAGATGTTCAGGCATCGGAAAAATCGTGGTCAACGGATTGGCGTTTGGTTTGAGGCGGTTGCTGTTCGCCGCCGAAAGTCACTCAGCGTCGGCTTCGCATTCGAGGACAGTTTCTCGCAGGCGGACGAGTTGTCGCAGCAGCCGCGGAAGTTGATCGAGGCGGACCATGTTGGGACCGTCGCTCATGGCGTTGTCCGGGTCCGGGTGCGTTTCGATAAAGACTCCGTGGCAGCCAGCGGCGACAGCAGCGCGGGCGACGATAGGAACCATCTCACGCTGGCCACCGGTCGTTGCGCCGCCAGGCATCTGCACGCTATGCGTCGCGTCGAAGATGACCGGCGCACCCGTAGCGTGCATGATCGGGATCGCTCGCATGTCATTGACCAGCCGACCGTAGCCAAATGTCGTGCCGCGCTCCGTCAGCAGGATGTTCGACTGACCGGCTTCTTCGCACTTGCGGACAATATGCGCCGTATCTTCCGGAGCGATGAATTGAGGCTTCTTGACGTTGATGACGCTGCCATGTTTCAGCGTTGCATCCGCAGCAGCTTTGATCAGATCTGTCTGGCGGGCAAGAAACGCGGGGATCTGGACGATGCGGCAGACCTCGGCGGCCGGCCCGGCGTGAAACGGTTCGTGAATATCGGTTGTGACCGGCAGACCAGTTCTCTGGCTGACCTTTGCGAGGATCTGCAGACCGCGTTCAAGACCGGGGCCTCGGAAGCTGTGAATGCTCGTGCGATTGGCCTTGTCGAAACTGGATTTGAAGACCAGCGCGATGTTGAGATCGGCGGCGATCTCAGCCAGGCGTTGAGCGACATCGAGAATGAACTCTTCGCTTTCGATGACGCACGGTCCGGCGATGAACAGCAGCGGGCATCCCGTGCCGCAGCGGTACTGATCGATGCTGACTGGATCGGAGGGCACGATGCGTCCTTCTCAAGTCGGTGATGAATAATTCTGAGCTGGCGTCCGGCGGACGCTACGGCTTGTGTGCCATCGGGTTCTGACTGCTTCACCGCGTCGCTGTGCCTTGAGAGTTCAACGGCGGTCCGCACAGTTGTTGACAGAGTCGCAGTGGCGCAGGCTGAATCCTCACCAGTCTACTCCGGCAGTTCGCTTCGACTCCTGGTTGACGGTCGAACTGATGCTACTCGCTCGCGGGAGCACCAGATTGAACAGGCACAAATGATGTCTGCAGGATCTCGTGGCTCGAATCGTCCTGAATGAACGCGACGACCGAGAGCTGTTCGAGGTCCAGCGGCATCGATGTAAATTCAACGCCGGTGTTCTGCTCGTACTGAGTCAGATACTGGTGCAGGCTGTCGCGCAGTTCGGTGACGTTGACCGTCCCCTGGTAAGCAAGCTGATCGTCAGCCGCGGCGATGCCGCGATCGCCGCCAAGCAGCTTGCGAACGACCATCGAATGGGTACGAACTCCGTTGAATCCCAGGAAGGGAATTTCATTCTCCGCGAGCACAATCCGCAGACGCAGTCGTTCGTTTGAGAGGTCCGCGCCGGCGACTGTGGCGGCGACGGTAATCGTGTCGCCCTGGCGGCTGGCGGACAGCTTGATGGTCGCTTCTGTTTTCAGCGAATAGCGACTGACGAGCATGTCGCGGATGGCGCTGTACTTCTTTGCGGAGTCCGTGAAGCTGCCAACGATGCCTTCGACCGGAATGCCGTCCAGAAACAGGGACGGAGTCGTGGGGGATCGGTAGTAGTTGAAAAATCGGGCCTCGTTGTCTTCGTTTGTCATTGGGTCACGTTCCGGAATGTGCAGGTGATACCGCAGGGCGACAACCATTGATTTCGGATACGTGCGATCGAGTCCGGTGAGGGCAATGTCGGAAGCGATGCACGGAGCGCAACGCGTGCCTGTAAAGTGTTCGAGCAGGGCCGTGTGCGTGCCGGAATCGGCGGGACGTTCGTCGAATGTTTCCGTCACAAACGTCAGCAGATTGTCGTCGTAAGTCTTCTGAATGAACTCGTCGAGCCCGTCGGTGCTGCCGTGCTTCTCCTTCCACAGGCTGGAGAGTCGTTCGGTCGGCAGGATTTTCTTAACCGCACTCTGGCTGTAAAGCTGCTGCAGAATCCGCTCCTGAAATGGCAGCGCGACCAGTTCGGCGTAAAGCTTAATCGCCTGATCGATGTCACCTTTGTCGCGAGCATCATCCGCCATCGCGATGGTCAGCATCGGTTCGTAGGGCTTCTCTTTAAAGAGTTCGAGTACCTGTTTCCGGGCCTGTTGCTTGTCTTCGTCTTTTTCTGAGGTGAACAGCATCAGCGTCTGACGGTAGAGGCACTGCAGCCGGGCATGCTCAAGCTGGGGAATGTAAGACGCCAGTTCGGGGTCCTGCTTGAGGTCTGTCTTAATTGAATTGACCTGACTCAGGCACCAGGACGGATCGAAGCCCGTCGCAATCAGCAGGACGAACGTTTCGAACCTCGCCAGACGCCCGAGTCGTTCTGACCAGGCCGTCTGACTGGCGCAGAATTCGTCGACCAGTTCTGCAATGCGCTTGCTGGATGCTCCATCGACGGCCGCTTTCTGAATCAACTGTCGCCAGGCGATGGTGGCGATCGGGCTTGTCGGATACTTCTCGACGAACAGTCGCGTGTCTTCGTCCAGAACGGGAGAGTTCGCGAGTTTCATCATCTCCAGAGTTTCCGGCAGAGGGTCAAACGCGGGCACACGTACGAACGTTCGTTCGTCTGTCGGGACGATTCGCGCTGACTGAGCGCTGCCATTGGCGAAGACAATCGACCCGACAATGGCTCCATCTGCGGCACGCCGGCCTTCAAACAGAAAGGCACGCGCGCCGTCCTGCCGCTTGCCTTCAAAGACAAGTCGATCTCCGTCAATCGACCCGGATGCGTTGACGGCAACCTCGAACTCGTCGCGCGCAGCGATGATTTCCAGTGAGTCTGCTGCATCGCCTTCACCTGGCTGAAGAGTCAGCAGCACAACAGGACGTTCACCGAGTTGCGGGGGCAGATCCTGCTGCGACTGTGACAGGACGTGAAACACGCGAAGCAGCCAGTTGCCACTCAGAGTCTCGCGTTCCGGCCAGGCCGGTTTGTCCGGAGTCGCTGCCACCGGGTCGGCCAGTGTCTTGACTGTGTTCGAAACGGCAGAGGAGACGGCGCTGCCTGAACCCGCAGAACCGTCGGTCGTGGCCGAACCGGTTTCAGGAGTGTCAGGAGCGGCGGCACCGAGGTCGTTCGCGGCAACTGATTCCGGGGACTTTTCAGTGCTGTCATTTCCGCAACCGGACAGCAAGGAAAGTGTCAGTCCGAGCAGGAAGATGCTCAACAAACGAGACATGGTTGAAAATCCTGTCTGAAATAACCGTGAAGAACGGAGAAAAGACGGGTGGACTGGCGAAGCACGGATGGGTGCTGTGTTGTTTCGGTCGCTCGCGCAGCACGCCGGAAAATGAGCCCGCCGCAAGGCCGGGAAACCAAAGTGAGCCATACGTCCGGTCGCCACAGGGTGCGGGATTCTATCGGCAGACCGGGCACCGAACGAGGCAAACCGCCGACTGGTGGTGGCAGTCCTGGCGGGCAGGCCAGACGGATGAATTTTGCGAAGAATGACTTCCGCTGACATGTTGACTCGCTTTCGCGTCGCGGGACGGCTGCGAAGCGTGGTCGTGTCAGGGCTCCACCGATCACACAGGCCAGCGAGGCGCCATTGCGCCGGCCTTGACCACGCCGCCCTGCAGCACAGCGATGAACTTCGATCGGTCTTCCAGCAGCGAGATGTCGGCCGCGACGTCGCCATCGACAATCAGCACGTCGGCCAGCTTGCCGGCTTCGAGCGTTCCGAGTTCGTCGCCGCGGCCGAAGATTTCAGCGCCGGTTTTCGTGGCGCACTTCAGAGTATCGAGCACGCTGAAACCGACATCGTTGACGAAGAACGTCAGCTCTTTCGCGTAGTCTCCGTGCGGATTCCAGGCGAATCCGTAATCGCCACCCATGCCGATGCGGCCTCCGGCGGCGAGCAGGCGTCGGCAGCTTTCGGCTCCGCCTTCCAGCGTCTCGATGTGACCGTCGATCACCGCTTGTGGCATTCCGAGCGTCGGGCCGTTCTCGACGCTCGCCTTCTCGAAGTACAGCGCGGGAACGACGGGAACATCGCGTTCGAGAATCATCTCGATCGCTTCGTCGTCCAGAAACGTGCCGTGTTCGAGCGCGTCGTACCCGGCCCGCAGCGCGTTTTTGATGCCCTCGGTCGCGCGGCAGTGGCCGGTGACCTTCAGCCCGTGATTATGCGCCGTCTGAACGACCGCGTGCATTTCCTCGAACGTCATACACAGCGTGTGATGATCGTTGACGTCGGGCGAGGCCGCGTCGCCGGTCGGGTACGTCTTGACCCATTCGACACCATCCTTGACAAGCTTCCGTACCGCAGCCCGCGCTTCGTCCGGGCCGTTGACCAGCAGCACGAGCCCCTCCATGCCGATCTTCCGGAAGTCGGGATTCCAGTCCATCAACCCTCCGACGCCACAGATTTCCCGCCCGCTGGCGACGAGCCGTGGACCGGGAATCAGATCGTCCTCGATGGCCTTCTTCAGCCAGACGTCGATATTGAACAGACTGCCGCCGCTGCGAGCCGACGTGTAGCCGCACTCCAGAGCCAGCCGCGCATTGCACGACGCCAGCAGCGTGACGTACTCGACGGGGTACTTGATATCGAGGTCTTCCAGCGCCGCGACATTGAAGTACGTCGGATGAAAGTGAGCTTCGACCAGCCCCGGCAGAATCGTTCCGCCACGCGCATCGATTGCCGGAGCATCGGCCGCAATCGCCGGAGCCGCCGCCGCCGGACCAACGTAGGACAGACGGCCGTCCTCAATAAAGACGACTCCGTCAGCAATCGGAGCGGCGCCCGTTCCGTCGATGATCTGCCCGTTACGGATGACTGTGACGCCGGACGCGGTTTTCATGGAAGCCTGTCTGGAAGTCGAAAGTTGGAAGTCTGAAGTCGGCCTGTTCCGACTTCAGAACAGTTCGGTCAGCGGTCGTCCGTCGGCGAGTCGGTGCGGTCGGCCAGTCTGATCCGGGACCGTCTGATGCGGATCCAGGCCGAAGCGCCAGTAGATGGTCGCAGCGAG
Organism: bacterium; assembly: GCA_016124895.1. Lineage (GTDB taxonomy): Bacteria > Planctomycetota > Planctomycetia > Planctomycetales > Planctomycetaceae > JAPOLP01. The sequence continues at coordinate 11,400 of WGMU01000180.1, forward strand.
GTCGGCCGGTGTGACAGGATCGGTTTCGGGATAAGCCCCGATCCGATCGCTCGAACCGAGCACGGCACCGCCGCGGATGCCACCACCGGCCAGCAGAATCGAGTAGCAGTCCGGCCAGTGATCCCGCCCCGCGTTGCCGTTGATCTGCGGCGTGCGTCCAAATTCGCCGAGCGCAACAACGAGCGTCGACTCCAGCAGCCCGCGGTCGTCGAGATCCTCAATCAGTGCTGACAGTGACTGATCGGTCGGCGGCAGCAGGAAGCGGCGATGCTGATCGAAGTTGTCGCGGTGCGAGTCCCAGTTCTGGCCCTGCTGCCGGAAGTCCTGCACATTGACGAACGGCACTCCGGATTCGACGAGCCGTCGAGCCATCAGCAGGTTCTGGCCACGCAGTGCCCGACCGCCAGCGAGAGCCGCCGAGTGATCTCCGTCACGTTTCGGCTCGGCCGTCATTCCATAACGTTCGCGAGTGCGAACGTCTTCCTGCGTGACGTCGAGCGTCGCCTGCAGCGTCTTCGATTCCAGCAGCCCGTAAGCCTGATTGACGAACTGCTGAAGCTGGACCGTTTGTCGCGTTGAAAGAGATGACGCGGAACTCTCAACCTGCTCGATCAGTTCCCGGCGTTGAGCGATCCGAGCGAGCGGCAGTCCTTCCGGGCGAGCAAGCATGTCGGAGCGATACACGAGCCTGCTCGCATCCCCGGCAATCGTAAACGGGTCGTACCGACTTCCAAGAAACCCGCCGCCCTGACACGGAACAGTGACCACGTTATGAAACAGCCACGGCAGCGACGCGTGCCACACTCCGCAGTGAGGTCGCGCGGTTGGCAGAACCGGCGAGAACTTGCCGCGCTCCCGCAAATAATTCAGCACGGCGCCGTGGCAGGGATCGTGCTGAGGAATCGGAGCAAACTCTTCCCGGTCCCCCTGCGGGCTCTGCCGCCCCGTAAACGTCTCCGTTCCCGCCGAATCGTGCAGCCGGTTGGTGTGGTGCATACTCCGAATCAGAGCCACCTTGTGCATGACCTTTGCCATACGCGGCAGATGCTCGCAGATCTGAATTCCCGGTGCCGAGGTCGCAATCGGCTGAAACTCCCCGCGTACCGTCGACGGCGCATCAGGCTTCAAATCGTACGAGTCGAGATGACTCGGACCTCCGTAATAAAAGACGAACACGCAGGAACGCAGTCGCGTCCGCGGTATATCGACGGCAGTTTGCGTGAGGCTCAATCCAGGCAGCGTCCGACGTCCCAGTCCGAGCGTCAGACTTCCTGCCACGACGTTTTGCAGCCATCGTCGGCGCACTGCATCAGGCAGGACGTTCAGAGTTGGCATCGCAGCTTCAATTGCTTTGAGAGTGAAAAGACGACACAGCCAGCTTCACGTTGGGCGATTGTGGCCGATCACCGTTCCAACCAGCAACCAGAACTGCTCATCGTTCACCGTCTGTGACAACTGGTATCGGCACACCTGGTACCGAGGGCTGGTTGGCGCTGGTGAGCGACTTCCGCCGCGCGTTCCGTCGCGACGCGGGCATGGCTTCAAGCCTCGACTGCGAAGCCGAACGTCTGGTGTGTTTGTCGCTGCGGGGCGTCAGCAACTCGCGGATCGCTTCCGCAACGGTCCTTCACAAACGCCGCCGTTCGGCACTGCGACGTTGAGCGCGTCGTCAATCACGAATCCGGCATCCACCACGCGGGGATCCTGCTCATCGCGCAGTCGCGGCAACCTGCTACAAGTTGGCGCGACGCCGTTGGTCCAACCATTTCCGCGAGTTTCCTTCGCATGCCCGCCGAAACTTCGACTCATTCGCCAGACACGCCTGACGCTCCTGACCGCGAACATATGCCTGAACGTCCTCCGGACATCGCTCACGGGAAGACGATCATTTTCGCGGGGTGTCTGGGTATGGCCTATACGCAGTTGACCCTGTGTCCCGCCGGGATTGCCTTTGCACGTCACCTCGGCGGATCGGGGCTGCATATCGGGATTCTGGGAGCCATACCGACCGGGATGCTGTTCCTGCAGTTTCTGTCGGCCGTCGTCGCGAACCATCTGGAGTATCGGCGCGGGCTCTGGATGTCCGTTTCGATTGTTCAGCGGCTGATTCTCCTGCCGGTTGCGCTGGGACCATTCCTGTTTCCGGGAGTCTCGCCAGGTTTCTGGCTGTGGGGCTTCCTGGGAATGTCGGCCTTGAATCACGGGCTGCTGCACTTCGCGTCGCCGCTGTGGATGTCCTGGATGGGAGATTACCTGCCGCGAAGCCGACTGAGCCGTTTCTGGGGAGTCCGGCATCTCTGGATGCAGTGGGCCGGCGCCGCGTCGCTACTGTTCGCTTCGTATCTGCTGCAGTCTTACACCGACGGGATCCAGACGGCGTTTGCCATTCTGATCGTTGTGGCGGCAATCCTCGGCGTGTCCGACATTCTCCTGTTCTGGCCCGTGTTTGAGCCGCCCGTAACGAAGATCACCGAAACAAGCATCCGCAAGGTGCTGGCGGAACCGTTTCGTCATGGGGATTTCCGGTCGTTCATCAGTTTCATGAGCTTCTGGCACTTCGCGGCGATGGTGGGGGCTCCATTCATCAGCCTGTTTCTGCTGGCAGAGGTTGGAATGCCACTGTCCCGCCTGCTGCTGCTCTGGATGTTCTGCTGGGTCGGCGGCGCGGTCTGTTCGGCCAGAATCGGCCGACTGGCGGAACGCTTCGGCCACCGCCCCATTCTGATTCTGTGTACCTTGATGAAGTCGTCGAACATGCTGGCGCTGATTCTGACTCCCAACGACCCGGAGATCGCGTTCTGGATGCTGATCCCGGTGTTCATTCTGGATTCGATTCTGAACGCCGGTTTCGTCGTCGCGACAAACGGCTTCATGCTGACGAAATCCCCGTCGGGGAACCGCACGATGTTTATCGCCGCCGGCACCGCTCTGGCCGGATTCGTTGGCGGAGTGACCTCGGTGATCTGCGGCGGACTTCTCACCTGGGACGGCCTGGATTCCGTTATCCCAGGAATTCCGTTGAGTGCCTACCGAACGCTGTTCGCTGTGAGCATCGTGCTGCGTATCGCCAGCGTTCTGCTGGCCGTTCGGATCCGCGAATCGGGCTCACACGGAACGCGACACGTCGTCTCGCAGTTGATCGGAGCGACTCCGCTGCGTCTGATCCACTTCCCGGTGGGCCTGTTCCGATCTGCCACTCAGAACGACGTCTCTGAAACCGTCGTCGAAAGCTGACCGACTCAGACGCCCGCTTCCAAAGTCCCCAAACGGCACCAGCGCCCATTCAGACAGGATTTTCATACAGGGTGCTCTCGAGGCCGTACGTCGCTGTTGCGTCGTCAGCAACTGGAGTTGAGACAAAACCTCTGCCAGGTGGATTCTCGCTGGATTTACGACCGAAGACGCACCGCAGCATCGGGTTGCTTCGACGGCCCCCTGCATCCGCGATCAGAATCGGCTTTTATGCTACGACATCAAAGCCAGGTAGCGCCCACGTAACGCCAGCAGCACTTGGTCCAGGCCCCCGCCCGTGGTCTCGACTCGCCAGAGAATCGAACGAACTGGCAACGCGGCCGGGACCACTGAGTCTTGCCGCCGAATTTCCGGCCCGCTCGCCAGGAACCGGAATCCCACCGCACGCGTCGAACGCTGATCGGGCCGCAACGGCCAGAAGAACGTGGCACGGTGAACTTGAGAAGATTTCGAGCGAATTCGCCTCAATCTTCAGCTCCCGCTGGACGATAAACTGGGCTGAGTCTGCCGATTTTTCCGGTTGTATCGATTACAGCCGCTGATCGAGCTAGCACTTTAAGGCGTGTTCCAGCAAATACTGACAGACAGAGTCAGCGATTCTCACCGTTCGCATCAGTATTCAGACAGTACCCGCCAGCCTTGAGATGGCGGCTCCTTGAGCAGAGAGAACGATACGATGGCGTTTAAGCATCAGCCCAAACCGGGAACTGGCCTGTTCGCGAACCTGCTGAATGCTCTGGAACGGGGAAGGAAACGGCGTCGCCACGGACGGTCGCGGGCAGCTCACGCTGAGTCGCTCGACAGTCGCATTCTGCTGACCGTGATGACCAGTTTTGACTCCGGCACGGGGCTCCTGACGGTCAGTTCTGACGCGTCCGATGCGATCGCGGTTGCGGCCAACGGATCCGGCGAGGTCACTGTCAACGGCGACAACAACCCGACCGGCGGCGGGGTGATCAACGCAGCGGATGTCACCGCCATCCAGGTCATCGGTGGCGACGGCGACAATGTGATCGACCTGAGCGTTGTGTCGGAAACGGACTTCACGACCCTCACGTCGGTCAGCATCGATGGCGGCGCCGGCACAGACACGATCGTCGGCTCAGCCTTTGCGGACGTGATCGACGGCGGCAACGCAGATGACAGCATCAGTGGCAGTGCTGGCGATGACACCATCTTCGGCGGTTTTGGCAACGACACGCTGATCGGCGGAGCGGGAACGGACTCAATCTTTGGCGATACGAACACCGCTGTGGATCTGGCACTGAATACAAACTTCGGGGTGATTCCGATCAATCTGCTGCCGGAAGCCGCTCCTATGACTGTCGCCAATTTTCTCAACTACGCCGACGCCGGAGACTACGACAACGTTATCTTTCATCGCCTCGCCAGCGGCTTTGTCCTGCAGGGCGGTGGCTATAGCACTCCTTCGACAACATTCAGCGCCACATCACAATTCACCGACGTGCCAGCGAACCCTTCCGTCGACAATGAATTCAGTCTGTCGAATGTTCGAGGCACTGTAGCTATGGCAAAACTTGGCGGTGACCCAAACAGCGCCACGAACGAATTCTTCTTCAACCTGGCCGACAATTCCTCGAACCTGGACAACCAGAATGGTGGCTTTACGGTCTTTGCCGAAGTCACTGACATGACCGTTGTCGATCAGGTTGTTGCGGCGTCGGCTATCTTCAACGCGGGCAGCCCGTTTGACACGTTGCCTCTGATGAACACCGACCAACTTCTGGTCATTCAGTCGGTCGATCGGGCCGGCAACGACACGATTCAGTGGAGTGATGGCGACGGCAGTGACGTTGTCGACGGGGGCTTCGGCGACGACATCCAGCAGATCATGGGCGGTGCGGGAGCAGACTCGCTGAGCGTCAACGCGGGCATGACGGCCGGACACTTCACCGTCGATGGCGCCGGAGCAGCCTTCTCCATCGATGTGGCGACCACCGAGCAGCTTGATATCGATGGCGGTGACGGAGCCGACACCATCGCGGTCAATTCACTGACCGGAGTCAGTGATCTGACGACCGTCAATGTTGCCGGGTCCGGGGGAGCAGACGACTTGTCAGCGACGCCGACGGCCGGGTTCACCATCAATATCGATGGCGGCGATCCGGGCGCAGGTGTCGGCGACAAATTCACCTATAACGCCTCAGGGACCGTGACGGTTTCTGACGTCGGCAACCGCGCCGGTTCTGTGAGCGACGGCACAACTCCGATCAGCTACACCGATATCGAAGACGTTCAGACGGCGGATGCCCGCACTCTGACCGTCAGCAGCGAGTCAACGGCCGAGGGCGATTCCGGAACGACGACGCTGTCCTTCAGTGTCAGTATCTCGAACCCGCAGACGCAGGACATCACCTTTGATCTGTCCACGGCCGATGGAACAGCGACAGTTGCAGACGGTGACTACGTCGCGTCGTCGGTTCAGTTGGCGACGATCCCCGCTGGCCAGACATCAGCCGTCATCGGAATTAACGTCGATGTCAACGGTGACCTGGCGAATGAAACGGACGAGACCTTTACGGTCGGTGTCAGCAATGTCAGTGCGACGGCCGGCACGCTGATGATCAATGAAGGGACAGGGACGATCGTTAATGACGACGGAGTCGTCGTCTCGGTCGACGCAAACGGCAATCTGGTGATTACTGCCCCCACTTCCAGCGAATCTCTGAATCTGACCGTGACCTACGACAGCGGTGCGGACGAGTTCGTTGTGGCGTCGCCGATTGCGAACCTCACGGACGGCACGACCATTGGCGCGACGGAGCTGCGATTCGCGGCATCGAGCGTGACCGGCGGTCTGATTGCAACACTCAATGCGGGCGACGACCAGCTCGACTTCAGTGGCATCAGTCTCGATGCGACAGTCACCGGCGGCGCTGGCAATGACACCGTCATCGGCGGCTCAGGCAACGATCAGATCAGTGGCGAGGACGGCGACGACAAACTGCAGGGCGGCGCCGGTGGCGACACGATTGATGGCGGAGCCGGCAACGACACACTGCTCGGTAATGGTGGACGGGACTCGCTCTCTGGCGGCGACGGTGACGACGCCGTTCGCGGGCACGGCGGTGTCGACACACTCGACGGCGGCGCCGGGATTGATCGCATCGACGGTGGAGGCTCCGGCAATGATCTGCGGGACGAAGTCGCTGGCACAGCCATCATCTCGACCAGTGGCTACCACACAGCACGCGGCGACGTCGCCGTCGCCAGTGGCTCATTCGGCCGCGTGATGATCATTGGCAGTGCGGGTGACGACAGGCTGGACGCTTCGGGCTTTGACGCAGCGAACGTCACGCTGATCGGCGGCGACGGCAACGATGTCCTCGTCGGTGGCAAATTCAACGACATCCTGCAGGGCGGTAATGGCGACGACACTCTGCGAGGTGGTGCCGGTCAGGATCGCCTGTTCGGCGAAGGTGGCAACGATCGTCTCAAAGGCCAGGGAAGCATCGATCAGCTCAGCGGGGGCGCGGGAGACGATGTGCTGGACGGTGGAGCGGGCGGCACGATCCTGCGGGAAGACGCCGGCGGCACGATTGTCCTGTCGACCGCGGCTGACGGATCGGCTTCGCTGACCGGTGTCGGCACTGACCGGCTGATCGGTGCGTACGCTCGAGCAATTCTGGTGGGCGGCGATACGGCGGACACAATCGACGTCAGCGCGTTCCGCGGTCTGGCAACCATCGTGGGCGGAGCGGGCGACGATACGCTCACGGGGACTGAGTTTGACGATGTGATTTCGGGCGGCGATGGGAATGATGTCATCGACGGACTGGCTGGCGATGATGCGATTGATGGAGCAGCCGGCAACGATTCGATCAGCGGTGGCCAGGGCGTTGACACGCTGCTCGGCGGCGACGGCAATGACACGCTGCTCGGCGGAGCCCTGCAGGACTATCTGCTCGGCGAAGCCGGCGACGACCTGGTCGACGGCCAGCAGCTTAACGACGACCAGACCGGCGGCGGCAACGGCATTGCTCCATCAGCAGGTGACGTGCTGGTCGGAAAGCAGTCTCAGACCAACGACTCGCTGACCTTCAACTTTGATCGCCTGCTGCGGCGTGTGTAACAAGCGATCGCTTCTGACTGAAGCAGGGCACGGCGGCTTGCTGGAGACCGTTCTCAGGCGAGCCGTCTCTTCATTCTGACTCGTCTGCACGTTTCGTCACGACATCGGCGAGTTTCGTCACGACGAACAGGATCGGCGACACATTTCGGCCGCTCTGGCCATCGATCCGTTCGCAGCAGAACGCTGTCGGATCGAGCTGTTCGAGCCGACTTGAAACGGCCGCGGCCTCGACATCACCGCCCGCGTGACCGGGATACGCGACGATCGCCAGCATGCCACCGGGACGCAGCAGACGCAGGGCAGCATCGATTCCACTCAGCGTTGAGGGCGACTCGGTCACGAGCGCGTGATCGCCGCCGGGCAGATAACCGAGGTTGAACATGACGGCGCCGACGCTGCCTCGCACGGTCCCGGGGAGCGTCACGTCCAGGTGGGCGTGCGACATCTGAAACAGGTCAACGTTCTCAATCTCCAGCTTCGCCAGTCGATCGCGGGTTAACTCCATCGCCGCAGTCTGCATATCGAACGCAAAGACACGGCCGGATGGTCCGACACACTGTGCGAGAAACACCGTGTCGTGTCCGTTGCCGGCCGTCGCGTCGATTGCGATCTCGCCGGGTCTCAGAGCAGTGGCGACACGCTGCTTCGCGATTTCAGTCAGACGAATCATCAGCGGCAGCCCGTGCGGAGATTCAGATCGACGGCCGGATCGAGCGGAGTTCCGTCGACGAGGTGCGCCGCCAGTTGAGCAGCCATTGCCGGAGCCTGCAGTGAGCCTTTGGAACCGAGCCCGTTGAAGTACGCCAGTTGCGGCAACGCCGGGTGTCGCCCCAGCAGCGGATGGCGCCCCTTGACAATCGGACGCACTCCCGCGTCGTGTCCGACGATCTCAAAGCCGCCGCGCAGAAACTCACTGAGCCGCGTACACAGCCAGTCGCGACCGCCCTCCGTCGGCCCCTCGTTCAACTGGTCCCAGCGACTTGTTGCGCCGAGCCGGAACCGGCCATCGCCCAGCGAAGCCAGCCAGACGCCGCGATGCAGCGTGCGCCGCTCGGTGAGTTGTGGAATCGCGACTGTCAGAATCTCGCCCCGCGTCGCATCGAACTCGACGCCGCGAAACCAGGAGTTTTCAGTCGCCGCGATTCCCTGACAGAAGACAACGGTCTGACCAAAGACGCCCAGACGCGAAATGCCCACTCCGTTCGGCTCGACGACCAGATCATCAGCGGGATCGACGTCAGCCTCGCAGTAAGCACAGTGCCGTTGAAACTCGGCCCGTGACACATTCAGAAACAACGGCACGTTGAGCCGCGCGGCGGACGGCATTTCAAACCCGCCCGGCCCAGTAGAGATTGCGTCCGGCAGCGGACTCAACTCTGCGACGAGCGCTGCGAACCCGGCTTCGTCTGCCCGCCGCCGCGCGAAGACCTCCGTCTCGCGTTCGTTCTGCCACAGCCGTACGGCCCCGTCGGCATGGAGCAGTCTCGAACCGGTGCGGGCTTCGATCGAGCGATAAAAGTTGACGGCAGCGGAGTGAAACTCGGGGAATCGCCAGGACACCGTCAGCCGCTGCCCGGTGATCGGAGTGATCAACCCGGCCGCCAGTCGAGACGACGTCCCCGCTTCGGCGCGATCGATCACCAGTACGCGCCGCCCCCGGTCGAGCAACTGCCAGGCAAGCGTCGTTCCCGCCAGTCCCTGCCCAATGATGATCTCGTCGAACTCGGTCACAACTGAGTTGTCCGTCAACAGTGATCAGGTCCGTCCATAACGCGCTGAGCAATTCGCATCCATCCGTGACATTTGCACTTTCGCTCAAAAACCGACACTTTGGCAGGCATCGTTGGCAACTCGTCCGAAAGGGTAAAGCGAATGCAGCATTTCCTGTTGAGCCTGATCGTCCTGCTGTCGGCGCTGCCTGTCTGGGCGGTCGAGACGCGGCCGAACATCGTCTTCA
>WGMU01000036.1 GCA_016124895.1 bacterium
CTGCCATACGAATCTGGCCAGCCGGCTATTCAGTAACCGCATCCCATATTCATGTTCGACCTGCGCCTGCATCACGTCGGCTGTGCCGTTGCTTCGATCGAAACGGGACTGAAACCGTATCGCGACGCGCTGGGCTTCTCGCGCATTTCGGAAATCATTACGGTCGCCAGCCAGAACGTGCGGGTCTGCTTCGTCGAGACGGCGCCGGGCGTCTTCATGGAACTCGTCGAGCCAATCTCCGAGGACGCACCTGTCAGCGGCTTTCTGAAACGGCGACAGTACTTCTACCACGTCTGCTACAGCACGCCCGACGTCGTGGCCACGGTCGAGCATCTCGAAACGAAGGGCTTCCGCCGGCTGTCGATCTTTGACTCCGAAGCCTTCAACGGAACCCCGTGCGCCTTTCTGCTGAGCCCCGAACTGGCCCTCGTCGAACTCTGCACCGCCGGCGCGTTCACTCTGCTCGGCGAAGGAACGTAGAACGGAGTTGCTTCCGTTCGACGGTCTGGTCAGTCCGTCACCCAGATGGATTCGTCGTCGCTGTCGATTTCAGCTTCTGGCCAGGCTTCAAAGGGCGATATCGCAGCAAGCGACTTCAATGCTCGCTCGCGGAGGACCAGTGTCAGGGCAGCCGCGACGAACATCCCGCCAATCATCGACACGACTAACCACGTTCCCGGTGCGTTCGCCTTGTTTGCTGCAGAAGCCATCGCAACGATGCAGAAAACGATGCTGCCGACCCCCAGAAAGATCATCGACGACGTGATGACGCGACTGAGCTGATTATTTCCTTCTGGTCTTGGTGGCCACAGTTTGTACAGACGATCGAGTCGTACATCCGTGTGCAGCCAGACTTTGTGCCGCCGTCGCCAGGCAAGCAGCATCGCGATCCACGACGTCAGCGACGACAGGACGAAACACACGCAGACAATGAACATCGTCATGCCCGTGATATGCCAGCCTGCCGGATTGTTCGGCGGCTGCTGACCCCGCAGGCCGGCGATCAATCCCGTGATGACCAGCCCTGCGACCACGATCACAAACGTCGTCACGGTGATCCGCCAGAACGCCGCCGCACAATAAAAGATGAAATGCGTGTGTCCGCGTTTGCGGTCCGGATCGCGACTCCGCAGCCAGAGGCCGTTCACAAAATCGTTCCAGCCGAACTTGAACGACGCGATCGCAACGGCCAGAACGGGCTCGGTAAAGATGTCGAAGAGGACCCACGCCGCGGTGACCACAAGCAGCCAGTCCCAGCGGAAACCGACTCGCGGATCGGACCGGTCGTGCGTCGGATCAATTTCAAAGACTTCAGACCTGCGCACGGATGACAGTCCTGTGTGAAAACGGCCGGGGTTTGCCACTGTGTGGGTGATCGGCGGCGCGGCCATTGTTCTGTCGCGCTCTCCCGACGGCAACGTCGTTCTGCCGGGTTTTGACGAGACCCGTTGGTTCCGGCTTCGGATCAGCGACCGTCAATCGCTGGAACTTCGTCGTCGGGGTTGCGACGATCCCTGCCGCCGCATCCAGCGACTGCTGCGTTTTTGATTTGCAACTGCCTGAGCGTTACCTCGTCGAAATCAGCCAGAGGAGTTCTTCATGTTAAGTCACCGTTGTCGCCATTTGAGCCTGGCAATCGTCGCCGTTCTGGCAGCTCAGTCGATCGTCCTGGCTGCGGACAACCCGATCGTTCCGGAAGGCGCGAAGCTCGAAAAAGTTTTCACGCGGACCGACAACGTGGCTGGCGGACTTACGGAAGGCCCGACAGTCGCACCGGATGGCACGATCTACTTCACGGATATCCGTCGCGGCTCGGACAAGGGCAGGATCATGCACTTCGATCCGCAGACCGGAAAAACGACCGTGTTTGCAGAAGACAGCCACAAGGCAAACGGGCTGTTCATCGACCCGTACGGTGGTCTCTACGCGTGTGAAGGTGCGGACGTCGGTGGTCGCTCGGTTGTGCGATACGACCTGAAAACCGGCAAGCGGACCGTTCTGGCGGATTCGATCGGCGGCAAAAAGCTGAACTCGCCGAACGATCTGGTGCTCGACGCCGACGGCCGCGTCTACTTCACCGACCCGCGGTACCTTGCGCAGGACAATGAGCCTCGGGAACTCGAACATCGGGCCGTCTACCGGATTGATACCGACGGGACGATCGTCGAAGTGACGCACGACATTGAAAAGCCGAACGGCATCGCGCTGAGCCGCGATCAGAAAACGCTGTACGTTGCCGATCACAACAACGGGACGGACTCGATCGGCAGCAGCGATGAGAAGCCGCAGCACGGTGCGATGAAGATTTACGCGTATCCGCTTGGGGCTGACGGTCTGGTCAACGGCCCGAAGAAAGTGCTGTACGATTTCGGCGAGGAAGCTGGCTGCGACGGCATGTGCATCGACTCGAATGGCAACCTGTTTCTGACCGCTCGCAGCCCGAATCGTCCCGGCGTGCTGGTGCTCAATCCGGAAGGCAAGGAACTTGCTCATATCCCGACTGGACCTGCTAATCAGGGTGATCCGGAATCGCCGGTCGGGCTGCCGAGCAATGTCACATTCGGGATCGGCAGCGAAGCGAACACGCTGTACGTGACCGTCGATACGAGCCTCTATCGCATCAGGCTGAAGTCGCAGGGCTATCAGTTGCCGTTCTTCGACGACGAGACCGATTACGGCTGGACGCGGATCGAGATCGATCCTGAGTTCCGGTCCGAAGGCGTCGCGGTCGCAGACTTCAACGGCGATGGCCGTAACGATGTGCTGGCTGGCGACCTTTACTACGAGTCTCCGGAGAAGCTTGGCCCGACCGGCTGGAAGCAGCACCCGATCCGCGAAGTCGGCTCGTTCGTCGCCGGAGTCGGCTACAGCAACAGCTTCTGCAATTATGCCTGGGACGTTGATGGCGACGGACTGCAGGACGCAATTGTCGTTGGCTTTCCTGGTGACCCGTTCCACTGGTACCGAAATCCAGGCAGCAAGGACGGGACGTGGGATAAGCACGAAATCTGGTCGAGCATCTGCAACGAGTCGCCCGACTTTGCGGACATCACCGGCGACGGCAAACCGGACTTCGTTTTCGGGTCACAGCCGGAAGCTCAGATGGGCTATTCGCCGCTACCGTCTTCTGCATCAGCGAACAAACAGTTCATTGCGATCAGCGAAAAAGGCGACCCGAACAAGAACGGAACGTTCAAGTATTACCACGGTCTGGGTTACGGGGATCTCAACAACGATGGTCTGACCGACGTTCTGATCGCTCACGGCTGGTGGCAGCAGCCGGCGAAACTCGACGGCGGCCTGTGGAAGTTTCATTCGTATGCGCTCGCTCGAGATGGTGTCAATCCCGAGCGGATGGGGGATATCTTCGTTGAAGATCTCGATCTCGACGGTGACAACGATCTGATTGCCAGTTCGGCACACGCTCACGGTGTCTGGTGGTTTGAGAACACCGGCGATAAAGACTCGCCTCAGTTCAAGTATCACCTGATCGACGATTCGCACTCGCAGACGCACGCAATGGAATACGTCGATATCAACGGCGACGGCCAGAGGGACATGGTCACCGGCAAACGGTTCTTCGCACACAACGGCAACGATCCCGGCGGACGCGATCCCGTCCGCATGTTCTGGTACGAAGTCCGCCGCATAAAAGGGCAGCCGCCGCAGTTCATCCGCCACGAAATCGCCGCCGGCCGCGACACTGGTATCGGCACGCAGTTTCAGGCGATCGACTTCAACGGCGACGGCAAGATGGACATCGCCCTGTCGAACAAGAAGGGCGTCAATCTGCTGCTGCAGAAGTGAGTTCGGCTGGAAATCGTTCTCGTGCCCACGGTCCCCGTGAGCACGCAACCCTTGACGCTCCGCGTCGATTCGAGTGGACACGGAGCGTCCGAATGAGACGCTCACACGCAGAGCGTGGGAGCGTTGGTGAGGTAGCGGAGCGGCGTGAGTCGCGCAGTGTCGTTTCAGGAAGGACCGGGCGGCTTGCGCCGTTCCGCTATTTGTCGTCAGCTCACGGGAACGCAGTCAGCCAGTGAACAGTGAACTTCACAGTCCCGGCAACTTCCGCTTTCCGAAGTCCGCGAAGCTGCGACGGCCTGTGGACTACGCGGCTGTGTACGACGGCCAGTGCCGCGCGGGAGACGAGCATCTGCTTGTCTTCGCACGGACGAATGGTCAGGCGGAAACCCGCTGCGGGCTGAGCATTTCCAGGAAGCACGGCAACTCTGTCAGGCGGGGGCGGCTGAAACGACTGCTGCGCGAAGTCTTCCGTCTGACACGCCATGAACTCCCAGGCGGCCTCGACCTGATTCTGATCCCACGTCAGAACTCGGGAGCGACGCTCGGAGATTATCAGGCTTCGCTGCAAAGGCTCGTCCGCAAACTCGAACGACGTCTTGCTCACAAGGCTGCCGCTCAAAGTAGCCATCTCGCTCCGCCGAGATGAGCCGTCGTGACGCAGACGGTGCCTTCGTGAAACGGCAGAATGAGCGGTCAATTCTCTCGCCTGAGCCGCAGCGACGATATCCAGGCGTGCGAAGATCGCAACTTCCTGTGACCGGCCAATTTCGCGGAGCGAAATGGCTACTTTGCAGACACGACTTTGCAGCGATCACTTCACCAGGAACGTGTCGAACTGCCAGAGGTCGTCCCATTCCTTGACCGAATCTTCCGGCAGCGGACGCCAGTCGGTGGGTTCGGAAACGAACGGGCCGAGATAGGGCATGGCGACTTCCAGAATCTCCTGGTGCGGCAGGTCGTCAGGCAGGCAGAAGCCTTCGTTCGGGTTGCGAATCATCCAGAAGACGCAGCCCAGTACCGAGCAAGCGACCTGCAGCGTCGTCGGGTTCTGGCCGCCGACCAGCCGCCGCGTTTCCTCGATGTCCAACAGACTGCCGACCCACCAGGCGCCGAAATCGTGCCCCATCAGCAGGCAGCCGAGTTCGTCGCGGCCAGAGACGATTTCGTCGCTCATGATTCGCTGCTCGGCCTGCAGATTGAGTCCCCGCATCTTCAGTTCGTGCAGCGACGCGATCGCAGCGTCGGTCGGGCAGTACGCGTAATGCACCGTCGGGCGGTACACGACCTCGCCGTCTTCGTCGCGCACGGTCAGGTACTTCGAGATGCTGTAAGCTTCGCCGTGCCGGATCACCATGCCGATGATCGGGCCGCAGGGCACCCAGCTTCGCACCCACGTATCCATGCCGCGACTTTCGAGGAAGATCTGATTCTGCGGCCCTTTCGGATGCACGTAAGCGTGTTCCGGCAGCAGCCGTTCGTGCGTCCCCCAGCCCAGTTCGGCGTGAGCGATTCCCTCTTCGTAAAAGCCCTCGACGCTCCAGGTGTTGACGAACTCGTTGATCTCACGTGGCGCCGAGGCAACCTGAGTGTCGCGCTCGCTGATATGAATGGTGCGGACGCCGGTCAGCATCGCAAGCTGGTCGTATTCGCCGTTGGCGAGTGCCTGTTCGAGCCGCGGAACGCGCGCGTCGTCGGGCTTTTCGTAGATCACCTTCTGCGCGATCTGCTCCAGAGCCAGCGTGGTGAAGTGCGAAACAAGGCCTGGATTGGCACCGTGGTCGACGACGGCCGTCGGGCCATTCTGTGTTTCCCAGTGAGCGGTCAGGTGCCGAATATTCATCTGCCGCGCGTAAAGCGTCGAGGCGTGCAGCTTCTTCGAGTACGGGTCCCACTCTTCGACCGACGTGTTGACATACAGTACGCCGCGATGGTGGCACCAGTCGAGAATCGTGACGGTGTCGATGTTCCAGCTCAGATCGATGAACAGGTCACCGTTGTCGAGCAGTTCGCTGAGCACTGCGTGATAGTTTTCCGGCGTGATTTCCCCCTGTCGGTAGTTGACGCCGGCCGCGATGGCGTCGGCAATCCGGTCGCGGTTATCGACCATATCCATCACCGTAATCCGCTCGGACGGGCACTGAATATGGCGAAGGATCAGCGGGATCGTACACTGCGAAACGCTGCCGCAGCCAAGGACAAGAATGCGTCCGTCGAAGGCGATCTTGAAGTCGGTCGTCATGGCGGGGGCTCCTGTTCTGGCGAAAACTGCCGTCGAGCTGGACTCCGTGTAACAGAGTGTGGTGTGACTATCTGACAAAACAGAAATGCCCGCCAGGGATGACCGCGGCGGGCCGCAACTGGTTGGGATTCAAGCTGGAAACAACCGGCACATCAGGTCTGTGGATCGAGTGGCCGGGGCTGGAGCGAGGTACGAAGGAAGCCCCGGAGCTTCCTTCGCCAGCTCAGTCCAGCCCCGGCCACCCACTCTGAAAGCCAGAACCTGAGATGAAACTACTCGACTTCGACGATGCGGGCGATGTCCAGGCCGTTGAAGCCGGACGCGCTGGCGTTGCTGTAGGCGCCCATCGTTGGGACCAGCAGCAGTTCGCCGACTTCCAGGTCCGGCAGCTCCTGATCGGTCGACACGACGTCGTGCGAGTCGCAGGTCGGGCCGGCCACCACGCAGCGGCTGCGGGGACGGAGCTCGGCATTTTCGGTGACGAGTTCAAAGTCCGCATGGTCGAACAGCTTGCCTGAGAACGAACCATAAACGCCATCGTCGATGAAGTACCAGGGCAGGCCGCCGCGAACTGACCTCCCGAGGACCCTGGTGATGAGCGTCATGCACTCAGCCACCATGCCGCGGCCAGGTTCGGCGATGATCCGGATCGACAGGTCACCGAAATGCTCTTCCAGAGCGGCGGCCAGGGCCGAGCAGTACTCATGAATCGTCATCACGGACGCACGGTACGGAGCCGGGAAACCACCGCCGATATCCAGCACTTCAAGCTGAGCCCCCGCCGCCACACAGCCGTCCCACGCGACACGAGCCTTCTTCAACATCCGGCTGAAGTCGCTCGGATCGAGGCATTGCGAACCAACATGGAACGACAGGCAGCGAACCGACATGCCGCGGCTGACGGCATCGGCGGCCAGCTTCGGAGCGTCCAGCGGATCGCAGCCAAACTTCGCCGACAGGTTGATCAGACTCGACGACGAAGACGCGGCCAGTCGCAGAATCAGGTTCACATCCGGTGTGTGAGCGGCGATCTTTTCGAGTTCGCCAACGCAGTCGTAGGTGAACCACCGCAGCCCCTCGTTGTAGCAGTCCAGCAGATTCTGCACTGTCTTGCACGGGTGAGTGTGAATCATCTGGTGCGGCTTGAAACCAGCCAGCAGAGCTGACTGCATTTCGCGGTACGAGCAGACATCGACGGACGAACCTTCGAGACACAGCGTGCGAAGGATCGCGACGTCCGAGTTTGCTTTGGCGGCGTAGAACATCTCGACATTCGGCAGCGCAGCCTTCATCGAGCGATACGTGCTGGCCAGTACCGAGCGGGAAATCACAAGCGTCGGCGTGCCGTACTGAGCGGCAAGTTCGCGAGCCTGGTCGAAGGTGACCACCGGCCGGGCAACGCGTTCAACGGCCGTTGCGACCTGAGCCCCTCGGTCGGCGACAGTTTCGGTCGTCCGGGAATCCTGACGGCGATCAACGAGAACGCTGGTGGAATCAGAAGCGGAAGCGAATGAAATCATGATTCGACCCTTTCTGGCAGGCCGGAGTTGGACAGGAACTTTGTCACCGCAGCGAAACTGCTGCGTGACACATCTGGACACTCAGCGCTGCAACAGCAGCGGCTGCAGGTATGGCGCGGACGGAACACCCGTCAGAGCAGAATCCGAGAACTTCAGCGAGATTGAGGAGCCCGCAGGTTGCCGAGAGAGGACGCACGGGGAGCGCGTCACGGTCAGTCAGACGGTTCGGCGAAGCGGACAAGCGAGCCGGATGGTCCTGCCGGCTCAGGAGAGCGGTATCATCGCTGGATAATCGCGCTGCGACTGCAGTTCAAAGCAGTGCGACGCGACAGTTTCCTGTCATTTGGTCTCGAGCGAAGCAGCAACTGACGGAGTGGCAGACTCAGCTTCAAAGAGCTGAGCAGCGATCGACTCAACGTCGAGAGGCGAGACGCAACAGCAAGTCGGGAAAGCAGCTTGCGGACCGGAATTCGGCGTCCGGCCAGCGGTTCCAGAGGCAACGCGGGACTGCTCAGCGCAACAGTCTGAGCCGCGAGCCAGTCAGCTCGAAAATCACGAACAGAACGGTGGGGGCAAATGCAGTCAGCCATCGCGTAACATAAACCCTCCAGAGGTTAAGTCCGGCGTCTCCATACTCCGCCCCGCAACGGTGAAGACGAGTCAGCTTTTCAGCGGGAAAGGCGGCGGAGTCTACGTTTCACTTCAGACTCCGTAAATTGGAAAGTCATCGGAATCGTCCAGGATTTTCAGGAAGGCAAACGACGATTGAACTGGCCTGGCAGCGAGTCTGATTTCGATGGATTGTCGGCAACCCAACTCCTGGCGGCTGAGGCGAAGTTCCGGTCAGGCAAAGATTTCCACAATCCGAGTCTGTTGCCTGGAACCAAAAACCTTTCCGTTGCCTTCACGATTCCGGCCAGGCTGTCAGACTCTGATCGACAAACTGGAATCGGTTTCCGAAGTCGAGTCGTCACGGAGGCGGCACCGCCAGTTGCCGGCCACCTTTACTTTAAGAATGATGGCCGACTGCTCGCTGCCATGCTCGCGCCGAGTTTCGGCCATTGGCAACCCGCCGAAACTCTGCGCGAGTTTCGCTGCCCCGATCTCCAGTCCGTCTGAATATGCAACCTCGTTTTTACCAGGTGGAATCGAACCATGCGCAGTTTCCTCACAGTGTTGATCCTGCTGTTCGCCAGCCTGGCCTCGTCCGTCCGGGCCGAGCGGCCGAACATCGTCTTCTTCTTCGCCGACGATCAGACCATCAGCACGCTGGGCTGCTACGGGAACCCGATCATCCAGACGCCGAATATCGACGCCCTGGCCGGACGCGGCACGAGGTTCAACAACGCGTTCGTCAGTCATTCGATCTGCTGGGTCAGCCGGACAACAATCCTGACTGGCCTGACCGGACGCAGCTACGGCACGGCAGCTACCCCTGAACTGGCTCGCGCCGACGCCGTCGCGACGCTGTACTCCGACCTGCTCCGCGAGGCTGGCTACCGCACCGGCTATTTCGGCAAGTGGCACGCGCAACTGCCGAACGGCTACCGGCGGGAGGATCACTTCGATGAGTTCGAAGCGATCGGACGCAACCCGTATTACAAGCCGCAGGTCGACGGCAGCCTCCGGCACGAGACCGACCTGGTCGTTGACCGCGGCATCGAGTTTCTGAAGTCCCAGCCGAAGGACAAGCCGTTTGCACTCAACATGTGGTTCAACGCGGGGCACGCGGAAGACAGCGACCGCCGGCCGGGCATCGGTCACTTTCCCTGGCCGCAGGCCGTCGACGGGATGTACGACGACGTCGAGATCGGTCCGCCGCGACTGAACGCCCCGCAGATCTTCGACGCTCTGCCCGAGTTCCTGAAGACGACCATCAACCGGGAACGCTACTTCTGGCGGTGGAACACGGACGAGAAGTACCGTATCAACATTCGCGCTTACTACCGGATGATCAGCGGCATTGATCACGCGATCGGTCGGTTCATGGCGGAACTCGAAAAGGCGGGCCTGGCGGACAACACCATCATCGTTTACTCGGCCGACAACGGTTACTACATGGGTAACCGCGGCCTGGCCGGCAAATGGACGCACTACGAAGAGTCGTTGCGCGTCCCGCTGATTGTTGCCGATCCGCGCGTGCCTGCCGATCAGAAGGGCAAAGTCACCGATGCGATCGCACTGAATCTTGACCTGCCGGCGACGTTCCTCGACTGGGCCGGAGTCGACGTGCCGCAGCGTTACCAGGGCCGCAGTCTGCATCCAGTCGTCTCGTCCGCTCATCCGAAAGACTGGCGGACAGAGACGTTTCACGAACACTTTGCCGTGCGAAACCGCATCCCGGCCTTCGAAGGGCTGCGGAACGAGCGGTTCAAGTACGTCCGCTACTTCGATCACGGCGGCTACGAGTTTCTGCACGACCTGAAGAACGACCCCGACGAACTGGTCAACCTGGCGAGCAATCCGAAACACACCGACACGCTGCAGGCGATGCGCGAACGCACGACGAAACGAGTTGCCGAACTCGGCGGCCCGCTCGACCCGCTCAAAGGCAGCTTCAACGCCTCGACCGTTCCTCATCCGGAAGCGTCGGCGCTGGTCAGCTCGGGCGCCGGGCCGGACGGGTTTGTCCGTGTCTTTGACGGCAAGTCGCTGCGAGGCTGGGAGGGAGACCGCAAATACTGGTCTGTCAAAGACGGCGCTCTGACGGGCGTGACCGACGGCTCACTGAAGATGAACCGTTTCATCACCTGGACCCACTCGACGATCCGCAACTTCGACCTGCGCGTCAAAGTCAAAGTGACCGCAGGTGGCAACAGCGGCATCCAGTACCGAGGCCTCTCGCGCCCCGACCTGGGCCTCGACATCGTCACCGGTTACCAGTGCGACGTCGTCGCGAATGTCCCGCAGTACAACGGGATGCTCTACGAGGAGCGCGGCCGCCGCATCCTCTCGCACACCGGTGAGAAGGTGATTGTCGACACTGACGGTCAACCGTGGGTTGTCGGCCAGATGCCGCTCAAGGAGTTCGCTTCGGACGAGTGGCACGATTTCCGCGTTCTGGTCGAGGGCAACCACCACCAGCACTGGATCGACGGCCATCAGACGGCGGACCTGATCGACTTCGACGAGCAAGGCCGCTCGCTGGAAGGCGTGCTCGCCGTGCAGGTTCACGTCGGCCCGGCCATGACGATCCAATACAAGGACTTCCGCATCAAACACCTGCCGGACAATTTGCCGCTGCTGAAACCGGAAGACTACCCGATCGCTGGCGACGCCTATGGAGTCCGACCGCAAGGCAAGCTCCCCAAAGACTGGAAGGCCCCGATCTACGGCGAACGAAAGTAGCAGGCCAGGCAGGCCGGACCGAGCGCTGCGAGTTCCGGCACGGTCGCCTGTCGAGTCGCAGTTTGCCGGGGCATTGCCACGAATCACAGAAAGCTCACGCAGAAATGATCAGCGTCCGAAAAGCCCGCTGTCTCGTATCGCTTGCGATCCTGCTGTGCTCCCTGAGCAGCGTCGCTCTGGGACAGAACAGCGAAAACGAGACGGCATCACTCTCACTTGAAGAACTGAAAGCCGCCGGGGCCGCTCGATCGAGTTACCGGAAGCTGCAGCGTCGATCCGTCAATACTGACACGCCCGAGCCGCAACTCGCGACGTTTCGGCAGGATATCGAGCCGATCCTCAAGGCGGTCTGCGTCGCCTGCCACGGTCCGGATCTGCAGGAAGGTAATATCCGGATCGATACGCTCAATCCCGATCTGCTGCATGGAGACGACATCGCCTGGTGGCTCGAAATCATGGCCGTGCTGAGCAAAGGCGAAATGCCGCCGGTCGACGCAGACGAACTGGCCGATGCCGACCGCAGCAAACTGGTCGACTGGCTCTCATCCGAGATTCTGGTCGCTTCGCAAGTCCGTCGGGCCAGACAGGGGCACTCGTCCTTTCGTCGGATGACGCGGTATGAGTACCGCTACGCGCTGCAGGATCTGCTTGGACTGACATACGACTTTGCTCGCGACCTGCCGCCGGAAGCCGCTTCGGAAGACGGCTTCCAGAACAGTTCCGAAATGCTGCACATGACGGCAGCTCAGTTTGGCTATTACCGCGAACTCGCCCGTGACGCCCTGCTGGCAGCGACGGTGCGCGGCGAACAGCCGGCGCTGCTCGAATGGGGCATCTCGATGGAAGAGGCTTCCGCCGATTCGTGGGCAGAGTACGGACAGGAGCAGGAGAAAATTCGTCAGCAGCACAAAGACGATCCCGAGAAGCTGAAACAGGAACTCGAACAGCTCGCCGAGAAACACCAGGGCCGCCTCGGCGCCGCGCATTACAAGGACCTGACAACCGGTCTCGTGATGCGGGCCGAGTGGCGCTACAACGGAGCGAAATTTGCCTTCCTGCCGCAGAGCGGGCATCCGGAGACGCCAGCCGTTGCTGGCCGCGTCGCCATTATTCCGCGCGGGCAGAAGCTGATTGTCGAGCTGGGGGATCAGATTCCCGAAACCGGCACATTGCGGGTCCGTGTGCGCGCCTGCCGGGCGTCCCCTGATGATGCCGGCATTCCCAGCCTGCAACTGGAGTTCGGCTGGCAGGCCAGTAACGACTCGCAGGCGTCTGTCCGGATCAGCGACCACGATCTGGCGATTGACGCGGCACAGGGCGAGCCGCAGTTCTATCAATGGGAGATCCCGCTGAGGGAAGTCTATCCGCGCAATTCGGTGCGGAAGATCTCGAAGATGGGTGACCTGCCCAGTCCGTCTGAGTACCTGAAGTTCGTCAACAGCTCGGTCTCGCAGGGCGATATTCAGATCGATTATGTCGAGGTCACCGCCCCGGTTTACGCGCAGTGGCCTCCTGCATCGCACCGTCGAATTTTTATCGACAGCCCGAACAGGGCCGACGAAGACGAAGCGGTTTACGCCCGAGAAGTTCTGACGAACCTGATGACGCGCGCCTGGCGGCGGCGAGTGACGGTCGCTGAAGTTGACCAGAAGCTGGCTCTGTTCACGAAGATTCGCCCTGAATGCGAAGACTTCCAGGCAGCGATGATTGAAGTCCTGTCAACCGTGCTTTCGTCGCCGAAATTCCTCTACCTCGTGCAGGCTGACCCCGGTCAGTCGCCGACGGACAAACTGAGTTCCGACGAACTCGCAACGCGACTGTCGATGTTTCTGTGGTGCAGCATCCCGGATTCTGAGTTGCTCGACCTGGCTGCCAGTGGTCGGCTGAGTGACCACGATGTTCTGACCAGCCAGGTCGATCGAATGCTGGCTGATCCGCGAGCCCGACGGTTCTCGGAGCAATTCGTCCGCCAGTGGCTCGGAATGCAGTTACTCGATTTCCTGCAGGTTGATCGGAAGGCGTATCCGCAGTTCGATCCGTCACTCAAGGACGCGATGCTGGCAGAACCCGTCGCGTTCTTTCACGAAGCCCTGTCCGGCAACCATAGCGTGCTGGACTTTTTGCACGCGGACTACACGCTGGTGAACGAGCGGCTGGCCCGGCATTACGGAATCAATGGCGTCTTTGGTAACGAGTTTCGTCGTGTCAGTCTCGAACCGCAGCAGCGCCGCGGCGGTCTGCTGACTCAGGCTGGCCTGCTGGCGATGAATTCCGACGGCAAGGATTCGCATCCGCTTAAACGCGGCATCTGGATGCTCGAACGTCTGCTCAACGACCCGCCACCGCCACCGCCGCCCGCCGTGCCGCGGATCGACCTTGCCGATCCGGAAATCGCAAAACTTACACTGAAGCAGCGCATCGAGAATCATCGTAATCAGGCGGCGTGCCGGTCTTGTCACGAGAAGATTGATCCGTGGGGCATCGCTCTCGAAAACTTCGATGCCGCCGGAAGCTGGCGCAGCGAAATCGCCGGCAAACCCGTTGACGCAGCCAGCCAGTTGTTCAACGGCCAGAGGCTCGACGGCATCGATGGCTTGAAGCGGTTTCTGTTGACGAACCGCCAGGACCAGTTTGCCCGCGCACTGACACACAAACTGACGACCTACGCCCTCGGTCGCCCCCTGACGTTCGGGGATCGCTCCGGCGTCGACCAGATCACTGCCGATCTGCGTCAACGGAGCGACGGTCTCGCGACGCTGGTCACGTTGATCGTCACCAGTGACCTGTTTCAGTCGAAGTAACATCACAGCCCCGCTGAGCGACAGGCATTCGCTGGACGGAGCGACGCCGGTGGACTTCTCAGGCCGCGTTGGAATGAGTCACGGATTCCGGATTGAGGGTCGGCGACGAGACCGGTTTCAAAGCCAGGCAGGACCACTCGCTCGTTGCCTGTCCGTGGAAGTCAGGCTCATTTCCAGGCTAACGTTCCGCTCGTTCAACCGAATCCCTGCGGCGGAGAGTCAGAACCAGAACTGGCTCAACCGCCAGCCATTCCTGACGACAACGACACCCCTCACTGGATCCGTTCCATGACCGACCGCGCACGCACCGAGTACCGCTACGAGAAACTGACCTGGCCGGAAATCAATGACGCCGTCGATCTGGGTAAGGTCTGCATCGTGCCCTGCGGAGCCGTCGAGCAACACGGGCCTCATCTGCCGCTTGACGTCGATCTGGTCTGCCCGCTGGGCGTCGCGAATCTTGCGGGTCAGACGGCTCCGGAAGACATCCTCGTCCTGCCGATTATCAGCTATGGCTACACCGGCCACGTCATGGACTTTCCTGGCACGATCAACTGCCACTTCGAGCACTTCATGCGGATGGTGCTCGACGTCGCGAAGTCGTTGGCCTATCACGGCTTCAAGAAGATCATTCTGCTGAACGGGCACGGCTCGAACATGCCGAACCTGAACCTGGTCGCGCGGCGAGCGAATCTGGAGACCGACGCCGAATGCGTGCTCACCGGCTGGTGGGAACTGCTGTCTGTCGATCCGGAATTCATGCCGCGGTGGCGTGAGAGCAAGTTCCCTGGCGGCATCGCTCACGCCTGTGAACTTGAGACCTCAATGTACCTGTACCTCGACGGCGACAACGTGCGGAAAGACAAAATCAAGAACGGCGTCATCAGCTTCAACGAGGACAACAGCCCGTTCAATTACGTCGATCTGTACGCGCAGGGACCGGGCACGGTCGTCTCATGGACCAGCAGCTACAGCGACACAGGTGTACTCGGCGAGGCGGAACTGGCCACCGCCGAGAAAGGCAAAGAGGCCTGCGAGGAAGCCGCGAAGCAACTCGTCGATTACGTGCGGTACTTCAAGAATCGTCCAAAGGACCAGCGCAAAGATCTGCATCGCACGCCGCCGACCATGCCGATTCCCTGGGGACAGAGGGACATTTCCGAGCTGTGACACCGCGCGTAGGGCCGGTTCCCACCGGCCGAAATCGCTCACGTTCCATCGGCCGGCAGGAACCGGCCTTGCCTTCGCGGAACATTGATGACGACTCTCGACTGGCTCATTGTTCTGATCGTCAACGGGTCGATTATCGCCTACGGGCTGTATCTGGCTCGGGGGACTCACAGCAGCAGCGAATGGTTTCTCGCCAGCCGCACGCTGCCGTGGTGGGCGGTCGGGCTCTCGATGTTCGCCACGAATGTTGACAACGCAGATCTGGTCGGGGTGACCGGCAAGACGTTTACCGAAGGCATTCACGTCATCACGGTGTACGCGCTGGGCAGCGCCGTCGGCGGGATCCTGGCCGCGTATTTTCTGGTGCCGGAGATCAGCCGGCTCGGACTTTACACGAACGCAGAGTACCTCGAAGTCCGTTATGGTCCTTCGGCCCGAATCCTCAGTGCGCTGATTCAGATTCAGTACCGCACCAGTATGCTCGGGATGATGATCTGGTCGACGTTTCTGGTCCTGACGAAGCTGGTCGACATTCCTGAACCGCTGGCCTGGGGGCTGATTCTGCTGCTGGTGGCTCTGGCCGGCCTTTACACCGCCTGGGGTGGATTAAAGTCAGTCGTCTGGACGGACTCCGCCCAGGGGATCGTGATGATGGCTGCGGCGATCGTCGTGTTCGTTTCGATCTGGAACGCTGTCGGTGGCTGGTCCGCGCTCGAAGAGAAACTGCTGGCTGCGGACCAGCGGGACGGTTCGCACCTGGCGGACAAGCTGCACATCGGCGGCTTTCGTGGTGACCACGATGCAGTGTCCCCTTACATGGTGGCGCTCGGCTGGACGATTGTCGGAGCCGGTTACTGGACGGTGAACCACACGCAGACGATGCGGCTGATGGGATCGCGGTCGCTCGCGGACATGAAGTACGCCGCGGTCTTTGGAGTGATCCTCAGTCTCCCGGTGATGATGATCTCGGCCTGTCTGGGAGTGTTCGCGCACGGCATCGACGGTCTGCCTCCGCATGAAACTGCCGACGACCTGTACCCGATTCTCGCCAACCAGTTTCTTGGTCCTGGCCTGAAAGGACTGGTCGTCGCCGGCATGGTGGCCGCGGTTGTCAGCACGTTTGATTCGATGGGCTCGGCGCTGTCGGCGATCTTCACCCGCGATGTCTATGCGCGTCTGATCGCTCCGAACAAATCCGACGAACACTACGTTTTTGTCGGACGGATCGCGACGGTTGCCGTGCTGCTGATCGGTTTCGCCTATCTGCCCTTCATCTGGAAGCAGGATCACATGCTGAAGGCGTTTACGACGCTGATTCCCGTCTTCGTCACGCCGCTGTTCACGATCTATCTGGCCGGAGTGTTTACTCGTCTGCACCGCGGCAGCGGCACGTTTGGTCTGCTCTGTGGCAGCTCGTACGGTCTGGTCGCTCTGTATGATCGCCAGTTCGCGACGCCACAGATTCTTCCGCACTGGTTCACGGAACTGTGGGTTGCGTACTCGTGGTCAATCGGATTCACACTGGTGCCGATGGTCCTCGCCAGCCTCGTCCTGACCCGCTGGAAAGGCGAGGGTGCCGAGCCACGCACGGAAACCGGCTGGCTGCAGCGGTCCCGCGAAGAGCTGACCGCCTTTCCCGATGCCGAATCAAAAGGTTCTCTCTGGACCTGGCTTTCCGCGATCCTCGTCACCGTCGCGAGCTGCTGGATCGTCTTTGTCTGGCTCTGGTAGTGAACCGTCGCAGCATATATTGAACCATCGCAGCGCCCGGAGCCGTGACGCGATCTGCTCAGGCGTCGCAGGCAGTATTGCCGCCACGCGTCAAGCCAGACACGTTGTCCTGTCAAAGCGAGGCTACAGCAGTTCGCGAATGGGCTGGCCGTCGCCGGTGATGCTGGTGGGGCGACCGGTGGAGTCCTCGTAGTGCGTGCTGAGCGAGATGCCGAGCTGGTGGTAGATTGTTGCACAGAGGTCGAGCGGTGTGGTCAGCCGCTCGTGGACGCCGCCGCCCCACTTCTCGCTGGCGCCGACGATCTGTCCGCCCTTGACGCCGCCGCCGGCGAGCATCGTCGTGAAACAGTTTGACCAGTGGTCGCGGCCGGCGTGGCCGTTGATCAGCGGCGTGCGTCCGAATTCGCCAGCGCAGTAGATCAAAACTTTGTCGAGCATCCCGCGGTCGACAAGGTCTTCAACCAGTGACGCGATTCCGGCATCCAGCGGCGGCAGGTGTGTTTCCAGGCCGGGCTTGATGTCGTTGTGATGGTCCCAGTAGCCGGTGTTGATCGTCACGCACGAACTGCCGGCCTCGACCAGCCGCCGTGCCAGCAGAGCACTCTGACCATACTGATGCCGGCCGTAGCGGTCGCGGAGTGCGTCGTCCTCACGACTGAGATCAAACGCTTCACGCACGGCATCGCCAGCGACCATTTCGAGTGCCTGGGCTTTAAACGCGTCGAGACCTTCGAGCACTCCCGATGAATCGATGTCACGACGGAGCGTGTCGAACTGCTGCAGCAGGCGCCGTCGATTCTCGACGCTTTTCAACTCCAGCCCCTTCGGCATGGCCAGGTTGGCGACTTTGAAATCCTTCGAGTTCGGATCAGTACCGACCTCAAACGGGTTGTACGCTTTGCCCAGATAGACGGCTCCCTGGTAACCGAACGCTTCGGCCTTCGGGATCGCCACATACGGCGGCATGTTGGGCTTCATCGCACCGACGGTCCGTGCGATGACGGACCCGAATGACGGATGCTGCGCCGCATTGCGGGCGAGTGTCGGACCGAACCGGCCCGTCGCCATCCAGTGGGCCGACGGTGCGTGAATGCCGTTTTCATGATGCACCGAGCGGACCTGCGAGAGGTGGTGCATCACTTTCGCCTGACGCGGAAATTTCTCCGTCACGGTGACACCGGGCGCCGACGTCGCGATCGGCTGGTACATCCCGCGGTATTCGGGCGGAGCATCCGGCTTCATGTCGTACG
Source organism: bacterium (assembly GCA_016124895.1). GTDB lineage: Bacteria > Planctomycetota > Planctomycetia > Planctomycetales > Planctomycetaceae > JAPOLP01. The sequence continues at coordinate 17,867 of WGMU01000036.1, forward strand.
TGTCCTGCTGACTCATGCCTCCGTGCGTCCAGAACACGATCAGCGAGCGTCCATTGTCGCGCTGCGAAGAACGGGAATCGTCGGCTGACGCCCGTCCGCGCAGAACATCGGCGAGTCCCAGCCCGAGCAGCGGCGCACCGAGCTGCAGGAAGTTGCGGCGGCTGAGGCCATCGCAGCAGGAGAATGAACTTCCGGTGAGTTTCAACATGGGAACGCTCTCTTCGAGAACGATGGTCGGCAGAGTTCAATGATTGAACATGAACTCGTGCGTTGCCAGCAGAGACCAGATCAGTGAACGGTAGGCTTCGCCACGGTCAGGTTCGGCGTTCAGAAACTCGATGGCCACCGATCGCTCCTTCGACGACGGCGGTCGGGCCAGGACGCGCAGGAAGATCCTGTCGACGTTGCTGGCGTGCGCGTCTGATGACGCGACGAGTTCCGCGACGTAGCCGTTGGTCGCGGTCAACTTGCGCTGGATCTCGTCCGAGTTGACCAGTTCGAGTGCCTGAGCGAGCGCCGGTTCATCCGAGCGTTCACACTCGCAGGCGGACGTCCGAGCCGGGCGGCCGAACACATCAAGGAAGTTGCTCACAACGTTCTCGTCGGGAAGATCGATCGCCCGCATGTCCGGAGGAAACGTACCAGGACCGCCAGGAAACTGCGTCGGCACTTCCAGTACCTGGCTGATTCCGTCGAGTAGAACTTCGGCAGGAAGTCGTCGCGGATAGAAGCGAGCGAAGCTCTGCAGATCGTCGCGGTTTGATTCTGAGAGGAGGGAACTCAGGCCATACGCCTGCGAGTTCGTGATCACTCGAATGAGATGCCGGACGTTGTAGCCGCTGCGGGCGAAGTCGCGAGCCAGCGTGTCAAGCAGTTCCGGATGGCTGGGCGGATTCGTGCTGCGCGCATCGTCGATCGGGTGAATGATGCCGCGCTGAAAGAAATGGCCCCACAGGCGGTTGGCCATCGTCCGTGCGAAGAAGGGATTGTCAGCATCAGTCATCCAGCGGGCAAAAGCCCGACGCGGATCGGCGTAAGGTTCAAGGTCGAGGTCCGGCCCGCCGGGTGGTCTCGGAGTCATGACTTCACCCGTTCGTGGGTGAGTGACCGTTCCGGAATTCTTCACGAAGATGATTTCACTGGTGGGCACTTCGGCGTCAGCAAAGCCCCCTTTGCGGCCGACTCGGGCGAAGACGGCTGCGAGGCTGTAATAGTCGGCCTGAGTCCAGCGTTCGGCCGGGTGTCGGTGACACTGAGCACATTGAATGCGGATGCCGAGGAACGCCTGCGCGACGGATTCGACATAGTCCTGTGTCGTTCGCACCGAGCGATACCAGAGAGTCGGCGGGACTTCATTCTGGCTGCCCGTCGCCGTCAGGATCTCCGTGACAAACTGGTCGTACGGTTTGTTGGCCGCGATCGAATCGCGAATCCACGCTGTGAAGAGAGCCGTCCCCGCTCGCTGTTTGCTCGTTGAGTAGCCGCGACCGCGGTTCTGCAGAATGGCAGCCCACTTCAGTGCGAAGTAACTCGCGTGCTCGGGCCGTTCGAGTAAGTCATCGATCAATCGAGCCCGTTTGTCGGGGCGTTTGTCGGCCACGTAACGCTGCACTTCGTCGACAGTGGGCAGAACTCCGCACACGTCGAGTGTCACTCGCCGAATGAACTCGTAGTCGTCGGCCGGAGCAGACGGAACGACACCCAGGTTCTGCCACTGTTTGGCCAGCAGACGATTGACCTGCTGACTCGTCTCACGCACAAACTCGTCGTTCGTCTTCGGGACTTCGACGGTCAGTTGGCCAGGCGGCGACCCACTGAATGGCACCGTCCCTCGAAACGTCCCGACGCTACCGCCGAAACGGACCATGACGGCGAACAGGCCGCCACGATCGAACGTTTTGACCTGACCGACGTCGCTGACTTCTGCCACGGTCGGCAGATTCGTTTCGTACAGGGCTCGTCGTGTGACGTCTCGTGAGCGACCATTGGAAAAGTGCGCGGTGACTTTCAGATTGATCGTTGAGTTCCTTGCGACAACTCGACTGTCTGGCGAAACCGTGACACGTTCGAGCGTCGGCTCGCCGGGCTGCGGCCCCGGTGCTCCGGCGAGGATCCACTGTTTGAGAACGCGGTAGTCCTCCGAGTCTGCTGAAATCCGCGAGCCGCCTCCGTGAGGAACTCGACCGGTTGCTTTGGCGAGCAGCAGGCTGCGATCAGGAGCCCCCGGAAAGACGCGACGACCACGACTTTCCCGCAGCAGCGCGACGTAATCGAAAGCCGGTTCAAACCCCAGCAGTGACAGGCGGAAGCCATTCTGCCCCGTCGCCTTGCCGTGGCAGCCGCCGCTGTTGCAGCCGTATCGAGTCAGAATCGGGACGACATCGCTCAGGAAGCTGACTGGCGGTTCGTCTGTCGATGAACTCGATGACTCAGGATCGGCTGCCGCTACCTGGCTGCCGGGAATCAACGTCAGCAGAGCAGTTGTCAGTAGCGCGGTTAGTAATGGATGAGAACGGACAGGCATTGGTTGCCCTGCGGGGAAGGAGACGGCGGCGGGGGACACTGAGCGAGTAGAAGGACAGGCAGGCGACGAAGAAGGCGATTGGAGTGACTGAGGCGGGGCGAGTTGGCGTCTCTGGATTTTTGCGGCTTATTGATCTGCGGCGCCGGGCACACTCGATTCAACCACTTCGAGGTCCAGAAAACAGCTTCCGTGATAGATCGCCTGGTCCTCGACAACGCCGACGGCGTACAGCCGCAGCGCGGGTTGATGTCCGAGCGGCGCGTTGTCGTTGGCGATGATCTGAATTGTACCGGTGTCAGTCTGTCCGACGAACGTCACTCCGCGGCCGCGCAGGCCGTCGACCGCTTCAGACGTCGTGTACAGCTCTGTGTGAATTTTGCTGATAAAGCCGTTGATGCGGCGAGCGGAATACTTCACCTGAATAATCTCACCGCGGCGAATCTGTCGTGGATTGTGGGGATCGGCGGAAACCACAAACGCCGCAGGGTGAACCTCAAACGTGACCGGGTTGCTGAAGATGACGACCGCTTCAGTCTTTCGTTCGCCCTGCGCATTGGGTGGCCCGACTGGAACGGTTGTCTGACCCTGAACCGCCAGCGTGTACTTTCCTGGCGGCAACGTCGGAGGGAGATAGAAGCTGACGTAGCCCTTGTTCTGGCCGGCCGGAATCTCTGCCATCTGATTCGGAATCTGATCAGGAACCCCGACGCCGATCAGTGTCACGGCCGCCTGATGATCGAGATCCTGCCGCTCGACCTGAACCGCAACATCAAGAATGCCGCCGGGCGAGTGGCGGACCTGCAGGTCTCCGAAGAGATGATGATGCCGCGGCTCGTGGCCGTTCGCAGTGATGCGGACCGGCGCTTCCTCTGCGATCGCGACCGGAATGGAATCGGTGACTCGGCCCCAGCCGGTGGGACGGCCAGTGCGAACGGACACTCCGCCTCGAACAGCGGTCGCAACTGTCTGCCTCGAGTGCGCTGAAAATGACAGCGCGCCGACAAGTGGCTGGGCGTCGTCAGTGGCCGAGATCACCAGTGGAGCGCGATCGACTCCGGGGCCGAGCCACACATCCGGGCAATCGATCCCGGAGGGCAGATCATCCGCCGTCACTCGAATTGAACCTGTCAGACCGCGCTGGCGAAACGCGACAACGTCCAGCAGCGTACGGCCCTGCCTGTTCAGCGTGATCCCTTGCGGTCCGTCCGCGTGAGGCAGGACGACGAGTCGCGCGGCCGCTTCTTCACGCCGCAGGCTCAGGCGATAAACGCGACGAGGATCAGCAGTCAGTCCGCCCGTCACACTGCGGACGAGGATGAGATAGCGACCATTGCCCGGTACGACAAAGCGTCCCGAGGGATCGGAATGGCTGGTGGGAAACGGGGTACTGCCGAGGTCCTGGACCACATCCGTGAACCTCGCCAGTTCGAGTTTGCCGGATTCGTCGAGCACCGTGATGTCGAGGTCGACCGGCGAGCCGATGCGTTCGCCGAAGCCTTCGAGCCACAGCACTTCGCCACGCCGAGCGGTCACGGCAAGCCAGTCGCGTTCGTCACTCTCAATTAACTGGCCACTGACTTCGCAGGGAATCTCCAGTGTCTGCGGAGACCGGCGCGATGAAGGACTTGGAGCCTCAACCACGACCGGGACGTCCGTAACACCGATGAGGACCGGCGCGTGGCCGCCGGGAAGACGCCAGGCCAGTGCGTCGACGGCGATCTGCTGCGAGCCGAGTCGAAGCCCGGCCGGAGATGCTTCGGCCAGCGACGGAGCTGTGACGTCGACAGCGATTTCGTCAAATGGCTCTGCTGCGGAAGTCACCCTGTCCGGCCGCAGATTCCAGCCGAAGACGGTAACACGCGTTGTTTCGCCAGCCGGGATGACGCTGGGAATCGTGAACGCGGCACGCGGGCCGGTATCGAGATCGAGCCGATAGAAGTGATCGTCGCTGCCAGAGAAGACGAGATCGTAAAGTCGAACGACGTACTCGCCATCGGCCGGCACCGTAAAGTCGATCAGTGGGTCGACGCCGAAGAAACCGCGGCTGACAGCAATGCGCCGACCGCTGGCATCGAACAGTTCGAGCATGGCTCGCAGATTCGAGTCGATTCGTTCGGCAAAGCATTCGATGATGACCCGCTGTCCCTGCCTGGCGGAAAACGCAAAACGGTCGACGTCGCCCTTCTGAATGCGCCCGTTGATCGTTGCATCGAGAGGCACCTGCTGCGGTGAATCAGCATCGTTGTTCGGTTCGGCTTCGAGGCTTTCCCGGCGGTTGCCGACCACAAACACGCGCGGAGAACTCAGGCCATCCGGAGTGCTGGCCGCCAGATCGTACTGACCGACGAAGGTGTCTTCCGGAATCGACAGCGCGAACACACCGGGCTTGTCGGCGACCTTGCGGCAGACGATCCCGGACTGGCTGCAGAGCAGGCTGGAAGCGTTGCCGAGCCCGCTTCCCGCAATCGTCACTTCGACCGTGGTGCCGGCCTGGCCGCCAGCCGGAAAGACCGAATTCAAAACGGGCGCAGCGAACGCTCGGCCCGACGGCAGCAGAACAATCGCGGCGAACAGCGGGAAGAATCCGTTGAAGTGTCGTCGCGGCAGCCGGCACATACGCGGTCGCTTTCTGCTTTAACGCAAGAATTCATCAGGCTGAAAACTGTAGCCAGGTTTCTCCGAAACCAGGACGAACTCGCGAGCGGCGGTCGAGCTTAGTGGATCGGCTTGCTGAACAGTTCGGCGTTGTTTCTGACGACGTGCGAGTTTTGGAAAAACTCGCCTACGGCTGGCAACGCGGATCAGATTCCGGCCAGTTGTTCGGTCGCGTTGCCGAAGTTCGGCAGGGTGACGCCCATGCGATCCATGATCGTCAGGTACAGGCCGGACATGGAACGCTCACGGGCGGATTCAAAGTCGAGGCTGCGGCCGGTCTTCCATTTTCCGCCGAGGCCACCCGCCATCAGTAGCGGGACTTTCGGCGCGTTGTGCGCCGTCCATTGCTCGTTGGCCAGCATGATGCAGCAGTTGTCGAGCACGGTGCCATCACCTTCCTGAATCGAATCGAGCTTCCTGACCAGGTACGCGTACTGCTCGACCCAGAACCGCGTGATTGACGCGAACTCGGGATTGTTCCAACTGTGTGAGAAGCTGTGGTGGTCGTCCCGCAAACCGAGGAACGGGTAAATCTGACCGGAGAGATTGTTTGTCAGCAGCAGCGTGGCAATGCGTGTCCGATCCGTCTGAAACGCCAGAGCCACAATGTCGCACATCAGCCGTGACTGCTCATCGAGTTGTCCGGTCAGGCCGTCTGCGGGTCGCAGTTTCCTGACGTCGACCCCGGAATCCGCCTGCTCGCGCTGAGTGGTCTGCATTTTCTGCATCCGCTGCTCGACCTCGCGCACGCTCGTCGTGTACTCGTCGATTTTCGAGCGATCGGACTTCGAGACCTTACGTGAGACATCGTTCAACTGACTCAGCACGTGATCAAGCACGCTGATCTGCGTACGACTGCCGCGACTCTCAAACAGGCTGTCGAAGGCCAGTGACGGGTACTGTTCTGCGGGCACGGGCGAGACTGGCGAACTCCACGAAACGTGCGACGAATACATCATCGAGTAGCCGGATTCGTGAAATCCGCTGACTGGCCGCTCGCACGCCAGCACCAGACTTGGCAGCGCCGTCCGATCACCGAGTCGCTGCGCAAAGATCTGGTCCATACTCGTCGCCGCCCGAATCTCACGGCCTCCCTGCGGCTGCACACCGGTCAGAATGCCGGCCGCTCCGCGCGCGTGCCCGCCAACCACGCTCGAAGGATGCTGCAGGCCGTTGATGACATTCAACTTCGACTTGACCGGCTCCAGCGGTTTGAACACCGGCCCGAGTTCCATCGCGTCGCCGTCGCCCTTCGACCACCATTCCGGCGGATGAATCCCGTCGCCGAAGAACAGAAACGCAAACCGCCGAGGCGGTGTGTCGTCATTCGCTCCGACGTTGCTTTCTGCCGCGAGCAGCCGGGCCGATTCCAGCCACGGCAATGCAAGGCTGGCACCGAGCCCCTTGAGAACAACGCGGCGGGAAAGTCGATGATTCGGGTGCATTGTGAGAAATCCCTGAAACGATCTGCTCGAAAGCTGTGGTCGAGTTTCTCCGAAACTCGAACGAACTTGTGAGCGACTGATTTATTCGTTGACGGTCAATTGGCTGGTTAGGCGGTGCCTCTGTCGCTCTGCGAGTTTTGGAAAAACTCGCCTACGGCTGACAACTCCCTATGGCTGGCCGCGTTGATTCCGGAACTGAGGACTCTTCACGACGGTTTCAAACAGTGCCGAGAACCGATACTCGTTCTGTTCGAGGGACATTGCCATCTCATCCAGTAAGGGTTGATCGGACAGAATGACCGATCGCCCCAGCGCGTATCCAAGAAACTTCCGGCACAGCGTGCGAATAAATTCCTGACGACGCTGACTTTCAACATAATCAATCAGGCCGGAAATTCCGCGAGCAGATTCTCCGTTCGGAAGATCGCCGAGGTCGTCCACAGGTCGACCAGCCAGGTCTTTCGTACGTGCCCGGCCGATCGCGTCGAAGCCTTCGAGGGCCAGGCCGAGTCCGTCGAAATGGACGTGGCACATCGCGCACCGCGGATTCCCGACATGCTCCGCGAGCAGCTCGCGCAGCGGCTTTGCGGCGGTGGCTTCGCTTTTCGGGAGTTCCGGAACGTCGGCCGGTGGTGGCGGGAAGTGCTGGCCGAGCAGGTGATGCACGGTCCAGAAACCGCGTTTGACCGGACTGGTCCGTTCGCCCGCCGAGTTCGCTGTCAGAACAATGCCCATGCCGAACAGCCCGCCGCGGCCGGACTTTCGCAGCCCGTCGACGCGACGCCAGAGTGAGTCGGGCGAGACTGCCGAATGCCGACGATGCGACGCATTCCAGCGAGCGGCTTCGGTGCGGTAGCGATCAGCGATCTCGCCGCCGTAATGCTTCGCCAGGACGCCGTTAACGAATGTCGTGTCTGAGGTCAGCAGTTCCGTGACTGGCCGGTCTTCCTGGATGAGGAATGTCGCCAATCGCTGCGGCTCTTCAAACATCGCCTCGCGAAGTTCGTCGGTGTAGCCGGGAAACGTGTCCGGGTTGATCGGGTCCTTCGACAGATAATCGCGATACCGCAGCCACTGCCCGAGAAACTCGCGGGCGAATGCCGAGACGCGATCGTCCTTCAGCATTCGGCGAGTCTGAGCAAGCAGCGTTGTTTCGTCCTGCAGACTGTCGTTCTGAGTGGTGGCCAGCAGCTCGTCGTCCGGCAGCGACGACCACAGGAAGTAACTCAGCCGCGACGCCAGCGCATTGCTCGACAGCGGCTGAATGCCAGGTTCGGACGCGACTTCGGCATACCGGTAACAGAAATCCGGCGACATCAGGGTTCCTGCCAGCACGCCACGCAACGAGTCCTCGACGCTCTGCCCCTGCTTCCGCAGCTTCTGATACAGCACCTGCAGCGACTCGGTGTCGTGCGCTGTCAGCTCGCGATGAAACGCACGGCGGGCGAGTTGTTCGAGGTCGCGCAGACCGTGCTGCTCGGCAACCAGCGTCAGCTCCTGCTGAGTCTGCAGCCCCGCGCGAATCTGCTCGAAGAATCCGTGAATCAGGTCGAAGCGGTCGTTCGGCGTTTCCGGCGTCAGCGAGTCCTCGACGAGCTTCACGCCCATCTTGTCGAGGTAGACCTTCTCAAACCGAGTCAGTAACTCGTCGTCGACCAGCTTCGGATCTTCCGACTGCAGGAAGTCGAACCGCTTGTCGTGCAGCACGTGCCGCTCGGCACGCTCGAACCAGACAAAACCACGGAGCAGCGTTTCGGTGTGTCTGGTGACGAACTCGAGTTCCTGCCAGAGACGGTCGAGTTCCGCGTTCTGCTGCCCGTCGAGCACTTTCTGCACGAGCGGCTGATCGTCCCGGAAGAAGCCTTCGACCAGATGAAACCCGGCTGCCAGCCCGCGCGACGGATCGACGTAACAGAACCGGTTGGGAAACGTCTCGCAGAATCGTTCGGACGATTCCGTCATGCTGCGAGCCAGCTCGCTGTCGCGGTTGATCAGCAGTTCGACGCTGCTGCTGAGCGGATCATCGAGCACGCGATCGGTCGCTGACTGAACCAGCACTGCTCCATCGCGGCCGTGCTCGGGATCGAGTTCGCAATCGATGAGCAGATGCTTGCCGTCGACCGCTGCGAGCAACTCCGCCGGCAGTCGCAGTTCGATCAGCGCGGGAGCCTCGACAGCGAACGAGTCGGCATCGATCCCGTGGCCGAGCGGGTGCCGGCCGAAACCGAGTTGCTCGGCGAGCTGCGGTGCGTGTGTTTCGAGGATCGACTTCAGTGAGACGGTTTCGTGCTCGGCCGCCTGCCTGTCGTTGCCGGGAAAACGGTCGGCCTTGCTGAACAGAGCCCGCTTCAGCAGCACGAAGTTGTCGCGAGCGTTTTCAAACGCGGGATCGATCCGCAGCGTCAGCGTTACGTGCTGCTTTGCGTCATTCTCGCGCGGCTTTCTCAGCCGATCAAAACGAATGAGCGTCTGAGTTTGAAACCGCGCAAGGCTGAACCGGTCGCGTGCCGCTGCCACGTCGGCTCGAAACTTCAGATGCTGAATCGGCCAGTTGCCGGCGTTTGAGCGAATGACCTGTTCGTCCACCGGGCCAAGCTGCCGCCGCGCGAATTCGACCAGGTGTTCCAGCGCAGTGAGTTCTGCCGGCACTACATCGTCACTCGCCGGCGCGGGCAAAGCGTTCCACCGTTCTCCGATCTGTCGCACGTACCCGGTTCCGGCCGCCGCCTCGTTCAGAAACGCGACGACTCGCGAGAGATACTTCGGGCTCAGTTCGTTCTGACGGGCCAGGTGATCGAGCGCTGCATCACGGTCCGCGTCTCCGCGATGCCGGTATCGCCAGGCGGCTTCGAGGTAATCGCGAATCTGCACATCGTGCTGCTGATAGAAGTCAATAATCGCCTGCTCAGTCAGCTTCTTCCGCTCGTTGTAAGACGTCACTGGAAACGGAGCAAAGTCGATTCCGTGAGGCTCCAGCACAAGATGGCTCGCGACGTCGTGAGCCGCTCCGAGATACTTCCGCAGCAGGCTCGGCGACATGCTGAGCGCTTCGCCGGTATTGTCGAATCCTTCTCCCCCGGCGGGGTCCGCGGGAAAGTCCCGCGTCGGCTGGATGTCGACACCGGTGAGATCACGCACTGACAGATCGTATTCCGTATTTGACAGTCGCCGCGGCAAGACGACGCCCGGATCACCGGCGTTCTGCAGCGCTTCGTCAAGCAGAAGCTTTCTGACCGTTTCCACGACGGCGGTACGTTCATCAATTGTCGGCTGCAGTTTCTCGTCTTCCGGCGGCATCGCGCCGTCACGGATGAATTCGGCGATGCTCGTCCAGCGACGGAAGTGCGCGGTGACGTCCGCTGTTTTCTGATAGCGAGTCAGGTCGAGTTCGCCGCGAGCCTCTTTGCTGTTGTGACACTTCACGCAGTACTTCTGCGAGAACGGAACAACGCGGTCGACGTAGTCATCCGCAGAAACACGACCAGCGGCGGGGATCGCAGGAAAGAAAGACAGCAACAACAGCATTCGGGCGGGGGTAACAGCCATCAACCGAGGCCTCGAAGGCGGGAAGGACGGAGGGCAGCGAACGGCGCGGGGCCTGACAGTGTTGCAGAAATCCCACTTCGAGGGCGAGTCAGACAAGGAAAAGGGATGCCTTGCCGGCAGTTGATGAAGTGGGGCAGGGATCCTGTTTGTCGTCAACTCACAAGTCGAACTGTCAGACCGCCGGTGTGAATCTGGAACAGAAGGAAACGAAGAATGTCGATCGTTTCGCTTCGTTGCCTTCGTTCCCTTCTGTTCGGCAACGATTTTCGCGACTCGCGGGAAGTCGAGAGGCATTCAGACCGTTTCAGGGACGGTCATCCCCAGAGTCCCTGCAGTTGTTCTTCGGCTTTGATGCCCAGCGGAAAACTCCTGCTGTGAGAATGCTCGCCGATCCCGGCGAACTGGCGCAGGGCTTCGTGAAGATGCTCCGGCCGAATGCGGATTCCGTGCTCCGTGTCGGAGGCCAGCGTCTGCGGATTGAACGGCACGGCGAACTGTTTTTCGTCGGTCGCTCCGATGACGCGGTTCCCTTTGATGCCGGGGCCGAGAAACATGATCGAGCCGATCGACCAGTGGTCTTTGCCGTCGCCTTTGTTGTAGTCTGGCGTGCGACCCATTTCGCTCTGAGCGATCACAACCAGCTTCTCGCGAATCTGCAGCTCCTCGGCCCGGTGCAGCACGTACGCGATGCCTTCGAGCAGTTCCGGAATCAGTTTCATCTGATCCCGGTCGTTGTTGGCGTGACTGTCGAACTGGCCAATCGTCAGGTTCGCCGAGACGCAGACGCCAGCCTTGAACGACGCCAGCGCGATCTCGGCCTGTTGCGCGAGCCGCTGTTTCGGAATGTCTTTCGGGATGTGCGGCGTCACTCGCTGCAGCGCTTTGGAGTTGACCTGCGCCGCGTACAGCATGTTCTCAGCGCGTTCCTTCCGCGGTAGCAGTGGCTGTGTCGAGTGATCTTCCCGCTGCTCGCGCAGAGCCTGTTCGATCCGGGCCAGAGCAAAGTCATCGTGATACGGCGAGCGTTCGTTGCCTTCGATCGAGTCAGCATTCGCGATTCGCTTCAGCGACGGCAGATACGGTACGCGTGACATCGCGACCAGGTTCCCCGTTGCCGAGTAATTCCCGAACGTCAGAAACGACAGCGGACATGCCGGTCCCTGACAGGCCGCAACGAGAGCCGCAAACGTCGGGTACGCCAGGCTGTCGAGCTTCCCGGTCGCCATGTACCGCGCACCCGGCGAGTGGTTATTCACCGAGTAGTCCAGCCCGTTGAGCACCAGCAGTTCGTCCCCGAACTCCGAGTAAAAATCCTCGTTGCTCAGTCCGCCATCTTTGTGCTTCGCTGTCGGAGCAAACCGGTGGTGACCGTGCGTGAGGATGTCACCTTCTTCGTAAAGCCGGTTGATCCCACCGACTCCCTTCGGGTCCATCAGGTACGTCGTGTCCCAGCCGCCAGCCGCGTTGAACACGAGGTAGAACGGCCCGTCATAAGGCGGCAGTTCCTGCTCGTCAGCCCGCGCCGCCTCACGACCACGCAACGGAGCCGCCAGGCCGAGTCCGGCACACGCGCACCACTTCAGAAAGTCACGCCGCATTGGGAAGTCCTTACTCATACAGAAACTCGTGCTGCCGCAGCAGGTAGGTCAGGACGGCTCGCCAGGCACGGACAGTGTAGTGCGGATCGGAGACCGGGGCTTCGAGACCCTGGCGGCAGCTCCAGATCTCCTGCTGCTCGAATCGGCCACGAGCCTGCGCATCGGCGACGACTCCGGCAAACAGCTCAAACGTTCGATTGACTTCCGGCGACTGAACATCGTCGTGGCGGCCCAGCACGCGTTCGTGCAGACGGACGATTGTCTGGCGAATACGAGCGTCGGACTCGGGAGACGCTCCCGGCAGAACGTCGGGCTCAATGGCGGGAAACAGGATTCGTCGCTCGGGTGGCCGACTGAAATCGAGGGCCACGTTGCGGCACGCGACATCGTTCGCCAGCGTGCGCTGAATGGCACCCATCGCGCCGCTGGGGTCGGTTGCCCGCTCGGTGACTTCTTTGGAATCGATCCCCCCGTAAAGCATCGCGGTCTGTTCGGTAAGGCGGCCCCAGCGCTGCTCGAACACCGCGGCGACTTTTCGCTCAAGCTGTTCAGGCGACAGCAGCCGCACGATGCCGATGTCGTCGAGTTCGGCACGGCGCTCGGGAGTGCTCGCCACTGTGGCCAGACCATCCGCTCGGTAAAAGTCAGACAGCACCCAGTCTTTGATCGCCGTCTTGAAGTTGAAGCCGGTCTCCGCGAAGTGCGACGCGATCGCCTGGATCTGTCGCTGCTGTTCCTGATACGCGCGGTGCTTTGCAGCGAACAGTGGGTCGTCGAGATCCTTCGGTGGTAGAAGCGGACGGCGGCCGGTCAGCAGGTAATACGCGTGCCCGACCATTGTCGCGGCGAAGCGCGGATCCTTTGTCGTCCGCTCGCCCAGCCACTGCAGCGCCCGCCAGCGTTCTTCCGCGGGCAGGTCCTCGCCTTCAAATCCAGCGTTGAACATGTCAGTAAACCAGCCGTCCTTTCGCCGTCCGTAAATGGCGAAGTTCGTATCGAACCGGAAGTAGTCCTGAAACAACCCTGCGACCGGGTCGAGCGTCCGGTGGCAGACGACGCACTCGGACGCCTGCATCGTCGGGATCTTGAACTTCGCGGTGACGGCTGCTGCATCCGAAACCCGCGCCGCCAGTTCGAGCACGTCGACGCCCAGAAAGTGCTGATAGTACATTCGGGCGCGCAGGCGGTTGCGGTTCGTCTCAGTCGTCGGGTAGCGACTCAGATACTGGAATGTGCTGAGCAGCCCTGCGTGCGGATAGAAGCCGGTCGCCGACTCCTGATCTTCTTTCGAGTTGCGTCCCTTGAGCGCCTTCAGCCGGACCGGCACATACTCAAACGGGTCGTCAGAACGGGCGAACTGGTCCTTCACTTCGTCGAAGATGCCGTAACCGCGAGCCGTGTACGGTGAGACCATGATATAGTCCGCCGTGACGATCTCGGTGAACGGCCGGTCGTTGCGCACGATGTGCTCGATCAGCTTCAGCGGTTCGCCGAGCAGTGCTTCACGGTACTCCCTGGCCAGTTTGTAGCCGGCCTGTCGCCGCTCCTTTTCGTCGGCGATGTGGCTCAGGTCGTACTTCTGATACCAGAGCCGCGTCTTCTCGAAGTGCTCATACGAGAGCACCGTCGCGTCGGCATTTCCATCGATGCCCAGAGTCAGGAAGATGTCGTTAAAGCCTTCGCGCAGCCGGTCGAGGAAAGCCTCCTCTGTCAGCACGTCGTCGAGGATTTCAGAGACGGTCGGCAATCCGCCCCGAGTGACCGCGGCCAGTTCCGCGTCTGTCGGCAGCCGACCCGCCAGTGACAGTGTGGCGCGTCGCAGCAGTCGCCGATCGTCGAGCATGACCACGCCGTCGAAGAACGGTGGTTCGTCTGGATCGGCGATTGGCTGATGACTCGGCACGGTTTGAGGTTCACTTACACGCCGGACGAACTCGGCCAGAATGCGATACCCGGTCGAATCCGGTTTCAGCACCTGTTTGCCGCCGTGATCAAGCCCGCCCGCAACTTTGATCAGCAGTAGCGGCCGACCGTCTGCCTTGTCCGACTGCAACCGCGCGAGTCGCACAAACGCATCCCGGTTCTGCTGCAGCAGTTTGTCCCGATCGGTTTCCGAAGCCCGACTCAGGTCCTGCAGGACGAGCCGCGAGGCTTCCGCGTCGCCGCCCGTCTTGTGGCACTTGACGCATTCCAGTGCCGCGACTTTGGGCCAGACTTCGCCGGCAAACCACGAAACAACGGCGGCGCTGCAGCCGGTTCCGGGGCAGGGCGAGTCGTCTGCCACCGACAACTCGGCGGACGAAAACAAAACGGCCAGACTCATCAGCGTCACAACGCCGAACGCCAACCGGTTGAATAACTGACCCCGCATGCTCATGGAGGCGGACTTCTGTTCGAGGCCACTCAGCGGACGCGGCAACCATTGGCCGCGGTCCCGATAACGGCGGCTGGCAATCTCAAGTGACCGACAGTTCGGTCGTCCCGGAATTATCACATCCTGCCCTCGCTTCCGGCTATGTCACCCGAGTCGGTTTCCCGGTTGATCATGCGGAATCGCAGATTCGCGGGCCGGACCGGGAATCGCAGGCCGGACCGAGTGCAGCGAGTTCCGGCAGATTGTCGACCTCGATCTTTCATGCTCCGGAACTTACTGCGCTCGGTCGGCCTACGGAATTATTTATCCGACGATGAAGTTCCGCAGAAACGTGTGACTCTGGAACAGCGAGGCCTTGCGGTTGTCGAGCGAGCTTTCGTACGCACGGTCTTCGACCTCGACACAGACCGGTCCGCTGTAGCCGCTGTCGGTCAGGACCGAGCAGAACTGACCCCAGTCGATGTCGCCCATGCCGGGCAGCTTCGGCGTGTGGTACTCGGCGGGGTGAGCCATGATGCCCACCTGGTCGAGCCTGTGCCGGTCGATGCGGACATCTTTCGCGTGAACGTGGAACAGCTTGTCGGCGAAGTCCCGCATCGGCGCCAGGTAGTCCATGTGCTGCCACACCATGTGCGACGGATCGTAATTCAGTCCGAAGTGGTCGCTGGGAATGTCGTTGAACATGCGGGTCCAGATCGCTGGCGTTGTTGCTAGATTCTTTCCACCCGGCCACTCGTCCGCCGTAAAGCTCATCGGGCAGTTTTCGATGCCGACGCGCACGCCGTGATCTTCCGCGTGTTTGATCAACGGCTTCCAGACTTCCAGGAACCGCGACCAGTTATCGTCGACGGAAAGCTTCCAGTCGCGACCGACAAACGTATTCATCTGGTTGATGCCCAGCAGCGCCGCCGCTTCGATCACTTTGCGGATATGAGCGATCGCCGTTTCCGACTCTTCTGCATTCGGCGCGAGTGGATTGGGATAATACCCCAGCCCGCTGATCGCAACGCCCGAGTCTTCGACAACTGCTCGAACGTCATCCGCCTGAGCTGCCGAGAAATCCGAGACGTCAATATGTGTCACCCCCGCATATCGCCGCTCAGCCTTGCTGACCGGCCAGCAGCAGACCTCAACGCACGAGTACCCGGTCTGCCCGGCGAACTTCATCACGTCTGCAAAACCAACTTCCGGCAGTATCGCACTCACAAACCCAAGCCGCATCATCGCAGAGTCTCCATTGACCAGTGTCCGGCATCGTTTCCGCGTTGCAGTTCAGCTTTTCGCCGCAACCTCCGCAAGTCGATCCCGGTTTGACGTGGAGTGACCCGCCACTTGCGGCTGATTCCCCTCTGCGTGACCCTGATCTGGAATGGTGCGCTTATGATGCGAATGAAGGCGCTGAGTCTGTTAATCTGCCGAGCCACTCTCTGACGATGCATGCAAGTGTCGAGCAATCCGGCATGCTGACTCTGGCCATGGATAATGCGATGATCAAAGACCTGCTTCTGACGATGCTGGCGGTCGCGCTCGCTGGCTGCTCAAGTCAGTCGGTGCCGGAACCGTCCGCGGCCTCGACCGAATCAGAATCGTATTCTGCAACGGACACGCAACGTCCTGACGCTCAGCAATTCGCCTCGACTGAACCGCCGGTTGCGGAACCGGAAGCGCCAGATGTTTCTGAAACAGTTGTCGAACACCGCGACAACAAAACGGAGTCGCCCGCATCAGACGTCACGGAAAAACAGCCACAACTCACCGAAGTGCAAAAGCGAGAGGCTTCCATGAAACGTCTCGACGAGCTGTACCGGACGATTCAGGACGTCGATGACATCGGGGCCTCGGTCGAAGCCATTTCTCAACTCACAGAGGAGGCAACCGTGGAATGGTTGCCGACTCTGCACGAATGGCTGGCACATCCGGACGATTTTTATCTGCGTGAGGCGGCAGCGTCGGCCGTCATCCGGCTGGAGAGTTTCAAATGCCTGCCGAGGCTGCTGCACGCTGCGCATCTCGGGAGAAGTGAGGGGCACGACAACGACGGTTTGCAGACAGAGATCGTCGGCGTTGTCGAGTCGGCTCCTGAGGAGGCCCGGACTTATCTGCTCAAACTGGCTGATTCAAAGAACGCTGAGGACCGCAGGGATGCCGCCTGGCTGCTGGGTTTTATTCACGAGCGGATTGAGCCCGATGCCCTGATCCGCCTGTCGTCCGACAGTTCGCCCAGAGTCCGCAGTGCCGCCTGTGGCTCACTGTCATCTTTCAAGGGACAGGCCGGCGTCTTCGAGGCACTCAGCCAGCGAGTCTCGGACCCTGATGAACAGGTCCGCGTTTCGTCAGTGAGTGCTCTTGGATACCTGGGTGACAAGCAAGCCTTGCCGCTCCTGCGGCCACTCCTGGAAAATGCCACGCCCCGGGTGAAGTCCTTTCTGCAGTCGGCGATCAAAAAGCTTGAGAACCCGGAAGGCAAATCGTCCTGACGAGGCTGCGAGTTCGGCTGGATCACTTGATAAGTCGCCCCGCACACAGAAAGCGCCTTACGCCTTCGGCGTATGGCAGCAGCACCGAGGGGCATCGAACGCTGAGCATCGTGCCGCATCCGAGCGGCAGGTGAACTGCGGCTTCCCGGTCCTCATGCCGCGACGCTGACGTTCCGCTGACCGGAAGTCACAAACGCAGTCCCGCACGCGGCTGGCCCGGCGACGCAGCGGTCCATATTGAGGTGGATCCGCGAAGAACCTAGATTCAGGCAGCTCTGTGCCCGGTGCTCTGAGTGAGCTTTTCGAGATGGTTTCCGTGGTCGTCCTGACGGACCAGGTTCCGGCCGTGGAATTCGCAAGCCTTGGTCAACAGAGCAGTCCGGAGCCCGAACTGTCAGGCACATGTCGGGCTTCGCTGTGCAGGCCTGTCCACTCCGGCTGTTCCGTGATTTGCGCGAAAAGGAAGTCGCCATGCGTCTGTCGAGACTGATTCATTCGATGTCATTTGCTTTGGGCACAGTTCTCGTGCTGAGCGGCGTGCTGTTTCTGCTCACCGACAAGATCGTCATCTATCCGAGCAAGTTGTCTCTGCCACTGCTGAGCCTTAACAGCGTCGAGCAGCAAGGCTTCAACGCTTTGCACCAGATTCGTGGACTGGAGCCACGCCAGGCTGTCAGCCCGCCGGCCTGGGCGAGCTGGACGCTGGGAGCCACCGGCCTGCTGATCTGCTTTCTCTCCGGCTCCGGCATCTGGACTCAGACTCAGTCACGCCAGAAATGAACTCTGTGTTGGGAGTCCGGTTGTTGATGACATTAACGCCAGGCCACTCGGCCGAGTTACACGTCAGGAGTCACGGATGAATCGCAACCGCCGTTTGATCGGGCTGGCAGTTGCCGCACTGACTGTTGTCAGTTCTGCCGTCGTGATAATGACGGGCTCTTCCGGCGGGAAGGCCGCTTCGGCTCCTGTCGTCCGTTTCTGGAAAGCTCCGCCAGGCAAGCCGTACTGGCGGGACGACGGGTTCGGTCCCTACGCCGCTTCCTGGCCGGTTTATGCTGTGATCGTCAGGTACGCGCCGGACGCTTCCGGAGTTGAGCACGTTGCTGCGATGACAGACTCGACACTGTTTCTGATGTCCGGTCCCCGCCTGACGGAATCGAATCTGCTGGAATCGCTGCCATCGACGGCTCGGTTTGCAACAGACTGCCACAGCGATGCTCGACTGCGCTGGGTCTGTTTTGGAACGGACCCAGCGTACGCTCGGCTTGTACTCGTGGAAGCGACCGGGGGGAGCTGTGGCGATCGCGTTCGCATCTTCGATCACGCTGTCGCGTACGACTCGCCGCACGTTGACGATTCGGCATTTCAGCACCACACGTTTTCGGAAGAATTCACGCGTGGATGCATTAATTCGCCGCTGATTGCTGATGTGGACGGTGATGGCCTGCCCGAACTGCTTGTCAATGAACTGCTGCGCTGGGGCGATTCACATGCGACGTCGGAATACGGATACCGCATCATCAAACTGACGGAGAACGGCTTCGCTGTTGCGGGAGACCTTGACGAAGCCCGGCTCAAAAGCATCGGTCACGTTGAAAAGCTCTGAGTCTTCGGCGCGGCACAGAGTGGGCCGTTCGTCGAAACAAAAGCTGCGGCACCTCAACGCGAGAGGGATCGGTAGCGCATGTGCGGAATTGTGGGAGTCGTGGCGAAGTTCGGGCAGCGGCCGTCGGTGTCGTCGGAGCAACTGATTGCGATGCGTGATGTGATGGTCGCTCGTGGGCCGGATGACTGTGGCAGTTTCGAGCGGGACAACGTGGCATTCGGGCATCGGCGGCTGGCGATTCGCGATCGGCAGGGCGGCGAACAGCCGTGGGTTTCTGACGACGGCAACTGCGTGCTTGTCTACAACGGCGAGCTGTACAACGACGCTGAGCTGCGCCGCGAGCTGGAGAAGTTCGGGCATCGCTTCCGGACGCACTGCGACACGGAAACGCTGATGGCCGCCTGGCGGCAGTGGGGTGTTGATTCGCTGCTGCGGCTGGCCGGCATGTTTGCGTTTGCGGTTTACGATTTTACTCGGCAGCGACTGACGCTGGTCCGGGACCGGTTCGGCATCAAGCCACTGTTTATTGCGTCGCTGGGTGAAGAACTTGCGTTCGCCAGTTCTGCCGCGGCTCTGCTGAAGCATCCGCGGATCAGTCGCGAGCCAAACTGGCGGGCGGTTAATCACTACCTGACGACGTTCCGCATCACGCTCGGTCACGAGACGATGTTTCGCGACATCCAGCAGTTGCGACCGGCAGAACTGCTGACGTGGGACCTGCGGAGCGATCAGGTGTCGGTTGATCGCTACTGGGAGTTTCCGCGTCGCCGATCGACGTGCGTCGGGTCGACCGCGCGCAGCCCATCGTTCGAGACGGCGTCGGAGCGGTTCGCCGAACTGCTGAGCGACGTCACGGAGCAGCATCTTGTCAGTGACGTCCCAGTCGGGATGTTTCTCAGCGGCGGTGTTGACTCGAACACGCTGGCGACAATCGTTGCAGAACGGCACTCGGCGGGGATGCTCGGAGCATGTGGCGGTGGCGCGTCCGAAGTCGGAACATCGGACGTGCTTCGCGAACTGGACGATTTCGACTTTGCCGCCGAGTGCGCGCGTCATGCGGGCTTCGAGTTCGACGAAGTTCGTGTCACGGCGGACGACTACTTCGAGTCGTGGGGCGTTCTGCTGTCAGAAAGTGGACTGCCGTTACCGACTCCCAGCGACGGGATCATCCATCGGCTGGCTCAGCGGATGAAGCAGGCCGTCGGAGTGGTGCTCGGCGGGGAGGGCGCGGACGAACTGCTGTGTGGCTACACGCGTCCGCACTGGTCGATCGAGGACTTTCGACTGGCACAGCTCGCGGCGAATGGAAACTGGCCGGGCACGGACGAGCAGCAGCAGTCGTTTCTACAGATTCTTCAGGCGACGTATGGCCGGACGCAGTTTGCCGGTCCGGTCGATCACTACTTCGCGGCGAACAGTCTCATCCCGGCGGCGGCACGTCAGGCTCTGCTGACGTCGGACGTCTGGGCCGCATCAGAAGGTGATGAATCGATCGCGGCGTTCTACACTGCCGAGTTTGCCGACGCGGCAGCGATCGTCGGCGAATCGAATTCGGTTTCGACGCTCGCGCAGCAGGCCGTGCTGCTGCACCGGCTGAATCTCGAAAGCCTGCTCGGCCGGCTGGATACGGCGACGATGGCCGCCTCGCTTGAAGCCCGAGTTCCATACGCCGATCATCGGCTCGTCGAATTCGTGTTTCAGCTTCCGGTCGAGTTCTCGATCGACGTCCGACCGGAAGCGACAACGTCTCTGCTGCCGGCCGCGGAACTCGATATTCGCGGCGACCTGCGTTCCAAACGCCTGCTCCGCGAGATCGCCGCACGCCGCCTGCCGCACGACCTTGCCTGGCGACCGAAAGCGAGCTTCCCGACACCAGTCGCCAACTGGCTCGCCGGCCCGTGGCAGCAGTGGGCCGCCGAAACGCTCCACACCAGCCCGTTTGCCCGTGAGGTCTTTCGTCCGGAGGCTCTCGACGAACTCGCCGGCAACGTTCCCGCCGTCGGCATGTGGCTCTGGCCAATCCTCAACCTGATTCGCTGGAGCGACGAGTTTGCCTGACTGCCGCGTAGAAGGCTGCTTGTTGGTCTGAGCCCTGACTCCTAGAATTTCGTGGCTTTTGAGCAGTCATGGCTCTGTGGCGAACGGATTTCCCGCAGGCCGGCTTCGCACTCGTCCGAGTGGCGACTGCGGCGACTTTGGCAGCAACGCAACTCAATGCTCAGGTTTGACGGAATGAACCGGATTGCTGTCCTCGGCTCGACCGGCTCGATCGGCACCAGTACGCTCGATGTGCTCGCCGGACAGCGCGACGCAATGCAGCTTGTCGCGGTCACGGCTCACAGTCGCTGGCAGCAGCTCGCCGAGCAGACGCGTCAGTTCGACGTCCCGGCCGCTATTGTCTCCGACAGCTCGCTCGTGGACTCGGTTGACCGATCGGCGTTCGCCACCGGCTGTGAAGTCCGTTTCGGAGCGGACGCACTGGTTGAACTTGCCGCGTCCGACGCCGTCGACACTGTCGTCGCCGCAATCGTCGGAGCTGCGGGACTGCGAAGTTCCTGGGCGGCGGTCGACACGGGCAAGCGAGTCGCTCTCGCGAACAAAGAGACGATGATCGTCGCAGGCCCGCAGATCGTTGCTCGCGCGGCGGAAACCGGAGCCGAACTGCTGCCGGTCGACAGTGAGCACAGTGCGATCTTTCAGTGTCTGGCCGCCGGACGGCGCGAAGACGTGCGGCGCGTGATCCTCACAGCCAGTGGCGGCCCGTTTCGCGGCTGGTCCCGGCAGCAGCTCGAAGCCGTGACGCCCGACGATGCCAGAAAACACCCGACCTGGAACATGGGCGAGCGAATCACGATCGATTCGGCGACGCTGATGAACAAGGCCCTCGAAGTGATCGAGGCCAAATGGCTGTTCGGGCTGGAAGCCGACCAGATTGAGGTCGTCGTGCATCCGCAATCGGTCGTACACTCGCTCGTCGAATTCGTTGATGGCTCGTGCGTCGCCCAGCTTTCGCCGCCGGACATGAAACTGCCGATCCAGTATGCTTTGACGTGGCCGGAACGGCGGGACTGCCCGAGCCCCAAGATGGACTGGTCAGCCAACTGGTCGCTCGATTTCGAGCCGCCGGACCGCGACCTGTTCCCGGCGCTCGATCTGGGCTTCGAGGTGGCTGATCGGGGCGGCACCTGCGGAGCGGTCCTCAACGCATCGAAAGAGGCTGCTGTCGACCGCTTCCTTGCCGGCGAAGTTCGATTCACCGACATTCCGCAAATCTGTCGAGCGGTGCTCGACGCTCACCATTTTGACCCGGCCCCGTCGCTGTCCGAGCTGCTGCAGCTCGACGCGTGGGCTCGCAGGGAGACCATAAAGTGGACACGTTGACTGACGGACTGTTTGCGGCCGGGCTGCTGGCCTTCGATGCCGCCGCCCTTGCCGACAAAGTCGTGCATATTCTGTACGCCGCTCTGGGACTGGGCCTGGTCATCTTCTTTCACGAACTCGGGCACTTCGCGGTTGCGAAATGGTGCGGCGTTTTCGTCGAGCGCTTCAGTATCGGCTTCGGTCCGATTCTGTGGAGCTTCAAACGCGGTGACACCGAGTATGCCCTCTCGCTCGTTCCGTTCGGTGGTTATGTCAAGATGCTGGGGCAGGACGATATGGACCCCAGCCAGCTCAGCAGTGACGAGATCGCTCAGGACCCGCGATCCTACTCAGCGAAGTCCGTCGGCCAGCGCATGGCAATTATTTCGGCCGGTGTGATCATGAATATCGGGACCGGCATCCTGTTCTTCGCGTTTGCGTTCCGCGGCGGTGTTGAAGCGTCGCCTCCGACAGTCGGGCACGTCGTCGTCGGCAAACCTGGCTGGCAGATGGGCATCGAGAGCGGTGATACGATCACGCGGATCAACGGTCACAATGTTCGCTCGTTCCGGGACATCCTGAGATTCACGACGCTGTCCCGTGGTGAGCTGCACCTGGAAGGCACGCATCCGGATCAGACGACGTTCGACATCCGGCTCGAACCGAACCGCGAGAAGCTGCGGCGAATGATCGGCATCGGCCCGGCCGCGGGCGTTGAAGTCGCTCCGATCGATGAGAAGTCCGGCGATCCGGCGACCATCCCTGGCTCACCGGCCGACGGTCAGTTCAAGACCGGCGACGAAGTGGTCAAGTTCAACGAGACCGCGATTACGTCACACGCTCAACTGCAGGAGCTGCTCTCGAAGCACCGTTCGGAAGCAATCGACCTGACGCTGAAACGCAGCGGCAAAGACGAGGCGCTGAAGCTCGCCCCGTGGAAGTTCAGCGACCTGGGCATCTGGATGGACATCGAGCAGATTGCCGCCCTGCAGAAGAATTCACCTGGTGAGAAAGCCGGTCTGAAGATCGGCGACAAGATGATCAAGATCAACGGCCAGGACGTCGGCCGTGAGATCAACCCGCTGCACCTGGCAGATGTGTTCGAAGGGCTGGCCGGTCAGGAAGTCACGGTGACTGTACTGAGAATTGCGGCAGACTCACCGGAGCCGACTCAGGTTGACATCGTTGTCACGCCGACGCCCGCTCCGGCCTGGATCAACCCGCCCGAGAGCCCCGATACGCCGCTGTCGATTCCTGGCATCGGCGTCGCGTATCACCTGACGTCGGCCATTGTCAAAGTCGTCGCTGGCAGCCCCGCTGCACAGGCCGGCGTTTCCGAGAAGTCCAGTCTGAAATCCATCATGCTGGCAACCGAAAACGAAACCTGGCACCGCCTGACGGGCGACGTGAAGCCGGTCACCATCAGGCTCGATGACCCGAAGCAGCGCAACATGGCGTACGCACTGTGGTCGTTTCAGGACATCCCCGATGTCACCGTTACGCTGGCATTTCAGAGTGAAGAACTCAAACCCGCCGAACTGCAGCCGGTCGCTGATCCAGAAGGCTACTGTCTGCCGAAACGCGGATTCATGCCGGTGTCCGCCAGCATCGAAGTCAAAGCAGATGCGATGCCGGAAGCGCTCACGATGGCCGTCGCCGAAACACGCAATAACGCGATCGACATTTATCTGACGATCCGCAACCTGATCACCGGCGATCTGTCCGCCATGAACCTGCAGGGGCCGGTCGGTATCGCGAAGGTCGCCTACGCCGTCTCGCAGCAGGGCATCGAACGGCTGCTGATGTTCCTGGGCTTTCTGAGCATCAACCTGGCGGTGCTGAATTTCCTGCCGATCCCAGTGCTGGACGGCGGCCACATGGTCTTCCTGATCTGGGAAGCGGTCACCAGAAAACGCCCGAGCGAACGCGTTCTCGTCGCGGCGACTTACTGCGGCATGGCTTTCGTTTTGGGCCTGATGCTGTTCGTCATCTACCTCGACATCTTCTTCCACCCCGGCGTGCAGTAGACGACTGTCCTGAAACTGAGGGTTTCCGCGTTTGTGAGAACACGCAAGGGCGATGAGGCTCCGCGTTTCACCGAATGCGGCGAACCTTTGCGACAACTTGTCCTGGTCACCTCGATGGCGACGCATTCCGCGCACGCACGAAGTGTCCCGTGCAATGTGTCTGATTCAGTTTCCTTAAAGTGGCTCCGCACTCCGTGCGGAAAGCCCCGCGACGGAGTCGCGTGCCACTCTGATTTCGGAACCTCTCCTTGACGCGTTCCTCAGCACGACGCAGACGCCGTCCTGCTTCGCCCGAATCGGCAGGACTGTCGCAGCGACTGCGGTCGATCGAGGCTGGTGACTCAACGCCAGTTCGAGACTGGAGCGACATGCTGTGCGGGGGAGAATCGATCGTGATCGTTGGTCGATATAATCAGGTCGGGCTCAGCATGAAGATGAAACAGGCCACCGCAATGACGGCGATTGTCAGAATGCCGATCGTGCCGGGACGGCGAACCGGGAGCCTCAGCGTCATCCGGTGAATCAGCAGCGGCACCAGCACAGCCATCAGTAACGTGAGTGGGTAGAGGAGCGGTTCGAAAGAACGGTCGACAACGCCGTCGGCCAGCAGAGTGAAGAACTGCAGCGGCACATACAGGTCCGCGAGTGGCGACAGCCAGTGACGCTGGTCCGGGAATGACGCCAGCAGCCATTGATAGCCGGTGTGACTGCCGGCGTAGGTGACGGGGACCGCGATCAGTCCGAGCAGAAGCAGCAGACGACGTGGCCAGGAAAGTCGTTTCCACAGCGGCCCATGCTGCTGTCGGGACCGAAAATACCAGAAACCGATTCCCCAGGCTGCAAACCAGATGAACGCGCAGATGGCGTAGTACGGAATCCAGTTCATGGAACGCTGCCTCCTGTCTGAATGCAGATGTGTCGATTCGCCGTTGATGCCGTCAAGGCGGCAGACAACGTGGGAATCAGTCCGACTCTAACAATGATAGTTGCAGATGTATACATTCAGTTGAGGCGGTTGTACTTGATTATCCAGCCTTTGCATTCAAGTCGGCCGAACGCATTGGCTCCACGCGAGCGCCCACTGGGGTGAGTTCTCCGTCAGCCAGTCGGCGAGAGCGGCAGACCGGCACCGAGCAGGGTTTCGGAAAGAATTTCAAACATGAGAGAGAACCCAGACTCCGTTGCCTCTGCTTTCTCCTGTTCAATGACCGTCTGGTCCAGGCTGGTTACTCGACCGCTTCTTTGGCTTCTGGTTTCGGCAGACCGTGGTCGATGGTGAACGGTGGAGCGGCTCCGCCTTCGCCCTGCAGGTAGTGGTTCATCCAGCGCATCAGACGCAGGCAGTAGTCGTAACGCGCCGCCGACGCTCGGTTGCCGTGGCCTTCGCCGGGGTAGAAGACCAGGCGGACGGGCGTCTGGTTAAGGATCTTCAGGTTGCGGTACAGCTCCATGGACTGCGAAGGATGCACCCGCGTGTCTTCCTTGCCGTGCAGGATCAGGATCGGCGTCTTCGCCTGCTGCACGTAGTAAATCGGACTGCGTTTGAGGAAGAACTCCCAGGCGTCCCAGATGCGCTTGCGCGCGTGAACGAGAAACATCTCGTTGGCAATGTCCGTCGTTCCGGACTTCGAGATCTGGTCGCTGATGCCGACAAACATGACCGCCGCGGCGAAGTGTTCGCTGTGACGCGTCGCGCACCAGGCACTCGCAAAGCCGCCGTAGGAACCACCGGTGACGCCGACCTTCGAGCGTTCCACCAGGCCGCTTTCGACCAGATGATCGACGCCGTCAAGCAGGTCGTTGAATTCCTTGCCGCCGTAGTCTGCCTGATGATCCTTCGCGAAGGCGACGCCGCGTCCGGTGCTGCCTCGATAGTTGGGGAAGAAGACGGCGTACCCGGCCGCCGCAGCGATCTGGGCTGGTCGACTGTAGCTGGTGACCCAGCCGTTTGAGACGTGAGACTCGGGCCCGCCATGTACGATCAACATCAGCGGGTAACGCTTGCCGGGTTCCTCGTTGAGCGGCCGGGCGAGCACGCCTTCGACCCACTGGCCATCGCGAGCCGTGTACCGGACGACTTCCTGCTTCGCGAACTTCCTCTCGGCCAGCCACGGGTTGAGATTCGTCAGCCGCTTGCCGGACTTTTCAGCAACGTTGTACGTGAAGACCTCATCCGGGTGAGATGCCGCATGTCCCAGCATCGCGGACTGCTGGTTGTCATCACTGACTGTGAACGCTTCGAAGACCACGTTCTTCGGCTGCTCGGGAATCGTGATCATTGGCGTGTCGCCATCGAGACTCACGTATCCGAACTCGGACAGGCAACTGTTGTGACCGAGGAACCAGATACGGTCATCCGCCGTCCAGTGAATGTCGATCACGTTCGGCGGATAGCCTTCGGTCAGGTCGCGGAACTCGCCGGTCGCCACATCCGCAAGCATCAGCCGGCCTTCCGACGGATCGTGAATGTCCTCGCCGGACAGAAACGCGAGCTGTTTGCCGTTCGGGCTCCAGGCGATTTCGCCGAGCTTGCCGGGGTTGTCAATCTTCTGCACGACCTCGCCGGACGCCACATCGAGAATCCGGATCCGGCGGTACATGTAGTGATCGTCAATCAGCGGTGTCGGTGCAAACGCAGCGGCGAGCTGCGAACCGTCCGGGCTCCAGTGCAGTTCGGACGCCGAACCGTCGACATCCAGCATCCGCGGCTTGTCTTCTGACTCGCGTTCCGCTGAGGCAATCCAGACACGCACCGGATGCAGGTCTTCCTCGTACGCTTCCGCATTGAAGCCTTTGTCGCTGAGCTTCTTCTTCTCCGGGTCGTCTTTTTCTTTGGCCAGAAACGCGACGCGCTGGCCGTCCGGGCACCAGTCATAAGACGAGATCGACGCTTCGTGCGCGACCGTCTTCTGAGCTTCGCCGCCGTCAATCGGGATGACGTAGATCGCCGTCTCTTTGTCATCGCCACGCTTCGTCAGAAACGAGATGCCGCGACCGTCCGGCGTCCAGTCAATGCTGCTCACCGAGACTTTGCCCGTCACAAACGGACGGCTGTTGCCGGTGGCGGTCTCGACCACGTGCAGCTCGCTGTAAGCCGACCCGCTGTCGCCCTTGAGCGGATCACGCGGCACCGAGACGACGTACGCAATCCAGTTTCCGTCGGGCGAGATGGCCTGGGCCGTCACGGACTTCAATCGCGCCACATCGAGTGGTGTCAGCCCGCCATCCTGAGCAGTCGCCGGCTGCAGGTTGCTCGAAGAAAAGAAGACAGCAACAGCCAGAATCCACGCGGCACGTTTCACGGTCAGAGCCTCCGGTTCATCAGAGCGGGAACGCAAACTGCTTCTCAGCAGCCACCGCGTCGCACTGTGGCGAGTCCCGCCCAGCGATGCCAGAGTCGAGATCTTCGTAGCCGGTAGCTACCGGCCGATGAAACTGCGTCCCGAAGACGGTGCCGAGCGGGAGAATCCGCTTGATGAACCACTTTTGCGCATTTCGAGATAAGTCTGCACAAAGTACTGGCGCGTCACTGGAAACTCGGAGAACTTGATCCGGTGCGAGCGTTGCGATTCGTTGGCTTCAGTTTCAGAAAGTTCACCGTTGCCGTCCTTGTCCGATCGCAGAAAGGTCATTGTCCCGAAGGCAACCTGACTGGCTGACTCGCCGGGATAATCGTCCGGGGACAGTCCCGCGATCACTTCTTTGACCAGATTGTCGGGGATGGACACCTTCCAGTCGGGATTGTCGATCGAGAATGTCTGACCTGTCGGTTCAGGTTCGCGCTGACGCGGCCCAGAGAGCTGCGAGAGCTGCTGCCAGTAAGCCGACGAGTACAGCGGCGAGGGCGACAAGAGCGGCAGTGTGCCGCGCGCCGTCGGCAATTCGTTCTGCGGAGACAGCTTGACAAGTTGCAGCAACGCCACCTCGGCCGACTTTCCACGCCAGGGCAGCTCACCCTCAAGGGAAGTTGGGTCCGTGTAGAACGTCAGCGGGATGGTGACGAGCCGATCTGCCGCTTCGCCGAAGCCGTTGGCACGATAGTTCTCGGAGTGGACGCTCCCATATTCCGCCATGGTCCCGTCCTGACGGATCAGCAGGTAGCGGGCATGACCATCGGCCCACGCTCGTTCGTTGATCAGCGTGGTATCGGTCCGCTGCAACCGGCAGACGACTGCCACGTCGAGGCCCTTTAACGCGTCCGGCCACTCAACGGAGGGTCGAACGCTGGTTGGGGATGGTGCCTGTCGCGGCGCGACCACCTCGACCACTGGCTCGGTGCCCGGTCGCACGACCGAGTAGAGGGTCTCTGATTCACCCCAGGGAGCCATCACAGTGACACGGTACTGGCCCGGTCGGACGACGCCAAAGTTCGCGACTCCATCGGTCGCCGTTTTTTCTCTCAGACCAATTTCCTCGGACTCGGAAAGAGCCTTGCCGTTGACCTCAACGTCGAAACCAGCCGCCGGTGTCTGCTCCTCGCCGTCGAGGAGCACGCGGACTTTCAGCGGGTTCCACCCGGGCGACTGTGCCGGCGGCTGTTGTTGCAGTTCGTTCAGCTTCGCGAGCAGTTCACGGTTCTGAGCCAGCAGTGCCTGACTGGCGGCTTCGCGCTGGTGCAGGAGTCGTTGAGTTTCATCCCGTGCCTGCAGAGCCATCTCCTGCAGAAGTTTTGACTGCGTCCAGATCATGCCGCACGCTGTCAGACAGACGGCAGCCAGAACGACGACGATTGTCAGCATCAGGCGGTTGGACATCAGCGTTTCCTTCATGGCGTCGAGCCACAGTTGACGGGCGAGTTTCTGCGGTGAGGAACCGAACCGGGCCAGCACGCGCGAGCGAGGATCGGGTTCGTCGGGATGGTTGAGCAGCTCACGGTTCAGCGCGCACTGCAGGTGATCGCTGAGTTCGTCAACGATGTCCCGCCGCAGCGCCGGCGGTTCGTTCTGCTCGGGAGCCGGCAGGCCGGCTTCGATGTCGTCAGGCCATGACATAAGGCAGCCCCAGCACTCCGTGGACTCCGCGTGCGAACTGCTGCCACTCCTGCTTCTTCTGTTCGAGCACTTTCTTCCCGGCGGCCGTCAGGCGGTAATACTTCCGTCGCCGCCCGTCGGCTTCGCGCCAGTCGGCCGAGAGAAACTTCTGCCGCTCCAGCCGATGCAGCGCCGGATACAGGCTGCCCTCGGTCAGCTCGAAATAGCCATTTGATCGAGCGATCACGTCCTGCGTGATCTGATACCCGTACGTCGGTCCGGCCGCGATGACTTCGAGAATCAGCATCTCGACCGCCCCAGACAACAGCTTTGAGTCCATGCCTCAGCTCCTTAGGTATTGTTGCAGGAGCGAATACCTAACCGACTTAGGCTGAGGCGTCAAGCAGTATTTCAGAAAACAGCAGCAGGTGACCTCATCGGGTTCCACTTCTGGCTTGCCCGGCAGTGCATCTGGAACCGAGTGAAGCACTGGCGGACAAGCCGGCAGAGGCACCTGTGCTGCAGTGTTCTCGGGGACGGTGCCGGATAGCCATCTGCAGCATGGCGCATCATTTGCGGTCATTGTCGCAGTCAGCGTGAAAGGACTTCGTTCGGTATTCAGAGTGCGAAGCCGCTCACTTTTCCTGCGTCTCGTTCAAAGGACGTACCCATGCGACACACCACCATCTATTCTACAGTGCTTGCGACGCTGCTTCTGGCCGCAGGCTGTCTCATCAGCGACGAGCTGACCACGATCACCATTCAGCCGGATGGAGCCGCCGACTGGGTCCGGTTTCAATCGGACATTCACTCGACCGAGAAAGGGATGAAAGGCGAACTGGAACTGCAGAAGTTCGTGAGCGACTTTGACTCGCAGCAGGATGCCGATCTGGTCCGAATCGTCGAGGCCGGTGGAGCGATTCTCGATGCCCGCTGGGTGCGCCGCGAGAAGCCGTATGCGACGCTGGTTTCTGCCGAGTTTCCGTGTGCCGAGGTCCTGGAGAAATTCTTTACGGTCAAAGATGAAAAAGGCGAAGTGCTGGCTCGGCCGACGCTCACGATCGAAGGCAAACGGCGACGGTTCTCGATCAGTATCCCGATTGCTCCGGACGAAAAGGCCGAGACAACGGCAGCGCCGACCGCCGAGGAAATCCTGGCCCGCCAGGCAGACAGCATTTCCGGAACCCGGATCGTCGTCGCCAACGGCCACATCGTGAAATCACAGGGCTTCGCCGTGGCCCGCGACGGACATTCCTGCGTGCTCAATTCCCGGCAGATCGACAAACTCCTGCACGACCGCCCGGCACGCGTCGAGATCTTCCTCGAGTGGGAAGTCAACGGCGACTAACGGGCTCACACCAGAATCAACTGCGCCAGCGACGTAGGGTGCGTGAAGCGCAGCGGAACGCACCTGCCGTCTCGATGTGGTGCGTTCCGCTGCGCAACACGCACCCGACCCAGCTCACACTCGAATCAGCTGCACGAGAACGCCCATCGCTGTCAGCAACAGCAGCGGAACGCCCTGCAGTCCGCCTTCTTTGCGCGACAGCGAGAAGCCCCACGCGCCAACACCGCAGATGAAGATTCCCGCCGCAAGCACGCTGAGTCGCCCCGACGCTTGAGCGTGTAAGCGTGTCTCAAGACGCAGAGCGGATAGCTCTGTTTCATTCAGCGTTCCTGACGCCCGAGCAGCCGAGGCTCGAGCGGCCGTCGTCGCCGTCCGGGCTGCCCGCGTCTGCGACGCAATCGAGATCGGCAGAACCGCCGTCAGCAGCATAAGAGCGAGCAGGTAAAACGGACGACGCTTCATTTGCACAACCTGCAGATCGATGGCACGCGGCGAGCGGCAGTCGATGGGGGTGGATGACCGTGACGTCGTTTCGCCTCTGGATTCACTGAATCGCCATGCTGTTGCCCACGCCCTTCGTGCCTCAGGGCGTGCCACCCGACCGTGGCACGCTGTGGCTTATCGGCTGTCATCAGACGGTGTTGTTTGATCCTGAGTCGGGACGTTGTTCTTCAGCTTTTGACTGACTGCCTTCCGGCGTTGCTCCGTTTCATGCATGGCCGAAATCCCTGTGTAGATCGCAACAGATACCGCAAGCCAGATGACAGAAAGAGATCCTGTCTCAAGCCACATTCTGGACCGGCGTGCCGGTGAAGCGAGGTTGTACAGAATGCGTGCCGGAGCGTAGAAGCAAACGAAGAATGCGACGGTGGACGGCAGGAGAGATGCCAGGAGACTCATCCCGATTCTCTCGACGTCAATTGCCGTTGAGCGTACGAGCAACACCGAGAAGAAAGTGGCCCACGTCGCGACCCAGACACAGCCGCCAGCAATCTGTATGGGTTTCGTCCTGTCAACGAATCGGATCGCAAGACCAGTCAGCACACAGGCAACTCCAGGGATGATGAGTCGCCAGCTTGTCTGCTGCATAGAAGTTTCAGCGACGACAGATTGGCTCGGCCCGTAGATGTACCAGGCAAGAAAGGCAACGCCGCCAGTTAGAGAGACGGTGCCGACCACAAGTAATGACGTGCCGAAGAGTCGCATCGGACATAGTCCTGTGGATCAGGATTTCGACCAGTACCGTAGGATGGTTCGCCGCCGGCTGGAAAAGATTCGCGCGGTCGGATTCGGCAATGCCTCAGTCGCTGGCTGTTCGACGTTGGTAACCGTTCATTGGGCCGCAAGAGCCTTACGGACGCTATATCGATATTCAGCCCACGCTTCGGGCTTCCAGTCAGCATTGGGTTTCATGCTTATTTCAGCCTTGAAAAACGACGCAAGTTTCCTGGCAGCCAGATTGCGAACTTCGAGAACTGGAAACATGAATCCAGCACAGGGACCGCTGAATTTGGGGTTGTCCCTGGCATCGCGGACAGATTGATCATCCAGGAAGCTGGCCAGGAATTCGATTCGCTGCTTGCGATTACGATCGCCGATGTAGCGATAGTTCATAGGATTCATCAATTGCATTCGGAGCCCAACGTCCGTGCGGTCGGCAACTTCTTTTAATGTTTGCCACGCTTCAGGAGCATCTGTTTCCATGACCAGATTAGCGAAGGATGCTTCACGGCAGTTCCAGTATTCGCCATCGGGCGTCGTTGGCAGTTCATTGAGTGTCCGGATGAGTAATTTCACGAATTGAGCATGGTCTATGTCCTTCATAAGCCAGAAGGCAGCTCGCCGGTGTTCCAGGTTTTCTCGCTCGGCCGCATGGACCAGCAGGGTGAGTTTCTCCTGTCGTGTCAGTGAACTCTCTCGCAGGGCTACAACAACCGGCCAACTCTGCATGTGTGGCCGATTATCGAGTAGCTTCCGATAGATTTGCGGCAAGTGTTTTGGATACCGTTTTGCTATGAGCCATAGATGAAGTGAATTCGGCCATTCGGAATCTTCGTCGAGTGGGATCACGTGGTTGACCAGGTAAGACTCTTCACCTTCCTTGCTAGCCTTTTTCCACCATGCTGCAGCGTCCATCTTTGCTACCGCATAGCTGGCGCAAATCTGGAGTTCATTCTCCCGCAGTTCACTTCCTGCCAATTCCTGAAGATATGCACCGACAACGTCCTGGACACGCATAATGAACGGATGGCAGTTGTTAAATCGCGGAACCTTGACTCGGGTTAGTCGCTCGTCGTCCAAATGTTTGATGAGCGTCGGTACGGCCTCGAATCCGTAGCGAGCAAGTTCTGCGTAGCGTGGATCAATCTGCCCTGACTCGTCCAGGAGACACGAACACCCGTATTGTTTCAGCTCCACGAGCCCGTTAGCTGCAGCTTTGACAGTTCCCGGCTGGACGTTGCGCGGCGTTAACGTCTGATCGAGACATTGCAGCAGATATCGATTCTCTTCAGTCCCAAGTGTCGGATGCTCATTGAGAAGGTTTCTGAGTTGAACAGCGATCTCGCTTCGGTCGGTGTGTGGTTGAACGAGTTGCTGAAGGCTTTTCTGCCAGGCTCGTTCGCCAGGTGAATCAGTGGAAAGCATGACGGGATCGAACAACGTGTCGTCGCCGTATGCCGTAGCGAACGATGATGCCATGAATACGAATACAAGTGTGGACAGAACACGATGGAATGCACTTGTCATTTCGTTCTCCTGAACCCCGTCGACGAATCTCTTGGGGGACCGCCCTGTCGTTTATGCAGCGATGTGGCTGGTTTACCGGCGACGTTCGGTGATCGCAAGGACAGAATCAGGGCGAGGCATTCTGTCGTTGACGCGTGGCTGCGTCGGGTTCGTTGCGAGCTGCGGTGGCGGGCTCTCATAATCCCTGCCGCTTGGGACCTGTCGACGAACTCTCCGCGGAAAGAATCACTGATGAGATATCCTGCTGTTGCGCTGCTGCTGGCTCTGGTTGTTGCGTCTCCGCTGCTGGGGGCTGATGCGCCGCCGAATGTGGTGATGATTATCTCGGACGATCAGGCGTGGACCGATTACGGGTTCATGGGGCATCCGGATATTCGGACGCCGCGGCTGGATCGACTGGCGTCTGAGAGTGTCGTGTTTCCTCGCGGCTATGTGCCGACGGCGCTGTGCCGGCCGTCGCTGGTGACGCTGATTACCGGGCAGTACGCGCATACGCATGGTGTGACCGGGAACGATCCCTCGCCAAAGTATGCGAAACCGAACTCCGAGCTGTACAACCAGCGGCGGCAGCACCTGATTGACTATCTGGACCGGTTTCAGACGGTGCCGAAGATCCTCGGGAAGCGCGGGTATCTGAGCCATCAGAGCGGTAAGTGGTGGGAAGGCAGCTATCAGCACGGCGGGTTCACTCACGGCATGACGCGCGGCTTTCCCAAACCCGGCGGGCGGCACGGAGATGACGGGCTGAAGATTGGCCGCGAGGGCATCGAGCCGGTGGCTGAGTTCGTCGCCGAAGTGACCTCGCAGCACAAGCCGTTCTTTCTGTGGTACGCCCCGTTCCTGCCGCACTCGCCACACACGCCGCCCGAACGCATCCTGAAGAAGTACGAGAAAGAAGGCCGGCCGGAGTCGATCGCGAAGTACTACGCGATGTGTGAATGGTTCGACGAAACCTGCGGACAGGTCATCGACGTTCTGGAGAAGAATCACCAGCGCGAGAACACGCTGATCGTTTACGTCTGCGACAACGGCTGGATTCAGAGCCCGACGTCGAAAGGTTACGCGCCGCGGTCGAAGCAGACGCCGTATGAAGGCGGCATCCGCACGCCGATCATGTTCTCCTGGCCGGGACATCTGAAGCCGCAGAAACGTGACGATCTGGTCAGCAGCATCGACATCGTCCCGACAATGCTCGCCGCCGCTGGAGCCCCGATCCCGGACGGCCTGCCAGGACTCAACCTGCTGCCCGAGATGACGGAACAGAAGCCGATCCCACGCGACACGATCTTCGGCGAAGGCTTCGCGCACGACATTGCCGACGTCGAAAAGCCGGAAGCCTCGCTGCTGTATCGCTGGACGATCGAGGGCCGCTGGAAGCTGTTGCTGACGTACGACGGCGAGGTCAACCGCTACCAGTCGACGCACCCGCGTGACGAAAAACGCCCGCAGCTTTTCGACTTGATTGCCGATCCGCACGAAACGAAAAATCTCGCCGGCGAGCATCCTGAGATTGTCGCCCGACTGGCAAAGAAGATCGGTGACTGGTATCCCGTCACCGAACGCAAGGCGCTGACGACGTTCGAGTAGAGTCAGGGCGATGCCTGACGCAAAGCCGCGAAGACGCAGAGACTCGCAAAGTGGCGAAGAGTGTCTGGGACATGGGCTGAGATTTCTTTGCGAACCTTCGCACCTCTGCGCCTTTGCGTCAGATGATTTTTGAGAATCCCGAGACAGAGTCACGGAACACAGAATGACCAATCCGCTGAAAGTTGTTGTGCATGGGGCTGCTGGCCGGATGGGGCAACGTGTGACCGCCTTGGTTGATGCCGATCCGGAGCTGACCGTCTTCGGAGCCGTCGACGCGATCCGCACAGGCGAAGATGCGGGTGAAGCGGCCGGGATTGGAAACATCGGCGTCGCGATCAGCCCTGATCTGCCGGCTGAACAGCCGGACGTTGTCGTCGACTTTTCAGTCCCCGCCGGAATGATGGCGATCGTTGAAAAGTGCGTGGCCCGCGGGATTCCGCTGGTCGCGGCGACGACGGGGCTCAGCGACGAACAGAAGGCCGAGGTCGCGAAATCCGCCGAGTCGATTCCGCTGCTGTGGGCTCCCAGCATGAGCGTCGCGGTGAACCTGACAATGAAACTGGTTCGAGACGCGGCGCGAGCGCTGAAGGACAACCCTGGCGGCGTCGACGTCGAAATCATCGAGCGGCATCATCGCTACAAGGAGGACGCTCCCAGCGGAACAGCGTTGAAGTTCGGTGAGATCGTTGCCGAAGAGATGGGGCAGACGGAGCACGTTCACGGACGCGAAGGTCGTCCCGGTCAGCGTCCGCGTAACGAGATCGGTTATCACGCGCTGCGGACCGGCGACAACGTCGGCGAGCACACGATCGTGTTCGGTATGCTCGGCGAAACCATCGACCTGACCGTCCGCGGTCAGTCGCGTGACAGCTACGCCTACGGTGCCCTCGCTGCTGCGAAGTTCCTCGTCGGAAAACCCGCCGGCCGGCTGTATTCAATGAACGACGTGCTGGGGTTCTGACGGTGTCATCTCGTGTGCCACTGGCTTCGCCAGTGCAATCCTCTCGTTCCGATGCTCCGCGTCGGAACGCAGCCTCGGACGCTCTGCTTCCACTCAAGCGGCAACGGAATCGACGCTGAGCGTCGGAAGCGACGTTCCCATGCGGAGCGTAGGAACGAGATTTGACTCGTCGGATTTGACGGGACATCTCAACACTGATATCGAACCTGCATGACCGGGCCGGTTTCTTCATGCCACGACGACAATCTCGCGCTGCTGTCCGGGCTGGGGCTGCTTCCGCCAGACAGTGATGCGAACGCGAAGGCTTCCGCTGCGCTCGCCGAACTCGCGGCTGCAGCGATCGGGATCTCGATTGAGCACTTGCTGCTGGCACTCTGGTGTGAGTGGCGCCGTGTCGCTCCGAAACGCCAGCGATCCCGAGCGACGAAGACGGCGGCGTGGCTGCAGAGCGTTGTCGACTCGGGAGGCTGCTTCACAATCGGCCTTGCCGCTGCTGCGGGGCAGCGTTTTGCCGATCTGTGCGGCCGGAGAGTCCTGTTCTGGCCGGACGGAATGCCGGACGCTCGACTGGCCTCGGTTGTCTCGTCGCGCATTGGTCGCGGTGAGTTCGCGCGGGCTGCGTTCGTCGCGAAACTGAACCACGTCATGCAGCGCGTCGCCGAGGTCGGTCAGACGATCGTTTTGGCTGACGGAACAACCGGTTCAGACTTCGTTGCCCGAGCGGCGCAGCGTGCTGAGCTTCCTCTGCTGCGCGTTTCCTGCGAAGAACGCCCACGTGCTGCGGACTGGTTGTCACGACTGATGTCGGCCGATTTTGCCACCCATCCGAACGAAGTCCTCCTGTTCGTCTCACCGTCGATTGCCGAGCTGTCTTCGGACTGCGCCGGACGGAGAGAGAAACAGTCTGCGGACCGGTCGACGGATCGTCCGCTGCGCGACCGACTGGCGATCGCTCTCGCAGATTCCATCTGGTGCCTGTCGGTGCGCAAGAACGGCAATCAGCACCAGTTGCTGCAGCAGCGACTCACGAGGCCGAATTGCGAACCGACGGCGATTCGGTTTGTTCTGACAGCCGAAGAAACGGTGACGGACGCTGTCGCAGAGCTGGCCGATCAGGGAGCCGTTGTCTGGCGATTGATGCTGCCGGGCGCTGCGAAGACCGATCTCGGTGTCTCTTTGTCACAGCCGGAGCGTCAGAAACTGAGTCACGTTACGGAAGCTCACGCAGCCGCGCTCGATCTCCTGCGCGCCGACCTGCTCCGTGATGACGAGTGGCTGATTCACTGGACGCGAGCGATGACTCGCTCCCTCAGAGATCTGCCCACCGACGAATGGCTCGACCGTCAACTGCGGTCTTCGCCGGACGAACCGACCGGGCCATTGGCGACGCTGCAGCAGATCCTGCGGGAGGGCATCATCCGGGCCAGCAGCGACGGACTGCGAGGCTCAAAGCCGATGACATGCTTTTCCGCCGTGCCCCTGCGGGAACTTGTCGCGCGGCGGCGGTTTCAGACGCATCGAGCCCGCTGGGACTTCGAGCCGTACGGTCTGTGCCTGCGCCGCCGAACGCTGGAGACACTCGGAGCTCGCCCGGTGATTTACGGCGACGATTCGCTGTGGAAAGCTCTGCCGGAACCCGAACGTCCCTGGTTCCAGCAGCGATTCTCCGGACGCGGCAAGCGGCGGATCGACTGGTCCGAGGAACTCGAATGGCGAATTGCCGGAGATGTCCGACTCGCTGACTTCAGTCGCGACGACCTGATTGTCTTCTGTCGAGAACGGAGCGAGGTGGCCACTCTGGAATCGCTGACTGACCGGCCAATCGTCGCAGTTCTGGGTCTGCTCAGTGACGACGTGCATCACTGAACCGCGGCCGCGGATTTCCCAAGTACGCCGCAGGAACTTCGGCAGACACAGTCGCAGACAGAGTCAGCTGCCCTGCGGACCTCGCCATCAGACTCCCATCATCCCGACAAAATGAGCTGGCCACTTGAGTCCAAAGATGACTGCCGCCACCGCACACAGCCAGTAGCCCCAACGGCTTTTTGCGCCGATGCTCGTGAACACGCCAGTCCAGTACAGCCAGCCCCAGGGCATCAGTGAATGCACAAGGAAGCCCAGCGGCATGAAGGCCAGAATCGGCGCCAGATCGTCGATCGGTGTCCAGTGATACTTCTCGACGCTGCCGGCCGATCGCTTCTCGGCATCCCAGATCAGCGTCTGAATCATGCAGACGACCACAGCAACGAGCGTGCTCACAAGAAGTGCTTCGAGGAATATCCGCCGAGGCGTGAGCTTTTCCGGAGGTGCGTCGAGATAGACCTCAATGTCGACAATCGAGTCGTCATCGGGCAACGGATTTTCCATGACTCGGTCCAGGACGCAGCAGAAGGTAGAGCCAATCGGAACCAGGCGAACGCACACGATGCTGCCAATCGCCGATCGACTTCGCAACAATCCGACCCAGTGATTGTCTCCATATCCCCTCGTGCGAACTCACCCACCGAGGATTGCCATGCGACGTCCCTGCCTGCTCGGTCTGTGTCTGATCAGTCTGGCCTGTTTCTTCTCACCCACCGTCGCCGCCGATGGCAACCGGCTGGCGTATCTCGATGAGAACAATCCGTGGTATCCGCACACGGACTTTCCGAAGCTGACGACTCCGCAATGGGTTGGTGAGGAAGGCGTCGAGGCGGTCGTGGTGCTGGCGATTGACGATATGCGCGATCCGGCGAAGTACGAGGCTTACCTGCGGCCGATTCTGCAGCGGCTCAAGCAGATCGACGGACGGGCTCCGGTCAGCATCATGACCTGCAACGTCAAACCGGACGATCCACAACTGCAGAGCTGGCTGGCTGAAGGCCTGAGCATCGAAGTTCACACCGTCGATCACCCGTGCCCGCTGCTGCAGGGCGGGGACTTTGCCAAAGCGAAGAGCACGTACGATCGCTGCATCGACCTGCTGCATCAGATTCCTGGCAACAAGCCGGTCGCGTTCCGGATGCCGTGCTGCGACTCGCTGAATACCGTCAGCCCGCGGTTCTTCTCGGAGATCTTCAACTCGACAACGCCCGAGGGAAATCACCTGAGCATTTCGTCGAGCGTTTTCACTCTGTTCACGTCAGCGGACAAGTCGATCCCGCGTGAGCTGGTCCTCAACGAGGATGGCTCCGAACGTTTCCGCCGCTACCTGCCCAAGGGCCTGAAGCGCGGCGGCGTCGAGCACAATCACTTTTTGAACTGGATCGAGAACTATCCCTATCCGTACGTGATCAACGGCAAATGCTGGGAGTTCCCCTGCGTCGTGCCGAGCGACTGGTCCGCTCAGTTCCTGCAGCAGCCGAACAACTCAAAGACGGTCGAGGACTGGAAGGCGGTGCTCGACATCACCGTCCACAAGCAGGGCGTCTTCAACCTGGTGTTCCATCCACACGGCTGGATCAAGGCCGAGCAGGTCGTCGAACTGATCGACCACGCCGTCGCGACGCACGGAAAGAAGGTCAAGTTCCTGACATTCCGCGAGGCGCTTAACCGGTTGAATCGAAACCTGCTGGCTGAGCATCCGCTGCGTAATCCAGACGGACGTGACAATGGCGTGCGCGTTGTTGATGTCGACCGCGACGGATTTCAGGACGTTGTGATTGGTAACGCGGAACATCGCGTCACACGGCTTTGGCATCATCGCGATCGCTCGTGGCACGAGGTCGGCTTTCCAACGCGGATCGGCAGCGGAGTCCGCTTCACACAGGTGCGCGAGGACGGACACATCAGCGTGCTGGCGCCGTCGCTCGAAGGCCCGACCGCGAAGCCAATCGTCGTCACAGAAAACGTTCCCGAGCGTGCCTGGTATTTCGATGGCCGCGAGTGGGTTGACGACGACTATCTGCAGCATCTCGTCACGTTTTCTCAGACGGTACGTGACATGCCCGTTGAGCGGAACGACAAGGCGGTCCCGGTCGTCCATCCGCCGGAGACGCGCACGTGGCGTTTTCGGGATATCGATCACGACGGCCGATGCGAAGCGATTGTGACCTGGCGAGCGGTCGCGAAGGACGGATCGTTGAGTGCTCCGAAGAAGTCCGACGTGCAGCTCTTTCAGCCACTGACGCCTGTCGTGCAGGTTCGCCCTGGCAGTCCGCAGAAGAAGTCGGCTGGCCCGGCGACCTGGCGACAGATGTCGTTTCCGTGGCCGGACGGGTCGGATGTCCCCGCGGCCGGAATTGATCCTTCGCTTTATCGCTTCGTCGATCTGGACGGGAACGGCAGCGATGATCTGATCGCGTCAACGCAGGTCGGTTCGTTTGTCGCATTGTTCGAGGATCTGGAGTCCGGCTGGAGCACTCGGATCCTCAACATGGATTCGTCAAGCCCGCAGTCGCTGCTGCCGATCGTTCGGGAGGACGGCAGCGACAACGGCTCCTTCGTTCATTCGGGATACCTCGCCTGGCAGAACGAGTGGACGGCGGACCTGCCGGACATGGTGCAGAAGGTGTCGATCGACGAACTGCTGGGCGGACACCGCCGTCGACAGGCGCGGCTGAAGTTGCCGCCGGTGCCGGTCGGAGCGGCGAAGATCGACATCACACCGGACTATCCGGTCCGGCTGAGCGGCTACGGCAATCGGCTGACCGAGTCCGAAGGCGTCGCACATCGGATTCATGCGCGGGCGCTGGCGATTGGAGGAAGCGAAACGACTCCACTGACCGTCCTGCTGACCGTGGATACGTGCGGCGTTCCGACGGAAGTCACTGAGCGCGTCTTCGGCAAGATCGCCAAGACGACTCCGCTGCGGCGCGAGCACTTTGCGATCAATTCAACGCATTCGCATTCGGCCCCGTGGCTGATGGGCTTCGCGCCGAACATCTTCGCGGAAGTTCCCGACGATCACCGCGCTCGGCTGCAGCGGTACGAAAACGAACTCGTCGAGAAACTGGTGAGCGTGGTGCAGCAGGCGATCGAGAAGCGGCGGCCAGGGCGGCTGTCCATATCGCACGGCGAAGTCGGTTTCGCCCGCAATCGACGAGTGCTGCAGAACGGGCAGTGGAAAGGTTTCGGCGTTCAGGAAGACGGGCCAGTCGATCATCGGCTGCCGGTGCTGGCCGCTCACGATACAGACGGAAAGCTGATTGCCGTGCTGGCGACATACGCCTGCCACTGCACGACCGAGACTGGATCGTTCAACCAGATCAGTGGGGACTGGGCCGGCTTTGCGGCGGAAGAGATCGAGTCGGACTTTCCAGGAGCCGTCGGGCTGATCTCGATTGGGGCTGGAGCGGATGCGAACCCCGAGCCGCGCGGCACGCACGAACTCTCGAAGCAGCACGGCAAGGAACTGGCTCACGAAGTCAAGCGGTTGCTGTTCGAGTCGACAGAACTGGAACTCATTGATCCACGGATCGTGGGGCGGATGGCTCGGGTGGATCTGCCGCTGGGGCCGTTACCGACTCGGGAGGAGTGGGAGCAGCGGGCGAAGGAACCGGGGACGCGTGGGTCTCATGCGCGACGATTCCTCGCAATGCTCGACCGGGGCGAAGCGGTGCCGACGACGGTGCCGGACTATCCCGTGCAGACATGGTGTTTCGGTGACGATCTGGCGATGGTGTTTCTCGGCGGCGAGGTCGTTGTCGATTACTCGCTGCGGATGAATGACGCGTTTGACGGCGAGCGGTTGTGGATCAATGCGTACTCGAACGATGTGCCGTGTTACATCGCGTCGAAACGAGTGCTCCAGGAAGGCGGGTACGAAGCGGACTTCTCGATGATCTACTACGCCCGCCCGACGCGGCTCGCGCCCGAGACCGAAGACATCATCGTCGATACCGTCCAGAAGCTGCTGCCGCCTGAGTTCTACTCGGAAGAGACTCAGCAGGATTTCCCGGCTCCGAAGTCGCCCGAAGATTCGGCCGCCTGCATTCAGGTGAAGCCGGGCCTGAAAGTCGAACTGGTCGCCGCCGAGCCGCTGATCACCGACCCGGTCGCGTTCGACTGGGATATTCAGGGCCGGTTGTGGGTCGTCGAGATGGGGGACTATCCGGGGGGAGAAGAGTCCAGAGTTGAGAGTCCAGAGTCCAGAGCCAGACACGCCGGAACCACTGGACTCTCGTCACTAGACTCTGGACTTCGCAAGGGGCGCATTCGCGTGCTGACTGATGTGGATGGTGACGGGCGGTATGACGAGGCGACGACGTTTCTTGCTGACGTTGCTTTTCCGTCGGGGATCTGTCGCTGGCGGAATGGTGTGATTGTGACGGCGGCTCCGGAGATCTTTTATGCGGAAGACACCGACGGCGATGGACGGGCCGACGTGCGGACGACGCTGTTTCGCGGCTTCGGCGAGGGCAATCAGCAGCACCGGGTGAATGGCCTGCGATGGGGCCTCGATGGCTGGCTGCATGTCGGGAATGGCGACAGTGGCGGAAGCATTGAGTCAGTGGGCAGGGTTGAAGGGGTGAGGCATGAGGGTCGAGGGCCGAGTCAGAGCAGCGACCTTGAGCCGCATGCCTCGGCCCTCGGCCATGCGATCAATGTCAGTGGTCGGGATTTGCGGATCAATCCCGATACCGGCGAGATGGAAGCGACGTCCGGGCAGACGCAGTTCGGGCGGGCTCGCGACGACTGGGGCAACTGGTTTGGGAATAACAACTCGAACCCGATCTGGCATTACGTGCTCGACGAGCATGACCTGCGACGGAATCCGCATGCTCCGGTGAGCACGACGAAGGCGATGATCGCCGTTGTGCCCGGTGCCGCTCCGGTGTTTCCCGTCAGTCGCACGCTGTCCCGCTTCAATGACTTCGATAAGACAAACCGGTTCACCTCGGCCTGCAGCACGACGATTTATCGTGACAATCTGCTGGGCGAAGAGTTCTACGGCGACGCGTTTGTCTGCGAGCCGGTGCATAACCTGGTTTCGCGACTGGTGCTGACACCTGATGGTGTGACGTTCAAAGCGGAACGCTCGCCGAATGAACGCGACTCGGAGTTTTTCGCGTCGAGCGACAACTGGACGCGTCCGGTCATGGTCCGCACCGGTCCGGACGGAGCACTCTGGGTCGCCGATATGTACCGTTTTGTGATCGAGCATCCGAAATGGATTCCGGCCGAGCAGCAGCGGAAGCTCGACGTCTATGCTGGCTCGGACCGCGGGCGCATTTATCGCATCGTGCGGGAGTCGAACTCGGCGTGTTGCGGCGCCGCGGAGGACATATCTTCGCAGCCCGAGTCGTCAGGACCGAGAAGCTGGCTGACAGAGAAGTGGGACGAAGTCGCCGTCGAACAGCTTTGCGATCGGCTGGCCAGTCCCAATGGATGGTGGCGAGATGCTGCACATCGAATTCTGCTGCAACGAGCCACAGACGACTCGTCAAGAGATTTCAATGCTCCGGCCGATCTTCCGAAGATTGCCGGAACAAACCCGTTGCCACAAATTCGAGTTCAGGCGATGTGCGCGGCGGTCGGACTTGGTGTCGATGTCGACTTCCTGAAGTTGCTTTCCGATCCGAGCCCGATGGTCCGTGGTCAGGCCGTGCGGCTGGCAACTCCGCTGGCCTGGCCCGAGGGCGTTGTCCCCAGCAGCGATTCCGGGCCGCAGCGACAACTGCAGGCCGCGATACTCCAGCGAGTGAACGATTCCGAGCCGACTGTTCAGTTTCAGCTCGCGATTGCTCTGGGGAATGTGGCAACCACTCTCGGATACAGGCTTCCCGCGATGACACTTGGCAAGCTGCTGATCAACAACGCGGACGATCCGTGGATCACAGCAGCCGCCATCAGTTCGTTGAACGAGTCGAATGTTGAGGACGTTCTCTCAACCGTCCTGCGAGAGCTGCCGAGCGCTCACGTGGGCAGCGATCTGACGGCCAGAGTTGTTGCTCAGGCGGTGGCCTTTGGAAAGGTTGAAGCTGTCAGACAGCACGTGGTGTCACTGATTCCTGACGATCAGGCGACGAGCGGTGCCATTTGGGGTCTTGCGGCTTCAATCATCCGGCAGATCAAAGGACAGGATTCTGGATGGAAAGCCTTGACGGCTGAC
The DNA here is from genome assembly GCA_016124895.1 of bacterium. Classification (GTDB taxonomy): domain Bacteria; phylum Planctomycetota; class Planctomycetia; order Planctomycetales; family Planctomycetaceae; genus JAPOLP01. The sequence goes on from WGMU01000036.1 coordinate 61,125, forward strand.
GCGGCATTCGGAGAGCGACTGGACAGAGCCGTTGCGACTGCGATCGCAGTCGCCGTCGATCGAACGCAGAATGACGTTCAACGATTTGCGGCGATGCAACTGGCGGGTGACTCCGGCCTGCTTGATGCCGATCAGATCGAACGGCTGGCAACCGTTATCGCGCCGCAGTCGAGTCTGGAATTGCAGTCAGCAGCCGTTGCCGCCATCGCCGACAGCGGAAGCGACGGATCGGTCAAGACACTACTCTCGCGGTGGAAGCAGAGTTCACCTGCAATCCGCACCTCGATCGCTGATGCACTGCTGGGCCGCCGGTCGTGGACGGAGTTGCTTCTTAAGGCCATCGAAGATGGAGTTGTCTCGCCGGCCGATCTTGATGCGGCGCGGCGGGAGCGGTTGCTGACTCATCGCGATGCGGCGATTCGCGAGCGAGCCGGAAAGCTGCTGGGCGGTTCGGCGACGACGGATCGGCAGGCAGTCGTTGAGGCGAATCGGTCGGTGCTCGAACTGCCAGCCGATGCGACGCGCGGGCGGGTGGTGTTTGAGAAGCGGTGTTCGGCGTGTCACAAGGTCGGGGAACTCGGCAAGTCGATCGGAGCGGACCTGTCGGCACTGCGGGATCGTTCGGGAGAGGCTTTGTTGACGGCGATTCTCGATCCCAACCGGGCGGTCGAGGCGAAGTTTCTGAGTTACATCGCGGTGACAAAGGACGGACGGTCGTTCTCGGGGATGCTGCTGTCCGAGACCGGCAACAACCTGACGCTGATCGGCACCGACGGAAAAGAACAGACGCTGCTGCGGAGCGATCTCGAGGAACTCGTCGCGACGAACCGGTCGCTGATGCCCGAAGGTCTGGAGAAGGATCTCGCGCCGCAGAATCTGGCGGACGTGATTGCTTTCGTGCAGTCGGCTGGCGGGACGTGGAAGTCGCTGCCCGGCAATCAGCCGCGCGTGGTTGCGGCTGGCGATGATGGCTCGCTGCTGCTGCCGGCTGACGCCGCGGAGATTTACGGGCCGTCGCTGATCCTCGAACAGAAGTACGGCAACCTGGGCTGGTGGTCGAGTATCGACGACTACGCGGTCTGGACGATCGAAACGAAGTCGTCCGGCTTCTACCGCGTCGAGCTGGAGTACGCCTGCCACGACTCGACGTCCGGCAGCCCGATCCGGTTCTCGACGGGGACGCGTCTCCTGACTGCTCGCGTTCCGGGAACAGGAACCTGGGACAACTACCGCACCTGGTCCGCCGGAGAAATCGACCTGCGGCGTGGTCGGCAACAGTTGACGGTGTCCGCGCCCGTGAAGCCAGCGCAGGCGCTGATCGATCTGAAGGCGATTCGGCTGTTTCCCATTGAGGCTCGTTGAGCTGAGACATGATGCTGAACGGGTTTCGTCATGACTGACGCACCAGCGACCGGCACTCCGACTGCAGAGTGGGACATTGATGCTGACCTCGTCCGCCGGTTGCTGCGCGAACAGCATCCCGACCTGGTGACTGCTGATTTGCGGTTACTCGATACCGGCTGGGATAACGTGTTCTTTCGGCTGGGTGACCGGCATGTTGTGCGTTTGCCGCGGCGGCAACTCGCTGTCCCGCTGATCGTTCACGAGCAGACCTGGCTGCCGCAACTCGCTTCGCTACTGCCGGTCTCGATACCTGCTCCGGTGAGACTCGGGCAGTCGACGGACGAATTTCTGCACCCGTGGAGCATTCTTCCGTGGCTGCCAGGCGAGCCTGCGGACGTCGCGCCGCCTGCGTCCGATCAGGCACGGCTGCTGGCGGATTTCCTGCGGGCACTCCACCAGATCGCTCCTGCGGACGCGCCGCACAATCCGTATCGGGGAGTCCCGTTGCAGCAGCGGGCGACGTCTGTTGATGAGCGTCTGCAGCGACTTTGTCGAACAACCGACGCGGTTACGCCCGAGATCGACCGCTTATGGAAGCAGGCGCTGGATGTACCGACGAGTGCCGAGCGGTGCTGGCTGCATGGCGATCTTCACGCGCGAAATGTTCTGGTTCAGAACGGCTCGATCAGCGGCATCATTGACTGGGGCGATCTCACGGCGGGCGATGTCGCCACGGATCTCGCCGGCATCTGGTCACTGCTGGCCGCTCCAGAATCACGGGCAAACTGTCTCGACCTCTACGGTGCGACGGATACTGAAATCGGCCGCGCCAGAGGCTGGGCGATCGTTTTCGGTTCTGCGCTGCTGGATTCCGGCTCGATCGATCATCCGCGGCACGCAGCGATGGGGCGGGTCATTCTGCAACGTTTGATCGAGGATGTTTGAATTGCCTGTGAACGGGCACGTGTTTGTACTCGTGGCGAGAGGCTTGCGAGGTGGCTTAGAATTCCGAGCCGCCTCCAACGTCAACGCTCTGGAAAGCCGTCCCTGATGTCTGTGTCTGATCGTGCCGCTGCCGTACACCGTTATTGCCTGCGTGCCGTCGCGATTGGCTGCGTCTGGTTGACGGGATCCGTCGCGGCGTTTGCTCAGTCCGGCGCCGCGAGTGACTCATCTGCGTCTGCTCCGCCGATGCCGTCGTTGTGGGAGCTGGCGGTGCAGGGCGGGATCTTCATGATTCCGATTGCGCTGGCGTCGATCGTTGCCATCGCATTCTCGATCGAGCGGATGATCGGGTTGAAGACGGAGCGCATTTTGCCCGCCGAGCTGATCCTGAAGCTGCGGAAGCTGATCTCGGAACGTGGGATCGATCCTCGAAAAGCGTGGGCGGTCTGTCAGGAGCATCCGTCGCCGCTGGCCAATGCACTGCAGGCGGCGATTCTGAAAGCCGGGCGGCCTCATGCTGAGGTCGAAAAGGCGGTCGAAGACGCGGTCGGACGCGAGACGTCAGACATGCTCCGGAATCTGCGGCCGGTCAACGTGGTGGCCAGCATCGCGCCGCTGCTCGGGCTGCTCGGCACGGTGCAGGGGATGATTCTCGCGTTCATGGTCACGAGTTCGACGAATTCGACTGGCAATGCGAAGGCTCAGGAACTCGCGCAGGGAATCTATACCGCGCTGGTGACGACGTTCGCAGGACTGAGCGTTGCGATCGTCTCCGTCCTGCTGGCGAACTATCTCGAAGGCCGGATCGAACGGCTGCTCAGACTGATGGAAGATCTGTTCGTCGACCTGCTGCCGCATCTGGAACGCTTTGAAGGGAAGCTGCGGGTCGCTCGTGCGGTCGGACTGGCAGATGATTCGGTCGGTCTGCAGTTGCGCACGAAGAGGGCCGGGGGTTCACCATCGACGGAAGCTGCCGAAAACGATGCGCGACCTGCGCGGTCAGCAGCTCATCGTGAGAAGCCTGCCGCCGTTTCGCTTCCGCCAGAGGACGATTCCTCGGAGTCGCTGGTTGAGACCGAGTTTGAAGCCGCTCCGGAGCCAGACGTCGAAACAGAGACGGAGACCGGGGTTGGCAGACCTCAGGAGTTTACGATCGGCGTCGAAATCGCCGGGCTTGAGCCAGCGACAACGTCGCCGGAGTTCTCTGAGGCTGACGATGGCAACGACCCACTGCCGGCGGATAAGAACAAGATTGACTCGCCGCACGGTCTGTGGGACATCATGTGGGAGCACCGAGAGACTCAGCAGGTCGCTGAAGACGACGAGTAAGCCCACCTCTTGCCGCGGCCCGGTTTTTCCACAATGAGCCGATACGCAGTACTTGCGGGAATCCTGTCAGCGGGTCGCGACGCCGAGCGTGTCTCTGCCTGATACATAGACAGGGTATCGACTTCTCTGGAACAGAAGGGAGGCAGGCGGTTGGCCGTCTGCCAGGTGCGGGGTGTGGGTGAGCTTATGGCAGCTTTGGATCGAACAGCCTCAACTGACGCGGTTCGCCTTCCGGGATGAAGCGTTCTGCGGGAGTTACTTTTTCGGGATGCCGATCGTAAAAGGCCAGGCATTCGGATTCCCGGCCGCGGACGATGCGGCGGCCTTTCAGGGCTCCCAGCAGCGAAGTGATGACAGTCCACTGGCCGTGATGGCTACGGTCAGTGCGGGAGATGATCACCCAGTCGTGTGTCATGCCGAGTTCGTGCGCGTGCGCCGTGTTGGAAAACATCACGCTGTAATGCCGACCTTCGCGGTGCGTGTGCATGACCGGCAACCAGGCCTGGCCGGTCGGGTTGAAGCGTTTGGGAGCGATCCGCAACAGTGTGTCACCGGCGGATTTCTCCCGGTATTCCGCATCGACGCTCAGTAGTTCGGCGACGGGCGGTTCATCGTGATGCAACTCGTCCCGCGGCGCCCGCTGTGGTTTCGAGAGTTGCCGCGACCGCGCTGCGATCGATTCCCGAACAGCCTGAGCGCGCCGCGGTCCGATCCCGGCAACGTCCTGCAGGCTGCCGTCCAGCGCCGCGGTCTGCAGTTCGCCGAGCGAGTCGACGTGAAGCTGATCGTGAATTCGAGCGGCCAGCGTCGGACCGACACCGGCCACCGTCCGGAACTGATCCTCCGTTGTGCCGGCTTCGCGGAGCTGTTTGAGTTGCGGGATCAGGCCGGTGTGAACGTAGCGATCGATCGCAAGGGCAAGTGAGCGGCCGATACCGGGAATCTCTTCGAGTCCTTTCCGGCCGGAGTCGGAGAGAATCGCGGCGACGGATGTCATCAGCTCACGCAGGACGCGAGCCCCGCGGCGATAAGCCCGGATGCGGAAGTCATTTGCATGGCGGTTTTCGAGCAGATTCGCCATCTCATCAAAGCGGTCGGCGATCTGACGATTGATGGTCAGTCCGGCGTCGGAGTGCGCTGAAGTGAGCATAGTGCCGTCCTCCGTGAGCTGCCCGGTGGCGATTGGAAAAATGCTACGCAACGACCGTGCCGCAGACGATACGTGAATCTCGGGTCTTCTATTTGATGTCGAATCCCAGGAATTTGTGACGCGTCCGAACGTGAATCATTCGCAGCTCCGCGACACGGAGTATTCAGACCGAGCGCCTTCTGTCTCCTTCAGAGAACAGCAATGCGCGACGAGCCTCGGGTTGAGCAGAGCAAATCTGCACGTCAGGCGTGCGTCGGTTGTGCGATTTTCGTACAAGCCGGAGAGCGTTGTCTGTCCCGGTCGTTCCTGATCAGGCAGGAAGACGCCGTAGCCGAATCTGGCAGAGTCTGGTTTGCAGGGGCTTCCGAGTCCGTGTCCAAAGTCTCGTGACTTCGGCTGCTTCGGTACAGATCCGCGACGTATGGAGTCAGGAACATTGGGAGTCAGAGTGGACGACTGGACGCACGATATCCCGCTGCTAACGCTGTTGCTCGGCCTGTCCATTGTGCTGAGCGTGCTGACGAAGCTGGGGCTTGAGCGGTTGCGGTTGCCAGCAGCGATCGGCTGGCTGAGTATCGGAATCGCGCTGCGGGCAGCCGATGTTCAATGGCACTGGCTGGAAGACGGGCCACGTGAGGTTTTCGGTTTTCTGAGTACATTGGGTGTTGCCTGTCTGCTGTTCCGTGTCGGGCTGCAGTGTCATCTCAAGTCGCTGATCGCTCAGTTGGGGCGGGCCGTCTGGATCTGGCTCGGCGATTTTACGGTCAGCGGACTGATCGGATTCGGAACTGCGTACTTCGCGCTCGGCCTGCCGCTGCCGACATCGCTGATCATCGGGACGGCGCTGACGGCGACCAGCGTCGGGGTGTCTGTCTCGGCATGGCAGCAGCGTGGCAGACTGCAGTCGCCCACCGGGCAACTGATGCTGGACGTCGCCGAACTGGACGATATCTCGGGCGTCATCGCGATGTCCGTGCTGTTCGCCGTACTGCCACTGCTGCACATGGATAGTGGCGACGCGATCGGGCCGTTGTTGATGCGGACTGCCGGGTGGTTTCTGATCAAACTGACGCTCTTTGCGACGTTGTGTTATCTGTTTTCACAATTCGTCGAGGAACGGCTGACAGGTCTGTTTCAGCGCATGGCGGATTCGGCCGAGCCGCTGCTGCTGATCGTGGCGGCGAATCTGCTGATCGGCTCTCTGGCCGAACTGCTGGGCCTGTCGATCGCCATCGGCGCCTTCCTGGCGGGAGTCATGTTCAGCCGCGATCCGGAGCATGTCCGCATCGAGCTGTCGTTTGACACGCTCTACTGGTTCTTCACGCCGTTCTTTTTCATCGGGATCGGACTGGGGGTGGACACCACGCAAGTGGTTCCGTCGCTGATGGCCGGTTCGGTGCTGTGTCTCGCGGGCATGATCGGCAAGGTGCTGGGGAACGGCGGACCAGCGTTCGCCTTCAGTGGAGGCACGACGGCAGTTCTGCTGGGCTTCAGCATGATGCCTCGTGCTGAGATCGCGATGATCATTGTGCAGCGCGGTGTGCAACTCGGTGACTGGGCGATGCCGGCTGACGTTTATGGAGCGATGGTGCTGGTCTCGCTCGTCACCTGCATGGCGTCGCCACTCATTGTTCACACGTTACTCGGAGTCTGGCCGCCGCCGGTCGACGGCGCTCGCCGGTGAATGAGGCGCGGACTACTTGTCTGTGTAACGGCTGCGGAGTCCCTCCGCAGGACTCGCCAGTCCGCGAGGATCAGGCCGAGCAGGATCAGCAGTGCGATCAGAATCAGCCAACCGGTCGATGTATCAATCTCGAGCAGCGACGGCGGTTCGGTGGAGGCCGGAGGACGCGTGCCGGACTGCCGAGCTATCAGGTTCGATTCGACGCCGTCAAAGAAGTTGACGGCGAAGCGTTCGATGAGCTGGTTGCCGCGAGTGAGAATGTAAATGCCCGCGTGTTCGATGGCCGGAAGTTCGATCAGGCCGAGTGTCGAGATGGGACGCGATGTTTTGCCGTGTGTCAGCGTCAGCTCGACCGGCTCCTGCAGTGACGCCGCCGGCTCAGTCTCGTCTGTCGCGTCATTCGGCGAGGGACTCAGAACGGACGACGCGATGCGAAAGCGCACGTCTTCGTTGATGCGGAAGTTCCAGCGGCTCAGGCCCGGCAGCGCCTGCTGACGCAGGGTGATCAGATTGCTGATCAGAATCGGCCAGTCGGGACTTTCGGTCAGGTTCGACCGAGCGAGGTCGATGTTCAGCGCGTACGCAGTTGTTGCCGAGCCGGTCAGTTGAATGAGCAGCGGCAGCGATCCGCAGGAAATAACGGGCGAGTAACCAGCGTCGAGCGGACGCACTCCACCCCAGACGACTCCGCCGAGTTGCACGCCTTCCAGCAGCGGATGTCGCTTATCGAGCAGGTACGGACCTGAGACGGTGACAGGGCTGGCTTCGGCAGTCGATTGCGGAGTAGCAGTCGCGAGTTTGTCTCCCGTCGACGCATCTGCCACGAGCGCTGAATTGCTGACTTCGGAAGACACATTTGCTTCTGCACTGGTCGTCGGGCCTGCTTGAGTATCGGGAAACGGACCCAGCGCGAGCAGCCATTCGTCGCGACGTAAATCCAGCCGCTTACCGGCCGGGGCGATCACGAGATCTGCGTTCGTCTGGCTCAGTGAGACTGCCGGAATCTGTGACAGCACGCGGAACACGCTTTCGCGTCGTGCATCATCAGCCGGCAACCGAATGTCGACTTTGACGGTTCGCAATCGGGGCTCGATCAGTGTGACCCTGCTGTCGACTGCGAGTCCGTCGTCAGTGCCGAGCAGCACGATCGTCAGCTCGCCCGCTCCGCCGGGCACATCCGTCTGCAGTGCCGATTCTGCCCCTGCGTTCAGACTGAGAGGCGATTCAAACACCGGTTTTCCATCGACGAGCCCACGCACCGTAACGGTCTGGGGACGAGGCCCGAGATTCTTCACTCGGAGAAACACAGTGCCACGAAGTGTTGCCGGATCGATCGACCAGTACGCTGACGTGATCGCGAGATTGGCCAGCGGCAGGCCGGTCGCAACAACCTCGACGGACTCGGGGATGGCGGCAGTCGCCCCGATGTCGGAATCCGTATCGGCATCGCCAGGCAATCGGTCCGTCAGAAACAGAACCTGACCGCCGTCCTCAGCAAGCTGAACGGCGAGGTCGAGGGCAGACTGCGGCGAGTGACCAGGAAGCTCGGGCTGCCAGTCTGCGAGCGCCGTATTCGCCTCGGGCCATTCGACCGCCGGCCCGGCGAGCAGCGTCGGTCGGCGACCTGTGACGATCAGAGTGACGCGACTGCCGTCCGGTGATGCTTCAAGGCGCTGTGCCAGTTCCGCAATTGCCCGTTCGCGCGACGAGATTCCGTCGCCACCGACAGCCGCCATCGACGCGGAATTGTCGAGCACAACGATGAAGTGCGCGACGCCCTCGGGATTTGAGAACCGCGGTTGCGACAGCAGCAACGTCAGCAGCAGGGCGGCCAGGAGTTCGAGCAGCAGCGACGGCGTGATCGGCAGCCGTTCGCGGCGGCGGCCTTCGATCGGAATCCGCTGCTCGACACCCCACAGATGCAGACCGCCGATCAGCCGCGGCGGAAAGCGGCGGTGAAACAGATGCAGCACGACAATCGCTGGCAACGCCAGCAGGCCGAGCAGTCCCCAGGGATTGGCAAAAAACATCGTGCAGCGAACTCTGTTTCAGAATATGGCAGGGTGGAGGGCCGGTTACGAAGCACAGAAAACTGTCGCGAAAGTCGCCGATGTCGTGGCGTGTGCCACTGGCTCTGTCAGTGCTTCGATTCACTGGTAGAGCCAGCGGCACACAACCAACGTGGTTGTCGGACTCGGTTACCGAATCGTGTGCCGTGTGTTCATTATGCCCGAGGCGTCAGCATACCGGCCGGGGCGAGGGCTTCGCGACAGGCGCCGGCCAGCCCGAGGTCGGCGTTGAGCGTCACGAATCTTGCTCCCGCTCGAACACTCTGCGACTGCAGGTCCTGCTGCAACCGGTGCAGCCGTTCGAGGTATTCGCCAATCGTCGCCCGGTTCAGATACAGATGTGTCTCGGCGGCGGTCTCGGCATCGATCAGTCGCGTGCCGGACGCTTCGGCTGGACTGAGTTCCCAGTCGCTGAGAATCTGCACGAGCCACAGCTCGCTGGCTTCGCGTCGCAGCCGCGTGATGAGCGATTCCGGATCGAAGGGAAACAGAAAATCGCTGAGGACAACGCGCATCGCCTGCCGCCTCAGAGGAACTCCATTGGAACGCAACAATTCGTCGAGACCGGTCTTCGCATTGAAGTCGACTTCGCGCAGCCGGTGCAGGGATTCGACAGTCAGACCTTCCGGGGGTGAGGTGTCGGCGGCGAGCCAGACAACCGGCGAGCCTCCCAGCGACGCTGACAACAGACTGAAGACAGCAGCGAGTTGTTGCGCCAGTTGCGACTTCGCCCCTGAGGTCGTCATCGAACATGACAGATCGAGCAGCACTTCGACACGCGGGCTGACCTCTTCGCGATAAAGGCGAACCATCAGAGCGTCGGATCGGGCATACGCGGCCCAGTCGAGATGCCGGATGTCGTCGCCTGGCAGGTATTCCCGGTACTCCTGAAATTCGAGCGACGTTCCCGTGCCGCGACCGAGCAGTTCGCCGGAACGCCCGGCCGAAGTCTGCCGCGGCACGCCGAGCGAGTAATCAGCCAGCACTCGTTGAACATCGGGATCATTCCGCATCAAGGTCTCCTGCCTTCAGAGTCGGTTCAAACTGCGCCGCGTGACACCGGCTGGCCGCGTTCGATCAGTGCTTGATCGATGGCAGCAAGGTCGTCCGCTGAAAGCTGCCAGGTCATTGCGGAGGCTGTCTCGCGGATCTGTTCCGGACGTTTTGCTCCGCAGAGTGCCGTTGTGATTCCCGTCTGCAGGATCGTCCAGTTGATGACGAGGTCGGCAACGGTGCGACCGAGGCCGTCCGCGATGCCACGCAGCTTCTCGACGAAGTCTTGATTCTTCCGCCATTCGTCGCCCTGAAACATCGGGTACTTCGCTCGACCGTCGCCCGCAGCGAAAACGTGATCACGCGGCAGTTTGCCGGCCAGCAGCCCTTTCAGCAGTGGCCAGTAAACGGCGGCGGCGACGTTGTGCCCGATGCACCAGGGAAGCTGAGACTGTTCAATCTCGCGCTGCAGCATGTTGAAGTGCGGCTGGTACGCCGTCAGCGGGCAGACTGCGTGAAACTCAGCGAGCTGTTCGACCGTCGCGTTCGACAGTCCTGCCGCCAGAACCTTTCCGGTGTCGATGAGCTGTCGAATCGCGCCCGCGGACTCGGCAAGCGGAACTGCTGGATCAGGAGCGTGCAGGTAGTAAAGCTCGACGCGATCCGTTCCGAGCCGCTGCAGACTTTCGTCGCATTCACGCCGCAGTGTCTTTGGCCGACCATTGTGAATGGTTTTGTCGTCTTCCCAGTGCAGGCCACCTTTGGTCGCGATGATAATCTCGTCGCGGTGGCTGCCGAGCACGCGGCCGATCATCCGCTCACTCTCGCCTGCGCGGCCGTAGCAGTAGGCTGTATCGAAGAAGTTGATACCCGCGTCAAAGGCTGCACGCAGTGTCGCTTCGCTCTGTTCGACCGTGACGTCGAGGCTCGTGATCCCGGTGATCGGCCAGCAGCCCATCGCAACTGGCGTCACTTCGATGCCGGAATTTCCCAGCGGTCGTCGCACTTGCAGAACCCTCACGTCGTGTGCCTCAGAAGATTTTCCTGGACGGATCATTGCCGTCGAGGATCGGGCGGGCAACGCGCGAGGCGGAGTTCTTCGCGGCTGACGGGGAACGTCACGCGGGTTTCGCCGACGAGTGCTGCAGCTTCAGCGTTGTCGGCTCGAAGCACGCTCGCGCAGTTCGGCCAGCCGCTGCGTCTTCTGCTGTCTGGCAATCCGCAGCCGTTCTTCCAGCGGGATCGTCGGGACGTTCTGGGTGAGTCGACGGCCGCGGGGGCGTTCGCTGGTGACGGACGCTCCCGCGCTGTGGCTCATCACCGGGAAGGAATTATCGGACTGCTGGAAGTAGCTTTGCACGGCGGTTCCAAACGACTGGACGCCGCCGATGCACACAGTCACGACGAGCGCCAGCAGCGCAGCGTGCTGGGCGGAAGTGGAACCGGATTCGTTCAACAGGGCTTGTTTGAACGGACTGAAGCTGTGAAACATGGAACGCTCGCATCTACGGAGAGAGAGGACGGGGCAACTCTAGACCGCCCGTTCTCGTGTCGAGATCCTCTCTGCCGTCGGCGATCAACACACGATAACCAGCCTCGGTGATCAATCCGGTCGTGCAGATCATCCCGCGGCGTCTCCGGCGAACCGGGAGGCGGACACCCGAGGTCGTCGTCTGCCGGAAGTTCTCAGCCGCACGTCGATTCAGCGCCTTCCTGTCGAGCAGCCATCCGTCAGCGGGATGTCTGATTCCGTGCGCAGACTGAACTTTCTGATTGGCGCAGCGTGTTTTGAGAAGACCGCGAACCCATACTTCCCGCCATCGCTCGTCAGCGACAAACCAACGGAAACGGGATTCCGACGCGGCTGAACCTCTACTGCGGAACGAGATTATGTTCGAGCTGTTTGACCACACGGCTGATCTGGGGATCCGCGTCCGGGGGGCGTCGCTGAATGATCTGTTTCGTGAGGCGGCAACTGCGCTGACGCAGTGTCTGGTCGGGCGACCTGACGCGATTCAGCCACTGTCGGAAACGAGCTGCGAACTTGAGTCGCCGGATCTGGAGTACCTGTTTTTCGACTGGCTCAGCGAGCTGCTGTACCGTTTTGATGGCGAAGGGTTTGTCGTCGCCGATTGCGATGTCAACGTGACCGGGACCTCACTGAAAGCAACGCTGCGTGGTGAAGCGTTTGATCCGTCGCGGCACGAGTACTCACACGAAGTCAAAGCGATCACGTATCACGGGCTGCGCGTTGAGCGGGACGAGGACGGCTGGCAGGCGGAGGTCATCGTCGATATTTGAGCCCACTGTGGTGGCTCAGTTCGAGGCTTCCAGCAGATGCCGATAACGTGCGCGCTGCTCGGTGGTCAGCAGTTTGAGCGCCCTCGCTTTGGCTGCGGCCGCGGACTGCCGCGATTCCTGACTTCCGCCAGCGAGGATCTCGACCATCGATCTCTCCTGTGATTCGGACAGGCCGAGTTCGATCGTCAGATCATTCCAGTCGAGGTCGCGGTTTCCGGCCAGTGCTTTGGCAGAGCGGCTTTCGCGCGTAAAGAAATCGAGGATGCTGGGTTCGCGCGGACCTGTCTGACTTCGTTCCCGCAGTACGGCCTCGCGTCGCAGTCGTGCCTGCTCGCGGCGATACTCAAACGCACGTGACCGTTCTTCTGATGTCAGCGCCGCCGACGTTGCTGCTTCGTCTGCCTGAAACGCGGCAAAAGGATTGAAGTCGAAATACAGCGAGACGGCGACAACACTCAGACCGAGGCACATCACGAAACTGATGATCGTAAACGGGCAGACGAACGAGCCGTTCGCGAACAGTGATTTTCCCAGCCAGAACTGAGCCACGTCCGTCATTGCGGCGTCTGTCACACGCCGCACGCCGACGTACTGAAAAGCGTCTTCCGGTCGCGTATGGATGACTTCGCATTCATGGACCGAATCCTCGGCGATCAGCCGCAGAAGCGAGCCGATCGGAATGTGCAGACCGCGGAAGAGCAGCAGGCCGAAACCACTGGCCGAGACATCTGACACGACGGCATCGTGCTCTTCGCCATCGATGATGACGATTGCCTGCGCACGCTCAGACGACGCGCCAAAACGCTTCGCCGTGCGGTGTTCTTCAGCAATCGTCGACACAGTCACTCTCCGCCTGATTTCCACGCAGGCCATTCCGCGGAACCCGCTCCGAAGCTTACTCCGCGGACGCATCGACACTCGGGCAGCACGAGGGATCGTCTGGTGCGGATTCGCGATCGACGCACACTGCGAGAAATTGACAGGTCGCAACAACGTCAGGTCGGAACGACGCTGCCTCTTGTGACGTGATGTCACGTCACTCCGAGACTGCGGGGAAGCAGGTCTACGCGGCCGGAAACGCCTCGGCCGCGCGGTCCTTGATTCCGCGCAGATCGAGCTTGCCTGTCCCGAGCAACGGGATCTCGTCGACTTCGACAAAGCTGTCGGCGGACGGGAGCCATAGATTCGGCAGGCCGGCGGTGGAGAGTTCTTTCAGGACCTGATCGATCGGCTTCGAGAACGGTTTGTGGAGCACGATGATTCGCTCGCCCTTCTGCTCGTCGGGGACGGCCGTCACAGCGACACGGACTTCCGGCTCGTCAGATGAACCATCGTCGATGATCCGCGCCAGTTCCTCTTCGATGCGAAGATGCGGCACCATTTCGCCACCGATCTTTGAAAAGCGGCTCAGACGACCGGTGATCGAAATAAAGCCGTCGTCGTCAATGACCGCAATATCGCCGGTGTTGTACCAGCCGTCTCTGATGACTTCGGCAGTCTTTTCGGGATGGTTCAAGTAGCCGAGCATGACGTTCGGGCCTTTGATGTGCAGCAGGCCCGGTTTGTTGAGTCCCAGTTCCTCACCCGTGTCCGGATCGACAATTCGCGCAGCAACGTTTGGGACTGGACGACCGACCGTGCCCATTTTCGTGCCGGTCTGCCCCTGGGCAGCGGCATTGTTGCGATGATCTGGCACGTTCGCGGCGGCCAGCGGCGACAGTTCAGTCGTGCCGAAACCTTCCGTCGGCCAGACGCCGAACTTCTCGTGGAAGGCTTCGGCCAGACTCATCGGCAGTTTTTCGGCACCGCAGATTGCGAGGTCCATGTGCGACATCTGCTCGGAAGTGCAGCGTTTGAGGTACGTCTTCAGGAACGTTGGCGTCGCGGCGATGATCGTAATCCGGTGCTCTTCGCACAGCTTGCCGATCATCCGGCTGTCGAGCGGATTGAAGTGGTAGACACCCTTTGGTTCGAGCGTCATCGGCAGCCACAGCATCAGCGAGTACCCGAAGCTGTGAAAGAACGGCAGCACACCAAGCAGCACGTCAGTCGTCTTGATCTGGAAGAGCTGATCTGCGGAGTAGATGTTTGACGCGACGTTCTTGTGTGAAAGCATCACGCCTTTGGGTTCGCCGGTTGAGCCTGATGTAAAGATGATCGTCATCAGGTCGTCGGGATTGATCGCGGTCAGCCCGAGTCGCCGTTCCAGAACACTCAGTGGTTCGACCGCCGCGGAAACGAGCGAACAGACCTTATCGAGCCCCGTGGACTGCTCCTTGATATCCTCAGCGAAGATCAGTTCCGCATCGAGTTCCATCGGTTTCTTTTCAAGGAACCGGCGGCTCGTAATGACGTGTTTGATGCCCGCCTCTTTGATGCAGTAATTCAGCACGTCGTCGTTGAGCGTATAGTTCAGATTGACGGCGACGCGGCCCATGATCGACAGCGCGGTGTTCGTAATGGCGCCGCCGACCGACGGAGGCAGCAGCACGCCGACGTTCTTCTCGTCTGACGGCAGCAGTCCGTGGTTAAGCACGCGGCGGAAGACCAGCGAACCAGTCAGCAGCTTCAGACCGTTGAGGTCCGTACCCGCCGAGTCGGCGACTTTCGACCGCGACTTCGCCTTGCGACAGGCACGCAGAAACTGCCGCGCCGGAATCAGATTCGAGTGTCGATAATCCACTGCCTGCACTCCCAGTTCCTCGACAGCGCGACGCACCTTGTCGACATTGTCCGCGTCGGTGATCGGCTCGCCGAACAGAATGGTGACCGGATACGGCCACTTGAGCGGCCGCTTCCAGAAGAAACGGCCGCCGTGATAACTGAAGATGCTGCCCCAGAGCTGATCAAGATACGTTGGAATCACCGGCACGTCAGTCCCATCAACGATCCGCATCAGTCCGCGTTGAAACGGCTGAAGCTGGCCGGTTCGAGTCAACTGGCCTTCCGCAAAGATGCAGACCAGTTCGCCAGCCACGGCCGCTTCGCGGGCGATCTTCAGTGATCGCAGCAGCGACTTCGGTCCATCTTCGGGCTTGATCGGAATGACGCCGAATGTCCGGCAGATCCAGTTCACGAACCCCTTCCGCTCGACAAAGTCGGCGTACGCGATCATGCGGATCGGACGCTCGGAAATCATCAGCAGCAGAATTCCGTCAAGCCAGCTCACATGATTCGAGACCAGCAGTGCTCCGCCGTGTTCCGGGATGTTCTTTCGCCCGACGACGCGCACACGGTAGACCAGATGGCTGAGTGTCCAGACGAAGAAGCGGATCGTCGCCTGCGGCAGCACCTGAAACGCGTAATAGATGACGGGAATCGTCGCGAGGCCGGCCACCAGAAACACTCCGCCGGGACTCATCCCCAGCAGCTTCTTCATCAGGATGAACAGGCCAGCGGCTCCGAGAATAAACGCGAACGTCAGGAAGTTCGTCGCGGCGAGAATCGTCCCGCGGTTTTCCAGATCGCTCTGATGCTGCAGGTTCGCTTCGAGCGGAATGTCGAACAGCCCCGAACTGATTCCCAGCGTGAACAGAAACAGGCACGACAGATAAAACGACGACTGCTCCATCGGCGGCAACGTTGGATCGAACAGCGTTCCCGACACCATCAGCAGCATCGAACTGATGGCGATGCCGGTTGCTCCCAGCGGCACAATGCCCAGTTCGACCTTGTCGCCGGAAACCAGTCCAGCAATCAGGCTGCCGGCGCCGAGTCCGATGACCAGAATCGCGCCGAGCAGACCGATCGTCTCCTTCTCCATACCCAGAGTCGTTCCTCCGAACGGATCAATGTTGCTCTGTGCCAGCGATGCCAGCATCCAAAAGAACGCAATCCCGAGAGCCGTCCGCAGAATTCCTGAGTCAGACTTCAGGACGCGCATGTCACGCATGACAGCGGCCACAGGATTGCGCTCCCACTGCCGTTCCGGTGAGGCAGCGACCAGCCGCGGTATCAGCAAGCTCGTCAGCGTGCCAATGACGGCAACGCCAATCAACGCGGCTACCGGTAGACTTAGTGCAGCCAGCGACGGTGGAACCACCAGGAGTGGTGGTTCACCAGGGAGTGGTTTGACCACGCCATAAAGCCAGTAGCCAGCAACAAAACCAACAGCCGATGCCCCGACTGTCACCAGGCCCATTGCTCCGTTCGCCCGCGACAATGCCTGGTGTGAAACAAGTTCTGGAATGGCGCCGTATTTTGATGGGCCGAACAGGGCGCTTTGTGTTCCCATCAGAGCGACGGCCGCCACGAGCAACCAGACGTTGCCCATCAATATGGCAGCGATCCCGCCTGCCATGATGACGATCTCGGCAATCTTGCAGGCGACGATCACCGACCGCTTGCTGAAGCGATCGGCGAGATACCCGGCGGGCACAGCGAATGGCAGATACGGCAGAGTAAACGCCGCCAGTCCGATCGAAATCGCCGCATCTTCACCAAGTACCGGTTGAGCCAGACACACGGAAAACCAGCGAAACATGTTGTCGTTCAGCGCGCCTAGAAACTGGGTCGCCAGCAGGCCCAGATAGCCGGCAGAAAACAGACGGCCGGAACTGGCCGTGTCCGATGGGTCAGGCATGAGAACGTCCAGAGTGAGACCGGAAAGCCGACTGCAGCAACCGATTGCCAGCCGGCTGTCTCACAGAAGCGCAGAAACGCGGAACATATAACGTTCGGAATTGACTGCCAGTGAACGGCGTCCCGTCAGACGAACCAGAACGTCCGTCGCTGCCATTCACGACAGGGCTCGCCAAAAGCCGCGGCCAAAACGGAGTCTTCCCTCTTTGACCGCCAGAGTTGCAGCGCGACAAACCCGGCGTAAAAACTCCACCAGATCCAGTGCTGGGTTGCGAAGCAGAACCACACTCCGGCCTGAGCAATCAACTGTCCGAAATAAACCGGGTGCCTGACAAAGCGATACAGGCCATTCGTCTTCAGCACGCGTGCTTCCGGTACGACGCTGAATGATCGGAACAGCGTCAGATAACCGGCAACGTCGATCGCGTTGCCAAGCATGACCAGTGACGCGCCACACATCAGTTGCGTGAAGCTGAGCTGCGGACTGAGCACAAACAGCTTCCACTCGGCCGCGGCGAACGGGTCAAACCTGGCGATGACCCCTGCAGTGAGGAACGGCAGCATCGGCCACCAGCCGCCCAGCAGTCCCAGGATCACGTCAGTCGCGCGAGTTGCCCGCGTCCTGGCCGGTCGTCGACACACAAATGCCAGACCAATCAGCAGTATGTTCAGATCGACGAGCACCCGCGTCCAGGGCAGATCGATCCGTGAGCCATCTGTGAACTGGTAATAAGCACCGATTCGCCAGAAATCTCTGAAGTAGTCCGGCAGTTCGGTCGCCAGCCAGAAAAACATGGCTGACGCGCCGACGAGCTGCACGAACCACTCGGGAATTGCCAGCCACATACGCCCGAACCAGGACTCAGCCTGCTGCCGCAGCCGTCGCTGCTGCGGAATCGAAACACCGGCCACTTCCCGAACGATTTCTGTCGACATAATCCGGCACCATTTCTTCCCTGAAACGTGCGTCGGACCGCGACTTGCCGCCCGAACCCGCGGAACGTTCGCCGCTGAGCGTTCAGCGTGTCAATCCCGGTCCTGGCTGTTGTGTGAGCGTCTTGTGATTGAGGGGCGGTCGCTCAATGCAGGGCATACCGGTTCATTTTGTAGTGCAGCGTGCGAACGCTGATGCCGAGCAGCTTCGCAGTGTTTTCGCGGTGGCATTCGCACTTCGAGAGAGCCGACTGGATGGCGACTTTCTCGGCCTGCTCAACAGCGTCGGCCAGCGTGTTGACTTCTCCAGGCGGTCCGGTTCTGACCTGCAGTTCAGGCGGAAGATCGTCAGTGCCGATCGTCTCGTCAATCGCCGTGACGCTCAGGCGTTCCACCAGATTGCGGAGCTGGCGGACATTGCCCGGCCAGTTGTAGGACGTGAGCACGTTTAAGGCTTCCGGAGAAATCTGGCGCGGCGGTCGGCGGTGCCGCGCGGAGAAGTGCTCAACGAAGTGCGAGACCAGCAGCGGGATATCTTCACGGCGTTCGCGCAGCGGTGGCAGTTCGATCGGTACGACATTGAGACGGTAGTAGAGATCCTCGCGAAACGTGCCATCTTCCAGGAGCGTCTGCATTCCGCGGTTCGTGGCGGAAACGATGCGCGCGTCCGAGTGCAGAACGGTTTCGCCACCGACCCGAAAGAACTCTCCCGTTTCGAGAACGCGGAGCAGGTCGATCTGACTTTTCGCAGACATCTCGGTGACTTCGTCAAGAAACAGCGTGCCGCCGCTGGCCCGCTCGAAGCAGCCCGGACGCTGGCGGCTGGCTCCGGTAAAGGCGCCCTTTTCGTGTCCGAAGAGCTCGCTTTCGAGCAGCGTATCCGGCAGAGCGCCGACATTGACTGGGATGAAGGGGCCCTCGCTGCGATGGCTGAGCTGGTGAATCGCGTGCGCGATCAGTTCTTTGCCCGTGCCGCTTTCGCCGGTTATGAAGACGGTCGCGTCGGTATCGGCCACCTGCCGCACCTGACGGTAGACCTCCTGCATCGCCGGACAGCTTCCGATGATGCTCGAAATCTCGCCGGCATCGGCCAGCCGTTCTCGCAGTACGCGGTTTTCGCAGACGAGTTCCTGATGCTTGAGCGCCTTTCGGACCTGTTCGCGAATCAGATTCAGGTCGACCGGCTTGCTGATAAAGTCGTACGCGCCGTGGCGCATGGCCTCGACGGCGGTTTCGACGGTGCCGTGCGCCGTGATCATGATGATCAGCGTTTCGGGCCGCTGCTCATGGATGCGACCGAGCAACTGCAGCCCATCCATGTCGCCGGGCATTCTCAGATCGGCGATGACCAGGTTGTACGGAGCCGCTTCAAACAGATCGAGCGCCTCGTTCGCGGACCCAGCGGTGTCAATTGTTCCCGCCTCGCGTTCGAGACCCTTTGCCAGGCCTGAGCGGATATTGGCTTCGTCGTCAACAATCAGAATTCGTTTATCTTCGGTCATGCCGACACCTCGACAGCAGCTTCGGGCTCAGATGCAAGTGACGGCTGATCCAGCGGCAGGCAGATACGGAAAGTTGTGCCGTACGTACTGGTTTCAAAATCCAGTTCGCCGTTGTGCTGGCGAATGATCTTTTCACACAGAGGCAGTCCCATGCCGGTGCCGTCTCCTTTCGTCGTGAAGTAAGGGTCAAAGATTCGGTTGCGGACATTTTCCGGGATACCGCGTCCAGTGTCCTGAATCTCGATCAGAAGGTGGGCGGCATTGGTGGAAATGCGGATGGTCAGTTCCCCTCCATGCGGCATGGCGTCCAGCGCGTTGAGCACCAGATTCAGCAGCACCTGATCCATGCGGCCGGGATCGAGCGAGACCTGAGGCAGAGGTTTTGACTGCTCGACACGAATCGTCACATGCTGCAGTTCGGCCTTCGGTTTAATCAGCCGGACGACTTTCCCGACCAGAGCGGCCGGTTGAGTCGGTTCGGCGCTGAGATACGAGATCGACGCGAAGCTGCGGAAGCTTTCCAGAACGTTCGCGATCCTGCGGACTTCCGTTTCCAGCACGGCCAGCGTTTCGAGCACGTCGTCCGGATGCCCGATCTCTTCGAGCCGCTCCCCGAGAAGCTGCACATGCAGAGACAACGCGCCGAGCGGATTCTTGATTTCGTGGTGCAGACCCGCGGCCAGCGAGCCGAGCCCCATGTAACGTTCCATTCTCCTCATTCGGTCGTCAGAGAGTACTCGCTCAGTCACATCCCGAACGTAAAGCACTGTTCCGAGTTCGCGGCCGGATGGGTCATGAACCGGGCAGCAGTCAGCGCGGTAGAAGTGGGTTGTGCCATTGAACTCGAAATGAGTATCGCGATCGTGAATCGCCTCATGGGAGGCAAGCACTGTCCGACACAGTTCGGCGAGTGCCGTGTCACCCTCAATCAGTGACTCAATTGGCTGCCTGTGCCCCTCGTTGTTGACTTTGTACATCACCCGCGTCCGGGGATTGAAACTGGTTACAATTCCCTGACTGTCCGTGGTGATCACTGACTGATCCATACTAGACAGGATGTCAGTGGCGAGTGCCCGGACGTCATAAAGAGAGTTCTGACTGGTAAGATATGCTCGCGCGAGCGCGACGAGAGCAAGAATCGTGGCAACACCGTTGAGGAGCACCAGCAGCGACAGCCAGAACTGCCAACGCAGTTCACCAGGGAGTTCGCTGAGTTCGCTGGTCGACCCTTTGGGCAACTGCCCCAGTACGCGGCCAATGATTTCCTGCTCGCGACGGACTTCCTGTGTGAGCCAGATTGTGACACCGCCAGCAGTCAGACTCAGGCCCAGAACGCACGCGAAAACGCCAACAACACTTCGACTGATCGGTGCATCGCGCTGTTGAAACATTAATGACACTCCTCACCTGCCGAATCTGGTTCAGACCGATTTCCCGATGCACAGGGCCGGGCGGACGACATTTACATTCGCTTCCTGATGCCCTGACTGGCTTGTTGAACCTGTACGGTGGCTTGCACTGACCGGCGAATTTTTGCAGGGCTGCCGCGAGGCATCTCCGGGGGTGCTGTACGGCGTCGGCGGCACTCGCCAGCGTTCTGCCACCACATTGTGGGACATGCCGCTGAGACCGAGCGAACCAGGACGCGAGTTGGCTGTGAGGGTGAAGATGCAGCAAACTGCAGGATTCTGAGAGTGCAGCGGTTCTTTTGCAAAGCCGATGCCAGAGGGCCATCCAGCGGGCGTATCGCTTTGCTGTGACGATTTGAAATGTTTGCAACACCTGACTTATGAGTGAGTTACGTCGTCGATTTGACTCGCCTCGGACGCATCCGGCGAAAAGAGATTCGAGGTCGAGACGCCTGTAGGTGTGCAGGTTTCTGCAGTCAAGCGACGCCCCTTGCCAGCCTGAAATTATCAGTGCCGAGAGCCGCGGAGCCAAGTCCAGACCGGAAGAGGGACATGTCTCGTGAAGCGAGGCAGTTTTCGCGACCCGCTCGATTGGCACAGGATGAGCAACTCCACCTTCCTGCCGAGTGACGAGGAATTGCCTCATTCCCAGGAGAGAGACGGCTGACATCCGAAGTTGGCTTTGGCGGTAGTATCGAGATTGCCGATAGTGTCGATGCTGATGAAAAAATGGAGACAATGGTGAAAATGGCGTGCAGGAATCTGCAGACTTGACGTGCAGAACAGTGCGTATTGACGCGCTCCATTGAACTGGCAGAAAGTCTGCTTCGACTCTTTCTTCATGGAAACCAACAGGCGGAGTTCCATTTCGGTTTTGACTTCAGGAATCACCCAGGCATGGATGCCCGGGATTGACCTGAACTGTACCAGACGGCGGCGTCGCGAAGTGCCTGCGACAGAGCGCGTTGAAGCACGCACGTCCGTCAGTGAACGACAGGAATGACAAGGAGGTCATTGAATCATGTGCAGGAACATCTTCCAGGTGCCGATCGCATCTCTTGTCATGACGGCAAGATGTCTTTCGATCGTTGCCGCGACCTTGTTCTGGGTAGCGCCCGACGCCGGATTCGCTCAGGACACAGCTAATCTGCAGCAGGAAAACGCACAACTTCGGGCACGGCTCGATCGGCTGGAATCAGTTGTCGATCGTCTGCAGCCTGACTTGTCCAGCGAGGCAGCGAAGTATTCAGCGGTGACTCCGATCCCGTCCGAGGCGGATCAGGCAGGTAGCCAGCAGGTCTCGAACTGGGCGATGTCGCAACTGTCAGCGCCTGACGCCCCGAAGTTCCCGACGGCAAAACTGACCGGCTTCTTCCAGGCTGACGCCGGCTGGTTCGCTCAGGACAGTGCAAATCAGGCAGCCGTCGGCAACATCCAGGATGGAGCTGACTTCCGACGTGCTCGACTCGCGGCCACTGGCAAAGTCGCAGAGAACGTCTCGTACATGCTGGAAATGGACTTCGCCTTTCCTGGTCACCCCTCGTTTATGGATGTCTGGGGTGAGGTCAGCGATGTCCCGATTCTTCAGAATGTGCGTGTTGGTCAATACCGGAACCCGTTTGGCATGGATGGCCTGACGAGCGTGAAGGAACTGACTTTCATTGAGCGTGGATTGCCGTTCGCCTTCCTTCCATTCCGGCAGATCGGTGCGATGGCTCACGGAATGTCTGAGGCAGGTGACATGACCTGGGCAGTGTCAGGCTTCCGCTATCCCACTGGGCAATATGGCGGAAGCGTGGGTGACAACGGCGGCTATGGCATGGCATCCCGTCTAACCGGGTTGATCGTCGATGACGGCGATAGCGTGGTGCATATTGGTGGTGCATACAGCTTCATTGATCCGGCTAACAATATGGTCCAGTATCGGAATCAGCCGGAATTTACCGTTTCGGAAACCGGCGGTTCCGCAACGCCAGTTCCGAATACGGTTCCGTTTTTTGTGAACACTGGGCCGATCGCGACACATAACGTCAACCTGTTTGCCGGAGAACTCGCCGCGACTTCGGGCTCCTGGCACGCTCAGGGTGAAGTCATCTATGCGCTGGTCAACCGTATTGCCGGGTCAACAGTCGGATTCTCGGGCATGTCGGTTCAGAGTGCGTACATTCTCACGGGCGAACACCGGCCATATAACCGTGAGAACGCGGTACTTGGACGAGTCGTTCCCCATCAGGACTTTCGCAGTGGTTGTGGCTGGGGTGCGTGGGAAGTGGCTGCCCGCTGGTCGTACCTCAACCTGAACGACGGTGGGATCACTGGTGGGCAGTTGAACGACGTGACTGCCGGGCTGAACTGGTATCTGAATCGTTACACGAAGCTCCAGTTCAACTACATCCATGCCTTCCTGAGAACGGCCGGGATTGGAAACAGTGACGCAGATATTGTTGCCATGCGGGCACAGGTCGATTTCTGATCTGCAGCACAGGTTCTGCCAGCACGGACACGTTCACGGCGTTTGAAGGTGTCCGCCTGCTGGATTTCGCCGCGGACGTCGAGCGGGGTGGCCGCAAGGTGCTTCAAGCACCCACGGCAGGAGAAACGCGTTCAGAATTCTGTGCCGACTGCTTCAGACAATCACGATGCGGGCCGCTTGTCAATGGCGACCCGCATCGGTTTGAAGCTTCTCTCTGGTGACTGCGAGTGTCACTCGGCTATCACTTTCCGGCAGAGTTCCTGCCTTTCCGGCCAGACGAACTGTGTTTCCCGTCATTCGCAGGCTCGTCCGCATGGTCCGCCTCTGCATCGTTCGAGAAATGATCGGTCCCGCTTTCGACCGCGCCTGATGCCTGTCGCGTGTAGGCTTCCTCAAGCTCACGCATCCGGGTGGAGGAGAATTCTTTGGGTGAGACGATGTCGCACAGGTTTTGCGGGCAGACAATCAGACGGTCGGCCGGGTTGGGATTCAGCGGGAAGAACTGTTTGTAGATAGTCATGTCTCGCGCAATGTGGGCATACGAATATGTTGTCATCACTCGCACATTCGAATCCGCACCGAAGACACTGCGAATAACAGCCATCTTGGTATTCATCCGCGCCAGGACCGTTGTGAACTGCTGCCAGGTCGCAATCGGCGTGTCGAGTTCGATGTTCACGTGGACCAGTGGGTGCCGGGGCAATTGACGTCGTTCGGCGACCGTGTCAACGACGTGTTTTGCGACGCTGATTGCCTGACGGTCGTTGCCGCTTCCTGGTTTTACAAGCAGCATGTTATTGTGCTTGGTGGCCGCCTCGAAGCCGTTTCCATAGCCGATCAGCCGTTCGTCGTGACCGACCCGGTGATCGAGGGCATCGGGATCCTCCTCCAGCAGCAGTAACTGGTGAGTCTGCTCAAGGGCAAAGGCGACGTTCCACGCAATCAAGTAGGCGATGAAACCCGCCAGGCAGTGAGGAAGTTTGTCGGCACGCCGCAGTGCCTCATTGATGGCCTCTGCAGCAGCCGGACTGACGAGCGACGTCAGGTCGCCTCCGTTGGAACAGACAAGGTTGAACTGCTTGAGCAGATAGGCTTCCAGCGCGATTTTGACGCGGGGATTGGTCAGTGCCTCCGCGGGCGGTCCACTCAACAGCGATCGCGTTGTTCGCCCCTGAACTGATTCGTGAGCGTCAGGGTCGTTGATCGGCTGATCCAGAAACTGACGAGCAAACACCTGAGCGGGTGCCATCCAGCGGTTCTTTCCCATCAGCTCTTCTGCGTTGAAGAGTCCCTCACCGCTCGGCAGATGCAGTTCCATTGCTCCCGTATCGGTATTGGTCATCGCGGCCAGACAGAACAGTCGATCGGCGTCCGGTGTTCCATAAAGGGCGTTTTCGACATCAAGCGCCTGGTCGATCACGCCCTGCAGCGCCCGACGGTCGGTGTTGTCCTTGCGGTCGTTCTGTTTGGCATATGCCGCACAGGAGCCACTGAGTTTCGAACGATGAGCAGCGGTAATGAACATCGCTGGTTTGCCGGGAGTCCGGCAGGCTGCTCGGATCATCTTGACGCGGATCGGCAGCCAGAAGTCAGTGTTATTGGGGTCAACGATCGCTTTGTTGCCGTCGCTGCGCTGATTGTCGACGGTCGTCGGTGGACAACCCTTGTGATCGGTTGTGTTCGTCCGTCCGTCCATGCACTTGCGCAGCAGAATTTCCGGCGCCTCGCTGCGGAAGTGGTCGATCGTTTCGGCCATTTCTCGCAACATCGCTGCATTTTCGCGGTTTTCGGCGAGGTATGCGGAGAAGTAGGTCTGAGCAAATTCATCAGGTACCAGTGTGCCCGCAACGTTCTGAAGCTGTTTGGTGTCCATGAACTGGCCTCAAGGTGT
This sequence comes from bacterium, assembly GCA_016124895.1. GTDB lineage: Bacteria > Planctomycetota > Planctomycetia > Planctomycetales > Planctomycetaceae > JAPOLP01. The sequence goes on from WGMU01000036.1 coordinate 85,729, forward strand.
ATTCGGGAGCCGGGGTCCAGGTGATTTGACCGAATCTGCCTGACTCCAGTGTATATCAGGAGACGGCCTTGAATGCGCTTCGCCATGTTTGCCCAACAATCTCAGTTCGTCGGACATGGAGAGGAAAGTGAATCTGCATGGGGCTGAGCCGCGTCTGCTGAGTTGCTTCTTCAGTAAACGCATCTGGTCCCGCACCTTGAGTGTTGCGCGGAATGCAGAGACCTTCCGTGTGGGAACAGCGTTGCGGGCTGAGCTCGAGCAGGACGATGCTGGGGGAGACAACGGGTTTGCCAGCGAAATGACTGGCCGGTTGGGGGCGTTTGGACACGGAGCCGAGCCACGATCGGCTGACAATGGCGTGCGGATGTGACGTGCCCGTAGCGGTATTACTGATACGTCGACCGGCCAGCGGAGCCGCCGGAAGCGAAGTAATTCCCGTCAGTGCCGGCCGATCATTGCAAATCCTGGCGAAGGATTCGACGCCATTGGAGGCATTCCGTCCGGCGAATGTGGTAGCGACACGGCTATCAATGCCAGGGATTTCTGCCGGGGTGATTTCGCCGCTGCTGGTGAGGTGCATTGTTGCGATGACTTCCTCGCCTGATTTCTTAACGAGTGGCTTGCCGCAGGAGCCGCCGAGCCTGGCTCAGAGAGCCGAACGATTTTCAGCCGGAGAACGCCCTCTGGACTTCGTGCTTCCGCGTTTTGCCGTCGACTGCCTTCAGAGCACAAACTGGGCCGTCATCAGGAAATCGTGACGTTGTCGCACAGCGGTTGTGTCTCTCACGTTGCGTCTGTGTCAGCCACCAGGTCTCCTCGTCGGGGCGTGTGTCGGTACCCCGTTGGTTAAACGGCCTGCCGTTCAGCGGTCCATGGTCGTTTCCGCCGTGCTGAAGGGATCGGCAGGACAGCACGAGGTGTAATGCCTCTGGAACTGGGTGTCGAACCGCGACGGTTTGAGTGAGCATTCAAAACCTGCTGACGAAAGGGCCGAGCAAAGCGATCCGGAGATTGTGAAGGATTAAGTCAGCGCGAGTCGGGGCTGAGCCATCAGGTGCCTGAGCGCCCGCAATTCTCAGCTCCGTGGGATTACTGCCGTGGAATCGCAGGCGATTCCAGCGGCTGGAATGACGTTGGATTTTACCCAGCACGCAGCGACGCACGTGCCAGAGAGGAACCTTTGTCGGACGGAACTGACGGGGGCTCATCCGAACCCGCAGGCACACGATTTATGACGCCATGTACGTTGTTCCGTTAGATTGGAATGGCCGAGCAGAGGATGTGGTGATCGCTGGTGGTTCGATCTCTGGTGACCTGTCGCGCTCGATGGTTTGCGGCTCCTGAATCAGCAGATTGAAGACGCGCCCAACCATGCAAGCTGGCGACCCGGCAGCGCAGTGGGTTGCAGTTTCGTGCAGGGACTTGCACGTACCTGTGGTTGGGATCGATAAGATGGAGCGGAGAGGCGATCTGTAAGGCAGACGATGGGCGGTGTTTCTCGTCGCGACTGAGTCTGATGCGGATCGCTCGCGACCAGCTTCGGCACAACCGTTGCATCCGGCGGAGGTGCCGAGCTGCGCATTATCAAAACACGCCGACGGGAGAGGCGGGCAGTTTTCTGGCGTAAGGTTTCGGCGAAACTTCATCGCTTCGACGGCCCGGATTGCTTTCGCTGACGTCGATCCTGGGTTAACTGAATGCTCCGCCGAATCGTTTCCCGCACGACCTCTTTTCACGACTACAGACTTATCAACCGGTCGTGAAGGAGACCCCCGTCGCATTCCACATCCTCCCGCCTGTCGATTGAAGGTCAGAACTCGTGTTGGAAGCCGCCCTCAAAGAACTGCCGGAATCAACGCCATCCGCCTGCAATGAAGAACATCCGCTGCACGACCTGCGTCACGGTATCGAGCACGCGGCGCATCTGCTGCCGGCTCAGGGGCCGATTGAGGTCTTTGTTCATCACAACACACTGCACGCGTTCGAGGACCTCTCATTTCATGAGGCCGTCAAAGAGGGGTTACGTATTTACGGCGCTCAGCCCTATCTGCCTGAGGTCCGATATCGAGAGATGCTGCTCAGCGGTCGGATTGAGGTGGCCGATCTTGAAACCGCGTTGCGCGACGATCTTGGTGGTCGCAGCGACGATCTCGTGAGTGGTCTTGCTACGCTGCATGATCTGCGGATGTCCATGCTTCGGCATCCACTGCAGGGTGGGTCTGATGCTGAACTCCGCTGGCTGGTCGCCGAAACGGACGCTCTGGAACGATTCCGTGACGACGTTCCATTTCTTGTGCGTGAGCGGATGCTGGACAGGACACGCGAGTGGCTGACGGACTCTGGCTCGCTGACGGGGGGCGATGTCCGCGAGGATCTTATTCAGAAGTTTGGGCGCCGCATGCAGGACATGCCCAACTGGGACGAAACCCGCTGGGAGTCTGCACTGCTGCTCTCGTTGTGGCGCATCTGCCGCAGTGGCGTCCAGTCAGTGCCGGTGTCGGCACCCGAACTCCCTGGGGGGAGCCACGCATCGCGTCCGCGCGACATCCTGTTAAGGGCGACTGGCGATGACCCCGACCGTTATGTTCACGAGTTCCTGATTCGATTCTGTGGAGCGTTTCTCGATCAGGGCTACGCCGACTGGAATCTACCGGACCGCGATCACGGACTGTTCCGCGCATTCGTCTCCGTCTACCGTCAGTCGAGAGGGCCGGTCGATCGCTGGCTGAGGAATCTGTCAGCGGAACTGAAGGCACTCTGGCAATCGACCGCCACGCCGGAACAGTCAATTCTGAGTTCTCTCGAACTGCTTGGGATTTCTGCTGAACAACGTGACGAGTTCATCGAGCAGACGTTGCTGGCTCTGGGCGGCTGGGCGGGAATGATGTGGCAGATGGAATCGGCGGCCGACTGGACTGTGCGTCCGGCCCCCAAAGGGTCCCTGCTGGAGTTTCTTGCGGTGCGGCTGATCCTGGACCACCAGGCGATCCTGTATTTCGGTGAGGAATATCTGGGCTGCAACAGTTCTGCTCACGAAGTGCTGGATCGGGCTCGGCAGCGAGTCAGTCCCCACGAAGCAACGAGTGTCGATCGCCGGGCCTTTCTGGTGTTTCAACTGGCCCAGATCATGGGCTGGCATCCCCAGCAGTTGCTGCTGCTCAGCAACAAAGAATGGGCGTCCCTCGTGCGGAACATTGAAGAGTTTACGACGGTTGAACGCCGTCGCGTTTTCCATGAGGCCTTTGAGCGGCAATACCGGGAACAGGCCCTGAGTGCTTTCGCCGTTCACTCGGGTCGTCGGCGCGAGCAAGTCCGTCAGTCGGCCAGCGAGAGTTCAACGTCAAAGAACTCCCGGGATTCAGAGCCTTCTGATCATGGAAAACCAACGGATCAGGAACAGACGGCGTCATCTGCGAAGTCCCGGCCGGCCTGGCAGATTGTGTGCTGCATCGACGATCGCGAGGAGTCGTTCCGGCGGCACCTCGAAGAGATCGATCCGTCTGTCGAAACGTTTGGAGCGGCGGGCTTTTTTGCCGTCGTGATGTACTATCGCGGCGCAGCGGATGCCTATTTCAAGCCACTCTGTCCGGGGATCGTGACCCCGGAACATTACGTGACAGAGGATGTCGGCTACACGTTCGAGGGAGTCAACCGGCAGCGGGCCTCGTCACGCAAACGCATCGGGAGGATTACGCATCAGGTGCATCAGCGCAGCCGGACGTTTGTCGGCGGCATCCTGACCGGCCTGTTCGGATCGCTCGCGACGTTCCCACTGGTTGCCCGTGTGCTGTTTCCCCGGCTGACATCTCAGATCCGGAAGCGGTTTGGAGAACTGCTGCAGCCACCTCCAGTGACGCAACTGCAGCTTGAACGGTACGAAGCCAGTCCGGGATCGTCGAATGGACATGTCGGTTACACACTGGCCGAAATGGCCGGCATTGTGCAGCGGTTGCTGCAGGACATCGGGCTGACGAAGACGGAAGACTTTTCGCGGGTGGTGATTATCTGCGGCCACGGATCGTCGAGCATCAACAACCCACACGAATCGGCATACTGCTGTGGAGCCTGCGCGGGCAAACGCGGTGGCCCAAACGCTCGCGCGTTTGCTCACATGGCGAACGATTTTCGCGTGCGAAACGAACTCCAGAAACGCGGTCTGACGATTCCCGAAGAAACGACGTTTCTCGGCGCTTATCACGACACGACCAGCGACAGCGTTGTGTTTTACGATCTGGATCGGATGCCGGCTTCGCACCGGACGGAGTTCGAACGGATTCAGAAAGTCATCGAAGAGTGCCGGGAACGGAACGCGCATGAACGCTGCCGTCGCTTCGTGGCTGCGGACTTGAAGCTGCCGCAACTGGAAATGCTGAGGCACGCGGAGACGCGCGGCGAAGATCTCTCGCAGGTCCGGCCGGAATACAATCACGCCACGGATTCGATGTGCATCGTCGGCCGCCGTGACTGGAGCAGAGGACTGTTCCTCGATCGCCGGGCGTTCCTGACGTCGTACGACCCGACGCAGGACGACGCCGACAACTCGGTCCTGTTCCGGATTCTGGCCGCGGCGATCCCCGTGTGTGCCGGTATCAATCTCGAATACTACTTCTCAACAGTTGATAACACGCGGTACGGCTCGGGCTCGAAGCTGCCTCACAATCTGGTGTCACTGCTCGGTGTGATGGAAGGTGCCTGCAGCGATCTTCGTACCGGCCTGTATGCCCAGATGGTCGAGATCCACGAACCGATGCGGCTGCTGTTTCTGATCGAAACGACGCCCGAAGCCATGCTGAGCATCATCAGGCGACACGAAGGCATTGCCCGATTATGCCTCGGCGGATGGGTGCAACTCGCTTTGATCGACGCCGACACTTCGGAAATCCAGTTGTTCCGCAATGGCCGGTTTGAGCCGTTTGACGTGTCGGTTGCCGACCTGCCGGAAGTGGCTTCATCGCGGGACTGGTACGCCGAAAAACGCGGCAATCTGGGGTTTGCCTCCATCGATTCATGATCGAGAGGCCGCTTGATACTGCGAATCGGGAATGGCACTACTTCGCTGTTAATTCACTCTGAATCGGGCAGTCCGTCGGCTCGGCCCCGAGTCACAATTCTCAGAAGACATCAGACATCATGATGACACAGGACCAGATCTTTCACGTGCTGGGGGTGATCGTCGTTGCGAGTCCGGCGCTGCTGCTGTTTATGCTGGGCTTCACCTGGCTGATCGGCCTGCCCCTCAGTGAACGGTCAACGGCGCGCTATACACACGCGGCTGTCACGATCGGCCTGGTCGCCGCTGCCACGATCCTCGGAATGATGATCGCTTTCAATACGCGCGACGTCCCGATTGAACTCGGCAACTGGGTCGAGATTCAGGAAGAGCATTTTCACTTCCACCTGAAGTTCGCCTTTGACCGTCTGTCGGTCCCGTTTTCGCTGCTCTCGTTTGTGCTGTGCGGGACGGTGGGCGCATTTGCCAACGTGTATCTGCACCGCGAGCCAGGCTTCCGCCGATTCTTCCTGTTCTATTCGATGTTCCTGCTCGGAATGGTTGTGTCGTCGGTCGCGGGCACGATCGAGACTCTGTTTCTTGGCTGGGAACTCGTCGGAGTGTCGTCCGCACTGCTGGTCGCCTTTTTCCACGAACGGCATGAACCGGTGCGAAATGGACAGAGGGTCTGGTCGGTGTACCGCATCGCGGACGCAGCGTTTCTGATCGCTGCCTTGACGCTGCACCATCTGACCGGGGCTGGGGATTTTGACGGTCTGATGGGCAGTGGTTCGTGGCCGGAAAGTGTCGCCTCCATTGATGGACAGCACGCACTGATTGTCGGTCTGCTGCTGCTGGTCGCTGCGGCCGGCAAGTCCGGGATGGTGCCCTTTTCCGGATGGCTGCCTCGCGCTATGGAAGGCCCGACACCGTCGAGTGCGATTTTCTACGGAGCACTCTCGGTGCATTTGGGGGCGTATCTGCTGTTGCGTGTCAGCCCGGTTCTGGCAGTCTCAGTCCCACTGCAGGTGTGTGTGATTCTGATGGGGGGCGTCTCTGCGATCTTTGGTGCGATGGCGTCGCGTGTGCAGTCTGATGTGAAGAGCGCACTGGCGTTTGCGTCTCTGACTCAGGTCGGCATCATCGTCGTCGAGATCGGTTTCGGGCTGCACTATATTCCGCTGGTTCACATGATCGGTCATGCGTGTCTGCGTACGCTGCAGCTTCTTCGAGCGCCCTCGCTGCTCAAGGATTACCAGACACTGGAAAACGCAATTGGAGCCCGACTGCAGAAGAACCCCAGTGTGTGGGAAGAGTTGCTCGCACCGCGACAGCGGACCTGGCTGTACCGCCTGTCGCTGGAACGCGGTTACCTGGACGGGTTCCTCAACGAATACATCGTCCGCCCATTCGTTCGCGCCTTCCGCTGGGCAGACGCGATGGAACGGCGCTGGACGGACTTTCTGATTGGTACTGACTCGCGCGAATCCGACCGTGTTCCGGCCTTCGACGAATCACTCGAAGATCTGGGATAATGCGCGGTCTCCGGCGCTCAAACCTTCAACACTCGACTGTCAAATGACTCACCTTCAAATGCCCTGGCTGGGACTCTCGGTCCTGATTCCGCTGACCGGCGCGATCGTCGTTGGATTGATCCGCGATCGGGATTCTGCACGGCGGCGCGTCAGCGTTCTGATCTGTCTCGCGACGATGGTCTGTACGCTTGGCGAATGGGCCAGCTCCAGCATGCGACTGACGACGGAAACGACGAGTCACGTTCCCGTGCTGGAACTGATGTTTCCTCACAGCTTGTTCGCCGTTGACGAACTGAGCGCACCACTGCTGCCGCTTGCCGGGTTGCTCTACTTCATCATCGTGCTGACGACGATGCGGACAAAACTCAATCGGTTTTCGTTTGGCTGGACACTGACGTCCGAGGCGATCCTGCTGGCCACGCTGAGTTGCCGCGATCCCTGGACGATCGTCCTGCTGCTGTCTCTCGCGACGATTCCACCCTGGATCGAGCTGCGGCAGCGAAACCGGTCGAGCCGTGTTTATCTGCTGCACATGCTGCTGTTTGTCGGACTGCTTGTCAGTGGAATGCTGCTGACGCCTGCGAATGCGTCGGCTGAGAATCCAGCGATCCTCGGCGGTGGCCTGATTGCACTGGCGGCGCTTCTGAGGAATGGAGTCATCCCTCTCCACTGCTGGATTACTGACTTGTTTGAGAAGGCGACGTTTGGTACCGCGATCCTGTTTCTAACGCCGATGACCGGTGCGTATGCAGTGATCCGGTTGCTGCTGCCAATCGCTCCCGACTGGGGACTGCAGAGCATCGCGATCCTGTCACTGATGACTGCCGTCTACGCCGCGGGTATGGCACTTGTGCAGCATGAGACGCGCCGCTTCTTCTGTTACCTGTTCCTCAGCCATTCGTCGCTGGTGCTGGTTGGACTGGAAATGGTCAACCCGATTGGCCTGACAGGGGCTCTGTGCGTCTGGCTGTCAGTCGGCATTTCCCTGCTGGGCTTCGGGCTGACGCTGCGTAGTGTCGAGGCACGTGCCGGACGATTGTCGCTCGACAGCTATCACGGCCTGATTGAGCACACACCGATCCTCGCCGCGCTGTTTCTGCTGACGGGGCTGTCTTCCATCGGGTTTCCCGGCACCGTCGGTTTCGTTGGAGCGGAACTGCTCGTTGAAGGGGCCGTCGAAATCTATCCGCTTGTCGGGCTGGCTGTTGTGGTCGCCGCGATGCTGAACGGAATCGCGATTATGCAGGCCTACTTCCGCATCTTTACCGGAGCCCGCCATGTGGCGACGGTTCCGCTCGGAGCCCGACTCGAAGAACGGCTGGCAGGACTCATCCTGATCGCACTGATTGTCGGAGGCGGCCTGTATCCGCAGCCGGGTGTCTCATCACGCTACCACGCAGCGGTCGCCCTGATGGAGCATCGCGGCGTCGCTGCTCCGGCCTCACATCACGCATCGACCGAAATTGTCACCGGTGTCGCGTCGGAAATTAAGTGATTCTGTGATAATGGGCGGGGCCGGAACTCTCAGTGATGCGTCGCGCTCGTTGTCTTTGAGGCTTCCATAGAGTCCATGACCACTTATGGCTCACATGGCGCTGAGAGTGCGTGGAGAAGCATTGCTGAATCTCTGAACTGTCAGTTCCCTGGCCGCGTGTTTCTAAAAGCGACACCAACGCTTGGCGCCCTCTCACTCTTGAGTCTTTGCTGCAGCGATACAGATTGGGACGTAAATCTGGACACGTCCTTTTACGCTGCCTGACCGACCTTCAGGCTGTCCGGGCTGGACGAACGCCTGTCGGAAGGCGCGATTTGCAGTTCGGCAATCACAAAGAACGTCCTGGCAGGCAGGATGTTCTGGTCGCCGGGCGAGTGTCGGCGGACGGCACGTTTCGTACGCGGAGCGGCCAACGACTTTCAATCGGCAATTGAAGATCGAATGTGTTGCGTGGCCCCTCAAATGGGATGGTGGCGGCGCAGCAAAAGGGGCTTGCCGTCAACGAGACGGAAGCCCCTTTGGATACACTTCAGGCCGTTTTGCAGCGTCTTGCACGTTTCGTTCAGAGCAGGAATCCTGTTGAGACCGTAGCAGCGGTAGACAGGCTTTCCGCCGCTGGCCCCAGATTCCAGGAGTGCATCGGCGGGCAGCCTGGTAGCTCATTCAGACCCTGCTCAACATGCATCTTACGAGCCAAGCGACTTATCCCGCATGTCGACTTCGACAGTGTCGGCGAAAGCCGAGAGAGCGTAGCGGCCGAACTGCTGGAACTGCGCTGCGTGGATGTAATCCAGAATGGCGGCACCAACCTCGACGGACGCGATCACTTCGATTCTGACCAGTCCGTCCTCATGATAAGGATCGCCGGTGATGGCGTGCTGCCCCCGGCCATTACATTTTGTGTAGTTGTATCCCTTAGCTCCCAGGTCGATGACCTTGTCGAGAATCTGATCTTTCAGGGATGAGTCGACGATGATGACGACGCGACGCGCTGTTTTCGTCTCGAACATGTGTGAGACC
>WGMU01000122.1 GCA_016124895.1 bacterium
ACATCGTTGGCCTGATTCGTCACGTCGGCCGCGAAGATCACCTGATTCTCATCAGTCACAATCTGAGTATTACCACACTGGTCGAAGCCTTTATTAGACACCTTCATGATCTTCGATTCCGGATCGGTGAAGTTCTGCTGGTCCGTCGGCTTCGGAACCACTTTGTCCGGGTCGGTGCGCGGATTTCGCGGAATTGTGAGCTGCTCAGTTGCGCGTCACATTGAGACGAGCAACAATTCTGGTTCAGTGTTCGTCTGGTCGCAGGTTGATCGTGCGGCCGGACGAGTGAGCTGCCGACGGGTGGACTCGGCGGGCAGAGTTTTGACATCGCTCGCGCTGGTTGTCGGGCGAGTTGTCTTGCAGACACGCGGGACTGCTGCGGAGGGTCGACGCTCTCCAGCCAGGCTGACCGGGTGAGTAGTTGTGGCGTCTGGCGTCTTCCCTTGCCCACAACTCCACCCGGCCCGCGCTGCGAGGGAGTGTTATTGGATGACTCGCGGCGACGATTGGTTTCATATGCCACTGAAAGGGCCTATCGAACTGGACGATTCAGTTTATGGAAACTTCACTGGCCGGCGGGAACCGACTACGGCTTACAGCGTCGGATACGCCGCCTTGAGGTCGAGTTCGTCGCCAGTTTCTTTCTGCAGTTCGAGCAGGCGGGCGAAGAGATGTTTGACGGTTTTCTGGTGTTTGGGCTGCTCGGAGAGGTCGTGCATTTCGAGCGGGTCGGTCTTCACGTTGAACAGCAGCGTCTTCTTCGCTTCGGGGTAGAGGATCAGTTTGTAGTCGCCGAGGGTGATCGCTCGCTGGCCGTTGAGGTAGGCGCCGTAGACAGCTTCGTAGCCGGGCTGTGACTTGTCTCTGACCAGCGGCAGCAGGCTGTTGAACTCGACGTAGTCGGGGCGTTCGGTCGAAGCCAGTTCCAGCGACGTGGCCATGATGTCCTGCAGGTAGACGTTCGCGTCGCGTTTTTCGCCGACGGGGATGTTCGGGCCGACGACCATCAGCGGGACTCGGACCGAATGGTCGAACATGTTCTGCTTGCCCATCAGTCCGTGCTGACCGCAGGCCAGGCCGTGATCGGCCGAAAAGAAGATATACGTGTTGTCGGCCTGGCCGCTGGCATCCAGCGTGTCGAGGATGCGGCCGATCTGCTGGTCCATGTGCGTGATGATCGCATAATACTCCTGCCGGTTGACCTTGACGGCGTACTCGGTTCGTGGGAACGGGGCGAGTTTTTCGTCACGCAGGGTGCGGCCGGATTTCATCGCTTCGTTAAAGGGATACTCGGGCACGAAGTTCTTCGGGACGGAGACTTTTTCCAGCGGGTAGCGATCGACGAATGCCTTTGGCGACTGCCGCGGGTCGTGTGCCGCATTGAAGGCGATATACATGAAGAACGCGTTCTCGCTGCGGCGGGCTGCGTCGAGATAGTCGCAGGCGTCGTCAGCGACTACTTCGCTCCAGTGTTTACCGCCCTGCCAGAATCCGCCGAACGATTGGTCCCACGGCGTCCACTTCAGCGGCTGGCCTTCGATCGGGCGGTTGTAGCCGGCTTCGGTCTGATTCGGCATTCCCCCGCGCACGTTGCGGGCGACCTTGAACGCCTTCGTCGCGTCGGCCCGAATGTGCCACTTGCCGGTGAAGTACGTGTCGTAACCAGCCTTCGCCATGAGCTGCGGCCACAGTCGGCCAGTGTCGAGATACCGCTTTGAGGTTTCGGCGTAATCCCTCTCCGCGTGCCACAGAAACTTGCCCGAGATCAGCATCATGCGGCTGGCGACGCAGACCGCACCGCTCCAGGAGCCCATGTTGTAAGCGTGCGTAAAAGTCGTCCCGCGAGCGACCAGACGGTCGAGGCTGGGGGTCTGGATTTCCTCGTTGCCGAGCGAGTGAATCGTGTCGAAACACTGATCGTCGGCGAAGATGAAGAGGATGTTCGGTTTCTTTGCCGAGTCGGCAGCCTGACAGTCCGACGGGCAGATCAGTGTCAGGCAGAAGATGCCGATCAACAGCATCGCGAAGTTCAAACGTGGCATCAGACGCAACCTTTCTGGTGACGGTGTTGAACGGGCAGTGTCGCAGGGCTCGAAACCATAACCGGCGGACACGGAAGGGGGCGACCGTCAGTGCTTTCACTCGAGCACTTCAGACTCAGCACGGTGAAGCCTTCATGAGTAGCCATCTCACTCCGCCGAGATGAGCCGGTCGCAGAAGGCGTTCCGAATTCAGGTCAGGCAGCCATCGGGTGTTTCGTCGCAAACAGTGCAGCGTCTGTTCCCACTCGGTCACTGGTTGCGGTGGCTCATCTCGGCGGAGCGAGATGGCGACTTTCTGCTGCGTGGCAGTCGCCAGTGCCGGAACTCGCTGCGCTCGGTCCGTCCTTCGATTTCCTACCAGCGTTCAACGGGGCCAGAGGGAACCGGGATGTGCATGTCGGGCAGCAGGCCGTCGCGGGTGCCTTCAAGCGGGCCGGCTGCAATGACTGCGGCGATGGCGGCATCAATCTCCGGCCGCGTCTTCGCCTGCTGAAAACGGTGACGCAGGCCGGAACGGACGCGCATCGATTTGAGGTACCAGTGAGCCATCTTGCGGAAGCGGACGATGCCGCCCTGTTCGCCGAACTGCTCGATCATGTACGCGAACTGGCGCAACAGCAGTTCGAGTCGGTCATTGAAGGTTCCCGGCGGATCGTACGACCCTGTCGCTTCCCATTGGGCGAGCTGCCGGAAAATCCACGGGTTGGCGAGTGCTCCACGGCCAATCGAGACACCGTGACAGCCGGTCTCGATCAACATCCTCGCCGCGTCCCCGATCGTCCGTACGTCGCCGTTGCCGATGATCGGAATCTTCTCGACAGCTTCGACGACGGCCCGGATGCCTCTCAGGTCGACGCTGCCGCCGAACCCCTGCTCGCGTGTGCGACCGTGAATCGCGATGGCACAGACACCGATCTGCTCGAACTCGCGGGCGAACTGCGGAGCTGTCAACTGCGAGGCATCCCAGCCCAGCCGCATCTTGACGCTGACGGGAATCCGGACGGCCTCGACGACGGCCTGCACGAGCGACAGCGTGCCGGCCATGTTGCACATCATGCCGGCTCCGGACCCGCCACTCGCAATCCTGTTGACAGGGCAGCCCATGTTGATGTCGATCGTGTCGGTGCCGCGGGCTGCGAGCATCCGAGCGGCTTCGACCATGACCGCCGGCGCGTGTCCGAAGATCTGCACGGCGAAGGGGCGATCCTCGGGATGCGTCTCGATCATCCGCTGCGTCTTCTCGTTCAGATGAACGAGCGCGTTCGCACTGACGAGGTCTGTCGTCGCAAGCCCGACGCCGCCAATCTGCCGCACGATTCGTCTGAACGCCAGATTCGTATACCCGGCCAGTGGCGAGAGCAGATATCGCGACGGCAACTGCAGCGGGCCGTAAGAGACTGGCGAGGGAAAGCGGATGTCGGAGTGCGTGATCATCGACGTCGGAAAGAAGCGTAACCGGGAGAACTCGATTGATGGATAAGGCACGTATTGTGACGTCCTGGACGAACAACGCCATGAAGCTTTCCCTGATTACCGATGACAGCCAGCAGGTCTTGAACAGGAGAAAACAGAGGTCACAGAGTTTTCAGTTTTCTCCGTTATCTCCTGTTCAAATTCCGTCCTGGATCGTCAGTTTGCAGTGTCGCAGATCCGAATTGACCCGTTTTCTGCAGTTCTGATATCACCCGCAGCCCGCGTCGCCTTCAGGTGACGCGGGAGTCTGCTGGTTTGGATGGGAGATTCAGACAGGCGGACGAATTGACTGCGTGACTGGCGGAATCGCCGTCTGGCAACTCCGGAGAATGGATTCTGCAGAGTCGCTCTCGGCCGCCTTGTCACGGCACGTCAGTAAGCCATGCGATATCAGGGAGGAGTTTCGCTTGAGTGACGCGACGAATCGTTTGCGCGTTCTATTCGTCGATGACGAGGCCATGATCCGCGAGGTGATGCGGATTGAACTGCCGCGCATGGGGCACGACGTGACTGTCTGCGACGGCGGTCAGACGGCTCTGGACGCAATCGAGAACGGCGCCTTCGACGCAGCTATCATCGACCTCAGAATGCCCGGCATCGACGGCTGGCAGGTCGTTGATCAGCTCCGACAGGTCTCGCCCGAAACTCAGATCATCATTCATACGGCGCACGGAAATCTGGACGAAGCCGTCACCGCCCTGCGCCGCGGCGCCAGTGACTTTCTGCAGAAGCCCTGCAAACTCGTCGATATTGCGACCGTCCTGCAGCGTGTCACTGAGAAACGCACGCTGACCAACCGCACAATCGCGCTGGAAAAACGACTGCAGGCTGTCGAAGGTGACGCGCGGCTCGTCGGTGAGACGAAGCCGATAAAACGCGTCCGCAACCTGATCGAACGGATTGCTCCGACCGAATCCAACGTTCTGGTACTCGGCGAAACCGGCACCGGTAAGGAACTCGCTGCCCGCAGCATTCACGAACAGAGTCTGCGATCGACGATGCCGTTCGTCGCTGTCAATTGTGGAGCGCTCCCGGAACAGCTTGTCGAAAGCGAACTGTTCGGACATCGCAAAGGCGCGTTCACCGGAGCTGACTCACACCGCAAGGGACTGATCGAAGTCGCCCACGGCGGCACACTGTTTCTCGACGAGCTGGGCGAACTCGACAAGAACATTCAGGTCAAGCTGCTGCGGTTTCTGGAGTCAGGCGAGCTGCGGCGGATCGGCGAGAACGACGCGTTTCACGTGGATGTGCGAGTCGTCTGCGCGACCAACCGGCCGCTGCAGGAGATGGTCGACGAAGGTTCGTTCCGCCAGGACCTCTACTTCCGCGTCAACACGTTTGAGATCCGACTGCCGTCGCTGCGGGAACGGGCTGACGACCTGCCGCTGCTGGCCGAACATCTGATCGCGAGGCTGCACAGCAAACGCGGCACTCCACAGGCAAAGCTGGCGAAGACAACCATCAAGCTGCTCGAAGAACACACATGGAAGGGCAACGTCCGCGAGCTGGCAAACACGATCGAGTACGCGCTGACGCTGTGCGACGGCCAGACGATTCTACCCGACGACCTGCCCGACAGTGTGACGAAGTCCGCAGCCAAAGCAGCATCACCGAACAGCACAGGTGGCGATATCTGGCGACCGGATCAACCGAAGTCGCTGCGGGACATCGAAATGGACGTGATCTACCGGACGCTCGACAAGTATCACGGCGACAAGCCGCGAGCCGCTGCGGAACTCGGGATTGCCCTCAAGACGCTCTACAACAAACTGAACCAGTACGAAGCCCGCTCAGCCGCTGGCTGAGGCTGCGTTGAACATCGAACAAAACAGGGTGCCACTGCCGGCATGTCCGGCAGTGCCTCGAATGCTGGCATCGCACTGCTGGGCAAGACAGCAGTGGCACCCAGCAGAAACGGAACCAGCCATGACCGCCCGTCGCCAATTGCTTGCTCTGACCGCCCTCGTCAGCCTGCTCGGGTCGACGGGCTGCGCAATGCTGCACGAACTGCAGCCACACCGCCTCTGGCGACTCAACCAGGCCAGCAGCCCGATGGCCGGCGGTAGCGCCGCTTATTATTCGATCCCGGAACTGCCGGTGCCGACGACTGCGAAGCAACCTGCGATCAACGCTCCTTGAGCTGAGTACCGCAACTGATCTGCCCTTTCCCAGAACGACCAGCCAGGCATCTTCCAGGTACAACGTCACGTCGTCAGAGCCTGTGTCAGTAGCGGCAGCAGCGACGTCAGTCCCTTATAGGCGGTCGTTTCCGGCGGCAGCGATTCCAGCACGATCAGCAGATTCCGTCGACGATCGGAATCTCGAATGATGTCCGCAATGCGTTGCCGGTAAGTGCGAATTGTGAAGACGATCGCGCCGGTCTCCGGAAGTCGTCGCAGCGTCTGTCGTTCGATTCTCAACCAGGTGGAATCCAGCACGTTGTCGACCGTGAATTCACGACGCGACTTTTCCGGCACAGGACGATGCAGGGCATTTGAATCGTGAATTGTCCAGTTGACGCGCCAGACCGGACTGTCCGGCTGCACCTTCTGCAGAATGGCGTTGGTCGGTGTCGACAGTTTCTCTTGGAAACCCGGCACGTCCGCGTGGATCTCGTCGGACGACCTGCTGAACTTGTCCGCCAGTTTCCAGTGAGACGGAAAGCAGACCAGCCCGGCGATCAGCACCGGCCGCTCTCCGTCGGACAGAATGCAGAAATCTTCCTGCACGAGATGAGCAAGCTGCTCCAGTGCCTCAACACCGCTGGTCGGTTCGTCAACCACGCAACCGGTTGCCCGCACGCGGATTCGACCGGGATCACCAGCGACATAATCTGGTAGACAGTCGAGAAGATGTCGCCGCAGTGTGCGATTCAATTCCCGACACGCGTGCTCAGCTTCTGGAGAGAACTTCAGAACATCGTCCCGGTGAGCATCCAGCAGCGCAGCTCGCAGCCGAAGTTGTTCTGCAACCTGCAGATCAACCTCGATCCAGCTTTCGATCGCCAGCGGCAGGAGTCCCATCCTCGGACGATACGGGTCGCCGTCGAACGGGAAATACAGCAGGTCATCAGAATCAGCCATCGGATCGAACAATCGCTGAAAAAAGCTGTGAGTGACGTTTTGCATCACGAAACGTGAGAAGCGGGACTCAATCCTTTATATCCGACTCGATTCGCACGAGGACTGCGCCACCCCGCACACTCAACCACGCTGTTTATGATTGGGCTGCGGATCAGTAACCAGCGCGATGCCGCCGCGATAAAGTCGTTCAAGCCGTTGCTGTCCGCACTCGCTGCCGAACATCTTCGTACAGATCCTCAGGGAGCGGCCCTTTCTCCGCTGACGCCAGATTCTCATGCAGATGCTCGGCGTTGCAGGTTCCGACGATGGTCGTATGGCAGTGCGGGTGCGAGAGCGTGTAGCGCAGAATCAGCTCGGCACGCGACATTCCGACCGGCAGGACTTCGTCGAGTTTCGCTGCTGTCCAGACGTTGTTGAGCGCCGGTCGCTGAATCTCGGCGTCCGGCCCGCCCTGAGCGACTCCGCCGCGGATGATGATACCGGCTCCGGTCTCGGCAGCTTTTGCGATGAGATCATGATGTTCCGGCACGAGGCACGAATACGGGATCTGAAACGTGTCGAAGATGCCGAGGTCGATCATCGCCGGCAGTTTTGGCAGCGAACTCGACACGCCGACAAACCGCACGATGCCCTGATCGCGATAATCGAGCAGCAGATCAATCAACCCGGCCTGCTGGAGCGTCTCCGCCTCGCCGCCGTGAAACTGAAGAATGTCGATTCGATCAGTTCGCAGGCGCTGCAGGCTGGTTTCGATGTTCCGTCTGATGACGTCCGGTTCCCAGACGTGATCGAGTTCCAGGTGGTCGTCGCACTGCCGGTACACGCAACCGCACTTGGTCGCAAGGACAAACTCGTCGCGACGATGGCTGATAAACCGACCGATGCGTTCTTCACTGGCTCCGTAGTCCGGCGATGTGTCAACGAAATTGATGCCGGTATCGAGCACGCGATTGAGGAACGAGTCCGCGTCGCCGTCGCTGACCACTCGCACGCCCCAGGTTCGCGGCCCGCGCAATCCCATACTGCCATAGCCGAGTTGCGTCACTTCAAGGCCAGTCCGGCCAAGCGTTGTCTTCCTCATCAATGCTGCCTTACCCGTACGACGTGATCGCGGCCTGAATCTCGTGGATGGCCTCCGGCACGGCGTCGACCAGAATACCGCCCATGCCGGACAGACTGACGGACATGATCAACAGCCCGGCCAGCGAGCGAATCGGAAAGCCGACGACCATTTGATTGATCTGCGGAACGCTGTGCCCCAGGAAGCCAAGTGCCACGGTCACGATCGACATCGCCGCGAGCACCGGCGCAGCCACCTGGACTCCCAGCAGCAGCGACTTGTGAACGAGTTCCGTAAACAGAACGTGCGTTTGCGAAAACAGCACGGCCTCGCCGACCGGCAAGGCGTCGAACGTTTCCAGCGTCGCTCGCAGCAGCATGACGTGGCCATTGACCGGCTGCATTGTCAGTAGAACGACCGTTCCCATCAGGTGCAGCAGCCCGGTCGAGACCGACGCTCCCGCCTGCAGGTCCGGATTGACGACGGCTCCAAACTCCAGTCCGAGTTGCTGATCAATCATCTGCCCGGCCAGTTGCAACCCTGACAGCAGAAACGTCACACCCAGACCAAGCAGAAAGCCGAGACCGAACTCGGAGATGATACTGCCGGTGAGTACTCCCAGCGTCTCGGGACTCTGAAACCGGGACACAAAGGCCGACAGCGGTATGCGGTCCGCTGAGAACGCCGGTCGTCCCTGTGGTCTGGTCGCAGCACTCAATTCGGCCACGTGCTCAATTCGACCATTCAGATGCGGCGGCGTTTCGTCGGGACTGAGAAAACCATCCCGGTTCGCGTCGTAACGAGCGATGCTGGTTCCCGTCGTCTGTTCGAGCATCGGCGTCAGGACGAATCCAAGGCCGAGAACAATCATCACCCGAATTGGAATCGGCACGACCGACTGTCCGAAGACCGGGGCGACCGACATCAGTCCGGCCAACCGGATCACCACCAGCACGTAGATATAGAAATACTGCACCGCGGAATCGAGAAACGTCCGGCTGAAGAAGTCGACGGTCTGTCCAATCAGGTCGTTGAGCACGACGCGGACCTCTTACTGCTGCAGCGAATTCGGAATCGAAGCGTACAGATTCGTCGCGTACTCGACCATTTGCGTCAGCGTCCACGGCAGAATAGCCAGCATCGTCAGCAACATCAGAACGATCTTCGGCACGATGCTGACTGTCTGGTCCTGAATCTGAGTCACCGCCTGCAGAATGCTGATCAGCAGTCCGACTGCCACCGCGACGGCGAGCACCGGCGCAGCAACCAGCAGCGCCACGGTGACGGCGTTACGGCAAATCTCAGTGACGTAGGCGATGTCCATCGTCCAGGCACTCGTTCAATCAGGAAAGCGGCATCAAGTGTCAACCAGATCAGCCGCTCGCCGAATACACACTCTGCAGCAGCATCTGCACGGTCAGCGTCCACCCATCAATCAACACAAACAGCAGCAGCTTGAATGGGAGCGAAATCAGCGTCGGCGGCAGCATGACCATGCCCATGCCCGTCAGGATTGTCGAGACAACCATGTCGATGACGACAAACGGCAGGTAAATCTGAAAGCCGATGATGAAGGCCGTCTTCAGCTCGCTGAGCATGTACGCCGTGACGATCGTCGCCGTGTCGACGTCTTCAAACGTCGCTGGATCTTCCGCGGCGGCGCCATCCGCATTCGACGCTGGCTTCCGAAAGTCGATCAGCATGTAAACGACGTCGTCGCCGCCAGCTTTGTGAATCTGCTCGCCCATGTACTGCCGGATGGGCTGCATTGTATTTTTGAAGACGCGCGTCAGTGGATCCTCACCAGCCTGCAGATCGGGAATCGGCTGATTCTTCACGTATGGTTCGATGCCCTCCTCGTAAGCCTGCTGCCAGACGGGCATCATCACAAACATCGTTAAAAACAGAGACAGCGATGTAATGACCTGCGTCGGCGGAAGCTGCTGCGTCCCGAGTGCCTGCCTCAACAGGCCAAACACAATGACAAAGCGAATAAAGCTGGTGGTCATGACGAGCAGCGACGGTGCTAGACTCAGCAGCGTCAGCAGGATCATCACCTTCAACGTCGGCGTAAGCCCCTGCGGCGAGAGGGCCTCGTTCAGACTGAACGGGTTCGTTTGAGCGGCCTGCGGTACTGGCGCAACCGTCGTCGGCCGCTGAGCGATCGAGGTGCGTGCCCCGTCAAACGGCGACGCCTGATTGGCTCGCGCCGGCTGGACTGTCTGCTGAGCCTCGACGGGCTGCAGGCTCAGATTCAGTGCAAGTAACGTCGCTGCCTGGATCCGGAAGCCGGACCACGGCACGCGACGGATTCGCCGGCTCGGTCGCGGGTCAGACACGGCGAGCCTCCTGACGCCGAGCCACGTCAACGCTTGTGACCGTACCTGTTTCGCCCCGCTGCGCGTCGGACATCAAGCGTTCGCCGAACCGGTCTTCAAAGCTCCGCACTTCACCTTTCGACGAGCGACGTCCCCACACCCCTTTGAACCAGGCGCCGAGATCCGTCGGCGGACTCTCACTCGCCGCGCGGCAGAGATTCGCCAGCGAGGCGACTTCGATCGGATCTGCAATTTCCGACAGCGTCGTCAGCCCGTTCGCCGAATTGCCCAGCAGCAGAATCTTCGGTCCGACGCGCACAATATAAATTGAGTTGCGGGGATCGATGGTTCGGCGTCCGAGCACGTCGATTGCCTCACGAGGAACTCCCGTCACCGCAAACGGATTCCGGCGCTGGACGACTTTCGCGACGCCCAGCATCAGCACAACAACAAAACCCAGCGCAATCAGAATCGAACCGAACCCGCCCGAGCGACCAGCAGCCGCTTCGTCGGCATCTGCATTCGGAAGCCCGAGCGACGATCGCGGAGCCAGTGGAGTTGCGATACGTTTTTCTGTCGCCGGCGCCTGCCTTCCGCCAGCCGCCGCGACCAGCCCAATGCTCGACCCGGCCGCAGGATCGGCTGACGAATTTCCGGACGTCGTCGACACCTGGTAGTAGGCGTTTTCAATCGTTCGATCACTCAGTCCCGAAGTCGAAGGGCTTTGCGGGAGACGTCCCTGAGGCACACTCGAATTGGCTGGATGAGGTGCCCCGGCACGAGCGGATTTGGCATCGAGACCGTTGAATGGACTCTCTGACGACTGAGCACGCGCCATCCCCACACTGATCACGACCGCGATCACCGCGCAACACAGACGTGTCGACCAGATTACCGACTCGCGGTTCATACCCGTCCCTGGGAGAGCGTGAGCACGCCGCCTGCTCGGCGCACGAAGCGACTGCGGAGCCTGAAACAGCGGTCCGCAGGCACGCGCGTTGTCCTCGAATCCGCCGTTTGAGGTCAATGGCAGTCGCTATGCACACGCATGGTCGCGATGCGGAAATACAGCATACCGGGACCGGACTGAGCCTGCGAAGAAAGCCACGGGGTTTCGCTCGTACCTGGCTCCAACACTGGCCACCCGACAATGTCGAGTCAGTACCTTGTCAGCGATTGTCGCTTTTCAGCGATCGAACAACTCGATCCCGAAAAATCCACAGGCATTCGCCGTCGTCTGCCGGGCCATTTCTTCCGGCGCAACACCGTGG
Source organism: bacterium (assembly GCA_016124895.1). Taxonomy (GTDB): domain Bacteria; phylum Planctomycetota; class Planctomycetia; order Planctomycetales; family Planctomycetaceae; genus JAPOLP01. The sequence continues at coordinate 11,251 of WGMU01000122.1, forward strand.
CACTCGGCCAGGCACTGCAGCGTGTACCGGACAAACGCCGGCTCGTTCCGTTTGCCGCGGTTGGGCATTGGGGCGAGATACGGAGCGTCGGTCTCAACAAACAGTCGGTCGACCGGCAGACTCGCGGCCAGGTCTCTCAGTTCCTGGTTTCGCTTGAACGTCAGCATTCCGGTAAAGGAGACGAATAGCCCGAGTTCGAGCAACTCCGCCGCACTTTCTGGAGACTGGCAGAACGAGTGCATGACGCCGTTCAGCTTACGTCCGCTTTGAGCGGCGTCGCGGAGCTGTTTCCGAGTCTCCTCGTCAGCGTCGCGACAATGCACGATGAATGGCTTGTTGGCCTGTTCGGCCAGCGCGACATGCCGGTCGAAATAATCCTGCTGCAACTTGATTGGAGCATAGTCCCAGTAGCGATCGAGCCCCGTCTCGCCGACCGCGACGACGCGCGGGTGCCGGGCCAGTTCCTCAATGATCTCCCAGTCGCCAGGTTTCGCGTCCGCCGTATAGTTCGGATGAATGCCGACAGCAGCAAAGACGACGCCGGGAAACCGCTCGGCCAGTTCGATCGAGCGGCGACTGCTCTGGACGCTGGTCCCGATCGTCACCATCGCGGCGACGCCATTCCCGGCTGCCGCGGCGACGACACCATCGAGTTCGTGCGCGAAGCCTTCTTCATCGAGATGGCAGTGCGTATCGACGATCTGCATGGTCGCGGCCTCGCTGCAAAGCTGGCGATTCAGGTCGTCGCGTCAAACGGGCGGGCGACGACTAGAGAGCCGACAGTTCGCTCAGCGTCTGCTCTTCGTCGGCCGTCAACTGCTCGACCAGCCGCAGTGCTTCCGGATCGTTCTGCAATTCTCCGGCGGCAGCTTTCAGATCAGCGATCATCGACTGCTCGTCATCGACGATTCGCGGCTTGACATAGTCCAGCGTGACGTAATTGACGGTCGACCCATCGAACGGGTAATTCGTCAGTGACAGCACGGCATGGCGATCGCTCAGCAGATCGCCCAACCGCTCCGCCGCAAACTGCTGGCGACGCACCAGTCCCTGAAAAGCTTCCAGCCGCTCAGCACATTCGTTCGGCGCCCACGGCCACGCATCGCCGATGTACTGCAGCCACGAATGGCTCAGGCGATTCAGCAGGTCGTTCAGCAGAGCCGTCGAATTCTGGCCACTCATCACTGTTTCTCAGAAGCTCAGTAAGTAATACCGCTGCGATCAGCCGGCAGAGGTCAGGGAACCAGAACTTCGGAAACCCGCTGAGCGAGATTCGTCGTCCAGGTCGGAAAGATTCCCAGCAGCAGAACCGGGATAGCCAGCAGCAGAGCGTAGTTGCCAATCGCTGCTGGCACTTCGATCGGACGAGCCTCTTCCGCGGCAGGCGTAATGAACATCGCCTTCAACATCCGGACGTAGTAGAAGAGGCTGAAGACCGTGTTCAGGCCGCCGATCACCAGCATCACGTACATGAACCAATGGACGTCTCCAGCCTTGAAGACGGACATGAAGATCACCAGTTTGCCCCAGAAGCCGCCCAGCGGCGGCAGGCCGACCAGACTGAAGGCACATACGGCCATGCAGATGCAGAGTGCCGGAGCCTGCCAGCCCAGCCCGTTGAACGAGTCAATTTCTTCACTGTAGGTGTGATTGCGAAGCAGCGCGACGACGGCGAACGCGCCCAGGTTCATGAACAGGTACACGAACAGGTAGAAAAGCAGCCCTTCGACACACCGCTGAGCCGTCTCGCCGATGACCCCTTCTGACAAGCCGGCACCGGGGCCACCCGCCAGCACGACGACGAGAGCCGAAACCGCCATCAGCATGTAGCCCGCGTGAGCGATCGTCGAATAAGCCAGCAGTCGCTTGGCGTTGGTCTGTGAGTAAGCCGCAAGGTTGCCGAACGTCACCGTTACGCAGGCCATGACGCCGAGGGCGACGCCGAAGCCCGTGAAGATTTCCGGCAGAACTGCGGTCTCGCCACCGACGAACGACAGGCAGAACCGGACCAGCAAAGCAAACGCGGCGGCTTTCGAGCCGACGGACAGAAAGCCGGCGACCTCAGCCGAAGCTCCCTGAAACGCGTCCGGGCACCAGAAGTGGAACGGCACAAGCGAGAGTTTGAACGCCAGCCCGACCATGACCATCAGCACGGCCAGCAACAGCGTCATCGATGCCGCACTGCCGATCCCGGTCGTACCCGCAAATGCCAACTGCAGATTGCTGGCCATGTCGGGCATCGTTTCGCTGACCAGGGTACCGGTCCCCAGCAGGCCCATCAGCAGGCTGATGCCATACAGCATGACGCCCGCAGCACCAGCTCCGTAAACGACGTACTTAAACGCCGCTTCGCTGCTCTTCGTGCGGCCTTTCAGGAAACCGACCATCGCATAGCTTGGAACGCTCGCCATTTCGATGCCCATAAAGAACATCAGCATGTGGTTGGCAGAGGCCATGATCATCATGCCGATCGTCGAGCCGAACAGCAGAGCATAGAAGTCCGGACCGTCTTCACGATCGGGGATTCCGGTCAGAACTGTCAGGGCGACCACCAGAACGAGAAACAAAGCCAGCAGGCCGCGAACGAAGGCTCCGAACGGATCGAACACCAGCATTCCGGAGAAGAACTCCTCGGATGCTGCTCCGTCGTTCAACAGGTCCAGCAACTGTCTGCCGCACAGTCCCAGAGCGGCCAGCGAACCGACCAAGGCCGTAAAATACGGTGGAATCCAGCGGTCGATTGAGCCAAACAGCCGCATCAGCAGCAGAATGACTATCGTTCCACTTAATGCCAGCTCCGGCGAGAAGTGACACAGCGACCGCTGAGTCGTCTCTGCCACCAGGTTGTTCAGAAGTTCGCCGAAAGAACTCATCGAAAGTCAGTCTCTATTCAGGCTGCCGAAGCAGAGGTGCCACTTCGAATCATCTCACGCTTGAGTATTTTCATTATGGGAGCAGGCTGGCCTGCTGAGCGGCAGTATTGATCGCGACGCCAGCGGCCTGCAGACCGGCTTCCATCGAATCAACGAGCTGCGCCATTGAGCCATCCATCACGTTGAAGATGAAGGCTGGATAAACGCCGAGGAAAATCGCCATGCCCAGCAGGACAAAACCAACAGTGGCTTCGCGACCGTTGATCGGTGTGATGTCTTCCGCGTGCGGTCCTTTGTATTCCGAACCGAGGTAAACCCGCTGCATCGTCCACAAAATGTAGCCAGCGGTCAGAATCACACCGGAGGCAGCGATGATTGCCAGCAGCGGACTGAAGCTCCAGGCACTCAGAACGACAAACACTTCGCCGATGAAGCCACACATTCCCGGCAAACCGAGACCAGCGAAGAAGATGCCTGCAGCCAGACCCGAGTACAACGGCATCTTGCCAGCCAGACCACCGAACTGGTTGAGATCACGGTGATGGACGCGGTCGTAAATCACGCCAACCATAAAGAACATGCCGGCCGACGAAACGCCGTGAGCAATCATCTGGAACATGGCCCCATTCATGCCCATCAGCCAGTGATCCCGGTTAGCGGTCACCGATATGCCATTTTCAGGAACGACATACCAGACGGCCATGCCGAGGATAACGTAGCCCATGTGGCTGACCGAACTGTAAGCGACCAGACGTTTGAAGTCCGTCTGAGCCAGCGCGGCGAACGCACCATAGATGATCGAGATGACGCCGATCGCCACGAGCCAGTAAGCCGCGTAATGGGCGCCAACCGGGCACAGCGGGAAGGCGATGCGGATGATGCCATAACCACCCATCTTCAGCAGCACGCCGGCCAGGATCATACTGATCGGCGTGGGTGCTTCGACGTGTGCATCCGGAAGCCAGGTGTGGAACGGGAAGCTCGGAACCTTGATCGCAAAGCCGATGAACAGCAGCACAAAGGCGACGATCTGAGTGAACTCGTCAAAGCTGTGTCCGGCAGATTTGCCCTGAGCAATCCGGCCAAGTTCGAGCAGGTTAAACTGGCCGCCGCTGCCGTAGTAGAACATCAGCATCGCGATCAGCATCAGAACTGAGCCAGCCAGCGTATACAGGAAGAACTTGATCGCCGCGTACTCTTTGCGCGGACCGCCCCAGATGCCGATCAGGAAGTACATCGGCAGCAGCATGACTTCCCAGAACACGTAGAACAGGAAGAAGTCGAGGGCCAGGAACACACCCAGCATCCCGGTTTCCAGCAGCAGGAACAGGATGAAGTAGCCCTTGTGCAGCTTGTTGATGCTCCAGGAAGCCAGAGCGGCCAGCATGGTCGTAAACGTTGTCAGCATGACCAGAGGAAGGCTGATGCCGTCATAGCCGAGGCGATAGTGGATGTTCCACGACGCGATCCACTCGGCGGAGATGCCGTCGGCCGCTGGTTGAATACCGGCGTTGCTCGCGTCGAAGTTGTTCCACAGGACGACTGACAACAGGAAGGTCAGAAACGTCACGCCGAACGTGAAGAAGCGCATCGCCTCGACGGCCTTCTTGTTGAAGCCGACGAGCAGCAACGCTCCGATGGTCGGGAGGAAGATCAGCAGCGAGAGGAAGGACAGCGAAGGTTCCATAGTTTCCACTTACCTTTGACTCTGACAGACGGGTTCGACCAGACGATCCGCGTCAGGCTTTGGGCATGAAGGCAAACAGCAGAGCAAACAGAGTGACCACACCGACGGCAATGAACATCACGTACTGCCGCATCCGGCCGGTCTGAAACACGCTCAGCGAAAGACCAACCGAGCGAGTGACGTTTCCAATCAGATTGACGAGGCCGTCAACAATGCCCTCGTCGAACTTGCGATCGATCGTTGCCACCCAGATGCAGACTTTTACCGAGCCGTGCAGGATTGCGTCGAAGATGTTGCGATCACAGGCGGCACACCAACGGGCCACGCTGTGTGACGGGCGAACGAACGCGGCGTCGTACAGATTGTCGAACTGCCACTTCTCGACGAGGAAGTTGTAGACGCCGGAGAACTGATTCCTGATGTTTTCCGGATCAACGACCTTGCGGCAGTAGAGCAGGTACGCCGTCAGAGTTCCGAGCACGGCCGCGAGCAGAGCGACGGCACCAGCGGTGCCATGTACGTCGTGAACGGCGTGATGGGACGGAACGGCGATCGCTGCTGTTCCGGTCGCCGTCATCCCGTCAGCCAGTCCGACGGGCTCACTGAAGGACAGCATTCCGAACAGGCTGCCCTGCTCACCATTGGCTGCGCAGAAGGCGGCAAAGAACGAGAGCACAACCAGCGGAACCCACATGACCTTCGGGCTCTCATGGCAGTGGTCGTAAACGTGATGATCCCGCGGATCGCCTGCAAATGTGTAAAACCACAGACGGAACATGTAGAACGCTGTGATGCCGGCCGTGACCAGTGGCGTCAGGAACAGCAGGAAGTGCAGCGGGTTAAGCTGCGTATAAGCCAGAGCCGTCGCGACGATTGCGTCTTTCGAGTGGAAACCCGAGAAGGCCAGCGGTTTGTCGACGGCCCCGAATGTCAGCAGGCTCATCAGTTGTCCGGTGCCGGGAATCGCGAGACCGGCGATCGCGATCACGCCAACGAGCATCGTGTAAGCGGTGATCGGCATCTTGCGCCGCAGGCCGCCCATCTTCGGCATTTCCTGCTCGTGATGGCAACCATGAATCACGCTGCCCGAGCAGAGGAACATCAGCGACTTGAAGAACGCGTGCGTGATCAGGTGAAACAGGCCAGCAGCCCAGCCACCCAGCCCGATCGCCAGCATCATGTAACCAAGCTGGCTGATCGTTGAGTAAGCGAGCACCTTCTTGATATCCGTCGCGACAATCGCGATCGTCGCCGCAATAAACAGCGTGATGCAGCCGACGTAGGCGATAGCCAACAGTACTTCCGTTGTAAACACCGGGAAGAACCGTCCCGCCAGGTAGACACCAGCCGCGACCATCGTTGCCGAGTGAACGAGAGCAGAAACCGGGGTTGGGCCTTCCATCGCATCCGGCAGCCAGGTCTGCAGCGGGAACTGAGCACTCTTGCCGATGCAGCCGCCGAAGACGCCCAGGCCGGCCACGACCAGCAGTGTGTACGGGATCGTCTTCGACTCGCCTTCTTGCGGGGCCTGCCAGTGACCGTCGTGACCGTGCGTCTTGAGAATGACGTCGCTGCCTTGCTGGGCGAGTTCACCGTCGTGGCCGCGGACCATGCTGAACAGACCCGGCCGCTCGTGACCGTCAACTTCGTAATCGCCGAATTTGAACGTACCGCAGTACGTCCAGAGGATCATCAGACCGATGATAAACCCGAAGTCGCCGACGCGATTGACGATGAAAGCCTTATTGGCAGCCACGTTGGCCGACTTGCGTTCGGTGTAAAAGCCGATCAGCAGGTAACTGCAGATGCCGACCAGTTCCCAGAATACGAACACCTGGAAAATGTTGCCGGCAAAGCAGATGCCCAGCATCGAAAAGCTGAACAGCGAGAAGTACGAGAAGAACCGGTAGAAACGCCCTGGACGATGAACATGGTGGCCGTCCGATGTGTGAGCAAAGTGGTCGACGTAATCTTCAGTCAGCTCGTCCGACATGTAGCCGACCGCGAAGATGTGAATACAAGTCGCAATAAACGTCACCATCATGAACATCAGAATAGTGAGACTGTCGATATAGTAGTCGATCGAGACTTCTAGATCGCCAAACTTGCCGAGTGTGTAAATCGTGCCGGACAGAGCTGCGATCGACTGGTGCTCGGCATGATGTTCGTCGTGTTGAGCACCGCCATGCTCTGCTCCGTCAGATGCGTGTTCGCCATGCACGTGCTCGCCGCTGCCATGCTCAGCATGTTCGGCAGCATGCCCTTCCGCGTGGTCCGCAACAGCGGCCTGGCCGGCGAACGGTATGTGCCTCAGGCTGGCATGTTCTTCGTGAACGGCAGCCTCTCCGCTGTGACTGAACGCGCCGGTTTCAGCATTCCAGCGGCAGAAGGCGACGGTGCTCAGTACAAAACCAGCAGCAATACAGCCAATCGCCAGGTAAGCGGCCGTTTTGGTTTTGCGTGTGCCCCAGTAACCACCAAACACCTCAATGGCGAATCCCAGCAGCGGGAGCAGCCACGCGATGCGCAGGTACCAGGAAAGTTCGTAGCCGAGACTGTCCATAAGACTCTCTGCGAGCTAACCAGCAGGTCGATTGAAAGAAGAGCCACACCGCGCTGTCCGCGGATCAGCCGCGAAGCTCGTCGCCGCGATCCACATCGATCGTCAGGTGGTTGTTGTAAAAATTGAGAGCGATCGCGAGAGCAACAGCAGCTTCCGCTGCCGCCAGCACAATCACAAACAACGCAATCACCTGACCGTCGAGGCCAAGCGAGGTATACCGGGAAAAGGCCACGAAGTTCAGATTCGCAGCGTTCAGCACCAGTTCAACGCCCATCAGAATGCCGATTCCGTTCCGCTTGGTCGTCATACACACGACGCCGCAGACAAACAGAACCGCACTCACAAACAGAACCGGTTGCAGGCCGATCGCTTCCATCTCAGGTTCACCCAGGTTGGTTGCTGAGTCAGATCAATTCACTGTCAGGCATTCGGCGCGACGCGCCGTTTCGTTCGCGCGAGATAGGCAGCGCCAATCAGCACGACCAGCAGATGCACTGACACAATTTCAAACGGCAGGAGATAACCAGGAGCCTGACCGTTCTGATCGGGACGCAGCCCGAGGAATGACAGCGCCAGTGGACGCGCCGTATTGCCATCAGCCGCCGCGTTGTAGCCTTCGCTGCTGACTTTTACAGGAGCCGCCGCCGCGACCTTGTCAGACTGAATCTTCCAGTCAACCTGTGTCACCGTGAACGCGATGATTGAAAGAAACAGAGCACCGATGCCCGCCGAGAGAAAGCCTTCCGCTGGCGACGTCTTGATTTTCGAAAACGGAGAACTGGACGTCAGCATGATGCCGAAGATCAAAAGAACGATTGTGCCGCCGACGTAGACCATGAGCTGAACGGCGCCGACAAAGTCCGCATTGTGCAGAAAAAACAACGCACTCACCGACGACAGACACACAATCAGACTCACCGCCATCCGCACAACAATCTGACTGAGCGCAACCGAAATCGCTCCAGCACAGGCCGTGACTGCAAACAGCCAGAAGAGAATCTGCTCACCACTCATTGAGTCACCTCGCCGTCGGCTGCAGCCAGCTCTGTCGAATCCGGAGCCGCCAGGACCGCGTGAGCCTCGCTGGCTTCGACTGCTCGCATCGGGACCCGATCACCGATCGGTGACCTCAGGTCTGTCCGCCCGTGATTTGCTCGATTCAGGACGAGCGGGTATGTCGCCGCCGCAAGGAACAGAGCACAGGCCATCGGAATCAGATACTTCAGACAGGTCGTCATCACCTGGTCAATGCGGAGTCGCGGCAACGTCCAACGAACCCAGATTTGAACAAGGACCAGCTTCGAAGCTTTAGCAATCAGAATCACCGCTCCGATAGCACTGGCGGAATACTCGTGCCCGGAACTTCGCAGGCCGGACACAATGCCAACACCGTCGTCCCAGCCGCCAAGAAACAGAATCGCGGCAATCGCACTGACAGCGAACATGCTGGCATATTCAGCCAGAAAGAAGAACGACCACCGCATCCCCGAGTATTCAGTGAGAAAGCCGGCAACCAGTTCACTCTCCGCTTCGGCCAGGTCAAACGGGGCTCGTTTGCAGCTCGCCGTCGCACACACGAAGTAGAGAATGAAGGCCGGAGCCGCAATCGGGTGGAAGATGTTCCAGTTCAACAGCGTCAGCGAGGGAAAGCCGCCTTCACCACTCTGAAAGCGGACGATTTCATTCAGATTCAGCGAGCCGACAATGATGATCGGAATCAGAGCACAGATCGCCATTGGGATTTCATAGCTGATCATCTGGGCCGCTTCGCGCATCGCACCGAAGAGAGCCCACTTCGAGCCGCTGCAGTAGCCTGCGAGAATCACGCCGATGACTTCCAGCGAGAGCATCGCGAACATCAGAAACAGGCCAACGTCCGTTGACACCGCCGACCAGCCATCGCCGAACGGCAGGAACATGAACGCCGCAAAGGAAGCAACCACGACAATATAAGGGGCCGCTCGAAACAGAAGACTGTCCGCGTCTTTGGGAACGAGATCTTCTTTCTGAATCAGCTTGGCGCCGTCAGCCGCGGACTGCAGCCAGCCGAACCGACCGCCGACTCGCGTCGGCCCAAGACGATCCTGAATCCGGCCTGAGACTTTTCGTTCGGCCCAGATGAAGACGCCAGCCGGGATCCCGAAAAAGAGGCCAATCAGAATCGTGTGAATGACCGCAACGACGAACCAGGCCCAGGCCCCTGTGAGGCCCAGCCCTTCGGTCACCAGATCGATTGGAGTATTCGCCAGAACGAGGCTCATCACCCGTCCTTCCCGATGGGAGGATGCAGTTCGTCCAGGTAATCAGACCGGAAATAACGCCGCCCCGAACGATTGACGGCAGGCTCAAACCGAGCTGCAAAAGAGGCTGAACCAGTCGGTTGTTGCCGCTCTGCGCACTCAAAAACTCCCCGGCAGGCGCAAGGGGCCGGAACTATGACAAAAGGGTTTCAGCCCTTCAAGGAACTGTGTGGCGAATTGAATTGAGGTCGCGCGACGTCGGAACTCATTCCCAATCGCGGGAATACAGCAACGTTCCGGCAACCGTTTCGTCATGGCACAACGCGACACCAGCGAGGCCCGGCAGGCGGATGACACACGAATTCGCGCGGCTACTATGTGCCCCAGTTCGACGTTAACGATCAATCATCAGCGAACCGGAGTCACCTTATGCCACAGTTTTCGATCGACCAGCTTGCCGAGATTGCTCTGCAGATACTGACGGCAGCTGGGGTTCCGGAGGATGATGCCCGGACCGTTGCCGCGGAACTCGCTGATGCCAACGCTGTCGGGCACGACAGTCATGGGGTGATCCGATTGATGCAGTATCTGGAAATGATTGAGCAGGGGTTTGTGAAGCCGGGGGCAGCTGTCGAAACTGTGCGATCCGGTCCGGCGTTTACGCTGCTCGATGCGAATTTCAACTTTGGTCAGGTTGCAGCGACGCGAGCCGTCGAACTCGGCATCGAACAGGCGCGGCAGGCAGGGACGTCGACCGTGATGATCCGCAACTGCAATCACGTCGGCCGCCTCGGTTCCTATTCAAAGCGAGCAGCAGAATCAGGACTGGCGAGCATGATGGCCGTCAATGCGCCGGGGCCTGGCGGTGTCGCTCCGTTTGGCGGGATCGAACGGCGACTCGGCACGAATCCGATCTCGATGTCCGCTCCGTGGGGCGAGACAGCCCTCGTTCTCGACATGACAACCAGCGCGACAGCCGAGGGCAAAGTCCGCGTCGCCCTGCAGAAGGGAGAGTCTGTGCCCGAGGGCTGGATCATCGACGCAGACGGAAATCCGACAACCAATCCCGCTCGACTGTATGATGGCGGCGCGCTGCTGCCGCTGGGAGGCCCGCTCGGCTTCAAGGGCTTCGGCCTCTCGGTCATGATCGACGTCTTCGGCGGAATGCTCTCCGGCAGCGGCGTCTGTCGCACTGACCTGCCGCGCGGCGCCAACGGCGTCTGGATGTATTTTGTCGACCTGCCACAGTTCATCGAGCGCGGCGCGTTTGACAATTTGATGTCGCAGTACGTCGACGCGGTCCGCAGTACGAAGAAAGCACCGGGCGTTGACGAGATCCTGATGCCCGGCGAAATCGAACTGCGTCGCGAAACTGACCGTCGAGCCAATGGCGTCAGCGTGCCTGATGAGACCTGGCGGCAGATCCAGGAACTCGCGCAGAAGCTGGGAACGTCGGTCGGCTGACGTTCCATGCGGGATCGAGATCCCGTCTGTCGTCTGACTCAGCAGTGACCAGCAGGCTGCCCCGCTGAAGGTGCCGCAGCACCGGCTTCTGTTACTGACGAATGAGACTGTCGAACAAACGCGCTGGCGAAACTCTGACAGTCATTCAACGCGTGCGATGTGCGTTCAAAGATCGTCAACGAAAGTCGTGATCAACCTGGTAGAAATCGTTAAGGCAACGCGATAGCATCCCGCCGCCCTGTCGAGGAGAGATGACGGGGCCTTTGTCATGGAGGTCCGGGGACGCTTCTCTCACACGGAAGCCACCCGGCAGTTCGCTGCCCGGTGCCTGAGAACGTGCCTGTGCTCACCGTCGCTTGCGGTGGTGAGGGAATGGAGTCCGTTTTCCCTCACTTCTTCTTTCGGCCTGATGGTTACCCGCGCTGTAGTTCGCCGTTCCCGTACGGCGCCAGCTTCTGAAACTCTGCGGCACAGAAATCAGGTCGAACTCTCCAGCATTGAGGCTGTTTGATGAGCACGGTTGTCGAAGCCGCGGAAACGGAACAGGAACTCGTCTCGACGGCCAGATCGGCCATCAGCAACTGCAACTGGACTGTCGGCAAATGCGCCGCTCGATGGACGACGCGCTATTCGCGCGGCCGGACCGACGCCGACTTCGGGCAGATGGTCGGACTCAGCGGCGATCAGGTTTATCAGCGCCGCCGCGTCTGGGAATCATTTGCCGACGTTCGCGATGTGTACCCTGCTTTGAAGTGGTCTCACTTTTACGTCGCACTGACCTGGACGGACTCGGCTGAGAGCCTTGCCTGGGCGAACGAGAACGAAGCGACGATCGCCGAAATGAAAGCCTGGCGGCGGATGCAGAACGGCGAGGATCTGACCGTCGAATCCGAAGCTGAACTCGACATGGCCGCGATCGCGCCCGGCTATGGTGAGCCGATTCTCACGATGACGCCGGAACGGTTTGGTGAGTCGGACGGTGTGTCTGCAACTTCTGACTCGTTTGACGAGAGTATTGCCAGCGCGAATCGAGTTGATGCCGTATCCGATCAGGACGCTGCAGGGAAGCCGGGTGAAACGCCGTACGCTCCGTTCCGCAAGGATGCGGGCAGTCCACCACCGAAAGAAGGCCAGTCTGAATCGCGTGCGGTCGGCCTTAACCCTGAAGAGGCGTTCAAACGAGCAACGACAGCGATCGAACGCTGCAACAAGATGCTGGTCGAACACGTACTTGATGGATTCGACGATCTCGACGAAAAACTCCGTATTCGTTTTCTGACGGCGGTTGAGAATTTCAACGAGCGGATCGCCGGACTGAGCTGAAGGCTCGAATTCCGGCGAAACGCAAACCGTCTGAGTTTCGTACGGAATCAATTGCTGCCCTGCCGGGACGTTGTTGCACGGTCTCGAACAACCGGGTTCAACCGCCGGTTGCCGTATTCAATCCGCCGTCGGCAATGCAGCAGGTCTCGTGGCCGAACCAATCATGAGTAGCCCAGGGAACTCGACACGGTCTTATCCACCGTCGGCCGGCACACGCGTCAGCGGCTGGCTTGTCATGATGCTTGTCGGAGTGTCACTCGCACTGCTGTACCGGCAGTTTTTCTGGTACACGCCTCTGCACAATCCGTTCGCGACACCGCGCGCGATCACTCCGCGTGGCGATCTCGCGGCCGACGAGAAGTCCACGATCGAGCTGTTTCGTGAAGTATCGCCCTCGGTCGTGCATATCGAAACGCTGGCGGTCGGGCGAAGTCCAATTTCCCGCGACGTCCTGGCCATTCCGGCCGGGACGGGCAGTGGCATCATCTGGGATTCTGAGGGCCATATCCTCTCGAACCTGCACGTTGTCGAGGACGCGCAGTTCGCCCGCGTGACGCTTTACGACAATTCAAGGTTTCGCGCTCAACTCGTCGGGTACGACGAGACTTCGGACATCGTGGTCCTGAAGATCGACGCCCCGCCACGGGCACTCAAACCCATCGCGATCGGCGAATCGAGCAGTTTGCTTGTCGGCCAGAAAGTGTTCGCCATCGGCAGCCCGTTTCAGTTTGACCAGACACTGACGACGGGAGTCATCGGCGGCCTGAATCGCAAAATCGCAACGCGACATGGCAGCGTCAGCGGGGCCATCCAGACAGACGCGGCCATCAATCCCGGCAATTCGGGAGGCCCGCTGCTGGACAGCGCCGGGCGTCTGATTGGAGTGAATACGGCGATCGTCAGCGAATCGGGAGGCTCGCACGGCGTCGGTTTCGCGATCCCGGTCGATCTGGTCAACGTCGTCGTGCCGGATCTGGTTGCTGACGGACAGGTTTCGCGTCCGTGGCTGGGCGTCGTCGTCGACGAGAACGTTTCCGTTGCCGGAACGCCGATCGAAGGGCTGCTCGTTCAGGAGGTCATGCGGAACAGTCCGGCCGAACACGCCGGCATCCTGGCGACGCGGGACATCGACGAAGTCAGCAGCATTCTCGGCGATCAACTCATCCGTCTCGACGGTCATCCACTGCAGCGGATCAGCGACCTGCTTGATCTGCTGGCGAGGAAACAGCCGGGCGAACAGGTCACGCTGACGGTTCGCCGCGGCTCGGCACTTGTCGACATCACGATCTCACTCGAAGAACGCCCCAGTGGAATGTAGGCAGATCCCCGGATGTAACCCCTTGTTGACAATTTGAGGGGACGGGTTAGCATCGCCTGCCAATGTCGGCTGTGCGGAAGTCGCCTGACTGGTCACGCACGATTACTTTTCCCCCCTTTCGGGGCGCAGACGGTTAGTCTGCACGCTCTTTTCTGTGCCTTCGGTCGGGAGTTCCCCGCTGAAAGGCGTTCATTTCCGAGCGACTCTCTTTCCTCGACCGAGTACCGCGATGTCCGATCCCGCCCCGACAATCGTGAAGAACGGCGACGTGACCTGTATCTGCCTCGGCCCTGAGTTCGAGAACCTCGACGAAACGCTGCTTGATCAGATTCGTGATCAGTTGCTCGACGCCGCGAAAAACGCCAGCCCGCCGCTGGTCGTCGTTGATCTGCAGTACACGAAGTTCTTCGGGTCGTCATTTATTGAATTGCTGTTCCGCATCTGGAACCGGCTGAACGCACTGCCGGATGGTGGTTTCGTCATTGCCGGACTGGCGGACTACTGTCGCGAAGTGCTGGAAGTCACACACCTCGACAAGCTCTGGCAGATGACAGCGACAGTGGACGAGGCTGTTGCCCTGCTTGCGAAGAAATAGGCATCGCGAATTCCGGCACTGCGTCTGATGGAACGCGACGCCAGCCGTTCAATTCCGCAGACAGATTCAGGCGGCATGGCACAGCGACGCAGGTCCGGTGGGAAGAAGCAGCCTGAGCGTCAGGTCGCACGCTTCCCAGAACATGTGACGGCCACGCTGCCGAATGCCGTGATCTGGTCGCTGCTGTTTGCTCGCTGGCTGCTGCCTGCGGAAGGCAGTGCCCAGGGCGAAACGCTCTGGCTGACGGCGCTGACCCTGTTCGCCGCCGCATTGATCTGGTGGGTGAAGTCGCGGAACGCAGCGTCAGATTCGGATGTGCCGTGCCACCACCTGACGTCGCTCGACGGCTCTGTTCTGTTGCTGTGCGGCAGCCAGGTATTTGCGACGCTGGTCGTTCTGATGACGGAGGGCAATCGTCGCACGGCGTTGAACCTCGGCTGGGAATGGACATCCCTGGTTGTGCTGTTTCTGCTGCTGCGTGCGTCATTACGCATTCCGCGTCAGAACACGGAAACGCAGCAGACCTCCGCCACACAGCAAAGTGCGATCACGCAGCAACGTGTTCTGCGGACCGGATTCGTTCGCGCTGTTGTTGCGATCTGGATTGCACTGGCCGGATACGGTCTCTGGCAGCACGCGTTCTGGTATCCCGCGACACTGAAGGCGTACGAGCAGTCTCGAGCGAATTACGACGCGGCCATGAGCGACGCTGCGTCGGGCACTCGAACGGCAGCCACTCAGGATCAACTGCGAACTGCCGCCGCTGCTCTGTCCGGCAGCGGCGTTCCACTCAGCGGCCCGGCACGCGAACTCTTCGAGCGTCGGCTGCGTGACAGTCAGGAACCGCTCGGCTTCTTTGCGCTCGCGAATTCGTTCGCCGGATGTCTAGCCGTCGTCGTCGTGCTGCTGATGACGCTGCTCGTCCACGCTCTGACTTTGTCGATCAGCCTGAAGACGACGGCTCGCCCGGCAAACAGCCCTGCGCGAACCGGTCCGGCATCACCGGTCGTGGCTGAACCGCCAGGAGTGGCGGAGATTCAAACAGCGAGCCGAAGCCGCTGGCTGATCCGACTGCTCGCGATTCTTCTGCCACTGCTGCTGACGGCTGCGTGCCTGATTCTGACCAAGAGCCGCACAGCATGGTGCGGCACGCTCGCGGGGCTCGGTCTGGCGGCAGCACTGTCGCTATCGAGTAACCGGTCACAGGCGATGCTGCGTCGCGGCCTGCTCATCGCCGCAGGGCTCGTCATTGTGATCGGAGGACTCGTCGGAACCGCTACGTTGACCGGCGGTCTCGACCTGAACGTCATCCGCGAAGCGCCGAAGTCTCTGAAGTACCGCCTCGAATACTGGAGCAGCACGCTGGCGGTCATTGCCGAGCATCCACTGCGTGGCGTCGGTCCCGGCCAGTTCCGTGACGCATACCTGCGGCACAAGCTGCCGGAATCGAGCGAAGAAATCGCCGACCCGCACCAGGCGTTTCTCGATGTCTGGGCGAACGCCGGCCTGCCCGCCCTGCTGGGATTGCTCGGCGTCGTTGGATTCGCCGGGCGAAACGTCCTGGGTGGAAGCCGCTCGTCCGATTGGCGCGACGACCCCGCCAATTGCGGGTCACCTGAGCAGGAACAGGGAACAAGGGATACGCTGGCACTTCGTTCGCAGGCTCAATCCCGTGACCACTCGACAGGTTCTGAATTGACCGGCCTGTTCGCCGTTGTTCTGGCCTTCGGAATCGTGCTGGTCGCGAAGTTCGTCCTCGAAGCAAAAATCGACATCCACGCTCTGACGGTCGGCGCTGCTGCGACCGTCTGCTGGTGGCTCCTTAAGCCGGTCTTTTCGTCAGCGTTCGCCAGTCCCGGTGAAGAGTTCTCGACCACCACTGACCGAACGCTGCACATCGCCCTGTCCTGTGGGTTCGCCGCGCTGCTGGTGCATCTGCTGGGAGCTGGTGGGATCGCAATGCCCGCCGTCACTGGCCTGCTGTTCGTGCTCGCGCTGCTGACCGAGCCTCCCTCGGGCTGCCGCGCGAACGCGTCAATCAGCAACTCGCAGACGACGATTCGACCACCGCGGTTTTCATGTGCAGCCATCTGGGCCGGAGGCGCTGCCACCACTGCCGTTCTGTCGGTCGGCTGCTCACTGACTGCCTTCGTTCCTGACCAGTCGTGCCGTTCACTGCTGGCGGCTGGCGACTTTGAAGCCGCTCAAGGCCACGTGGTCCCACAGGCCGAACGGCTTTACCGCGACGCTGCAGCAGTCGATGTCCTCTCCCCCGACCCCTGGCAAAGGCTCAGCGAGGTCGCGTTTCAGCGCTGGTCGACGACCGGCCTGGCGTCTGACTTCGATCGCGGCGTTGAGACCGCCAGTGAAGCCCTTCGCCGCAGCCCGCACACCGCCGCATATGCGTACCACCTGGGCCACTGGTTTCTGAAACGTGCCGAACGCGAAGTCAGCCAGGACGTCGTCCGCCAGTCCGTCGAGTGGCTCGACCGCGCCGTCGCGGGCTACCCGACCGAGCCCCAATGGCTGGCCGACCTCGCCATCGCCCTCGATCTCGCCGGTCACACCGAGCGTGCCACGATCACCGCCGCCCAGACCCTCGCCCTCGACAAGCTAAACCACAAAGCCGGCCACCTCGATCGGTATCTCAGCGAAGACACCATTCGTCGCCTGCGACAGATTGAGCCAGTTCCGACCGGCCACGAGACCACTGACGAAAGCAGCAGGCTTCGTCCGTCCGAATTCCGCTCGACCGAATGATCGCCTGAACTCTGTAAGCGTTGAGTCCCAGTCTGCACGTACCAATGGCACGACCGTCACGCGGCGTTACGGTCGTCTTTGCGGAAGGACTCGCGGGACTGGATGATCGACGAGGCGTCGAAGCGTTCGCCGAAGTAGCAGCGCTGCGCGTCCGGGTTGCTGAGGACGGTCTGGGCGTCGCCACTGACCAGTACCTTACCCTGAAAGATGACGTAGTTGCGGTCGGTGATCGTCAGCGTTTCGCGTTCCCGGTGGTCGGTCAGCAGGATTGAGATGCCCTGGCTTTTCAGTTCGCCCATGATGTCCTGAATGCTGTGAATCGTGACCGGATCGATGCCGGTGAATGGTTCGTCGAGCAGGATCAGGACCGGATCAGTGGCCAGGCAGCGGGCGATTTCGAGACGTCGCTTTTCGCCGCCTGACATCGAGTGCGAAACCTGCTTGCGTTTGTCGCTCAGGCCGAACTGATCGAGCAGGTGGTCAACCTTGTCGTTCCGCTCGCCCCGCGACAGCGGCAGATATTCCAGCACGGCGTGAATGTTCTGCTCGACGGTCAGGTTGCGGAAGATGCTGTAATCCTGCGGCAGGTAGCCCATGCCGCTTTGAGCCCGACGGTACATCGGCCACTGCGTGACGTCGGCTCCGTTGAGGAAGACTTCTCCTTCGGTCGGCGAGATCATGCCGCAGGCCATGCGGAACGTCGTCGTCTTGCCAGCTCCGTTAGGACCGAGCAGTCCGACGATCTCGCCCGGCATCACGTGAAAGTCGACGCCGTCGACGGCTCGCTTGCCGGGATAGTCTTTGACGAGATCGACACATTCCAGCAGGCGGTACTTTGCCCGGCTGGCTGCAATGTCGGAATCAGGGTTCAGCGCAGCACCTGCAGGGTGTTGAGTCACACCGGCCATAGCGATCGTCCTTGATCGAAACGAGTGAGATTGGCGCAGCAATTATCGCAGCGAGGCCGATTTTGTGAGAGTCGAAAGCTTAGCGGATGCGGTGCATCCGGCCAAAGTTCGGATAGAAGGGAATCCGCAGATCCGGATAGTCTGACTTGCGGATGCCTCCCTGCGGCGCGGCTTCGTAGTGGTAGCCCCAGAGCGGCGATGGATAGCCGTGACCATTGTTGAGGAACGGGATCCCGTGCGGCCAGTAGATGAAGAACGCCCGGCCGACGAGCGCCGAACCTGGAACCGCGTGGCGATGCTCGGCGCCGCGGGAATTCGGCCAGACGCGGCTGTCCTGGCTGCGAGGCGAATTGTCGCCGAGCATCAGGTACTCGTCGTCCCCCAGTGTGAACTGAGCTTCGCGATCGCGAGCGTCGTACACCTCGTACCACTTTGCCGGATCCTGCAAGGCCCGCCGGAGATCGCTCGGCCAGGGATGCTCCTCGTCACCGCCGCCGGAAAACCGGTCGAATTCGTCATTGTCAATCTGACTGGCGCGGTAATAGATGTCGCGTTCAATCAGCAGGTCCGACACCGTCGCCGACGCATTCTGCAGAGCGATACCGACCGGCGTCAGGTCTTCGTTCTGCGGGCTGGGAATCAGTGACTCGTCGACCGTGTATTCCGCGGCCGACCCGAAATCCGTCAGGCGGCCGTCGATCCACAGACACACTCGGTTGTCGACATTGGCGAATCGAAAGCGATATCTGCCGGAACCGCTCATGCGCGTGTCGGCTTCAGCCAGCGTCTCTTCTTCTTCCGTCCCGGCAAACCGCAGCACACTGATCAGCTTTGCCTTGCCAGACCTCAGGTCAATTCGCACGCGGTAAGCCCGCACGCCTTCGTTCAGTTCAAGCGTCAGCTCTGACTGAGCGTTCGTCTGTTCGAGATTAATCCGGCCTGACACGGTCAGATCGCCGACCCAGTAGCAGTCGCTGTCCAGGCTGCCGTGCCCGCCGACATATGTGTTGTATCCGCAGAAATCAGTGATGAGCTGCGGCCGCGGCACGGCTGACTGAGCGTCCGCAAAGAAGGCCGGATCGCGCGGAGCGCTGTCGCCTGCGAGTGCCTCGTACCAGTCTTCCTGACGCGGAACATAGTGCCTGTAGCGGAGCCAGCGCGGCGCGGCGGCCTGCTCGGCTGTCAGAGAAAACGAGCGACTGTCTTCGGACGTCTGCCAGCCGGTCGCGGATTCGACCCAGCCGGCGACCGGACCCATGACGGGCTCAACAGCGGGGTCAGACTTCTCGACGCAAGCCCAGCGTTTCGGCCAGCCTTTGTCGTGCAGCGCGGTCTCCGGGTGGTTGTTGTCGTAAACTGGAATCTGCAGTTCCTTCTGCTTGCCCGGAGCTTTCCGCAGGATGGTCCGCGAGCGGTCGTCCTCGACGCGGTAAACGTCGCCGCGTTTGATCAGCAGTGTTTCATTGGGCAAACCAACCAGACGCTTGATGTAGTTGGTCGTTGGCTTCTCGGGATACTTGAAGACCGGCACGTCCCACCGCCGCGGAGCACCGAACTCGTAGGGAAATTTGTTGACCAGAATCCGGTCACCTTTGAAGACCGGCAGGTTGCGCACCGGATTGAGATACCGGCAGTTCGGACACATGGCCTCGTCAATCCGCATGTTCGGCAGATAGAGGCCCGTCGCGTCGTCGACTTCGTCGCTGGCTCCGATCGCCGACTTGAACCCGCACTGCTCACAGGCCATTTCCTTATGGCGACCGTACAGCGTCGGCGCCATCGAGCCGGTGGGGATCACGAATGCCTCTGCCTCAAAGGCACGGAACAGAAACGCGAGAATAAATGCGACAACGATCGATTCGAACGTCTCACGGCCACCGTCCTGGCTGGCGTGCTTTTTCGTCGCCTTTGCCGCTGCAGCGCCGGTCTTGCCGCCACCTGAGGCCTCGTTACCTGCCGTGGGTTTTGATTTGCTCATAGGATCGAAACGTGAGTCTGTCGGGTCGAGATGTGTCTGCGGTACCTGCAGTACAGTCCGCGGCACGCAATTGTTTCAGTTGATCAAGCGGCTCACCGGACATACCGCATCCGTGAGAAGTCAGGAACGCGGATGCTGCGAGTCTGGCCGGCAAAGTGCAACTCGCCCGGCTTCGACGGCAGATGGACAACCAGTGGCCGGCCCACGATCAGCCGCCGGGCAACAGTCGGGCTTTTCCAGCCGCGGCTGTCCAGCGAAACCGGACTGTTGTCGCCGAGGAAGAAAAACTGGTCATCCCCAAGCTGCACCGGCACCTTGACGCCGTGTCGGTAGTCGTAGTCGGTGTAGTGGACGTCGCGATAGAGACACAGGCCCGTCACGTCGACGGCTCCGCCACGTGCGCCGAACTGAACCGTTTTTCCCGCCGCGTCTGCCTTCGCGGCCCCAACACCTGACAGATCGGTCGCCTCTGCTGACGTCAGCACGATTTCCTGGCGACCGGAAGTCAGTTCCGGCGTTCTGTCGTCAGTCTCCGGCGAAGAAAACCCGTCAAGCGGTTGATCGAGGTCGGTCGACAGAACTTCCTCGGCATTCAGTCCGACGATCAACTGGCGATCGAATGTTGAGACGTCGATTTCAACAGGTTCGTCGAAGGCGTCAGGCGATACGTGCGCCGCGACCAGCGGTCGCTTACCCGATTCCATCAGCCAGATCGCGTGCTCGGCGCTGCGACCACTGATCCAGACAGCCGCCTGGCGGGCCACTCGGTCGAGTCGGAACGCCGCATAACGCGAGCGGTTACGGATGACGGCCGCGAACTCGCCGCGACCCTCCGGAAACGCGACGCGGCAGTTCAGCATCAGGTCGTGGACCGAAGTCTTTTCACGCGACCGCGACGGCGCGTTATAGCCGTATTCGTCCGTAATCGGACCGGGCTGACGAGACTCGGACGACGATCCGTCGGCCTCTAAGCCACCAGCTGCGATTGTTGTGACGGCCTCTTCGGCAAGATTCGGCCGGCCGCGCGTTTGCATTCGGTCAAGGTTGAAGTAGCTGACCCAGGAGAAGGAAGGGTCGAGGTGGGGAGCGTCGACAGGCGAGCGTCCAGAGTCCAGAGAGCGTTTGTTGCGCGGCGAGAAGTGGTACTCAGACTCTGCGGTTTCGTGCGTCCAGCCCGGTTCGGGGAGCCAGCGGGCGAAGGCTCGATCGAGCTGCGGATAGTGCGCGTCGTCGAACACCGGGATGCGGAGTGAACGTTGTGTTGCGTATGGCTTGCGGGCGCGTTCGTCGTTGATAAACACGTCACCGTCGTGAATCTGAACCTTTTCGCCAGGCCGGCCGATCGTTCGCTTCACGTAGGCCTGCGTCGGGTCATTGGGATTCAGAAAGACGGCAATCTCCCAGCGGTTGGGATCCCGGAACGCAAACGCCTCTTTGAAGACCAGCAACTGATCGCCGCTGTTACGCGGGACGTGCGAGGCATCAATGTGTTGCTGCCCGCAGTTCGGGCAGCGGACCGATTGCTGGCTGTCAGACGCGCCGTCGTCAAATGCAACGCCAACGGCAAAGCGGAATCCACAGTCGGGACACTCGACCCGCTTGTGATACCCCAGCAGCGTCGGCGCCATCGATCCCGTCGAAATGATGTAGCCTTCGAGCACGAAACAGCGGAACACGATGACGGCAATCGCCAGGCACAGGAACGATTCGAGAATGTGCCGCGTCGTCGTTTCGCCGATCGGCCGATCCCGATCGCCCAGCGGCAAGGCCGATTCAAACGGATCAGCGGTTGATCGCTGCGCGGCCTGAGTGACCGCCGAATAAAAGCCACCAGAGGCGGCGAGTTCGTTAATCACAGCCGCGTTGCGGGCTGCTGCCGTCTCGCTGTCATCCTTCGCATCCTGGGGAGTCGTCGCCGCAGACCGGCGCAGCTCGTTCAGGTGGGATGGCTCAGTGGCAGGCATGAACAGCTCGAAATTCGACGGTTATAGAGTTAACGAGTCGGCTGAGCCGACGGCGGGACACCTGAACCGCGAAGTGCTGCCCAGAGGCAACGTGCGGGGCGGAGAATCGTAATCGGATCCGGTCGCCTGTGTCTGCGTCGATGGTCGACGTTTCTCCGCGGCAACGCACCGGATCAGACGTTACGACGAGGAAAACCCGAGCAGATAATCTCACCTTGACCGTTCTGGCAGAATGCGAAGAATTCGCGGACTGCTCAGTAAGGCAAAGGATTGCCGGATTGAGCGTTCAGTTCACCGGCCTCAGTGTTCGGCGAGTCGGCTCGCCCGCTGTCCGAAATGGCCGGACATGGAGGTCCGTGTTCATGTCGCTGTCGCTGCCTGCGTTGCCAGTGCCAGTCAGTCTGCGCCGCCTGCTGCCTCATGCCAGCTTCGTCGGCTGCGGAGACATCATCGTCACCGGTGCGACCGACGACAGTCGTCAGGCCGGGCCGGATACACTGTTCGCCGCCATTCCTGGCAACAAAGCCGACGGCGCGGTCTTCGTTCCAGATGCGATCGCACGCGGCTGCTCGGCCATCCTGACTCCTTATCCGTTTCCGGGCATCGCCGCGCGGCAGTGCGTCACTCAGGACATTCGACAGGCATACGCGCGGCTCTGCCAGTCGATTCATGGCAGCCCGGCGGCTCGTCTGAGAATCGCTGGCGTCACGGGTACGAACGGCAAGACGACGACCGCCTGGATGATCCGTTCGCTGTTGTCCGCGGCCGGTCGCCGCTGCGGCCTGCTGGGCACGGTCGAGTATTCCGATGCGGTGACAGCAGAGCCCGCGTCACTGACAACTCCTGATCCGAACACTGCCGCACACTGGTTTCGCCGCATGGTCGAAGCCGGCTGCTCACACGCGGCAATTGAACTTTCGAGTCATGCGCTGCATCAGAGTCGCCTTGCCGGAGTACAGCTCAACGCCGCCGTAATCACCAACATCACGCAGGATCATTTCGACTATCACGCCGACTTTGAGTCTTACTCGGCGGCAAAGCGGCGGATTATCGAGTACGTCACGCCTGGCGGTGTCATCGTCATGAACGCCGACGACCCCGGTGTCCAACGACTGCAGCGCGATGCGGTGCGAACCGCCCGCCGCGTCGTGACGACATCCATTGTCGAATCGCAGGTCGAGTCCGAAGCATCTGATGCGGCAGTCCGCGCGATCATTCTCGACGAATCACTCAGCGGGACCGAGTTTCTGGTCCTGACGTGCGATGCCGAATTCCCTGTTCGACTGCCGCTGCCAGCCCGACACAACGTGTCGAACGCGCTGGCAGCGATCGCGGTTGCAAAACATTTCGGTCTGACGAATGAGGCGATTGCGGAATCGCTCGCCCGGCTGTCGTGCGTGCCGGGCCGGCTGGAGCCAATCGCGACTGATTGCGGCCGTCGCGTCTTTGTCGACTATGCGCACACCGACGACGCCCTCCGTCGTGTCGTGACCGGGCTGAAATCGCTGGCGACCGGCCGCGTCATCTGCGTATTCGGAGCCGGCGGCGACCGTGACCGCAAGAAGCGTCCGCTGCTGGGTGAAGCGGCATCGCACGCGGACTTTGCCGTTGTAACGAGCGACAACCCGCGGACCGAGCCGCCTCAGTCGATCATCGAAGACATCGTCGCCGGCTTTCCGGTGGGCTTCGCGCAGTTTCATATCGAACCGGACCGCCGCCGCGCGATCGAGTTTGCTCTGAGTGAAGCCCGCGAAGGCGACTGTGTTCTGATCGCCGGCAAAGGGCACGAACGCGAGCAGATTGTCGGTACCGAACGCTTGCCCTTCGACGATCGTGTGATCGTCCGTGAACTGCTCAACCGCGCGACGGCAGACGCTCTCTCGCGTGAAATCTCGCTTCAGGCGGCGGAGTAACGCGATGATGGAATTCACACTCGACGAGATCGTCTCCGCGACCAGCGGCGAACTGCGAAACGCTGATGCCGTTTCGACCGCACACCCGCTGAAAATTCGGTCGGATTCGCGGGACGTGATTCCGGAGTCAGTCTTCTGGGCACTGCGCGGCGAGACGCACAACGGGCACGACTTCGTGCCGTCGGTTGCGCACATCGCGACCTGCTGCGTCGTCGAACGCCGCTGGCTACGAAAGCGAGCCGAACCGATGACGACTCCGATCGTCGCGGTCGACGATTCGCTGGCCGCGCTCGGACAACTGGCCGCCTGGAACCGGCAGCGCGGTCCAGTGCAGGTCGTTGGAGTCACCGGCAGTTTCGGCAAGACGACGACGCGCGAGATGATCCACACCGTGCTGAGCAGCCGCTTCTGCTCGCACCGCAGCCCGCGTAACTACAACAACCATTACGGCGTCCCGCTGACGCTTCTCGGTATCAACGCGCTGACCGAAGTTGCCGTCGTCGAACTCGGTGCGTCCGCGCGAGGCGAGATCACTCGACTCTGCGAAATCGCGGCGCCTGACATCGGCGTCATCACGGGCATCGGCCGCGCGCACGCGGCGGAGTTCGGCGGAGAACAACACGTTGCCGCTGCGAAAGGTGAACTCGCCGCTGCACTACCGGGTCGCGGCGTCCTGTTTCTGTGGGGCGACGATCCGAAGGCAAACGAACTCGCCGCGCGAGCGTCCTGCCGCGTCGTCCGCGTCGGCCTCGGAGAGCACAACGACCTGCGAGCGGACTCGGTCGTTCAGAACGGTGAGGGTCTCGAAGTCACGCTCGAACAGACAACGCTCCGTGTTCCGATGATCGGTCGTCACTTTGCACGGTCCGTCCTGCTGGCGACCGCCGTCGGTCGCGAATTCGGCATTCCACTCAACGAAATCGCCGACGCACTCGCGGGCTTTCAACCGGTCAAAGGCCGAGGCACCGTCGAACGAATCGGCGACTGGACCGTCATCGACGACAGCTACAACGCCAGCCCCGAGGCCATGCAGGCAGCGATCGATCTGCTGGGCAGCTTTGAAACCGGCGGCCAGCGAATCCTGATCACCGGCGACATGCTGGCTCTCGGAACTCTGTCCTCGTCCAGCCACGAGGAAACCGGCATCAGCGCCGCCGCAGCCGGCATCGATCACGTGCTCTCAGTCGGCGAGTTCGCTCGAAATGTCATTGCCGGCGCCCGCGACGCCGGCCTCGACATCCTGCGAGCCCAGACCTTCGACTCACACACCGCCCTGACAACCCACCTCGCAAAAATCCTCAGCCCCAACGACGTCCTTCTGGTCAAAGGCTCCCGAGCCACCCAGATGGAAAACGTCGTCACCTGGCTGAAACACCACGCCCAGTCGCTTGCCGATTCCCAGCGATCGTCAGTTCGAGAAGCGGTTAGCACTTAGCGATTAGCTCTTAGTTGGACAGCGCCATTTTGGGATATCGCCGCGACTGTAAGTGCTGGCTTCCGAGGGAGTTATCGACGAACGAGAATCCGTGTTCCCTTCGTTCGTGAAATTGACGATCCCCCGTGTGTCTCAAGGTGTCACGCAGAC
>WGMU01000021.1 GCA_016124895.1 bacterium
CCGAGATCACCGGTTGTTGTCTTTCCTGCGGCCAGGACTCGGCGGACGGCCTGCTCGATTATATCGCCGGCCAGAGTGGCCGTGGCGTCGCTGTGCCTTTCGCCAAGCCAGTCAAACATCATTGCGGCGGAAAGAATCATCGCGAGCGGATTAGCGATACCGCGTCCGGCGATCTGCGGGGCTGTCCCATGTGAGGGCTGAAAGAGCGCGTGTTCGTCACCGATCTCCGCTGACGGAGCCATGCCGAGGCCACCGACAAGCCCAGCGCCCAGGTCGGAGAGGATGTCTCCGAACTGGTTTTCCATCACCAGGACGTCGCAGGCCGACGGATTCTGCACCATGTAAAGGCTCATTGCGTCAACGTAGGTGGCTTCGGCGGCAATCTGCGGATATTCCGCCGCGACCTCGAAGAATACTTCGCGGAAGAAGGCCATACTGCGAAAGATATTTGCCTTGTCGACGCATGTGACAGCGCGGCGACCGTCAAGCGGCCGGCCCGTGCGACGCTCTGCCAGCCGAAACGCATACTCGCAGACCTTGCGTGTGCCCTCGCGCGTGATGACGATCGTGTCCGTTGCGACGGAATTGCCGACTCGACACCCGCCACCGAACGATGCGAACAGGCCTTCGAGATTCTCACGGACAATGACGAAGTCGATCCCTGCGTCCGCGGTGTTCAGGCAGCTCTGCACGCCGGGATAAAGTTTGACCGGACGCACGGCAGAATGCAGATTCAGACCGCGTCGCAGACCGACCATCATGTCGGGCTGGACTTCGGTGCCGTCCGGCTTGCGAACGTCAGGCAGGCCGATCGCCGCCAGCAGGACGGCATCCGCATCCAGACACGCCTGCAGTACGGGATCCGGAAGAGTGACGCCGGTCTCGCGATAGTGCGCAGCGCCGGCAGCGTGTGAAGTCAGCTCGACGCTCAGTTCCGGGAAGCGGTTAACGACCGCTTCGATCACCTGAACCGTTGCCGCCATCACTTCAGGGCCGATGCCGTCACCGGGCAGAACTGCAATTCGGTAGTTGCTCATCAAAGTCTCGCATCTCGCTGGAAGCGGAAGTCGCTACGGTGTTCGATCCGGGTCGCACGTTGCTGACGGGAACGCTACTCGCCAGGCGAGCAGAAAATCGAGGCTGCGGCAATCGTTCCGATCCGGCCGGCGAGGGCGTTGACTGCTCCCTTTCCCTCCGGATGAACACGGTTGCTCAGAAATATGACGAACAGGTCAAGTTGTGGATCGATCCAGATCGCCGTACCGGTAAACCCGCCGTGTCCAAACGCCTGATCGGAGAACAGATCGCCGCGGTTGCTGGAATAGCCGGTGCGAACGTCCCAGCCGAGCGCTCGCAGCCCGCTCGACACTTCAACCGGCGTTCGCATCAGAGCGACTGTTTCCTGACAGAGCACGCGCGCACCACCGAGCTGTCCGCCGTTGATCAGCATCTGAGCGTACTTTGCCAGGTCAGCAGCCGTCGAAAACAGTCCGGCATGACCGGCGACGCCGCCGAGTTCAAACGATCGTGGATCATGAACCTCACCCTGCATCCAGCGCCCGTCGCGTTGTTGAGTCACTGCCGCTCGTACTCGCAGTGGCTCGGTTGGCAGAAACATGGTTTCGGTCATGCCCAGTGGTTCAAAGATCGTTGCCTGAGCGTACTTGTCGAGTGGTTGCCCGCTGACTCGCTCGACCAGTTCGCCGAGTACGAGAAATCCGACGTCGCTGTAAATGAATTTCGTGCCTGGTTCCGCTGTCAGCTTCAACTGGTGAATCCGTTCGAAGGCGAGCTGCGGACCGTCCTGAAAATCGCGCAGCGGGTTGTCCGGAATCACCCCCCCCTGATGAGTCAGCAGTTGCCGCACGGTGATTGTGTCTTTGCCGTTTACGGCGAATTCCGGGATGTGTCGCGCGATCGGATCGTCAATTGGCAATCGCCCCTGTTCGATCAAAGTCATGACGCAGGTCGCCGTCGCAATTGGCTTCGTCAGTGACGCGAGATCAAACACGGTATCCGTCGACATCGGCGCCGGATCCGGTACGAGCCGTCGCGATCCGTATGCTTTCAACCATGCGATTCTGCCTCGCGCACCGACGAGAACGACGCAGCCAGGCATCTGTCCGCGCGAGATGCCTTCTGCGACGACGGCGTCGATATGTCCGAGTCGCTCGACGCTCAGTCCCGCAGCTTGCGGATCGACGACTTCAAGTGCTGGCGGAGCAGCTTCGGCGCGCGGCAGTCCAGGCCCGATCGCGATGACGCCTGCCGCAAGAACGCCGGGGATCACAAGATGAGAGAATCTGTTGACCATGACGTTCCACATGGAGGCCAGTGAATTGGGATGTTGCCGCGTTGAGCTGCGAATCCAGATTCGCCGGGCGAAATCGTCTCGGCCCAACGGGCTGACTTCAATGTCGATGGGGCTGTATCGCGGTGTGAAGGGCGTCTGTGAACAAAAAGCGGCCGGACTCCCGATGCGGGAATCCGGCCGTTGCTCTGTATTGATTCGTCGACCTCGCTGCTGCTGATCGGACAGGATACCTGGTGTCAGGCAACGACTGGCCGCTTGCGGAGCGATGGTGCAGACAGCCCGGCTGAACGATACGCCTCTACCAGAAGCAGCTTGACATCCTGCAGCCGCGCCGTGCGAGCTGCATCAGAGGCCGACTGCTGCAAAACGTCAAAGACGATCTGCGGAATCATTTCCGGCGAGACGGCCTGGGCAGCCTGCGCGCGTACCTGACTGATGACGTCGTCGTTTGATCGGGCAGCAGGCTGGATCATGACTGAATTCTCTCTGCAGTGACGGCAGACGTTTCGTCCGTGTGATCCTCGCCATCTGCCTGCTTCCGTTTGATTGCTTCGTAGACTTCCCGCCGATGCACACTGATGTCGCGCGGAGCTTCGATGCCCAGCCGCACCTTGTCGCCGCGAATCTCGACAACCATGATCGAAATGTTGTCGCCGATAACGATCTTCTCGTCTTTTTTCCGACTGAGTACCAGCATCGTCCTGCTCCAGGTCCATGTGACTCGTGGGCCCGCCCCGACGGCCACTGCACCGTGCAGCAGGTCCGCGTCAGGCTGAATTGAGTTTCCTGATGCCGAAACCTAAGTCAGCCGGTTGAGATGGCCGGACTTTTCCGGAACGATCAGGCAAGGTGTGCAGGACTCCGCCACATTGTACCGGGCGTTCGTTCTACACCGGCTGGAACGAAGAGGTTGACCGGTTGAGTGCCCTGACACCGTCATCTGCGCTCACCTCTGGTGTCGTTAACCAGCGGTAGGCGTCGTCATGAGTCACTGACACGGCATCGCGCTTACCGGATCGGTATGACCGCTTCCGACCGTTCATCGGCTGTCGTGAAATTCCGGTTTTGGATCATGTTCCAGAGACCGGGGGCATCCTGTCAGGCATGCTTGGGCATCTGTTGGCGACTGAAAGCTGGAAGCGATTCCGCGGTTGCCGACACTGCGTCCAGGAAAAGAGCCATCCATTCGGACATCCGGTCAGGCTGGTTGTCCGACTCCACCGTGCCACTCTGGCGGAACCTGATCATGCACCCGGACAAGAAGGTCGGCCTTGCGCTGGGAATCCTTCTCATCGGAATCACTGCGGCGTTTTTCTTTCGGAACGACGCACCCTCCGATGAGTCTCCCGTCGGGCAATTGACAACGGCGGAATCGCTGGACCGCCGCATCGACCGCAGCGGATCTGCTCCGTATTCGGCTGCTGCCCCGTCTGAGGATCGTGATCGCACTTCGCTCCCGGATGTTCCGGAAGTGGCCGTGTCGGACATTGTTCCGGAGATTCCGGATCCCGACGCGTTCGACAGCGGCCAACCATTGCCTGAACCACTGCGTCCTGAATCGTCCGCCGACGTGCTGGCTCCATTGCCGAAACTCAATGAGCCGCGCGACGGCGCATTTGGTGATAAGTCTGGACGAAAGCCAGGTGCTGGCGTCCGTAGTCTCACTTCAGCAGCGCCGGAAACACGTGGAGAAGTTCCGCGACCGCCAGGTAGTCGGCCTGCAGAAAACGCTGCCGCTGAGACACCTGCGTCGAAACAGAACGCTTCGCAGTTGGCGGCACGGACTTCTCCACCGATTCGTATTCACGAGGTCGTTCCGGGGGACAATCTCTCGACGCTCGCGCAGCAGTACATGGGCAGCCAGTCGCACTATCTGAAGCTGTACGAAGCGAATCGCGACATTCTCAAGAGTCCGGACGACCTGCGCGTTGGAATGCGTCTGAAGATTCCTGTCACCGATGCGGAAACAACGCTGCCGACCGGTGTCGTCACACCAGCGTCAACGCCCGCTCGATCAGCCGCAGTGGAAACTGCTCCACGGATATCGAAGAAGCCAGCCGGTCCGACGTTCGTCAAGCCGGAGAAGTCTCCCGTCGTTCCACATGGACGGCAGACGAGTCAGGCTGCGAAATCCGTCGGTCAGTTGCCACCGCCCGATCTGCCCAGAGTTGAGGGCCTGCTGCCGGAAACGAAACCGGCCGTCATCGCGTCGCGTCCTGACGACGAAAACTGATCGGCGCGATCAACCATTGGACGGAATCTGTTCGCTTCCGCAGTCGAACGTCCGTCAGGCGAACTGGCTGTGACGAAGCTGGCCGGAATATCCCGCGTTGCAGCTGACAGTTTCAGCCCCGGCGAACCTCGGCGTTCCAACACAAAACGCCGCGGATCGCTGCTGGTGGCAGCCATTCGCGGCGTCCGTATTGTGTGCAGGCGACAAGCTTCGCTGAGCGGACCTGCCGATCGGTCGCAGTGGTTTACTCAGCCGCTGCTGCGACTTCTTCGGCTGGAGCTTCCGTCGATTCGAGCATCTGCCCCTCGAAGTCGAGTTGCTTCTGCTCGCCGACAGTCTTCACTTTGACGACGATATGGTTCTTGCCCTCGAAGACGCCGCGGAGCAGTTCTTCCGCCAGCGGGTCTTCGATGCACTGGCCGACTGAGCGGCGCAGCGGCCGAGCACCGTAGTCCGTATCGTCGCCCTGATCGATGATGAACTGCTTCGCTTCCTCGGTGAGTTCGAGACCAAGACCGCGTTCAGCCAGACGCTCGCGAACTTTTGCCAGTTCGATCTCGACGATCTCCTTGAGATCCTCGTTGTTGAGCTTCTTGAAGATGACGACTTCGTCCAGGCGGCCGAGGAATTCCGGACGGAACTCCTGCTGCAGAACGTGCATGACTTCCTGTTTCATCCCTTCGTAACTGGCTTCTTCGGTTTTCTTCTGGAAGCCGAAACTGGTGCCGTGCGAAATCGCCTGAGCACCGGCGTTCGTCGTTAGAATCAAGATGACGTTCTTAAAGTCGACCTTGCGACCGAAGCTGTCCGTCAAGTGTCCTTCTTCCATGATCTGCAGCATCATGTTGAAGACATCCGGGTGCGCTTTTTCGACTTCGTCCAGCAGCACGACGGCGTACGGGCGGCGGCGAATCTTCTCGGTAAGCTGACCGCCTTCTTCAAAGCCGACGTATCCGGGAGGCGCACCAATCAGACGGCTGACGTTGTGCTTCTCCATGTATTCAGACATGTCGATCTGAATCAAAGCTTCCTCGTCGCCGAACATGAATTCGGCCAGCGTCTTGGCCAGCAGTGTCTTACCGACACCGGTTGGCCCGGCGAACAGGAAGCAACCGGTGGGACGCTTCGGATCCTTCAGGCCACTGCGGCTGCGGCGCACGGCTTTCGAGACCTGCTTGATCGCCTCGTCCTGACTGATCACGCGACGGTGCATTTCCTGCTCCATCTGCAACAGTCGCACCGTGTCTTCGCTCGACAGCCGCGTCAGCGGGATCCCAGTCATTTTGGCGACGACTTCGGCAATCACTTCGGCGTCGACGACGCCTTCGTTTTCTTCGGACTTCTCACGCCATTCCTGCGTGAGCTGTTCTTTTTTCTTCTTGAGCTTGTCGGCCTGGTCACGCAAGGAGGCCGCTTTCTCGAAGTCCTGATTCGCGACGGCTTCCTCTTTCTGCTGATTCAGCCGCTCAGCCTCTTCTTCGATCTCTTTCAGGTCCGGCGGACGGACCATCGATTTCAGTCGGATGCGGGCACCCGATTCGTCGATCACGTCAATTGCCTTGTCCGGCAGACAGCGCCCCGTGATGTAACGTGACGACAGTTCGACCGCGGTGGTCAGAGCGTCGTCGGTGATCTGCACCTTGTGATGCTGTTCGTAGCGGTCGCGCAGGCCTTTGAGGATTTCAACGGTCTGTTCGTCAGTCGGCGGGTCGACCATAACGGTCTGGAAGCGACGTTCGAGTGCGCCGTCTTTTTCAATGTATTTACGGTACTCGTCGAGTGTCGTCGCTCCGATACACTGCAGTTCGCCGCGGCTGAGAGCCGGCTTCAACACGTTCGACGCATCAATTGCGCCTTCCGCTCCGCCGGCACCGACCAGTGTGTGTAACTCGTCGATGAACAGGATCGTGTTCTTGGCGCGGCGGACTTCGTTCATAACCGCCTTGATACGTTCTTCGAACTGACCGCGGTATTTCGTGCCGGCAACCATCATCGCGAGGTCGAGTACGACGATGCGACGATCACGAAGCAGTTCCGGGACGTTCCCGTCGACGACCATCTGAGCGAAGCCTTCAACGATGGCTGTCTTGCCGACGCCGGCTTCACCGAGCAGTACCGGATTGTTCTTCTGCCGGCGGCAGAGGATTTGCGTGACGCGTTCGATTTCGCGTTCGCGGCCGATGACCGGATCCAGCTTGCCCTGCTTGGCGAGTTCCGTCAGATCGCGGCCGAAACTGTCGAGTGCCGGCGTCTTGCTTTTTGAGGATTTGCCGCTCGAACCGGTCGCGGCCCGTTCGCCCGCTTCTCCGCCTTCAACTCCGTGGCCGAGCAGGTTGAGGACTTCCTCGCGGACGTCTTCAAGCTTCAGCCCGAGGTTCATCAGCACCTGAGCCGCCACACCTTCCTGCTCACGCAGCAGGCCGAGCAGCAGATGCTCTGTCCCGACGTAGTTATGGTTGAGGTTGCGGGCCTCTTCCATTGCGTACTCAATGACTTTTTTGGCACGCGGCGTCTGCGGCAGTTTGCCCATCGTGACCATGTCCGGTCCGGACTGGACGATCTTCTCAACTTCGTTACGAATGCGGCGCAGATCCACGTCCAGATTCTTGAGGACATTCGCGGCAACGCCAGATCCTTCTTTCACGAGCCCCAGCAGGACATGTTCGGTCCCGATGTATTCGTGATTGAATCGCTGCGCTTCCTGATTCGCGAGCTGCATCACTTTGCGGGCTCGATCGGTAAATCGCTCGTACATCAGGTTTCTCCTGTTTCGCGGGTCACCAGCCGGCTCTGACTGAAAAGTTCAGGCAGAGACACCGAACTACGACACGCCAGTCAGCTTCTCTGGTGCAAAATCCGGTTCGTTCACAACGGCTGATTGAAATCGAGCCGCAGGTTCTTCGAGTCAGTGCGGACAAAGAGCCCGCCTTAATTCAGTGTGTAAAAAAGCTTCCCGAAGATATGTCGCCTGACCGGGCATGATCAGACATTTCGGGACGTGAGGTGATTCCCGGTGTCCCCTGCCGTACGGAGGCCGATTGTGCCGGCCCGCTTCCGCGTTCCACCGTGGAACTGATTGCTGCCGTCCGGCCGGATCACTCAGCAATTGTCCAGTAACGGCAGCCCGAGCGTTCAAAATGGCAGGGTTTGGAGACGAAGCGAGAATGAAGCACCTCCTGTGCCGTCAGGGCTCAGCCGGGAAAAACTGCCTATCCGGCACGTCCTGACAATCAGACCGATGATAGTTCGCGCCCGGATCTCCGACAAGCTCTGCCTGGGCCGCTGTCAAGCCGGGAGTTCGCGACTTCCTGCCTGCAGATTCCGGCCGCCCGATTCGAGAAATCGCGTTTGCGAACCGCGGCAGATGGCAGCGTATCTACTGAGTATTTTCCAGAGCGAGGTCTCGCCGAAAGAGCTTATTCCCGCAGTCAGTCTGGAAGGTCGTTTCATTGATTTCAGCATCTTCTGCTGCTTGCCACGGTCGCATCGATCGCGGCCAGGATACCGAAATGTTCTCGTAAAGCTGTCACGTCAACCGGGCTGAGTCTGTCAGCCAGGAAAAAAAATGCGACAGGGAAGTCATTCCTTGTTGCCGTCGTTGCCCCGCTTACCGCAATTGTGGAGGCGACGATGCGGTGTTCCGCAGTCGTGCGACTCCGCACGGAAAAAACGTCGATCCTGTCAGGGCCAGCGAGTCGATGGAAAGACTTACCACTTCCATAGTCACCTCCACAGGGGCATGAGGCCCGGAAGCCATCTTTCCTCATTTTCTGAGGTCCGGGTAAGGTCCCACGCCGAAACACTTCCGCAGAAGGATTCACCAGGGAAGCGCGCGTCGACAATCCGGAACTCGGAAAAACCCTCTTCGAGGTTTTCTGACGCATGATTCGCCCGAACTGGCATCGAGTGAAATCCGCCCTTCAATCCGCATTCCCGTGGCATCGCCGCCGGGAATTGAAACAGCGGCCCGGCCATTTTTCTATCCGCCGTAAGCCCATTCTGGCTCGAATTCCCTGGCGAAAGCTTTGCTGTCAGAACCGCGCCGCAGTGGCAGTTTTCTGTGCCGCGGCTTTGCTCGGCTGGTCCATGATGGATTCCCGCACGGTGGGCGCTGACGCTGCGCAGATTGTTCGGGAAGTCGAACGCTCGCGCCCTGAGGCGCCGCCATTACCTGAGTCCGCGTCGATGCGCCTCGAAGGTCGTGTGGCCATGATGCTGCAGATCGCAATGCTGCAGGACGCCATCAAACGCCTCGACGAAGTTCACAGCTACACTGCGACGTGGGAAAAGCAGGAACGGATCGACGGGACGCTCTCTGACCTGCAGAAGATGAATCTGAAGATTCGGCATGAGCCGTTCAGTGTCTACTTCAAGGTCGAAGAGGGAGGTGAAGTCGGACGCGAAGTCCTCTTCCCGATCTCGGGCGATGATCCGCGGATGCTCGTTCAACTGATGAAATTCGGCGGTCGACTGCCGGCGCTGAAGCTCGATCCGAATTCCTCGCTGGCGATGAGCGAAGCCCGCTATCCGATCACGATGGCCGGGATCAAAGAGATGACCGAAATGGCTCTCGAAATCCGGCAGCAGGATCTCAAACGTATCTCGAAGATCCGAACGTCGCTGCGAGACGACCGCACCTTCGCCGGCCGACCGGTTTACGCCTACACAATGGAGTATCCGTCGCAGCAGATTTCCGAAACCTACAGTCGCTGCGAGATCTACATCGACAAGGAACTGATGCTGCCCGTCTATGCGAAGAACTGGGGCTGGGTCACAGGATCGGCCGATTCCGGAATCAGCGAGGATTCGCTGATCGAGTATTACGCCTTCAAGGATGTCAAACTCGATGCTTCCCTGAACGCCGAGCATTTCGCCAGCAGCAACCCCGAGTACAAGTTCCGCTGAGATTCTCCTGCGAGTTCACTGCAGAAAGCAGAAACGCCGCGTTCAGACTTGACAGTCTGGACGCGGCGTATTTGTTTTGGGTGTCTGCAGTTGAGGAGCCT
The DNA here is from genome assembly GCA_016124895.1 of bacterium. GTDB lineage: Bacteria > Planctomycetota > Planctomycetia > Planctomycetales > Planctomycetaceae > JAPOLP01. The sequence continues at coordinate 9,554 of WGMU01000021.1, forward strand.
CAAACCAGCACATCTTTCAGGATGTGCGATTCTTCAACGCCAGTCAGTCGCATGTCGAGCCCCTGGAAGGGGACGGTGAACTTCTTTTCGTCGATACCCAGCAGGTGCAGCATGGTGGCGTGCAAATCGCGGATGTGGCAGATGTCGGTGACTGAGTTGTAGCCCAGTTCGTCCGTCGCTCCGTGGCTGGTGCCTCCTTTGACGCCGCCACCGGCCATCCACATTGAGTAGCCCTTGATGTGATGATCGCGGCCGGCGCCGCCCTTACCCTGGAACATCGGCGTGCGGCCGAATTCACCACCCCAGATGATCAGCGTGTCTTTGAGCATGTCACGCTGCTTGAGGTCCTGGACCAGAGCCCAGGTCGCCTTGTCGGTCAGGCCGCAGCAGGTATTCATGTACTGAACCAGGCCACCGTGATGGTCCCAGCCGCGATGGTACAGATGGATGAACCGCGTCCCGCGCTCGGCCAGACGTCGAGCCAGCAGGCAGTTGGATGCATACGAGCCATCGCCCGGCTTCGCTCCGTACATGTCGAGGATGTGCTGCGGTTCGTCTGAGAAGTCCATCAGTTCCGGCACCGACGTCTGCATCTGGAACGCCATTTCATAGGCGGCGATGCGCGTGTCGATCTCGTCGTTGTGGACCGTCAGGTTTCGGTGCCGATCGAGTTGCTGGATCGAGCGGACAAGTCGTTCCTGCAGACCGGCAGAAACGCCCTCCGGCGAGCGAACGTAGTGAACCGGGTCGCCGCTTGAGTTGAACTCGACGCCCTGGAAACGGCTCGGCAGGAAACCGGCGCCCCACTGCCGCGAGGCAATCGGTTGAGGATTCCGGCCACCGACGCTCGTCAGCACGACAAAGCCCGGCAGGTCTTCGGCTTCGCTGCCGAGGCCGTACGTCACCCAGGCCCCCATCGACGGTCGGCCGTTGATCGCCGTGCCGGTGTTGAGAAACGTGTGTGCGGGATCGTGGTTAATCTGCTCGGTGACCATCGACCGGATGATGCACAGGTCGTCGGCCATCTTTCCGTGCCACGGCAGAAAGTCGCTGATGAGCTGCCCGCTCTCGCCGTACTTCTTGAACTTCGTCAGGTGGCCCTGCACCTTCAGTTGTTGTCCCTGAAGCTGCGCGATCGGTTGCCCCTTCGTGAACGATTCCGGCATCGGCTGACCGTTCAGGCGGTCGAGTTCCGGCTTGTAATCAAACGTCTCTAAATGCGATGGTCCCCCGGCCATGCAGAGGAAGATCACGCGTTTCGCTTTCGGCGCATGATGCGGCAGTCCCGGAAAGCCCGGCGGAATGCCAGCCGGCTTTTGAACGTCCGCCGTCGTCGTTTCTTTCGCGCCGAGCCCGCGTGGCAGCCCCATCGAAGCCAGCGCCGCCGCGCCAAGCCCGACGCCCGTGCTTGACAGAAATGCCCGCCGTTTCAGTTGCTGTGTGAGGTCCATTGTCTGTCTCCGAACGTAGATGGGGATGAAAGCCCGTTGCTCTGTCGGTAGAGATGTGGCTGTTGAATCAACTCTCACTTCAGGAGCACGAGCGATGTTGGAGGTAACAGTTTTTGTCGGACTGGACTTTCATAAGGATTCGGTGCAGGTATGCGTGCCGGATGCTCAGGGAACGGTGCTGGGGAATCGGCGGTGCGTCAATGACGTAGTCGCGGTGATGCGGAGTGCCGCCGGAGTGGGTCAGCTCGACGCAGTTGTGATTCCCGTGACCGCTCCAGTGAACGACGTGGTAACCGCCCGCCTGTTTGATCTGCCCGGCCAGCCGCTCGCACGTGACGCCGTGACACAGCACGTCGACCTGCACGTTGTTCTGCCGCAGCACGTGATCGAAGTACAGATCCCGCAGTTCGCGCCGCTCCTGCTGCATGGCCAGCGGGCGCGAACCGGGTGCCTCAGCAAACACCAGCAGCACCTTCAGCGGCTGTGTGCGCGGCAGGTCGGACACATCGAGCGGTTCGTCACGTTGCGGCATGTCGGCCGCGATGGCCCGCACGACGATGTTGCGGTCGAGCAGTGTCTGGCCACCAGCTTCCAGTCGAGCGATCTCCCAGGGCACGTTGGCAAACGCGGCGGTCAGCAGGTTATCGGCCTGGCCCGCCAGTTCGACGATCAGCGTCTGCCGCCCCTGCGTCGCGGCGGCATCCAGCAGCGGCTGAAGTAGATTGCGTCCCGCCTCGTCCTCCCCGCCCAGCACCTGTCGGCCCAGGAACAGACCGATCTGTTCGAGCAGTTCCGCGGCCGGACGAACTTCGGTTTCGGTCCCCTGCCGCAGCGCGCGTTCATAGTGCCGCACGTAGCGGCAAGCATCGAAGACGCCTTCCCAGTCAGCCGGGCTGTGATCGCCCAGCCGCACCTGCCGCGCAGCAAGTTGTCGATCGTGTTCGTCACGCAGTGTCAGTGCGACCAGTTTCTCACCAGGCCGCGGGTCGATGTGCAGATGGAATGTCATGGAGTTCATGCCCACAGACGCTCTGGTTTACACCTGGGCAGAGTATCGCAGGACAGGACGCATCGACAGCGACGCGCCGTGACCGAAACAGACCTCAATTTCTGCAATGACAGATCCCGGCTACCGTGATCTGGCAGGCAGCCACAACGCATCGGTCTTGATACTGAATGACTTTGGTGTCAGCCGGCTCCCAGGTTGCTGGTTTGCTGTCGGGTTTCGGTTCGGCTGCTCGGCATAACACAGCAAACAGGCTGAGGCCTGACGACCGCGTCAGATGGACCTCGTCGCGGTCGGACGATCCCGCGATCGACCAGCCGCTGCAACCGATTCGACACCACCTGCGGCTTCACCTCAACGGCCGCCGCCAGATCGCCAACGCACAACTCGCCCTCACGAACCAGAGCGTGCAGCAATCGCAGCCGCGTCTCGTTCGCGAAGATCTTGAACAGCCGTGTCAGCCGTTCGACTTCTTCAGCCGAAATCAACGACCGACCGGCTCGGCTGTATCCGGAAAAATGGGATCGAAAACGGTCACGTAGCAGGCTCCACCTAATTACACAGAACTGTGCGATAGCGGAGAAACGAGCCCGACGTCACAAGACATCACGCGTCCACCGCGGAAGGTCGCAACCTTGCAGGTCTACGACGCCTGACTGGGCGGCCTGGAGTCGACCTGGGAATCATTGTCGCGAATGGCCGTCACCGCGTTCGCCAGGACGCGGGCATTCATCGCCTCCGCGCGTTCTGGCGAACGCAGCCTCGACCGTTAATTCCAGGACAGTCTTTACTGCGCTGCGACGCTGCGTTTCAGTTCCCCCATCGTGTCGCGCTGACGCTGCTCGACGAACGCGCGGGCTTTGGCGACTCGCTCTTTCGCGGCGGTCGGATGAGCGGCCAGGTCCAGCACGGCCGGTACGATCTTCTTATCGTCGTCTGGCTGGTCGAGATCGAAGAGCCAGTCTCCCAGGCCGATGTCGCGCCACATGAAGCCTTTGCTGGTCTGCTCTTTGAAGCGACAGACAATCGCAGGAATCCCGTTGCCGACGGCCATAATTGGCGAGTGCATCTCGCTGCCGAACAGGCCCGCACTGCGAACGTACGTGCTGAGGGCCTCGTCCGTCAGCCAGAAGTTCTCGCGCCAGACGACGCGCCGCTTCACGTCGTCCGGCAGCCTGTCGAGAAACATCTCCTTACCGACGGCCATCTGCGTCATGTCTTCCGGACAGAGCAGCACTTTCAACGGTGTCTCGCGCACGACCGCGATGATGGCCTCACGCAGCGCTGCGTGATCGTGCTCTTTCAACTTCTCGTTGTACGCGTGACGTTCCGGATCGAACTTCCGCTTTTTCGACGGGATCGTCCAGTACGGCGAGTAACGCAGTCTCGACAGGCAGCAGAGGAACTTCCCCTCTTCCAGGCCGTGAGCCCTCAGAAACGCTTCTGCCCGGTCATCGTCGCGTAGATCGCAGGCGAATGCCCCATCCGGACCGAACTCCATGATCGGGCATGTCACTCCCTGCCGCTTTGCATACTCCAGCGAGACCGAATCCCGGAAGTAAACGAACTTCGCCTGGCTCAACAGTTCCTTCCGGTCGGCATCCCAGAACGAACCATACGTGATGCCGTAGACGCCGAACGGCTTACCAGTGTGTTTCACCCATGCGGCGACATCGTTTGCTGCGACGAGCGACGGCCCCGAACCGTGCAGCAGAAAATCCGCCCAGGCGACCGCGTCACCAAGTTCCGCGTTCGACGCTTTGCCATCTGATCCAATCCGGCCTTTGACAATCTTCAGCTTCGGAAAGCGGTGATGTTCCATCGCCGCGACTTCGTCCGACAGATCGGAAGACGCCCACAGAATGACCTCGGCCTCCGGAATGTGCTTCTCGATCAGAGCCAGCACGCCCGGCGTGTGAGCGATGTCACCGATGTTGACCACCTGCCACGATGACCGCAGAAGAATCCGCGGCTTTCGACCCTGCTCCGCCGCCAGGCACACAGATGACAGCACCGCCACCAGACTCGATTGCAGAAACGTTCGTCGTTGCATGATGTCTCCGAGATGTGAGCCAGGAACTCGCCAGAGTCGGTTCCACAGGAGACAGGCATCCTGCCTGCCATCGACCTGCAGGTCCAACTGACGAACTGGCGGTGTCAAATTCAAACAACAGGGACCGAAGCTAACGGCGATTGCCGATCCGAAGGCTTTGTTGCCTTCGTTCTCTTCTGTTCCAGAAACAAGTCCCGCAGCTTGCGAGCAATTGTGAGGCAGGAGTCGATCCGACTTATCAACCAAACAGCGCCGCGATCGGCTTCCCCATGTCGGTGATGGGAACCGGGCGGTCGCCGTCGTAAAGGTTCTTCGAGTAATCAACGCCGACTGCAGCGCAGATCGTCGCAAAGAAGTCGGGCACGGTGACGCGGTCGCGAACAATCTTTTTGGCAATCTCGTCCGTCTCTCCCCAGGCTCCGCAATGCGAGAGCCCGCCACCGGCGAGCACGCAACTGAATGCGCTGCCCTGGTGCCCGCGGCCCCCGCCGCTGTCGAATTCCGGCGGCCGACCGAACTCGGTGGTAATCACGATCAGCGTACGGTCGAGCAGCCTCTTCTCGTCCAGATCGAGCAACAGCGTCGAGACCGCCGTATCGAGTTCCTGAATCAGCCTGTGCTGCTGTAGAATGCCCGAGTTGTGAACATCCCAGCCGGCTCCGTTCAGGAAGTTCAGATTGTGCGACACCTCGATAAAGCGCACGCCACGTTCAACCAGTCGGCGGCTGAGCAGACAGCGCTGGCCGAATTCGCCGCCGTACCGGTTCCGCAGGTCCGCGGGTTCATGGTCAAGCTGAAACACGCGATTGAACTCCGGCCCACTCAGGCGCAGGCTCTGCTCAATCGCCGCGTCGTAATCGAGCAACCGCTGATCTGTCGTCGGCCCAGCATTCCGTTTCAGGACGGCCAGGAACTGTTCTCGCCGAGACTGCCGCTCGTGAGTGATCCCGTCCGGGCGTGACAGTCCAGCCGGTCCCTGACTGGTATCGGTCAGATACAGATAGCTGTCGCGAGCCCCCAGAAACCCCGGCCCCCGCGTGATATTGGGATAGCCAATCAGCACGTACGGCGGAGCCCCTTCTTCCGCCGCTCCGCGTTCGTGGGCGATGAGCGACCCCAGCGACGGATAAGTGATCGTTCCACTGACGGGGCGTCCGGTGTGCATTCGGTTGGTCGCCGCCGCGTGCTCGTCAATCACTTCATGATGCACGCTGCGCACCGCCGTCACACGGTCCATCAGTGGAGCCAGCTTCGACAGATGCTCACACACCCGCACGTCCGGAACGGCAGTCTCGATGGACTCGTAATAAGACCCCGCCTGCTTCTTCGATGGATCGCCCTTCGTTTTTGGATCGAACGTGTCCACCTGGCCCATTCCTCCACCCAGCCAGATCGAGATCACGTGTTCGGCGCGTCCCGTGATGATCGAGCTTGAGCCCTCGGCTGCCACCATTTTCGGCAGCCAGGAACCGGCCGCCAGAGCCGTCCCAGCGGCGAGACAATCGCGGCGAGTGAATTGATTGTTCGTATTCATGTCTTGTCTTCGGTGTTTCTGAAGTTGGAAAGCCTTGAGCTTCTTCCACGTCACGGCATCCATGCGAACTCGCGGTCGTTGATGAGGCTCCAGACAACATCTTCGTAGACCTCGCGCCAAGCCGCCTGAATCCGAGGATCAGCAGGCGGGCCGCGGCGGACGCGCTGTTCGATTTCGAGCTGAATCTCATTCGCGCGGGGCTGCAGATGATTGAACCAGGTGACCTGCGGCAGCGGCGGCAGTTCATCCGGCAGTGACACTTTGTCCGCAGGCACGAGTCGCTGATCGAAGCCACTCGCCAAAGCTGTTGTCAACTCCGAGCGCTCGTCCGGCCGCGGTCGTCGTCCCAGCGTTCGCAGGAACAGTTCTTCGACCAACCACTCCGCCGACGGAGCTTTGATCGCCAGGTCCGCCAGATCACTGTGCCACGATGCCCGGGTCAGGATGACGGACAGAACTCCGTTTGCCAGAACACCAGGTTGCAGGACGTTGGGTTCAGTCTCGCGCTCGGCGATCGGCTTCTGCCTGGCTCCCGTCCAGCCGAACGCTTCCAGCACGTCGGCGACAGCACGAGCCCGCGGCAGCGACAGGCTGGGCCGATCGCGTTCGTTCTTCAGGTCACCGAACATCCACGCACGGGTCGGCCTGCCAAGCGTCAACCGGCTGCCCAGCGGTCGGCGGCCGTCATGCACAAACGTCAGCTCCTCGACGTCGATCGGATGTCCGGTTGCGACGTGCAGCGAATCGACAATCTGCTCGGCCGTCAGCCGTCGACGCTCGGGCGCGTTGAAGAAACGCTGTTCCGCTGCTGCTTCAAGATTCCAACCACTCGCCTCGCGCTGATACATCTCCGAGGAAACGATCAGCCGCACGATGTGTCGCAGATCGTAATCGTGCGAAACGAGTTGGTGAGCCAGCCAGTCCAGCAGTTCCGGATGACTCGCCGCATTACCTTCCCAGTCGTGAACCGGTTCGACCAGACCCGCACCGATCAGTTGCTTCCACACGCGATTCACGATGACGCGCGAAAATCGTTCGTTCTGCGGCGCCGTAATCAACGCCGCCAGCCGCTCGCGCGAGTCGTTGGGCTGAGCCATCAGTCGGTCGATTTCCGGTCCGTCGCTGGCTCCGGTGACATCAGCAAACGGCCACTCGGGCACGATCGGTTCATCCGGCGACAGAGTGGCCCGAATGAGCGATTCACGCGTTTTGTTCTTCTCGAAAAACGCCGCTGGCACACGGCTCGTCACAGGAACGGTCACTGGCTTGCGATCAAACATGGCTGCCAGCGAATACAAATCTCGCTGCGTCGTGCTGTGGTACGGCGAATCGTGGCAGCGGGCACACTGCAGTTCGATGCCCAGAAACGCGGACGCGACGATGTGTCCTTTCGCGGCGAACGGCGAGTCATTTTCACCCGCCTGAGCAAAGCCAGCACTGCCACCTTCGGCCGCTCCACCGCGCATCAGCAGCAGTTCGGTGACCATCCGGTCGAGCGGTTTCTGATCCCGCAGTGCGTCGTAGATAAACCAGCGAAACGGTCCGGTACTGTTGAGGGATGCGTTCAGCAGCGATGGGTTTTCTGCCAGCAGATCGAGCCAGAACGTCATCCACTGATCGGCAAATCGATCGTCATTCAGGAGCCGATCGATAATCTCATTTCTCGACGATCGATTACCGGACGGACCTGTGAAAGACCGAATCTCCTCCGGCGTCGGCGGCACACCAACCGTGTCGAGATAAACCCGTCGCAGAAACGCTTCATCACTGACGACCCGTGAGAACGCGACATCTCCTGCGCTCAACGGTGGAGGCGGCCAGTACGCTCCAGCTTTCACCCAGGCTTCCAGCGTTTGCACCTGCTCGTCGCTGAGCCCTTCATCAGTCGGCGGCATCCGCAGGCCTTCTTCGTTTGTACGGATTCGAGCAATCAACTCACTCGCCATCACATCGCCTGGCACGACCGCGGGAATCTCCGAGTCGCCGCTCTTCAATGCAGCCTCGCGCGAGTTCAGCTTCAAGCCCCCCTTGTCCTTGTCGCCGTGACAGCGGAAGCAGTTCTCACGCAGGATGGGCAGCACCTTGCGGTGGAAGTGTGCGGCCTGCTCGGCGTTCTCACTGGAGGCCGCTGCCAGAGCACGGTCGATCTTCGTCATGATGAAGGCATCGACCGGGTGCTGTGTTGACGCAACTTGCGGAACGGCGGGCGCCGGATGCTGCTGAGCCCAGTTCCGAGCCACGTCATGACGCCGCTTCCAGAACTCATCCAGGGACGCCGCTGTTGCCCGTCGCGTTTCATCATCGTACCTCGACAGTGAGGCCTCGATTTCAGCCAGAGCCGATTCGATCGCAACATCGGTCAGCGGCAGTCGTTGATTGCTGCCGGCAGGAGTCAGCACGTTATACGACCTGCCGTCAGGCGTCTGGACCGCGACACAGATCTCGCCGGTTTCCGTGCGGATGCCACTGCCGCCGACGACGACTTCAAAGACAACGCGCCGTCTGCCACTGTCGGAGGCCGACTTCAAACTGATCACGGCACTGACCTCCTGCTGGTGATAACCGTGACGCCTCAAGCCGGGCAGCGGTGGTTCCGGGACCGGCGTGATCGGCTCCTCGCCGTCTGGTGGACGCTGCATGTAAGGCTTCATCTCGGCGACGAGCTGACCGTCGATCCACAGGCGACCCAGCGATCGAGCCCGAACCAGGAAGGTGTGCTCACCAGCCGGCAGTTCAACATCAGCCGCCATGCGCAGCAGCAGAGGCGCCGTCCAGCCCGTGCGGAGACCCCAGTCATCGAAATGCAGCGGCAGCCGAGGCAGCAGGAATGAATCCCCAGTCCAGCGAGCAGACTCGGCCGGCCACATTTCGCCTTCGTACAGCCAGCGATCGTTCGTCGGCAGCCCTTCGCTGATCTGCACGACCACGCGGCCATCCATAACGTCGGGTACGTCGGGCATGACAGCCTTCTGCAGCACGGCAACACGCGGGCCACCGACGCGGTTAAAGCGAGCCGCCAGGACCTTGTCGTCCAGCGCCGCTCGGTGGACCGCTACGGCATCAAGCAGCCCTGCGTAGCTGTTGCCGATACGGACCTCATCGTCATCCACAACCGGCGGCTCGGTGGTCGCTCCGCCCATATCCCAGGTTCCGTCAGTCGCCACGCCGTCGATCCAGCCGCGGACCGACTTCGGATCGCCAAAGCGATAGCTCACCGCAATGTGATGCCAGCCGGTCGAAACCGGGAAGCCGGCCTTTGAGGTCCAGCGATGCCAGTGCCGGTCACCGGCGGACAGTCTGGTCGCGAAGAGAAAGCTCAGATGCACGTTGCTTTTCTGACCGACGATACGCAGCGCCCAGTTCTGATTATCGCGGCTGAACCTCGGCGATCCCGTACGGCCCTTGCCAATGATGTAGCGCGGCGAGGCGTCACGGATCGACGCCGGGTTCACCCACGCTTCGATGGTGATCGCGTCGCCGTTGGTGAAGTCGAAGTCGCTGTCCGGACCGGGATCGGACACAGCCAGATACGCGGACGAGTCGACTCGGATGGCCGTATTGCTGGCCGCCATGTCCGGAAACTCGGGTGGTCGAGGCCCGGCCTGATCCCGCTGGACGTTGCCATGAACCGTGACTGGCGTGGCTTCTTCCGTGCCGAAGTCCCAGCGAGTGACGAGAGCGTCACCAGCCGAGGCCAGCGAGAAGCTCAGCAGGAGAGCAGCGGAGGCAAATGGGGACATGAAGGGTCTCCGGAAGGGGCCAGGCAGAATGTCTGTCAGACAGTCTGGACGGAGGGAACAAAACACGCGGCGAGCGCGGCAGTGGCAACGTCAGACGCCACTGAGGCGGGAAGAACAGAAGGGGATCGTCGACAGACCGGATGCCTATCCCACGGAAAGAATGTCCTTGAAGACGCGGCCTTCGTTCTGATCGATGCGCTCCATCTGGCCCTTGTGGAGATAGACCAGTTTCTTATGGTCAACTCCCATCAGAGCCAGAATGGTCGAGTGAATATCGTGGACGTGCAGGCGATCCTCGACGGCGTGCAGGCCGACTTCGTCGGTCGATCCGTAGGCGTGCCCCGCGCGAACTCCGCCGCCGGCCATCCACATGGTGAAACCGGTCGGGTTGTGGTCCCGGCCGTCGCCCTTTTCGCTCATCGGAGTCCGGCCGAATTCACCGCCCCACACGACCAGCGTCGAGTCCAGCAGGCCGCGCTGTTTGAGGTCCGTCAGCAGAGCCGAAACCGGCTGGTCCATCGCACGGCACATGGTCGAATGGTTTGCTTCGATGCCCTTGTGAGCATCCCACTTGCTGCCGGCTCCGTGATAGCACTGCACGAAGCGGACACCACGTTCGACAAAGCGCCGCGCCAGCAGACAGTTGCGCCCATACGCCTCGGTGTCTTTGTTATCGAGCCCGTACAGTTTCTGCGTCTCGGCGGTTTCTTCGGACAGGTCAACGGCCTCGGGCGCGTGAGCCTGCATCTGATAAGCGAGTTCGTAGCTGCGAATCCGCGCGTCCAGTTCCGAGTTGTCCTGACGCGTCGCGGCGTGCCGTTTGTTGATCGTCGCCAGGAAGTCGAGTTCCAGCCGCTGCTGTCTCGCATCCACGGATCCCGGTCGACCGAGGTTGAGGAACGGTTCGCCTTCAACCTGCATCGCCGTGCCCTGATAGAGCGCGGGCATGAAGCCGGCTCCCCAGTTACGCGGCCCGTTGACGACCGTTCCCTTGCGATCCTGCATGACGACAAACGCCGGCAGGTTTTCGTTTGGAGTCCCCAGACCGTACGTCACCCACGCTCCGAGCGACGGCCGGCCGGCGAACTGCGTGCCCGTGTTCATCTGACAAACGCCGCCGGAATGGTTGATGCCGTTCGTCCAGCAGGACCGGATGACAGCGATGTCGTCCGCGTGCGTGGCGATGTTCGGAATCCAGTCCGAAAACCACTGTCCGCTTTCTCCATGCTGCCGCCACTTGCGCTGATCAGCCAGGACCGGCGAGTCGAATTCCCCCATCGCCGTGATGACTCGCCCAAAGCTGTCCGGCAGTGGTTTTCCCTCGAGTTTCTTCAGCGCAGGCTTTGGATCTGTGAGGTCCAGGTGCGATGGTCCTCCTTCCATAAACAGGAAGATCACGCTCTTCGCACGCGCCATCCGGTTCATCATGCGCGCGGCAAGCGGTGACGGAGCGACAGTTGTTTCGCCGGCCGACAGGCTTTCGCTCAGCAACCCGGCCAGAACGAGCGCTCCGAATCCGCCCCCGGCCTGCAGCAGCATGTCCCGGCGTGAGATTTCGCGGTCAGTCCACATAGATCATCTCATTGGAATTGAGGAGTGCGTGCAGCAGTGCGATACGGGCAAGCTGTTGAGGCGACTTCGCAGTGGCCCCTTTGATGTCCACTGTCGCATCGTGGTGGTGAGACGAGGCGTCCTGACCGACGTGCTGTTCGTCAGCGAACCGAACGTCGAAGAGCAGTCCGGTCGCTTCGTCGGCCTGAAGCTGCTCTTCGCTGAGCGCGGCGTTGCGAAGTTGCACGTTGTGAATCAGGCCGTCCCACAGATGCGTCTTCGATCGGCCGCCGATCTCAACAGATCGCTGCGGTCGAATCTCACTCTTCGCGTGATGAACGACGTGAGCGACCTGCAACGTCGCGTCGTCCATCGACAGGTCCTGCAGATAAAACGTGACACCGTTCTCCGAGACATCGCCGAGCTTTACCGACACTGCCAGGTAGTACGGTTTGTTGAGTTCCACTCGCAGGTTCGAGGCGATGACCTCGTAAGTCGGCTGGCCGTCTCCGCGATCACCGACAAGCTGCAGGATCAGGTTCTTCGGCTGGTAGGCGCTCTTCGTGGAAGTCACTCCCAGAGCCCAGCCGCGATCCCCGTTATTACCAGACCAGTGAGCAGCGATCGTCCGCACCGACGCGTCGGGATACAGCGACCGCAGCATCACCGTTGCTTCGACAGTGAAGTCACCGTTAGGAAGCTCGTCGAACCACGGAACCTGAATCGACGATTTCTGTTCCGGATCGAGATCGATGCCGAGGGTCCCGTCAGCCATTTCCGCCAGCAGCTTCGGGCGTACCGGCGGGGGCGTCACCGACTCGTAAGAGTTCAGGAACTCTCGCGCGACGGCCACTTCTTCACCGCTCGCATCACGGAAGAACAGCCGACGGTAAGCCGCGCGGATGAAGTCGTCATCAGGTTGAGAACCGAGCAGCGTGCTCATGGCCGCAGCGCGATCGTGCGACCAGGCATTGTTGAGCAGCATCAGCGCCTGCGGAGACGTTGTCGTCTGATGCCGCTGTCCCTGGCTGCGGATCCGGCCGGGGAAGTCGAACAGCCCGAGCTGAGGATCCGGTTTGTTTCGTCGCACCGGACGATAGAGAGCCCGCTTCTGCACTCCAAGTTCGCCGCTCGCCGACAGCATCGCGTCGACGATTTCTTCGGCCGACAAACGCCGCGGGTTCATCCGCCACAACAGCGTGTTCGACGGATCAAGCATTCGCAGTTCGTCGGTGATCGGTCGATCGGACCGCTGCTGCCAGGTCGCCGACGACAGTATGCGGCGGTGCAGCTTCCTGAAGCTCCAGCCGTCCTCGACAAAGCGCGTCGCCAGCCAGTCGAGCAGGTCCGGATGTGTGGGCGGAGTGCCCAGATGGCCGAAATCGTTGACGGTGTCGACGAGTCCGCGACCAAAGTGCTGAGCCCAGACGCGATTGACGATGACACGCGCCACCAGTGGGTTCTGCGGATCGGTCAGCCACCGAGCCAGTGCCGTACGGCGGCCGGTCGACCGCAGGGCTTCCGGCGGGGGAACGATCTCGGCGGGTGTGTCGTCGATGATGAAAGGAAAACCCGGCTCGACAGAGACGCCGCTCCTGTCGTCGAGGATGAACGTGGGCGGCGCTTCGGGGCCGACATCACTCGCCAGGAACGACAGCGTCGGCAGCGGCCTGGGCTTCAGATGATCAAACGCGGCAAGCTGCTGACGCAGTTCCTGACGCTCAGCTTCCTGGTTCTCATCGAGCCATTCGGGCAGCTTGTCCGGATGAAGGTCGAATTGCCGGGCTGCCATCGACGCAATCTGGTGCTCATAAGGCGTACGGTCGACGACTCGTTTGGAAATCATCGCTTTGATTTCCTGCACGAATTTCGCCACACCTTCGCGCGTGGAATGCGACAGCAGCGCCGGCCGCTCAATCGCGTCGAGCCGTTTGCGGATGTCTTCGGTTGCCGCTTCCCATTTCTTCTGCTGCTGATAGTGCTCGGTGCGTGTCGCGAGGTCAGCCAGCGGCATGTCTTCACGCGGCTGCAGCGGGGCGAAGAATGAGAGCAACTGGTAATAGTCCTTCTGCAGCAGCGGATCGAACTTGTGATCGTGGCAGCGGGCGCACTTCATGCTCAAACCGAGAAAGACGTCGGACGTCGTTTCCGTCACGTCGCTGAGAATCTCGGCCCACTGGCCCTCGACATCACGCTGGTTCCACTCGTAAATCCAGTGCCGCAGATACATCGTGGCAATTAGAGCATCGCGGTTACCGGGATCAATTTCGTCGCCTGCAAGCTGCTCCATCACAAATCGGTCATACGGCTTGTCCTCGTTGAACGAGCGAACGACGTAGTCACGGTACTGAGCCGCTTCCGGCCGCGCGTGGTCGGCGTTGTAGCCGTCCGAGTCGGCGTAGCGCACAAGGTCGAGCCAGAAGCGTGCCTGATTCTCACCGTAGGCGGAATTGTCGAGAAGCTGGTCAATCAGTTCGTCGAGTTTCTGATGCGTGGCCTGGACGTCTTCGGTGGGCGGCAGGCCAGTCAGTGCAAAGTGGACACGTCGTGTGAGGCTCTGCTGATCGGCGGCTTCCGCGGGCTGAATTCCCTCCTGAGCCAGCCGCGCGAAGACAAAGCGGTCGATCTCATTTCGGCACCAGCCGTTGTCATTGACGTCGGGTACAGCCGGATCGCGAATCGGCTGGATGCACCACCAGTTGCGGTCCTCTTCCGTGATCTTTGAAACCGGTCGCAGCTTGGCAGTTTTTGGCCACGGGGCTCCGGCGGCGATCCACTTCTCGATTCCGGCAACAACTTTTCCATCGAGCTGCTGATCGGGCGGCATCTCGAACGACTCGTACCGCAGCGCTTCCAGCAGCAGGCTTTCGCCCGGTTTACCAGGCACGATCGCCGGACCGGATTCGCCACCGCGCAACATCTCTTCGAGCGTCGTCAGGCGCAGAGACCCTTCCTGCTTCGCGTCGCCGTGACACTTGACACAGTGAGTCACCAGGACCGGACGCACGTTGATTTCAAACAGCTCGACCTGCTGCGGAGTCAGCTCATCCGCCGCAGACGCGACGAAATTGCTCAACAGCAGAAGAAGGATGACAGGGACAAACCGCATGGCGTGCTCCGCTTAAGTGCGCCGGGCAGGATACCTGGCTCACGATTCACTTCTGTGCCGGAAAGCCACCGATAAAGACCGGGTCGATGAAGTGCTGATCGTCCAGGGCGTCCTGCAGGAACAGCTCCTCGACGTGATCGCCGATCGAGTAACCGAGGTCCGACAGATCGATGCCGACGGCCAGACCGCGGAACTTCACGACCTGACGCCGAGGTGTACAATCGACTGATTCCAGTTCAGTGATTGACCGAACCGGCTGGCCAAACATGAAGACGTCGAAGTCCGTCAGATCGAGAGCCGACGGGGATTCCATCGTGAGATCAAACACGCGGATCGTGTGAGAATGCAGACCCGGCCGAAACTTCAACGGGCTGATGTGAAACGCATCGCCATCCGGAGGGTTCGCAAAGGTCTGCAGATCGAACAGAACAAGGTCCGCTCCAGGGCCATTCATCACCGGAGACTGAAAACGGATGGCCATGCCTGGTGTCCCGGCCTCCGGATCGAGGCTCGGATCAGCGGTCAACGGTTCTTCGCTGCCGCCGGGATTGATCACTCCTGTGACCAGGCTGCGGTCGGCAGTCAGATCACGACGCTGTGCCGGCAGCGTTCTGCCGCTGCAGAGGAACGCTCCGGACTCGCCGCGAAACCAGGTCACTTCAACCGGAATGAGTTCTTCCACGGGAATCTCACAGACCACTCCGTCGCGCTGCACCGTGACGCTGATCAGCTCTTCGGCGTCACCGTCACGTCCGGTCGTCGCTTTGTATGAAACGACTCGGTCGGGCAACCGACGCCGATAGCGGGCCACGTCAAACGGAATCGTATCCGCGGTAAATTCGCCGACGTGAGCAAACTTCTGAGCGTTGTTCGCCGTCAGCCGAACGGCCGACTCGTCGACGACACCAGAGCCAGCACGACCGCGTGGACTTTCGCGTCGCTCATAAATGTCCGCCGCGCCTTCGACGACCTGGACTTCGGTCTCACTGGTTTCCGAGACGTTAACCGTGAACCGTGTGCCGCGATCAACGACGCGCGTGACGGGCGTCTCGATACGGAAACCTTCGGCGCCATCCGGTGCGTGGACTGAGCAGCGGCCGACATCCAGTGCGAGACTCTCAGCCGAGGCAACACGAAAGACTGCCGGGCCTTCAATGATCGCGGAAGCTCCCTTCGGAAACGCCAGTTCGACCAGACCGCTCATCAGCACATAGTCGCGCTGGCGCGAGAGCGACGACCCGACGGGCGGCGACAGTTCGCCGAAGAATTTCGCGTGCGACTGGCTGGCAAGGTGAACGGTTTCGTCAGCCGAAACATCGGACGTCGGCACCATCCAGAAGGGCCACGAGATCAGCAGAGCAAGAACAAGTCCGGCGACGGCGATCAGGCTGCGAATCACTGACCGGCGACGGCGACCTGCGGGAATGCGAGCCTGGCGGTCACTGGAAGTTTTGACCGGCGCTTGATGACACACAGGATGCCGGTCCCACTTCTGCACTTGCCCCATTACACCGACGACGAAACTGTCACCGTCAGTTGGAAGCTGCGTCAGCGTCTTTGCGACGAACTGCTCGTGCCGGGCAACTTCTTCGGCGGCAACCAGGCCGAGCATCCGGTGTGTCTGGAACAGGTCGGCGGCCTGCTTCAGCAAGCCATCGTCGGACGCCAGCAGTTCCTGCAGTTCCGCCACACCGGCTTGGTCGAGTTCACCTTCGAGGTAATCGGTCCAGAGTTCTTCAAAGCGATCCTGCGGACTCACGACACACCTCCCTCAGCGGCTGCCATCTTCGTTTCGACGCACTGCTGCAGTTTCTGTCTCAACTGCCAGAGCTGTTTCTTGACCGCCGCTACTGAGCGACCGCTGCGAGCCGCCATTTCGTCCAAAGGAATCTCCTCGTCGTACCGCCAGGTAATGAACCGCCGCAGATGCTCACCGAACTGCCCGAGACACTGCTCCAGATAATCGAGCTTCCTCGTCCACAGTTCCGGCGGTTCCGAGGCCCGGCGGTCCAGTTCTCTCTGCAGCAGATCCGGCGCATACCGAGCGTGATAATCCGCAACGCGACGCAGCCGGGTCGTCTCTGTCTTCAACTGATAGCGCGCGATCGTGAACAGCCACGCGGAAAAATTCGTCCCGATTTCAAATTCGCTCAACCGCATGTAGGCAGCCACAAACGTCCGCTGCGCAATTTCGTCGACGTCGACTCCCGGCGGAGCCTGCGCCGCCAGCCACGCCCGCAAAGGGCGTTCAAACTGCCGCACGATGCGTTCAAATGCGGCCACCTCACCGTGCTGCACGCGGTGTAATGACTCGTCAAGCAGGTCGTCGGACGTCGTCTCGGAATTGCTCATGCCATTGACTATGGCAGATGGGGTCCTGCGGTTACCCCTGACGGAACACATTTTCCGAATTTGTTTCCGGTCACTTCCCGATCAGCCTGCGGTCCTCAGTGCGATCGAGGATCCCCTCCAGAAACATCGCCACCTGCTGACCGAGGAATTCGTTCCCCGGACCGCTGAAGTGGACGTCATTGGGATTCTGCAGCTCGGCAAGCCGTGGCCTGACCGCCGTAAACAGATCATCGATCGCGATCTGATGCTTCGCCATCAACTCGGCAGCCGCGGCATTACGCTCGACAATCGAAGCCGCCACGTACTTCCTGTCGGAAACGTCCGGGATCGGCGTCGTACTCGCCCAGACCAGAGTGGCGCCCGTTCTGCTCATCCGATCAATGAGCTGTTCAAGACGCTGCGTGTAGTCAGCAAGCGGCGTCGCGCGATCGTGGATCCCGAAGTTGAAGTGAATGACGTCCCACTTGCCGTCCCCGAGCCAGACATCAATCTTTCTGACTCCGGTCGCTGTCGGACCACAATTGGCCGGAGCCCGATGCACGTTGGCCTTGCCGGTCAGTTCACGGCGAACCGTCTGTGTATACGCGCGTGAGACCGAATCGCCGATCAGCAGAACTCGCGGCAGCGCGGGATCGTCCTCAACGAAATCCCAGGCATTCGATCGTCCAGCAACTTTTTCGCGTTTATGAATCGGCAGATAGAATCCGCCCAGCTCCGCCTGGAGAGTCTTCTCCCAGGCCTGCCGTTCGGGCGAAAGACCTGCAACCCACGTCTGATATTTCGCGTCGAGTTCTGCTTCTTCCCGAGCCTTTCGGGCCTCCGCTTCCGTTGCGCTGGTCGGCTCGGTCCTGCTGGACTGAGCACTGCTTCGCACGGGCAGACACGACGCTGCCAGCAGAACCATCACAAGCGATCGAAGTCTCTGGTTCATCAGGATACTTCCTTTTGTTTGTCTTCAGTGATCTCAGGCAACTCAAGTGACTCGCATTGAACGGCCGGCTGCGATGAGAATGAATCATCGTCTGCAGTCAACATCGTCCAGGAAAGGACTCAGCCGAATGCTTGTTTCCAGTGTTGCTCCGTCCGGCCGTGCCGGGATTCTGCATCATTTCGACCTGTCTGACGAGGAGCGGCTGCGGAAGCACGGAACGGGAACGCACACGCCGATTGACAGCCTGACCGTCAGCGAAGCGACGACCGTCGACTTCGAGTGGCAGATTGGTGAAGAGCCTGTACGGACCGGCGGAGATCTGCTGGTTGTCTGGCGCTGGCCGTTTGACTGGAGCAATCTGCAGCCGGACGATCCAACCAGCGACGGCTTCATGCGGCTGGAGTTTCTGCCCGCTGGCGACGCGATAGCAGAAGCCGACGGTGACTCGCAGGAAGCTGGCAACGTCGAACTGAGTCTTCGCTACAACTGGATTGCCGGCATCGAGCCGTGGCACCACCAGATTCGTATCAACGTGGCGAGTGGCGAATTGCGTCGCGGCGACCGGGTCCGACTGACGTGCGGCGACCGCTCTCAAGGCGGCGGAGGCTGGCGGGCTCCGACCTGCGTCGACGATGAGTGCCGCTTTCTGATGCTCATTGACCACCTCGGAGATCAGCGTCGGCATCGCCTGGTCCAGCAGCCAGCGTTCCGCATCACGCCGGAGCCAGCCGTTCAACTTCGTGCGGTCATCGTTGAGTGCGACGTCGCCATCGGTCAGCCGGTGACGCTGATCGTTCGTGGCGAAGACCGCTGGGGAAACGCGACCGCGGTGCTCTCTCCGCCACACATTGCGGCGTCTGATGGCAGCACAGGCGCAACGATCACACCATGCGAAACAGAAATGGTGCGACCGGCGAATCACTTCGCGGTGACGTTTCTGAAACCAGGCGATCACCAACTGACCGTTGCAGCGGGCGGCTTGTCGACCACTACGAATCGCGTCTGCGTCCGTGCCGCTCTGCCGGAGCTGCAGCTCTTCTGGGGCGATCTGCATTCCGGCCAGACGCAGACCGGCTGCGGTTCCGGATCTCTGGCTCAGTCGTACGCCTTCGGTCGCGACGTTTCAGGACTGCAGTTCATGACCCACCAGGCCAACGATCATTACGTCACGCTCGATGACTGGCAGCACACCCGCGAGGTCACCAGGCAATACAACGAATCGGGCCGCTTCGTGCCGATCCTCGGCTGTGAATGGAGCGCGCTGACCAAAGACGGCGGCGACCGCAACGTATTCTACTTCGACGACGAACCGCAACTGCGGCGCAGCGACCGCTTCTTCCGCGAGGCCGATCCCGACCCGACTCCAGACGCACGCACGGCACCCGAGTTTCACACGGCGTTTCGTGATCTGAACGTGCTGGTCAATCTGCACGTCGGCGGGCGCATGACGAATCTCGACTGGTACGAGCCGAAAATCGAGCGGCTGTGCGAGACACATTCGACCCACGGCACCGTCGAGTGGTTCTTCATGGACGCTCTGGCACGCGGTTACCGAGTCGGACTGACGGCGGGAACCGACGGTGTAATGGGGCGTCCCGGAGCCGACCATCCGGGCCGACGGCTGATCCGCAACCTGCGTAATGGCCTGACCGCCGTTTACGCGCGCGAGCTGACCCGCGAAGCGCTGTGGGAAGCGCTGCAGCAGCGCCGCTGTTACGCGACAACCGGCGAGCGCATCCGACTGTGGTTTGAAGTCGACGGCGAGTTAATGGGCTCAGAACTGCAGACCGCGAACTCCCCGACGATCAGGTTTTGCGTTGACGGAACGCAGCCGATCGAACGTGTCGATCTGTTTCGGGGCGTTGAGGTCATCCAGTCGTGGACGGTCTCTCCGCCAGTTGTGTCGCCAGGCAACGAGTCCGTCGAACTGCGGATTCTCTGGGGCGGCACGGAGCGCAAAGGGACTGCGCGGCTGCAGCGAGTCGACTGGGACGGAAGTCTGACCCTCTCAAGCCACACGGTCGAATTGATCGAATCGATCAACTTTCAATCGACGGAAGACCGCGCGACGGCGACCTCGCCCACGCAGATTGACTGGACCAGCCAGACGGCCGGTAACGCCGCCGGGATTCTGATCCGCGTACGCAGCAATGACTCAACCGAACTGACCTTCGCCACGGGACCGGCGACATTCACAGTGAAACTCGCCGACGTCCGCAGCGACACACATCGAGTCGACGCGGGCGGCGTCAACCGGTTCATCCAGATCGGACCGCCGCCAAACGCCAGTGGCGCGCAGTCGTTTGAGCAGGAATTCGTCGACACCGAACCATTCGACGGCGAATTTCCATACTGGATTCGAGTGACGCAGATCGATCAGTCGCTTGCCTGGAGCAGTCCGGTCTACGTGACGCGATTGCCGCAAGGTTAGCTCGCCTGGCCGTTCTCCCGCGAGGGCGGCCGGTACAGCAACGCCAGTCGGCCGGACTTCGCATCGAAGAGGTAAATCGCTCGGTCTCGGAAGGCCCGGCGGGCGGCTTTGACGGTGTCTTCTTCCGAAGTCTGGCGATCCATTGGCAGGCGGCCGATGAGGATGTCTGCTGTCAGTGACGGGTGATTGCTGACGTAGTCGAGGTGCCGGTCGTCGGGATCGTGCCGGACGAAAACGAGTGCCGGCCGTTCGGTGACACGGCGGGCCAGCAACTGCCGGAAGAACTCGTACCGGCTGCGGGGAAACGCAAACTGGTTGATGCCGACCGTCAGTCGGGACGCCCCCCAGAACGGCGGCACGGCGATCTGATTCAGCGTGATCGACGTCGCCAGCAGCAGGATCCACCAGACGGCCAGCCAGCGACGCTCGGCGATGCGTGAATACCGGACGATCAGCAGCGTCGCAGCAGCAGCCAGCAGGCACCACAGTACGCCAGACTCAAACACGTAGTGCCAGTGCAGAATGCCGTCGTACCAGTACGGAATATGCACGGCGTGCAGCGACAGAATGCCGGCCGGGACCAGCCACCAGCGCGCGTCCAGCAGGCGACGACCGCTCGCCAGAAAAATCATCAGGGACAGGACCAGAGCAACAATGCTGAGCGTCCACTGCCAGCTTGCCAGTAGGCGGTGCCAGACGTTGGTGGCGGCCAGGTTCGCGTCGAGATTCTGCGCCCAGCGATCGTAATTCTCGAGCACGCGGTCAGTCAGCAACGGCTGCGCACGTTCGACGTTATGGAAGCCGAACATGTGCCGCGGGGTGAAGAGTTCCGTGTAAAGCTGGTAAGGCGTTTTCGTCACGCTGCCGGTGATTGCCAGATTCGCGGCGCCGAGCAATCCGAACGCAATCATCAGCGGCACCGCCATGCTGACCGCCACGGTGAGAACAATCTGGAGCTGCGTCCGTAACTGCCGCACACCCCAGACAACGACCCACAGTCCGCAGGGCAGAGCGAACCCAGCAGCAGTCATCGGGCGACAGAGCGCCGCGAAGCCGAGGCCGGCTCCGGCGAGAACTGCTGGCACGACGACCGCTATCGGCTGAGTCGTCCGCAGTCGACGCAGCAGCTTCAGGAACTGCCACAGGAACAGGCCGAGGCCGACCAGCGTGGGCTGGTGAGCCAGCAGCGTGTTGCCGAACAGATCGATGCCCGGCGACAGGGCGACCAGCAGCCCGGCGATGAGGCCGACGCCGTTGCACGCGAGTTCGCGCCCGCACAGAAACACGAAGACGCACGTCAGTACGGTCGCCGCCCACGCTCCGGCGTAGACATTACCCGCCGCGAGAAACGGAGCGAACCAGGCTCCCGTACCAGGAAAGTAGCGGCTGGCAAACCGGCCCTCATTGAGCACGTGCATCTGATCAAACAGCCGCGGCACGTCCGGGTGACTCGGGAACGAGAAACGCCCCGCGAGATACGTCTCCGCCTGAAACAGGTAACTGAACTCGTCGTGAAACCCCGGCGGCAGTTCAGCGAACGTTTTCTCTGTGCCATTGATTTCGGTCGACGCGACGCGCAGGCAGGCTGCAGCCGAAACCGCAGCAACGATCAGCACTCCGATCAGAGTTCGGAACCGGCGACTCCAGCGGCTTCTGCGATCTTCGCCCGCTGAGAAATCAATTGGACCCTCGGCCAGCCAGCCCTCGATCGCCCGCAGCCAGGCAGGCGAGTGCGCGAGGATCGGCGAACGCAGCAACCAGAACAGCGGCAGCAGCAGAAACAGAATCGCGAAGGGTGAGCTGTCGACGTTCATATCGAACAGCCAGTCGACGGCACCACCTTCAAGCTGCTGCCAGCGCTGCGACTCCGCCCAGAGGATCAGACCGCAGCAGAGAATCAGCCCAATCAACAGCCCCAGACCGACGCGTCTTCGCAGCCGCCGATCCTGATCAGGCAAGGTTTCCTGGTCGACATCCGCCGTCACGATTTCGCTGCTCCGACTGCTCGACGCTTTTGCGGAGCACGCTGTTGTCGTGGCCGCTGCTTCCACTGCGACGCCTTTTCGGGATCGTAATCCCGGTTCGGCGTCGGCATGTTTGCTCCGACTCGATCTCGCCAGGCAGCGAGTTCCTGCTGCAGCGCTTTGGCAACTTCCGGTCGCTCGGCCGCGAGATTGTGCTTCTCGCTCAGGTCGCGCTTCAGGTCGTAAAGCTCGACGTGGCCGTCGTCGAAGTACTCGATCAGCTTCAGATCGCCCTTGCGGATCGCACCGGCCGGCGTGGTGTGGTGATAGTGCGGGTAGTGCCAGAACAGCGACCGGGCCGACAACTCACCACGTTGAGTCAGCAGCGGCACAAGGCTCACGCCGTCGAGCCGGTTCGTCAGAGCGGACTTTGTCTCCGGCCCGGCGAGTTCGACGAATGTCGGCAGCAGATCAACGCTCGACACCGGAACGTGACATTCGGCGCCGGCCGGAACGTGCCCCGGCCAGCGGACAATCAGCGGCTCACGAATGCCGCCTTCGTGCAGCGAACCTTTCTCGTCCCGCAGCGGCATGTTGACCATCACTGGCCCGCCCTGCTTATCGAACCGCTGATACAGCCCGCCGTTATCCGAAAAGAAAACGAGCAGCGTGTCGTCGGCAAGCTGCAGTTCGTCGAGCTTCGCCATAATGCGGCCGAGGCTCTGATCGATGTGCTCGACCATCGCTGCATAAACGGGATTGTTGACTCGGCCCGGCGGTTTCGGCTGCTTCTGCTCGTACTTCGTGATCAGTTCCTGCTTCGCTTCCAGCGGGATATGCACAGCGTAATGTGGCAGGTAGAGCAGGAACGGTTCGTCGCGGTGTTTCTCGATAAACTTTTCCGCATGATCAGTCAGCACGTCGGCGAGGTACGCGCCGTCTTCGATCTCTTCCGGCGGCGTCGTCCGGAAGTTCGGGAAAAAGTGTCGGCCGCCAGTGACCAGCATCTCATCGAAACCCTGACTGTCCGGGTTGTGCGTCGCTCCGCCGAGGTGCCACTTGCCGAACGCCGCCGACACGTAACCGGCCGGTTTGAGTGCTTCCGCGATCGTCACTTCCGAGTACGGCAGTTCCTGGTTGAACTTCGGTACGGCGAGCTTCTCCCACGGACGCCAGTGGCCGGGAATAAAGTCGGTCAGGTTCACTGTCGCCGGGTACCGCCCCGTCATGATGCTGGCTCGAGTCGGCGAGCAGACCGGGCAGGCGGCGTACGCGTCGGTGAACCTCATCCCCTGTCGAGCCAGCCGGTCGATGTTCGGCGTTTCGTGAAACGGGTTGCCGTAACAGGCCGGATCGATCCAGCCCATATCGTCGACAAGAAACAGCACGATGTTCGGTGACCGGTTCAATCGAGTCGCCGGCTCGGCGCAGCTCGCTGCGATAGCACCGGGGCCGCTCAGAATGGAAACGAGTAGAAGTGTTTTGACAAGGTTGCGAGTCATCAGGGAGTCCGGCAGAAGTGAATCGGCAGTTGACTGGAGCAGGTAACGGTTTCCGCTCGGAGAACTCGACTCAGAGAATAGGGCACGTCGACGAGTCTGAGTACCCGGCTGAAGACCTCAAAAAAGGGAACCTTCGCAGTCTACTTCGACTCTAAGCCGCGTTAGCATGGCCGTCCATTTCCGAGCCGCTGTTCAGGCGGTGCCGAATCACGAAGTCTTGCCGACTGTTTTTCTTCTGCAAATGGAGCTGCACGATGTCTCACGATCGTCGACCGTCTGAGGTGCCGGACGAAAATCACGACGGACGGACGCTCGTCCTGCTGGGAGCCGCCGGGGTGACAGGTCTCAGCGTTTTGATCGCTGGTGTGTACGGTCTGCTGGTGCTGCTCGGAGGGAATTCGAACTCCAAACTCAAACCTGCACCACCCACGCTGGCCAGTGTCGATTCTGCTGCGTCGAGCGACTCGGACGTCGCCGTTGCCGAGTCGGCGGCCGCGCAGGATTCGCCGCGCCAGCCCGTTGATGATCGGGAGATTGCTGCTGCAGAAAAATCCATCGCCGTGCCAGTCGTCACGAAGCCGGCTCCGGCCCAGCCAGCAGGTGCTATTGCTTCTGAGGCAACTCGTTCTGCTGAGTCGACGCGGCCAGCAGAAACTGCTGGTGCGAGTGAAACGGCGATCCCTGTCGAGACCGCTGCTGCCACCGCTGCTGATTCCAGAGAAGTCGCTGTGGCAGCGACCACTGCTCGCCCGAAAGCCGGTTCTGTCGCCGACCGCAGCTCGGTCCAGGCAACGGCAGACGTCGCGAGCTTCGAACCGACGCGCAAAGGCGAGCCGCTCGTTTATCACTGGGTGCCCGGCGAAATTCACGGTTACTCGATCAAGCTGACGGCGGAGCAGAATGGGCAGAAGCAGACGACGACAGGGAATGTCGAGCTGACCGTCAACTCGGGAAAGAAGACGACAGGCGACGATCAGAAGCCCGAAGACTCGAAGCCGGAAACGGGTACCGGTACTGCCTTCGTTGTTCGCTCGGATGGCTGGCTGGTGACCTGTGCTCACGTCGTACAGGGAGCGAGCAACATCGCCGTCATACTTGGCGGAACGGAATACGAAGCCGAAGTGGCAGCGAAGGATCCCGACAATGATCTCGCTCTGCTGCGTGTCAGGGCGAACGGGCTCTTGCCGGTCCCGCTGGCGGATGGCAACGCGGTTAAGCTCGGGCAGGATGTTCGCGCGGTCGGCTTTCCACTGACGACTGTGCTGGGAGAAGGCGTCAAAGTGACGCGAGGTTCGCTGTCCGGCATCCTGCAGGTTGACGCCGGCAAGCGATATCAGATCGACGCGGCGATCAATCCGGGCAACAGTGGCGGTCCGGTCGTCGACGAACGCGGCGCCGTCGTCGGCGTTGCCAGTTCGCGACTGGTCGGGCTCGAACTGACCCGGCTGGGCTTCTGCGTCCCCTGCGAACTGGTCAGCGAGTTTCTGAAGCAGCACAACGTGACTCCGGAAGGAACGCCGGCCGCGGCGCCGCTCGACGGCCCGGCACTCGCAGAAACGGTGTCGCGTGGTGTCGGCCTCGTCCGCGTCACCATCAATCCTTTGAAAGCGAGTGGCGAACTGTTCGCGCTCTCGACCAGTGGCAGTTTCCGAACCGAGCGACCGCGCAACGCCGGCGGCTTTATGCTGCCGATGATTCCCGACTCCAGCTTCGACCGCGGGGCAGTCACCGTCGACGCGAACGGACATCGTGAATCGTTCGAGGCTCCGGAGCAGCTTCCGTTTCTGGCCGGACCGATGGCACTGCTGACGGTTCATCCGCTCGATCAGTCCGGCCGGGATGCCTGGACCGTGCGTGAACGGATCAAAGTTGTCGTGCAGAAACGCAACAATGGTCCGGGCGGCTTCCCGATTCCGCGTATTCCGCGGCCGAGGATGCCGCGTCCATTTGGCGGACCGCGTGTCGGCAGCCCGTTTGATCCACAGGTCGTTAAGGAACTCGACGCCGTCGAAGTTCACCAGTACCGGATCAAGTCGGATTCAGACGATCTGGTCGTGCTTGAGAAGACGTTCAGCCTGACGACGCTCGATGACGACAACCGGCCGTACTTCCGCATCTCCGGCACCGGCGAGGTCACTTTCAGCCGCAAGAGTGGCCTGATCGAAAAATTTACGCTGGACCATCGCTTCGAGCAGAACAGCGAGAACGAACAGACGCGAATTCCCGTGCGGATCGAAGTTCAACACGAGGCGCCGGAAATTGTTGCTCAGATCAAACGCGAAGCCGCTGTCCGTCTGGCTGAGCTGCAGTTCAAACAGCAGCAGGACGCCGCCGAGAAGGCCGCACAACCGGCTGGCGGGAAACTCGATGCACTGCTCGAAACAATTCGCAACCCGAAGGATCAGGTTCAGAAGATCCGATTGCCGCAGACAATTGCGGAGCTTGAAAAGATCGCCGTCGAGCCAGACCGACAGGCAGAAATCGAAGCCGTCCTGCTCGAACAACTGGCCGATTCCAATCAGCAGGTGGCCGGAGCGGCGGCGGCGGCGCTCAGAGTCTGGGGCTCGAAAGCTTCGGTCGAACCGCTGATCGCGCGACTCGGCGATGGCAACGAGTTTGCTGTTGTGCGCGGCGTTTGTGGCACTCTGGCAGTCCTCGGCGATCAGCAAGCCGCCGAACCACTCGTCAAACTGCTCAGCAATCTGTCCGCTCAGCTTGCGGCGAAAGACGCGCTGATCAAACTCGGGCCGCTGTCCGAGGATGCAACGCTCGAACTTCTGTCCGAAAACGACAACCGCAAAGTACAACTGGCCTGCGAGATCCTGCAGAAGGTCGGCGGATCGAAGTCCATCAAGCCGCTCGAACTGATCGCCAGCGGCGACGACTTCTTTCGCAAGACGTTCGCAAAGCGAGCGCTCGACGACGTCCGCAATCGCGCCGCTGATGAACAGGCCGTTGCGGCCGCGCAGAACAATGCCGACGCCGCTGGTCTTACGCCGCAACACCTTGCCGTGCAGCGACTGCTTGAGTCACTCAGGACTGCAGACAATTCATTTACACGCCACCAGACGCTTTCGGAACTCGGCAAACTGCCGCGCATTGACGCGCTGCAGCCCGAAGTCGAAACACTGTTGCTCAGCCAGTTGGCTGGCGGCGAAAACTCACTGAAGCATCCGACTCTCGGAGCCTTGAGGAACTGGGCGTCTGAGAAGAGCATCGGCCCGGTGCTGGCGATCATCGTCGACCCCGCACAGGCAGGGCTGCAGCCGGTCGCTGTTGAAGCACTCAAGCCGCTCGCGACAAAAGCCGTCGGCGACCGGATTGTTGAACAGGCTGGCGAGCAGCCACCGAGCTACGCGCTGCGGCAACTCATCGAGCAGGCCGGACTGTCAGAAACCGGCGAGCTGGCACTCGGCCAACTGGCAACGCTCGACGACAACCTCGAACGCAACGCCCTGATCGACCTGCTCGGATCGATCGGCTCCCCGGCCAGCCTGCCACTGCTCGACAGCCTGTCACAATCGCCGAAACCGACGACAAGGCTCTACGCCGCCACAATTGCCGCCACGAAGATTCGACTGCGACACGGCCTGTAGTGCCGTCAGCGGGTCGGAATTCGCAGTCAAACGTCGTGTCCAGTTCGACACTGGCACAGAAACGAAGTCACTGGCCAGGCCTGTGGCAAACGGCACACGGGACTCTGACGGCAGCCGGGATCGTCGTCATCGATCCTTGAAGCCAGTCCCGCGTGTCTTCGTCTGAATCCGACAGAGATACATATCGGATGTCAGATACAGCACCGAGCCGTCGTTGCCCCAGGCGACGTTGGCGATTCGTTCGCCCGTGACAATGCGGCCCAGCAGTTCGCCCTTCGGCGAGAGCACCAGCACGCCGCCCGGCCCGGTGGCAAATACGTTTCCATGAACGTCGACCTTCAGCCCGTCGCCGCCGCCTTTCGGAATGCGATCGTCCTTTGAGGAATCGAAGAACGGTTTCGGTGTTCCGAGATTGCCCTCCGCATCAACAGGAAAGGCTCGCCAGACAGGGTCGCTGCCGTCGCTGCTGGCGACGTACAGAATCGACTCGTCCGGAGAAAATCCGATGCCGTTTGGCCGGGAGATCTCGCGGCACTGCAGCGTGACGGTGCCATCCGGTTCGAGCCGAAAGACGCCGCAGAAGTCGATCTCGCGCTGCGGGTCGTTCTCGCGCTGTGGCAGACCGTAAATCGGATCGGTGAAGAAGATGTCGCCGTTGCTGCGAATCGCCAGATCGTTCGGACTATTGAGTCGCTTCCCGTTCCAGCGATCCGCAAGCGTCATCTTGCCTCCGCCCGCAGTCAGCACCGAGATGCGCCGGTCGCCATGCTCACACAGCACCAGCCGGCCCAGCCTGTCGAGTGCCAGTCCATTGCTGCCCGGTTCCCGGCCGTAGTCAGCGACACCGGTGTAGCCGGCCGGTTTCATAAAGACTGAAGCTCCAACGCCTTCCTGCCACTTCATCACGACGTTGTGCGGGATGTCCGAAAAGAGAACGAAGCCGCCGAACCGGTTCTCTTTTTCCGGAATCCAGACCGGGCCTTCCGACCAGTCGAAGCCGCCGCAAAGCACCTCGATGACGGCGTCTTTGCCGATCAGCCTGTCGAGTTCGGTACTGAATCGGTCAACGTGTCCGATGTGCGGAAAGTTGGTTGTGTTCTGCGCGATGGAAACGCGCGGCTGGATCGCGAGCAGCGTTGCAGTCAGAAGGACAACGATTCTCATGCGGGATTCTCCAGTGCGTCCGGAAGTCTGATACGATCTCTCGACGTTCGACGACTTCGTTGAATAATCCATTTCGTGGACCGAAAGAAGGGATCGCCAGCATGGGATTTCTGAACGGGATGCTCGGCCTCTCATCTGAAGCCGACGCTGAAAAAGTCGAGACGCAACTGCAGAAGATTCTGGTCGCTGGCGAGCAAGTCGAACTCGCCTATCAGCTTGTCAGGGATCTGACCGTGCTCACGAACCGGCGCATCATCCTCGTCGATAAACAGGGGCTCACCGGCCGGAAGACGGAATACGTCTCAATTCCTTACCGCAGCATCGTCAAGTTCTCGGTCGAGACAGCCGGGCACTTCGATCTCGACGCCGACGTCACGCTGTGGCTGTCCGGACACACGGATCCCGTCAAACTCGAACTGCGGCGCAGCGGTGACGTCTCGGAACTCGTACGGCTGATCGCCAGTCATGCGTGCTGACTGGCCGCACACATGAGTCACGGACACCTGCCGAGATGGTCTCCCAGGATCAGTTCGCCTCTGCCGTGTCAGACGTCTCTGATGACTCAGACTCGTCAGGCAGTTCCGCGGCCGGAACATCTCCCTCTGCCTTGCCAGGCTTGGGATGAGTACCGGGCACGATCTGCGGACCGGGATGATGCTCGTCGAGGATCCGTTTCAGATGATCGGCATCCATCGTCTCGACCTCAAGCAACTCGCGCGTCATCTGTTCGAGAACAGCGCGACGGCGACGCAGGATATCGAGCACCGTCGCATTGCACTCGTCGAGAATGCGTTTCACTTCGAGGTCGATCTCGCGGATCGTCTGCTCGGCATGGACCGGCTCGGCGGCAGTGGTCACTCCGAGAAACGGATTCGATCGCGACTCGCTGTAGTGAATGCGACCGAGCTTCGGACTCATGCCGAACTCCGTGACCATACGCCGCGCGATATCAGTCGCTCGCTGCAGATCGTTCTGCGCACCGACTGACGTCTCGTTGTAGACGACGTCTTCAGCCGCAATACCGCCCAGCAGGCAGCAGATCGAACTGACCAGCTCAGTCTGAGTCCGATTATGCCGTTCGCTGTCCGGCAGGTGCATCGTGTAGCCGAGTGCCTGACCTCGCGGAATGATGGAAATCTTGTGGACCGGGTCGGCATTCGGCAGGCTGCAGGCGATGAGCGCGTGCCCGCATTCGTGATACGCGGTGCGTTCTTTCTCTTCTTCGTCGAGCACTCGGCTCTGCTTTTCGAGGCCCGCGACAACGCGTTCAAATCCCTCTTCAAATTCCTTCATCGTGACGCACTTCAGGCTCTTCCGAGCGGCCAGCAGCGCTGCCTCGTTCACCAGATTCGCGAGGTCCGCACCGACAAAACCAGCGGTCAGCTTCGCAATCCGCGCCAGATCAACGGTCTCGTTGATTTTGACCTTCGTTGAGTGGACCTTGAGAATCCGCTCCCGACCTTTGATATCCGGCCGGTCGACGATGACGTGCCGGTCAAACCGCCCCGGACGCAGCAGCGCGGGGTCGAGCACGTCGATCCGGTTTGTTGCGGCCATCACAATGACGCTCTGGTCGGAACCGAAACCGTCCATCTCGACCAGCAGTGCGTTGAGGGTCTGCTCGCGTTCGTCGTGACTGCCGGGCACTCCGGCGGAACGAGCCTTGCCGAGGGCGTCGAGTTCGTCGATGAAAATAATGCACGGCGATCGCTGAGCCGCCTGCTGGAACATATCACGCACGCGTGCCGCACCAACGCCGACGAACATCTCGACGAAATCGGACCCCGACAGACTGACGAAGGGAACTCCCGCTTCACCGGCGACCGCTTTCGCCAGCAGCGTCTTACCGGTGCCTGGCGGGCCGACCAGCAGCACACCTTTCGGAATACGGCCACCGAGTGCCTGGTACTTGCCCGGAGACTTCAGAAACTCGACGACTTCCTTGAGTTCTTCAACGGCTTCGTCGATGCCTGCCACATCGTCAAACGTGATGCCCAGATCGTCCTGAGCGTAAACCTTGCCGCGACTCCGCCCGAATGCGAGCGCCGATCCGGCGCCCCCCATGCGGCGCAGCATCAGGATGAACAGCAGCACGAACGGGGCGGCAATCAGCAGCAGCAGGATGTAGGCATCCCAGTTGGAGGGTCCGGCTTCAAACTCGAAGCCGATGCCTTTCTTCTCCAGCAGTTCGCAGAGAGATTCGCGCGCTTCGGAGTGCATTGAACCAGCGGGGATCTGAAATGTCTGCGGCTTGATCTTCGGTTCGGAACCGTCCTCAGGCACCGGCTGGTCCTGCCAAGTGATCGAGTTCAGCCGGAACAGCAGTTCGTGGACGTTGGTCGGATTGAGTTCGCCCGACTCGACCTGTTTCTTGAACTCGCTGTAGCTGACGACTTTCGCGCTGCTGCGACCCGAGATCAGCGGGTAGAAGACCAGCAGAATTGTCGCGACGATCAGCAGGATCAGAATGATCCGATTCGACGCTGGCGACTCCGGCTTGCCCGGCGGCTTGCCCTTCTTCGGTTCTCCTGACTCCGGCGGAACCTGCTGCGAATCTGACATGCGGCGCTCATTCTGCAAAATCAATAGCGGACGTCTGTCCCGCGGGTTCTTTGAGCAAACTACCGGGACGCCTCTCGGCGAACTCTACGACAAGGCAGTTCCCGACCGACAGGCAAATTCTGGATTTCCGGGATTGGACAGTCGCCGTATCGTCGAGGTCGGCCTGCGCAGATTTGTGTCGGCCTGAACAAGACCGGCAGCTTATTGCACATAGGTTTCGAGGAATCGGGCGAGCTGATGGAAATCGCAGCCCGGCTCGATGTATCGCACGACGGTGACCAGGTCCTGCGGATTGACCAGTTCCTCGAACGGCACAAACCGCAGGTCGAGCTGGCCGACGATCGAGACCATTACTCCGTTCAACTTGTTCTCAACAATGGCCCGATAGGCACCGACTCCAAGCTGACTGCCGAGCATGACGTCAAACGCGGTGGGCGGAGCACAGCGAGATTCGTAGCCGAGTTGCAGTCCGGTGACTTTACGTGACTTACCGGTCTGCTCTCTGTACTCAGCCGCGACCAGTTTCGCAAACTGCTTGCCGAGGTCGACGTGTGCGACCGAAATGTGACCGTGGTCGTCGCGAGGAATCCCTTCGAGCTGGCTGGATGGCATCATTTCGGCGAGTCCTTCGGCCAGAATGATCGTGCCATATCGCTTATTGTACTTGTCCTCACGGACGCGCATCGTCTTGACAATGCGCTTCACGACACCGTCAATCCTCATGATCTTGCGGCTTTCTGTCGCTCCCGTCTTCGGGTTCGTCCACGATTCCTCGTCAGCCAGCTCGCCGGTGATATCTTCCACGCTGATCACGAGACTCGCTTCACTGGCGATCGCCGCCCCGTATGCCAGCCAACCGGCACTGCGGCCCATTGACTCAGCGACGAAGTAACTTTCGCTGGCTTCGGCGTCAGCCAGCAGGTTGCGCAGTTCGCCGGCCAGAACCTCGACGGCGGTAAAATACCCGAATGTAAAATCGATCCCGTTGTAATCGTTGTCGATCGTTTTCGGGATGTGGACGACCGGCAGCTTCTTACTGCCTGCGGGCAGCGTCTCCTGGTAAAGCTTGAACTTGTTGGCGGTTTTCAGCGTGTCATCACCGCCAATCGAGACAAGCGCGTCGACGCCCAGAGACAGCAGGGCTTCGTAGGTCGTCTTCATGGGAGCCGTCTTTTCGGCGTCCTGCATATCAGCCATCGACTGGATCAGCTTGCCGGGGTTGGCTCGCGCAGTGCCGATGATGATGCCTCGCTGGTTGCGCGTCCGCTTCAGCTTGTGGCCATCGAGAATGACGTAATCGCGACCTTCCTGCAGCGGGTTGTCCGGACCGAACTCCATCAGGTGACGATAACCATGCAGGACGCCAACGGCTTCGATGCCACTCTTCTCGAACGATGAGGCGCAGGTTGAAATGACGGCGTTGGCGGCAGGAGCCGGGCCTCCGGAGAAGAGAATCGCAACGCGTTTGAAACTGTGCTCGACTTTTTCGGGATGCGCGAGCGGACGGGCCTGGGCCATCGAACTAACTCCTGAGTCTCTCAGCTTGTCGTGTGATTGAGGTTTCTGCCTGTGGCGCCAAACTGCTCTGACTGCCACTGAAAAACGGTGGATGCCTGGCTCACTCGGCTGGAATGAACTGATCGATCGTCCGTTCCAGCCAGCGAGTGTCAACTTCGCCATTGGCAAAGGCCGGGTCACGCAGAATCTGCTTGAGCAGCGGAATCGTTGTGGCGACGCCTTCGATGACAAATTCATCCAGCGCCCGCAACATGCACGCAATCGCCTGTTCGCGGGTCGGACGATGCACGATCAGCTTGCCAACCATCGAATCGTAATAGGGGCTGATGCGATAGCCCTCGTGAACGTGCGAATCAAACCGCACGCCGCGGCCACCGGGCACTCGCAGTTTTGTGATCGTTCCGGGACTGCCCCGGAAATCATGATTCGGGTCTTCTGCGTTAATGCGAACTTCGATCGCTGAACCGTTGCGAGGGATGTCATCCTGCGTGAAGCTCAGTTTTTCACCTGCCGCCACGCGGATCTGTTCTTCGATCAGGTCGATTCCGGAAACCTGCTCCGAAACCGGATGTTCAACCTGAATCCGCGCATTAACTTCGATGAAGTAGAAATTGAAATCCCTGTCAACGATGAACTCGACGGTGCCGGCATTGTCGTAATCCGCTGACCTGATGAGCCGGCACGCCGATTCGCAGATCGACTGCCGCACGGCTTCGGGAAGATTCGGCGCTGGCGATTCCTCAATCAGCTTCTGGTGCTTACGCTGCGTTGAGCAGTCACGTTCCCACAGATGGAGAACGTGACCGTGCCGGTCGGCCAGGATCTGCACCTCAATATGCCGCGGGTTCTCAACGTACTTTTCGAGATAGACTCCGGCGTTCTTGAACGCCTTCTCGGCTTCCTGAGCGGCGTTTTTCAGGCCGCTTTTGAGGTCGTCAACATTGCGGGCAACCCGCATCCCCTTACCGCCGCCGCCAGCCGTTGCCTTGATTAGAACGGGATAGCCGATTTCCTCGGCAATGCGGACAGCTTCAGCTTCGCTGGTGATGAGGCCGTCGCTGCCTGGCACAACCGGAACATCGGCGGCCATCGCCATCTGACGGGCGGCGACCTTGTCGCCCAGCTTGTTCATCGCTTCGTGCGGAGGGCCGATGAACTCGATATCACACTCGCGACAGATGCGGGCAAATTCGGCGTTCTCCGCCAGAAAGCCGTATCCGGGATGAATTGCCTGCGCGTTCCCGATCTCGGCAGCAGCGATGATATTGTTGAAAAAGAGATAGCTGTTCGTCGAAGGCGCAGGTCCGATGCAGTACTTCTCGTCAGCCAGTTCGAGATAGTGCGCTCCGCGGTCGGCCTCACTGAAAACCGCCACGGATTCAATCCCGAGTTCCCGACAGGCACGGATCACGCGCAGAGCGATTTCACCACGATTCGCGACAAGGATGCGCTGAAACATAGGCGTCCAACGAATTCGGTTTGAGGAGTGTCTGCTCGACCCGTTCCGACTGAGAACCGGGCTTCAGCCAAACTGGACAGCGACGTGTGAACTGTCAGCGGCCCGGATCAGTCGTGAGACGGAGTCGTTCTGAAAAAAGAGCCTGTCCGACGGCAATTTCGGTCGAACAGGCACGGCATCATTCCATCACATCCTGGTTGTGAGCGGCGGCTGGCCGGTCCGTTCACCTGTCGATTCCCGTCGTCAGTTGGGGCGGACTCGAAACAGCGGCTGGCCGGACTCAACCGGATCACCATTATTGACAAGGATTTCTTCAATCGTGCCGCTGACGTCCGCTGTGATCTGATTGAAGACTTTCATCGCCTCAACGATACAGACAACAGTGTCCGGTCCAACTTTCGACCCCTTCTGCACAAACACCGGGTCTTCCGGGCTGGGTGACGAATAAAACGTTCCGACAATCGGGCTCTTGATTGCGGGCAGGTCGCTGGCAGGGGCAGGCGTCGGTGCTGCGTGAGCTGCCGGTGCCGCTGCAACTGCCACAGGTGCGGGAGCCGGAGCGGCTGGAACGTACTGGACAGTCTCCTGACCACCGCGTCGCAACCGCCACTGCTCGGAGCCATGACGAAGATGAACTTCGCTCAGCCCGTGCTTTTCCATCAGCTCAATCAGTTCCTTGAGCTTTTCGAGATTGAAGGACTCGCTCGCAGTTCCAGCATTCTCAGCCATATGGCAAACCCTTTTCGGGGGAACGGGTTACGGAGTCGAGAAGAACCTGTCACGGTTTCAGTCACCAGACCGGCAGTTCTGAGAAAAGCGTCACTGGATGTCAGCATTTCCCTGGCACGCGCAAATCAGCGCGCGATGCTACTCGTGACCTGACGGTGTTTCAACTCAGCCGGATCGACTCAGTTTTCGGAACTCGCACGCCTATAACGCGTTACGAATCACTGATACGTCCATTGGACGAGTCATTGTCTCAGACGGTGAGATCACCGCAGCCGGCCGTAGTAAAACTCGGCAAGATCAACAGCATTCAGAATCTGCCCTGTCCGGTCGATTTCGCGACCGTTCTCCAGCAGGACGATCGTCGGCAACGCCGTGATTCCATAGCGGGAAATCAGGTCCGGATGCTGATCCGAATCGACCAGTCGGAAGTGATCGGTGTTCTGCTCGCCAATCCGCCAGTTGACTTCACGCAGCTTCGGCCAGGCAGGATTCAACAACTGGCAGGCGCCACACCAGGTCGCCTTGAAAACCAGGATCTGACGTTTGGGAACTCTGGGAGTCGCCGGCACGTCGGGAGCCTGGTCAGAATCCTGCACAGCGGCGGCCTGGGCAGTTGCCTTTGCTGCTTCCTGAGCATCGAGTGCGAAACCTGTCAGATCAATCATCTGACCGCTGATCGTCGACGGCGCCGACGTCCCATCGGACGGGAGCGTCGGTGCGAGACTGGCTCGCGATTCGTTGACTGCTGTTTGAGCGGACGCTGCCGCAGTTGAACTCAAATCTGATTTCGAGGGGACCATCGACACGCTCAGCAGTGTGCCGATCAGTAAACCGCTGATTGGATTCATGGATGCCATCCTGACATAAACATGTTTCGAGACGGTGCGAACGCGGACCGTCCGCGGGATCTGTACCGAAGTGGCGCCGGTGATCGACAGACGCGACGTCAGCAGGACAGTCGCGCGAGCGATCAGGAACAGATCGCTCGTCAGGCAGAGGCCCGTTGGCAGCAGCCGGATTTCGGTCAGAATCCGACAGCGCCCACATCTCAGAGGTCAATCGGGGCGGGACATTGGCGAAATCCCCCGGCCGCTGCAATCGTTAATCTTCAACTTCTCCAACTTCTTTCACCCGGTCGTCTGAATCTGTCCGAGCTGCTCAGAATCTCCAGAAACCTGCGAACGCGGATTTTCCCACCCCTGTCCCACCGCGACCGAAATTGAAGTCAAGGCGTTAACCCGAGGCTCCAGGAGCCAACTCCAGAAAGCACTGTAATGGGCAAGTCAGATTTCACCGGACCGCTTGAACGCGTCAACGAGTACCTGTGGCGGATTCCGCGATCCTATAAGCCGGAGATGCGCGTCGACGGTCTGATTTACGCCAGCGATGCACTGGTGGAACTGCTCCGTGGCGATCAGGCACCCGAGCAGGTGGCGAATGTCGCAACACTGCCTGGGATTCAGGTCGCAAGTCTCGCCATGCCGGACATTCACTGGGGTTACGGTTTCACCATCGGCGGCGTCTGCGCGACCGATCCAGATGAAGGCGGCGTCATCTCGCCGGGGGGCGTCGGTTACGACATCAACTGCGGCGTCCGACTGATTCGCTCGAACCTGTTCTACCAGGACGTCAAGCCGTTTCAGCAGCGGCTGGTCGACGAACTCTTCAAAGCCGTGCCGACGGGCACCGGCCGCAAGGGCAAGTACCGCTTCGAGCCCAACGAACTGCGGCGGCTGATGGGTGAGGGTGTTCCATTTCTCAAGGACCGCGGACTCGCCACTGACGCCGACATCGAATTCACTGAGGCTCATGGCTGCCTGGACGGCGCCGATCCAGACCTCGTCAGTGATCGCGCTCTCGAACGCGGCGCCAGTCAGTGCGGAACGCTGGGGTCGGGAAACCACTTCCTCGAAGTGCAGATCGTCGACTCAATCTTCGATGCGCACGCTGCCGAAGTCATGGGCCTCGAAAAAGACATGGTCTGCGTGATGATCCACTCCGGTTCACGCGGACTCGGTTATCAGGTCTGCGATGATGCACTGCGACTGCTCCGCGGAATCCCCGAGAAATATGGAATCGAACTGCCCGACAGGCAGCTTGCGTGTGCTCCGGTCAACAGCCCGGAAGGCAGCCATTACCTCGGAGCAATGCGGGCCGCAGCCAATTATGCGTGGTGTAACCGCCAGCTTCTGATGTGGCAGGCGCGCGAGGTCTTCGCGCGCGTCTTCGACGATTCCTGGCAGAGTCTGCAGATGGGTCTGGTCTACGACGTCGCGCACAACATCGCGAAGTTCGAGGAGCACTCAATCGAGGCGGCACGCAAGCGCGTCTGGGTCCATCGCAAAGGCGCGACGCGTGCATTTCCGCCCGGCCATCCCGAGATTCCCGATCGTTATCGCGAGATCGGACAACCCGTCCTCATCCCCGGCGACATGGGCCGCGCGAGCTGGGTGCTTGTCGGACAGCCGGGCAGCATGGAGCAGACGTTTGGCACGACCTGTCACGGCGCCGGCCGCGTGATGAGCCGCACAAAAGCCGTCCGCGAAGCCAAAGGCCGCCGCATTGACCAGGAGCTGAAGCAGCGCGGGGTGATCGCTCGCGCCCAGAGCTGGAAGGGCCTCGCCGAAGAACAGCCCGACGCCTACAAGGACGTCAACCTGGTCGTCGATGTCGTCCACTCCGCTGGCCTGTCAAAGAAGGTCGCCCGGATGCGCCCGATTGGAGTCATCAAGGGGTGATGCCTTCGTTTTGTCGTGAAGCTGTGGCTGAACCAGCGCGACGGGCCTGCCTCGCGGAACGAGGCGCCACTGTGCGTTCCAACTTATCGCACCGCCGGCTCAGCGTCGAAAACGGCGTCCTCCACGTCGACGCCCGCGGCTTCCTGGATCAGCATCGAGAAATCGCGATTCGCCCGAGTCTCAGCGCCGATTACTCGCACGCGTGAGCTGCCGGCGACGGTCAGGCCGGCGCGACCGTTTTCCACCAGCGTGACGTTTCTCAGCGTCACGTTTGACGCGCGGTCATGGACATTGATCCCGTCGAGCCGGAAGTGCTGAATGGTGAGGTTCGAAATCACGACGTGCCGCACGTCGCACAGCGTGATACCGCACTGCTTCTGAGCAATCCCGAACGACTGCTCGCGCGGATCGGCGTTGTGTTCCGCCTGAAAGTACATCACGCCGCGCCAGACACACCACTGATTTTCATTCAGCTCCGGAAGTTCATGCCAGACGCCTCCCTCTGTCGCTCGCAGTTCGGAAACGGCCGCACCATCTTTCACCAGTTGATAGTGCCCCTTGCGGTACGGAGTCACCTTCCACAGGTCACTGCCGACCTCTTCCCAGGCTTCAAACGGCAGCGCCATTGCCCCGGACAAAACCGCTCCGTTGCCTTCGACACGAAACGGCCGCGCTGCACTGCCACTCGCCCGCCGCCCGTCCAGCGTCACTTCATCGAAGTACGGTGCTCCGGTATTCGCCAGCACAATGACGTCCGACTGTGACGCCAGCCGCAGCGCCCGCGAGATCGTCCGCACAGGCCCGGCAAATGTGCCGATCGTCTCGGACGCACTGCCGTCGTTGCGGTCCGCTCCAGTCTCGTTATTCACGAAGATGTTCTCTGCGAGCACGGAGCAGGGAGCAGCGAACAGAGCCAGCATCACAATCGCCAGAGTCAGTCTCATTGCGGCATTCTCGTGTCGAGGTCATTGCGTGTGCCACTGGCTCTGCAGTGTCTGAGCCCACTGGCAGAGCCGGTGGCACACGCCGGAACAGACTTGATGCGCCGGAACCTGACGCGCACTCGCGGAAGCATCAGATCGAACATCGGCAAACGGCGGCTCCCCTGCCCCGACCGATCCGCGATGAAGCCTCACTTCACAACAACGCGGTACGGCAGTTCGGTCCCGGCAAGACCTGCCGCCAGGTTCTCAACCGTCATTTCCAGCATTCTTTGCCTGGTCCGGTGAGACGCGCTGCCCAGGTGCGGTGCGATGACCAGGTTCTTCAGAGTCAGCAACGGATGATCGCGCGGCAGCGGTTCGGGATCCGTGACGTCCAGAGCAGCGCCGCGGATGCGCCC
Source organism: bacterium (assembly GCA_016124895.1). Lineage (GTDB taxonomy): Bacteria > Planctomycetota > Planctomycetia > Planctomycetales > Planctomycetaceae > JAPOLP01. The sequence goes on from WGMU01000021.1 coordinate 48,286, forward strand.
AGCTTTGAGGATTTCGTAAAGGTCGTCGGTTTTAACGACGGGGCCGCGGGCCATGTTGATCAGCGTCGCCGATGGTTTCATCAGTTCGAGCTGCTCGCGGCCGATCAGGCCCGACGTCTCAGAAGTCAGCGGGCAGTTCAGTGCGACGAAGTCACTCTCGCGGAGCAGATCGTCGAGCGATCGATACTCGACTCCCAGTTCGGCCTCGGCCGCTTCGTCGCGCCGCCGGTTGTGGTAGAGGATCGGCATCTCAAACGCGCGCGCCCGCTTCGCGACTTCCTTACCAATCCGCCCCATCCCAACGATCCCCAGCGTGCTGCCGGTGACCTCGTGCCCGATCAGAATCGACGGGTCGTAATGTGTGAACTCGGGACCGCGCGCGAACTCGTCGCCAATCACGATGTTCCGCGCTGAGGCCATCAGCAGTGCGATCGTCATGTCGGCGGTTGCTGCGTCCAGACAACCCGGCGTATTGCCGACGGGGATGCCTCGCGCCGCGGCATCCGCGACGACGATATGGTCAACGCCGACGCCGTGATTGCTGATGACCTTGAGATTCGGCATCCGGTCCATCAGCGCGCCGTCAACGCGCGGATGCCCGTACGTGATGACACCAACGCTGTTCACCAGCGCGGACGATCCCTCAGTCTCGTCCCACGGAAAAATCTGATAGCCATCTCCCAGCAGATCGAGCAGCGGTTGCGGAAGTCCGTCTCCCATGATCGGTATCAGTGCAGTCATCGGATCACTTTCTGATTCGTAAGACAGCGTGGCGCGGAGACGCAGGGGGTCGGGAGTCTTTTTCGGTCAACGGCAATTGGCAGCAAGTGAAGCTGCACACCCAAAAAGACTCCCGACTCCTGCACCATGCGCGACCCAGTCAGCACACGGCGGTCGCTCGACAGTCTGAAGTGAACGACCTACGCTGGCAAACCTCTGGCAGCCGGCCTTCCTGACGAACGCCCGTGTCGCCCCGGCTGCCGGTACGCCCGCCTCATTCGCCTCACAATTCCGGGAGATCCAGATGTCGCTCACAGTTCGCCTTGTTCTGCTGGCTCTGGCCGTTGCCGTTGCGCCGGTCACAGGCCTCGTTGCCGACGACGCAAAGCAGAACGTTCCGCCGGAAGGTTACACCGCTCTGTTCAACGGCAAAGACCTGTCCGGCTGGCGCGGCCTCAATATGAGCCCCTACAAGCTCGCGGACATGTCCGAAGCAGACCGCGATGCCATGTGGAAAAAGAACTGGGAAGATGTGACACAGCACTGGTCCGTCGATAACGGCGAACTCGTCAACGACGGCCACGGCGTCTATCTGACGACGGCTGCTGACTACACGAACTACGACCTGTGGATTGATTACAAGACGGTCGCAAAGGCGGACTCAGGCATCTATCTGAAGGCGACTCCGCAGGTCCAGATCTGGGACTATACCGACGAAGGCAAGTTCAAGCTGGGTGCGGACAAAGGCTCCGGCGGACTGTGGAACAACAATCCAGGCAACCCCGGCAAGGATCCGCTGGTTCTCGCCGACAAGCCGTTTGGCGAGTGGAACCGGTTCCACATTCGTCAGATCGGTGCCCGTACCTGGGTCTGGCTGAATGGCAAACTCGTCGTCGACGGCGCGATCCATGACAACTACTGGGATCGTACGAAACCGCTGATCCCGTCCGGACCAATCCAGTTGCAGACGCATGGCGGCGAGATCCGGTGGCGAAACATCTTCCTGCACGAGATCGGTGCTGAGGAAGCCGCCAGCCTGCTCGCCGGCAGCGACGACGGTTTCCAGTCAATCTTCAACGGTAAGGACTTTGAAGGCTGGGCCGGACCGACTGAGAACTACGAAGTCGTCGACGGCACCGTCCGCTGCAAGCAAGGCAAAGGCGGCACGATCTACTGGAACGAAACGCTGACCGATTTCGTTGCCCGCCTCGAATTCAAAGTTCCGCCTGGCGGCAACAATGGTCTGGCGATCCGCTACCCTGGCAGTGGCGACACGGCGTACGTCGGCATGTGCGAACTGCAGGTGCTCGACAATACCGCTGATAAGTACGCGAAACTCGATCCGCGCCAGTATCACGGTTCGATTTACGGCGCCGTCGCCGCTCATCGTGGTTATCAGCGCCCAGTCGGCGAGTGGAATTACCAGGAAGTCACTGTCAAAGGCTCACGCATCACTGTCGAGCTGAACGGAACAGTGATCACCGATGCCGACGTCAGCGAAGTCAAAGAATTCATGGGCAAGACGGCACATACCGGCATCAACCGGAAAGACGGCTTCTTCGGCTTCGCCGGCCACGGCGACGCAGTTCAGTTCCGCAATGTGCGGATTAAGAAGCTGCAGTAGGCAATCGGGAACAGCGCGTAGCCTCGGGCGTCTTGCCCGAGGTACGTGTTGTCCGACAAGCAGCAATCCACGAAAAGGCGACAGCAGGCTTGTGCCAGGCTGCTCCACATTCAGAAGAGCTTTCTGATGGCGAAGAAGAAAGCCGCTGCCCGGTCAATGCCTCAGCAGATCAAATCGTTTGCCGGGCTGATTCGCGGCCACACGCCGAACGTGCAGTTGCTGGCAAAGGCGCTGCGGGCGTTTGTTCTTGATCAACTGCCGGACGCCGTCGAGAGCTTCCACACCGGGCGCGACGCCCTGGCGATTTATCGGACGGTTGGCGAAGTCTGCTGGATTCAACCGCTCAATGAGCGGTGCAACGTCTACTTCCCGCGAGGGACCGAGTTGACGGACGACGACGGACTGCTCGAAGGCACCAGCGACCGACAGCGGCACGTCAAAGTCTATTCGCTCGAACACTTTCTCGAACTGGAAGTGGCGCTGCAGGAGTGGATCCACGAATCGGTCGAACTCAATGCCACGGCGGTTGGTGACGGTCTGCCCTTTGATGAAGTGCTCGACCTGACGCGGCGCATCTGCCTGGCTCTGCCTCAGACCAAAGAAACAGTCACCTGGGGACGGCCGCATTTTCGCGTCGGCGAGAAGATTTTCTGCGGCTGCATGGCGATACACGGCCGCGTCTGCCTGACGTTAAAGATGGAACCGCGTGAAGCGACGCTGATGCTCAAGGTTCCGGGCGTCGCCAAAGCAGCGTACAGTCGTCCGAACGACGGCTGGGTCTCCGTCGATCCGGCAGTGTTTGACGACTGGGACGAAATCGCGCGACTGATTCTCGACAGCTTTCGGCTGATCGCTCCGAAGAAAATCGCGGCTCTGCTTGACTGAGGATTGACTGAGGACGAATCGTGAAAAAATACATCGCTGAAGCGCTCGGCACGTTCGCCCTGGTCGTTGCCGGCTGCGGAGCGATTGTCGTCGACGGAACAACGGGCGGAACGATCACGCATTCCGGCGTCGCATGGACGTTCGGGCTGATCGTCATGGCGATGATTTATGCGCTCGGCGACGTCTCGGGAGCGCACATCAATCCGGCGGCGACGATCAGTTTCTGGTGGGCCGGCCGTTTCGAGGGGCGGCATGTCCTGCCGTACGTTGCCGCGCAGTCTCTCGGAGCGCTCACCGCGGCGGCAATGCTGCGGCTGCTGTTTCCGGATCACGTCACGCTGGGAGCGACGTTGCCGTCCGGATCGTGGTGGCAGTCATTTGTCCTCGAAGTTCTGCTGACCTGGCTGTTGATGTTTGTCGTGCTCAACGTTTCGACCGGAGCCAAAGAGAAAGGCATCATGGCAGGTGCGGCGATTGGCGGCGTTGTTGCCCTTGAGGCAATGTTCGCCGGCCCGATCTGCGGCGCGTCGATGAATCCTGCGCGGTCGCTCGGCCCGGCGCTGATCAGCGGCCAGCTTCAGCACCTGTGGCTGTATCTGACGGCGCCGATTCTCGGCGCGATTCTCGCCGTCTTCTCCTGCTGCTCAGTTCAGGAAAAAGGCTGCTGTACTGTCCTGCCAGGACGAAGCTGCGTCTCCGACTGAGTCGCAGTGAGTCGTCGCGGCAGACACGGCGACGTTCCTGGGCGGGAAGCGGAAAACGTATCGGATACTGCGTTTCCGCAAAGTCCCTTGCCGCCTAAAGTGTGCCGCCGCGTGCTCGGAGCACCGCCAACTGCCGCATCGAAATTGACTGATCGCTGAGTGACCGAACGGGCTCCGCAACCGCGGTGTCCTGCTGCCGGCGCGAGTCCTCAGCCCCCATCTCCCGGCCCGAAGTCCAACATGACCAGTCTGACGTCTGACACGCTGCAGAATCTGCTCGACGACCGCATCCTGCTGCTCGACGGCTCGATGGGAGCCCTGATTATGCAGAAAGGCCCGAGCGAGGACGCTTATCGCGGTGAGCGGTTCAAAAGCCATCCAGTCAATCTGAAGAATGCGACCGATATTCTCTGCCTCACACAGCCGGACATGATCTCGGCGATTCACCGCGAGTATCTGGAAGCGGGCTCGGACATCATCGAGACGAACTCGTTCAACGCGAACCTGATTTCGCTGGAAGAGTTCGAGCTGGCTGAGTTGACATACGAGATCAATAAGACCGCCGCCGAACTCGCGAAGCGGCAGACCGAGGAGTTTACGCACCGTGATCCGTCGAAGCCGCGGTTCGTCGCGGGGAGTATCGGCCCGACGAAGGTGCAGCTCTCGCTGAACCCTGATGAGCCCGGCGTCCGGCCGGTCACGTTCGACGATATGGTCGCGTCCTATACCGAGCAGGTCCGCGGGCTGATCGACGGCGGCGTCGACATCCTGCTGCCGGAGACGTCATTCGACACGCTGAACATGAAGGCGTGCCTGTTTGCGATTCGTGAGTACTTCGACCGGCACGGCATCGAGATCCCGGTGATGGTCTCGGGGACAATTTTTGATGGCGGCCGGTCGCTGACGGCTCAAAGCGTCGAAGCGTTTTACACTTCGCTGGCCCACTTTCCGATGCTCAGTATCGGGTTGAACTGTGCGCTCGGACCGGCGCAGATGAGGCCCTATATCGAAGCGCTCTCCGGCGTCGCCGACTGCCGCATCAGTTGCTATCCAAACGCCGGTATGCCCGACGGGATGGGCGGCTTCGATTCGTCGCCAGCCGAGGTCGCCGGTAACCTGCACGACTTCGCCGAGAACGGCTGGGTGAACATCGTGGGCGGTTGCTGCGGTACGACTCCAGAATACATCCGGCAGATCGGCGAGGCAGTGCGCGGGCTCAAGCCGCGACGCCAGCCGGATCTGCCGCACTACTCGACGTACGCCGATCTGAACCGCATGGAGATTCGCCCCGAGACGACGTTTGTCATGGTCGGCGAACGGACGAACGTGACTGGTTCGCGCAAATTCGCGCGACTGATTCGCGAAGAGAAGTACGACGAAGCGCTCTCGGTCGCGCGCGAGCAGGTCGAGGGCGGCGCGAACATCATCGACATCAACATGGACGAAGGACTGCTCGACAGCGAAGCCTGTATGCAGAAGTTTCTCTGGCTGCTGGCCGACAACGACGAGCCGGACACGTCGGTGCCGATCATGGTCGACAGCTCGAAGTGGAGCGTCATCGAAAGCGGCCTCAAATGCCTGCAGGGCAAGGGCATCGTTAACTCGATCAGCTTGAAGGAGGGCGAGGAGAACTTCCTCCAGCAGGCGCGGACGATCCGCAAGTACGGAGCCGCCGTCGTCGTCATGGCCTTTGACGAACAGGGGCAGGCAACCGACTGCGACCACAAAGTCGCGATCTGCAAACGAGCCTACAAACTGCTGACTGAGCAGGCCGGGTTCCCGCCGGAAGACATCATCTTCGATCCGAATATCCTGACGGTCGGCACGGGACTCGAAGAGCACGCGAATTACGCCGTCGAGTTCATCGAGGCCGTGCGGCGGATCAAGGCCGAGTGTCCTGGCGCGAAGACGTCCGGCGGCGTGAGCAACGTTTCGTTCTCGTTCCGCGGCAACGACGTCGTCCGGGAAGCGATCAACGCGGCGTTTCTGTATCACGCGATTAAAGCCGGCCTCGACATGGGCATCGTCAACGCCGGCCAGCTCGAAGTGTACGAGGAAATTGATAAGGAACTGCTGGAGTACGTCGAAGACGTGCTGCTCAACCGACGGCCTGACGCAACGGAACGGCTGGTTGACTTTGCCGAAACGGTCAAAGATCGAGCGTCCGGAAAGTCGGCAGCGAAAGCGGCTGAGTGGCGGAACGGGACCGTGGAGGAACGCCTCGCGCACGCTCTGCTGAAAGGCATCACGGATCACATCGACGAAGACACCGAAGAAGCTCGGCAGAAGTACGGCCGGCCACTTGACGTGATTCAGGGGCCGCTGATGGATGGCATGGCCGTCGTGGGCGAGCTGTTCGGTGCCGGCAAGATGTTTCTGCCGCAGGTCGTCAAAAGCGCCCGCGTGATGAAAAAAGCCGTCGCCTGGCTGACACCGTTCATGGAGGCCGAAAAAGCCGCAGCCGGCGACGTATCAAGCCGCGGCAAAATCGTGCTGGCAACCGTCAAAGGCGACGTTCACGACATCGGAAAAAACATCGTCGGCGTCGTGCTCAAGTGTAACAACTTTGAGGTCGTCGATCTTGGCGTGCTGGTCGCTGCGGAAACGATTCTGCAGACGGCGATCGACGAAAAGGCCGACATCATTGGCCTGAGCGGCCTGATCACGCCGTCGCTCGACGAGATGGTGCATGTCGCTCGGGAGATGCAGCGACGCGGCTTCGAGACACCGCTGCTGATCGGCGGCGCGACGACCAGTGCAAAACACACGGCAGTGAAGATCGCTCCGCAGTTTGATCAGCCAGTCATTCATGTCGGCGATGCGTCGCTGTCCGTGCCGGTCGTCGAAGCGCTGCTCGATTCCGCACGTAAGCCGGCGCTGCTGGACAAAGTCCGCGCCGAGCAGGAACGCGATCGGAAAACGTACGCCGACCGGCAGCAGAAGACGCTGGTCCCGTACGCTCAGGCGTTCGAGCACCGTTTTCAGACAGACTGGCAAACCGTCGACATCCCAACGCCGAGCTTCACCGGCGCAAGGACGATTGAATCGCAGCCGCTGGAAGAACTGGTCCCCTACATCGACTGGTCGCCGTTCTTCCAGACCTGGGAACTCCGTGGCAAGTACCCGTCAATTCTTGAAGACGAGCGCGTCGGCGAAGAAGCGAGGAAACTGTTCGCCGACGCGCGACGCCTGCTCGATGAGATCGTCGAGAAGAAGCTGCTGACGGCTCGCGGCGTCTACGGCTTCTGGCCCGCGAACACTGAAGGCGACGATATCGTGGTCGAGGTCGGAGATCGGGAGTCGGAAGTCGGAACAGGTCATTCCGAATTCATCTGCTTCCCGATGCTGCGTCAGCAGTGGGAACGGCAGGGGCAGAAGGACTTCCGCTCGCTGGCCGACTTCATCGCGCCAGTCGAGTCTGACCGTCAGGACTACCTGGGCGCTTTCGCTGTGACGGCGGGGCACGGCTGCGATGAACTTTCGGAGAAGTTTCTCGCAGACCACGACGACTATCACTCGATCATGACGAAGGCGCTCGCCGACCGACTGGCCGAAGCGTTTGCCGAGAAGCTGCACGCTGACGCGCGGAGTGACTGGGGCTACGGCCAGTCAGAGAATCTGTCAAACGACGAGATGATCGCCGAGAAGTACCGTGGCATCCGTCCGGCGTTCGGCTACCCGGCCTGCCCGGATCACACGCTGAAGCCAACGCTGTTTGACCTTCTGGACGCCGAAAATCGGACGGGCATCTCGCTGACCGAGTCGTTCGCGATGTACCCCACTGCGTCGGTCAGTGGACTCTACTTTGCGCACCCGCAGTCGCGTTACTTCAGCGTCGATCGGATCACTCGCGACCAGGTCGAAGATTACGCACGCCGCAAAGGCGTAAGCGTTCAGGAAGTCGAACGCTGGCTCGCCCCGAATCTCGGCTACGACGTGTAATCCAGCGACCAGCCTGCCAAGCGCGACGCCGCCTTCGGCTCACTTCGCCGCCAGTGAGACACACACAATCTCCTGATCATTGCGGGCGAAGACGCACTTGTCGGCGTAGGCGGGATGGCTCCAGACGACGCTGCGGCCCAGACCGACGCCCACCGGATCGAGCAGCTTTGTCCGGCTGACTTCCTCGTACTTCTCAGGCGACAGTCGAGCGATCACCAGGTCGCCGTTCTCGCCAAAGATGAAGAACCGATCGCCGTTTCTCGTGACGAATGTCGCGCCTTCGTTCGGTCCGCGTTTCTCGTTGTCCTGCCCGTTGACCGGCTTCGACGTTCCCCACAGTCGCTCGCCTGTCGCGACGCGCATCGCGCGGAAAATGCCATTGCCGTCGATGCCGTAAGCCACGCCGTCCAGGACGAACGGCGTCCCGCTGACCGGAGCCAGACCGAGCGTTCGGGAACCCTGCCAGGCGTTCGTCACCGTTGGCTGCGACGCATCGAGTTTCAGTCCCAGCGACTTGCCGTTGTGGCCGCCTGCAAACAGAAAGTCGCCGCTCTTGCGAGGTGCCATGATCGCCATCGAAAACGCCGTCGCGAGCGGCTCGGACCAGTAGAGACTCCCGGTCTCGGGGTTCAGACTGTTAAGACTCTTTCCGTGAAAGATCAGCAGTTGCGTGACACCGCCGGCTTCAATCAGCGTCGGCGGACTGTAGCCGATTTCCGGGGTACTGAGTGTCTTCCAGACTTCCCTGCCGGTTTCTTTGTCCAACGCCACGACGGCACTGTTCTCGCCGCCGGCCATGACAATCAGCAGGTTCTGATAGACCAGCGGATGCCCGGCATAGCCCCACAACGGCACCGGCGCGTTGTAAGTCTGCGGCAGATTCTTCGACCAGATGACGCGTCCTGTCGCCGCATCGAGACAATACAGATCGCCCATCGCGCCGAGCGTAAACACACGGCCGCCTTCCACCGTGGGCGTGCAGCGCGGTCCAGCCGGATAACTGATCGTGTAGTTGCAGGCGTACTCGTGCTTCCAGATTTCGTCGCCGGTCTGCGCGTCGAGACAATGGACTCGCTCGCGCCCCACCAGTTCGTTCCGCCGGGTCGGCGCCGGCTTATCATCGCCGGATGACTTCAGATAGTCAGTGACGAAAACCCGGCCTCCGACGACGGCCGGACCGGCAAAGCCGCCACTCACCGGCCTGCGCCACAGGACCTGCGGGCCAGCCTCTGGAAACGCGTCGATGATCCCCGTCTCGGTCCAGTCATCATCCCGGTTCGGCCCCATCCACTGCGGCCAGTCCGCAGCAAAGCCGGCGGTTGAGGTGAGGAACGCAGCGACTGCGAAAACGGTACGTGTCATGGTTCAGCCTGAATCTGGCACAGGAAGTTCTGGAATCAGGGAGCGAAAGTAAGTCACGCCCGTCACGGAGTCCTGTAAACGGCGCCGTCTTTCATCACGAACACAACGTCGCGCGTCACACGGATATCGTCGATCGGATTGCCTTTCACCGCGACAACGTCAGCGATTTTGCCAGGTTCGAGCGTTCCCAGACGGTCGTCAATTTTCAGCAGCCGCGCCGCTTCCAGAGTGGCAGACTGAATTGCCTGCATGGGCGACAGGCCACCTTCAACCATCCACTGAAACTCCTGAGCGTTCTCACCGTGCGGCGAGACTCCCGAGTCAGTCCCGAAAGCAATCTTCACACCCGCCTTCGCGGCGCGAGCAAACATCTGTCGCGCGACCGGACCAATCGCTGCCGCTTTGGGCCGCACAATCGCCGGGAAGTAGTCGTCTTCCTCGGCCTTCTGAGCGACCCAGATCCCGGCCGAAATTGTCGGCACCAGGTAAGTCCCGCGCTCTTTCATGAGCTGCATGACTTCGTCGGTCATGAACGTTCCGTGTTCGATCGAGTCCACTCCGGCCAGCACGGCCCGCTTCATCCCCTCGGTCCCGTGCGCGTGAACGGCGACCGTCATGCCGTAGTCCTTCGCTGTTTCAACAATCACGCGCAGTTCTTCCTCCGTGAACTGCGGGTTCTGGCCATTGGCTGCCAGGCTGAGCACACCGCCTGTCGCCGTCAGCTTGATCAGGTCAGCGCCGTCCTTATATCGCTGCCGGACAGCCTTCCGTGCGTCGTCGGGCCCGTTCACGACTCCATCGACAGGATCGGCATCACGGCGGAAATCGCCCTTCAGTCCGTTGGTCGGATCGGCGTGCCCTCCAGTCGTCGCCAGCGACTTCCCCGAGGTAAAGATGCGCGGCCCAACGACCCAGCCCTCGTCGATCGCCTTCCGCAGCGACACTGAGTTCACTCCGTTATCGCCCAGATCGCGGACTGTCGTGAAGCCGGCCATCAGTGTCCGTTTCGCGTAGACCGTCGACCGCAGCGCGTAATCCGCCTGATTCATGAAGAACTTGTCTGAGTAGACCTTGCTGTGATGCTGCGACATTAAATGCGTGTGCATGTCCATCCAGCCGGGCGTCACCGTGTACGGCTTCAGGTCGATCAGCAAGTCATCGGGTTTCGGCTCGGCATACCCCTTGTCGACGGAGACAATCCGGCCGTCGCCAACCACCAGTGTCATCTCGTGATGGACCTGTCCGTCGTAGCCGTTGATCAGCCGCCCGGCGTGAATGATCGTCGCAGCGTGCGCCGCCACGGCGGTCATCAGGATGATCGACGCTGTCGCGATTGCTTTCCCCAGCATATGAACGCTCCGAATCCAGAGAATGACCCTACTTCGGCTGGCGACCTCCAGCCGGGCCGGAGTGTATCCGACTGGCTGCTGCCGCAAACAACTCGCCACCGTTTGCTTCGTCTGTCTGGGGCTCCATTCAGACCGCCGAGTTGATCTGGACATCAGACGTCAAAACCTGCGTCGTGACAACGCGGGGACAGAAAAGACTGTGAGCCCTGCCCTGCCAACCGCTGAAGCACTCAGCCTCGCACGGGATCGGGCTGCCTCCACGGTGGCGGGTAAGTCTGATCGATCTGGTCGAAATGTGCGGCGGGAATCTCAACAGTCAGCGAATCAATCGCGTCCTGAATCTGCTTCAGACTCTTCACACCAACCACCAGGGAACTCATCGCTGGCTGACGGAGAGCCCACGCGAGCGAATACTGAGCGGGCGGAACTCCGAGGTCCGAGGCGAGTGCGTCCACTTTCTCCAGCCGGTCGAACAGCGCGTCGTCGAAGTCCCACATCCATGCGGGCTTCTCCGCCGCGCGCGAATCACCTGGGGGCTTCTGGCCTCGCGAGTACTTGCCCGTTAGCAGACCTCCCTGCAGCGGCTGATACGGAGTCACGCCGATCGAATGTCGCGCGCAGAATTCCAGATCCTGCTGAAACTCACGACGCAGCAGACTGAACGGAATCTGCGACGAGACCACTCGCGGCCAGCCATGACGGTCGGCCAGCCAGAGCATTTCGCACAGTTGAGCCGCGTTGTGGTTCGACGCGCCGAAGTACCGCACCTTGCCCTGCCGGACACACTGATCAATGGCGGCCAGCGTTGTCTCCAGCGGAACGTGCTTATCGGGCCAGTGAATAATGTAGAGATCAATATAGTCCGTCTGCAGCCGCTTCAGACTGCGATCCACCTCGCGCAGAATGTGCGACGCCGAGAGCCCTCGATCCTGCGGCCCCGACCCAACCGGCGCACAGACCTTCGTGGCCACAACCGCCTGATCCCGCCGCCCGACGAGCGCCTTGCCGACAATCTCCTCAGCCGTCCCGCCAGGACTTCCCAGATAGCGGGCATAACCCTCGTAAACATTGGCTGTGTCGATGAAGTTGATCCCCAGATCCATTGCTCCATGGACCAGTCGAATCGCCTCAGCTTCCGTGACCGGCGTCCCGAACGTCATCGTCCCCAGACAGATCGGCGAGACCAGCAGCCCGCTTGCCCCAAGTTCGCGGTAGTTCATGGTGGTTCCTCAAGAGCATCAGAGAATCGCGGACGAGACCATCGGTCAGCGGCGCGCCGTGGTCAAGCATGGCCGTTTCTGGCGGTGAAGTTCAGCAGAATACGGTCGCTCTGATGCCAGACAAGCAACTGGAATTCTGGAATGCGTTCGATTGATCCTGGGGCGTCGGAACTGAGCATGACGCGACCCATGAAAACTGAGGAGTTACGAACTTTGGTGAATCTGCCCAGCATGACGGCTGCCTATGGCGCGCGGTTCACCCCGGAGCAATCGATCGTAAGTCGCCCGCGGTTCTGGATCGCGTTTCGCCCTGCGCTTCGAGGTTTTTTCTGCGCCGGTTGAGTCCCGGCCGGGTAACACGGAAGGCTCGTCAGAATCGATGCTGACGAGCCTGTTTTCGATGAAGCGACGTAAACCTTCGAGACGTCTCTTCTCACCAGCTTTTTTCGAGATTGCGAACCTGGGTTCGGGGGCATTCTCTACCACATCCGCTATCACTACAGTTCCGGCCCGAATCACTCGGGCTCGTAGCTTTCGACCTGCCTTAGTCTGAGAGGTGCCGCGATGCGATTGAGTCTGCTTCGAACTGTTCTGCTGACGGCAGTGATCATCGCAGCCCGACCTGCCAACTCTCGTGCCGAGGAAGCAGACTCAGGGACCGTCACGTTCTATGCGATGGGAGACGTGCCCTACGCTCCGGAAGAGGACCGGCTGCTGCCTGAGCAGATTGCCGCAATCGCGGCAGACGCGGAATTCGTGATCCACGTTGGTGACATCAAGCGAGGGGCTCCACCATGCGACGAGGCCGTCTATCGGAAGGTTGCCGGCATGCTCCGCAAGTCGGTCGCTCCGGTCTTTATCATTCCCGGCGATAATGAATGGAACGACTGCACTTCGCCAGATGATGCCTGGAAGTTCTGGACACAACACTTCATGCGGTTCGACGAGCAATGGAATCACACTTTCAAAGTAGCACGTCAGCCAGAACGCAACGAGAACTTCGCCTTCGTTCGCAGACAGGTGCTGTTTATCGGCCTGAACATCGTTGGCGGCCGCGTTCATGACGCGGCTGAATGGAAAACGCGACTCACTGCCGATCTCGACTGGGTAAAACAGACCCTGAGCCGTCACGGAGCGGATGTCACCAGCCTGGTCATTTTCGGGCACGCGAATCCCGCCATGACTCATACGGCGTTCTTCGAGCCACTGAATGACGTTGCTCGGTCATTCCAGAAGCCGATTCTCTACCTGCACGGCGACGGTCATAAATGGATTCTCGACCGACCGTTTGCAGCCCGAAACATTCTGCGGGTGCAGGTCGATCAAGGTGGCATTGCCCCACCGGTAAAGGTGACAGTCAGGAACAGCGGGAATCAGCCGTTCGTCTTCGATCGTCGTAACGGCAAAGCCGCAGAATAGAAGAGTCATGCTCCCTGGCGGAGCAAGCCGGGACTGTCGGACCGGTCGTCAGCGGCCTGCCGAGCCGGCGATCTGGCCTCGGCTGCGGCAAAGGATTCTGCGGCGTTCCAGTCGCCCGATCGGATTTCTCCCCTGATTTCAATGGAGTTGCACACATCCATTCCTGCCCGGCGTGCGGACGAACTTCAGTGGCACGGATTCGGCTGCTACGATCTCTGGCTCTTCCGAACTCTTCTCACCGACACGCAGCGCAGGAGCACTCAGCATGAGCCAGTGGCCGATTGGAGTTTTCACGTCCGTCGACGAAGGTCTCGGCGTCCATCTGGACGTCGCTCAGGAACTCGGCATCCCGACCGTTCATCTGCATGCCCCCAGCCTCGACAAGCGGAACGAAGCCGGTGCGAAGGACTGGCTGGCGAAGTCGCAGGCGGCGGGCATCGAAGCGACGGTCGTCTTCAGCGGTTTCGCAGGCGAGACCTACGAGAGCATTCAGCGCACCGCCGAAACGGTCGGCCTGGTTCCCGAAGCTCTGCGTGATCAGCGGGCGGCGGAATATCGGACGGTGTCGGACTTCGCAAAGCTGATCGGCTGCCCTGTCGTCGCGCTGCATATCGGCTTTGTGCCCGAACACGGCTCGGACAGTTACAGAAACCTGATCGAAGTCACGCAGAGCCTGCTGGACTATGTCAAAGACAACGGCCAGAACCTGCATCTGGAAACCGGCCAGGAATCCGCCGACCACCTGCTGGAATTCATCGGCGACGTCAACCGCGACAACCTGTTCATCAACTTCGATCCCGCCAACATGATCCTGTACGGGACCGGCGATCCGATTGAGGCGCTGAAGAAAGTCGGCCACCTGGTCCGCAGCATCCACTGCAAGGACGCGACCTGGGCTCCGGAAGGCGTCCGCGGCAAGGAGTGGGGTGCTGAAGTGCCACTGGGCGATGGCGATGTCGGCATGGAGACGTACCTGAGAACTCTGAAAGAACTCGGCTACGATGGCCCGCTGACGATCGAACGCGAAATCGCCCACGACCGCGAACGCCAGAAGGCCGACATCGGCAAAGCGGTCGACCTGCTGACGGATCTGAGATCTCTGATCCTGTGATTCTCCGGTCTGAGTGCCGCCATCGCACCCGACAAAGCAACGATCCCGTCAGCCGCTGCGGGTCAAGAGAGGTGCCACTGCCGACCTGTCCGGCCTGCATGAAACACTGCTGGCAAGCCAGCAGTGGCACCAGGCGTGATCAATGTTGAAGGGGAACAACTTGAAAAACGTCGCACTGATTCTTCCAAAACGTGGCGCCCGCACCCCTGCACTGGACAACCGGAAGTCAGTTATCGATTGGGGGAAACTTCATATCGACTGTTGGCACTTCTCCTCGGGCGATGTCGACGCGGATATCCGTCCTCAGAAACTGGTCGTCGATCATCCCCAGGCTGCATCCTGGGATTACTATCCGAATGCCGGGACGTGGGGTGTAGTGTCGGAGCGCCTATGGGCGTGCCTGAAGAGATTCTCGTCGGGGTACTTTGACGGCTGGCCAGCTACACTTAATGGTACACAGTTCTATATTCTGCGAAGGATTGGAAAGATTGATTGCCTGGACCACGCACGGTGCGGACAGCACCAAATGGGGAAAGGCATTTCTTATGACCCTTACGAGTTTAATGAGACAGAACTGCCAGACAGCGCCGTCTTCAGCATTCCTGAGAGTTCATTTCTCTTCGCAACGGAGGATGTTGCAAACTTAGTGATCCAGAAACACTTCAACGGTGTAAGAGTTCGCAACGCGAGAGGACATCGCGCGATGCTAAGAAACATGGATTGGCCACCGTCTCTCGAAAGTTAAGCGATGAACTCGTGTCGCGAGTTGGAAATTCGCTATCAATTGCAGGCAGCCGTCATTGGGCCGATCCGGAATGTTGCCGGAAGGAAAGCGTGGCTGGAGAATCTCACGGCAATCATCGCATTCGCTGCCGTGGTCCGTGATCTTGCCGGCAAGGCCGAGGATCCCAATGCCTGCCCCAACTGCGGCGGGGGGTGTGAGGGTGGAGAATGCCGGCCTGACGACGATACCGATTACTGTGCAGATACAGAGTTCAGTTATGTAGAGAGGCCTCGTGGATACCCGAGCTGGACGGCGTACGTCGTTGATCGTTGTCATGGATCGACTGACGGAATAGAGAATCCTCACGGCCACCACATTGTGATGAATGGGGATGCTTTTCCCGAGAACGCCGAGGCTCGGCAGATTCTCTGCAAGTATGACATCGACCCGTATACGGGCTGTGCGAACTTGACGATCTCACCGAACCGATGCCATTCCGGAGCGTATGCTCGACACGTCTTGAATGAATTACAGCGGGCAGACGAGACCGACGACGAGGATGAGATCATCCGTACCCTCGGACGACTCGCCGAATGGCACCGAGGCTGTGGTGCTGGACCGGGCGTCTCAGAGGAGACCGACGAATGAATGACACTCTGAAAGCCAAAGTACGTGCCATTCACCAGCTTTACAAGCATGGTGATGTCGATGAGTTCATTCGCCAACTTAAGGACCATCCGGAGTCTTTACGACACGACGACGGCTCAACTCGATGGATCACCTCTGCTGCGTCAAGCGGAAAGCTGGAGTTTGTTAAGGCATTGGTGACCAAGTTGGGCGTCGACGTGAATGAACCGGGTTTCGAGAGAGACCCGGATAACCCCTTTTATGAGCCCGAAGGTTGCATTCTTCATGCTGCATCGAATGGCCAATTGGAAACTGTCCAATGGTTACTCGGCCACGGAGCCAGGATCAATTTTGTGGCCCATGGCCAGAAGCGATGTCTCCCACTCATACGTGCCGCAACCAACGGTCACCTGAAGGTCGTCAAACTGCTTGTTGAACACGGGGCGGATATTGACGCGACCTGGAATGGCATCAATGCGGCATCTCAGGCCGAAGATTTCGGGCAAAGGGAAGTCCTGGAGTATCTGCGGTCCATTGGTGCGAAGACCTTTCGCGAAACCACGCCTCCGGATTACGAACGGGCTCACAGACAGTTTCTGAAGTACCACTCCAAACACCTGGGGCCAATCAGCGACTGGAGTTACGAAATCTCCGGCAATCCCCTGGTCACGCTGCGATACTTTCCTCCCAGCGATAAGTGTGATCTCGCCACGCTGTTAACCGTGGGACTCAGTGATCATCGCCTGCCGGAAAACTGGAAGCAGCACGCCTGCACGGAAATCCGCATCTTCCTTCCAGCAGACTGGCCGCCCCCGGATGACTGTCTGGACAAACCAGAGTTGAACTGGCCGATCAAATGGCTCGAACGAATCGCGGTCACTCTTCGCCAGGCTGACAGCTTTCCGACAGACTTGCCGGTCTTCATGAACGGCGAGCCACCGCAGCCGTTGGCGCCCGACACGCAGATGACAGGCTGGGTTGCTCTGAAGTCACGTGAAGAATCCGTTCAGGCGGCTGACTATCGCTGGATCGGCATCCACGCACTCTTCCCGATTTATACCGAGGAAGTCGAAGTGATTCGCAAGCACGGCACCGAGGAACTCGCACTGCGGTTCCACGCCCGCGACTTCCCACTGTGCATTTACCCGGACCGCGGCAGCGTTTGCAGTGCGTTAGATTCCTGACGCCGCTCATTCGGAATTCGCAGGTTACGAAATCACTCGGTGGATTCTGCACCAGCGTCTTCCGGTGGCGAGCCCATGATGTGGAAGCCGGCGTCGACATGGACGTTTTCGCCGGTGATGCCGCTCGCCAGGTCGCTCAACAGGAACATGCCCGCTTTGCCGACTTCCTCGCGAGTAATGTTGCGTCGCAGCGGAGCCATTGTGCTGTAGAGCCTGTCCATCAGGCTGTGGTCGCTGACGGCACTGGCGGCCAGCGTCTTGACCGGGCCGGCACTCAGGCCGTTCACGCGGATGCCCTTCTCTGCTCCCAGTTCGCTGGCCAGGTACTTGATCGCCGATTCCAGCGCCGCCTTGCAGACACCCATGACATTGTAGCCGGGAATGACCCGTTCGCCGCCCAGGTATGTCATGGCGAGAATGTTGCCGCCCGGTTTCAGCACGTCTTTCGCGCCGCGGGCCAGGGCCATCAGGCTGTAGGCCGAGATTTCCATCGCCAGCTTGAAGCCATCCCGGCTGCAGTTGTAGACCGGGCCTTTAATGTCGTCGATGGATGCGTAAGCGATTGAGTGAATGACGAAGTCGATCTCGCCGAACTGTTCTTTGGCGGCGGCAAACGCAGCGGCGATGTCATCGTCGCTCTGCACATCGCAAGGCAGGATGACTTTGGCTCCGATTGGCTCGACCAGCTTTCGCAGCCGGTTTTCCATGCGTGGCCGTTCCGGATCCTTGTCCGGAAGATGAGTGAACCCCATCTCAGCGCCTTGTTCTTGAAGCTGCTGAGTAATCGCCCAGGCGATCGAGTGATCATTGGCGATCCCGAACACCATGCCTTTTTTGCCGTCGAACAAACCCATCAGTGACTCCTGATTTTCGCTGTGAAATGCTTCCGCTGCGGAAGCCCGGCACAATATCCCCAGCGTGGCCAGCCTTCAACCAGCCGCGAGACGACAACAATTTCACATTGCCGCGCCAGATGCGGACATTGGCCGAGATGCGGACAGCCCCCGCCATACTGCCGGAGACGACCATCTGGCCATCAGGCGAAATCGCGATTGAGAATGTTCTGACACGGATGGCCATACAGCGCAGTGAGCCACTCGCCGGATTCGACGTCCTGGAGCATCAAGGCCTGGGAACGGTCGCCGGTCACGGATGATCGACCGTCAGGGAACGCGGCCAGCGAATGGAAGCGGCCGGACTGAGCCTTCTGCCCGGATCGGATTGTTCCGTTTTGCACAGCGCAAACGACGAAACATCCGATGCACAGCAGGTCGCTGTCCTGCAGATTCTACAAAGAACGCAATACATCGTACGAGAAGCCGGATAGAATCATCTGCTTCGCTCGCCGGCCACGACGGGCAATTGTCAATCGTACAGAAACGTCATCGCGCCGGAACTGACTCAGAAGTGGCGTGACACTTTGATGGGAATGGCTCAGTGCCGGGAGTTTCAGACAGAATCTGGCAGCACGTGCTGGATGCCGCGATTTCGTATGGTCTGACGGCACTGTTACTGCTTGGTGTGGTCTGGGTCTCTCTGAAGATGCGGTCCTGGTATCGCGAAGATTCCGGTCCTGCGGCTGACCCGCAGGATTTGCTGCTGCACTTTCGGGATCTGCATCGACGAGGTCACCTCTCCGAAGCGGAATTCCGATCCATCAAGGGTCAACTGGTCGACCAGCCGGTCAGGACGTCGGCTGAGAGTACGGAGTCGCCTCCGGCTCACGAGACCAGTGACGACCAGAGTGCCGAGTCCGACTGAGGTCGACTCTGCCGATTGCACAATCGTGAACGATCGGGCACAGGATGCTGAGTCCGCGAAAATGGACCGCGGACCTGTCCGAATCGCTGAACTTTGACCGTCGCACGGAGCGCGGCCGGTCGTAACTGTCACGGACGCTGGCATCGACCAACCGGTGGGGAATTCCAGCCGCTGATTGTGGCTGGCACGCGATTCGGAAAGTCAGCCGCTGTGAAGGTTACAGTGACGAACTTTCTGAACCGGTTCCCGCAAGATTGACAGCACTGAAGGAAATCGAATGTCCTCTGGAAAAGACTTCAACTCCGGCAAGCGGTCCACGGCGGGTAAGAAAAACGCAAACTGCTCGTTCTGCCGTAAAAGCTACCGTGAAGTGGGGCCGCTGGTTGAAGGACCAGATGACGTCTATGTCTGCGGCGACTGTATTGAGCTGTGTCAGTCGATCCTCGAACAGGAACGCCGCCGCCGTGGTGAGCCGCGCAAGCTGTTCTCAAAAGTGCCGACGCCACGCGAAATCGTCGGCCACCTGGATGAGTATGTCATCGGCCAGACGCGGGTGAAACGCTCGATCGCCGTCGCCGTCCATAACCACTACAAGCGGCTGATGCTGGCTGCCGAAGGTGACGGCGAAGTCGAAATCGAAAAGTCGAACATCCTGATGATCGGCCCGACCGGCTGCGGCAAGACACTGCTCGCCCGCACGCTGGCGAAGTTCCTGCAGGTGCCGTTCGCGATCGGCGATGCGACGACTCTGACCGAAGCCGGCTATGTCGGTGAAGACGTCGAAAACCTGCTGCTCAAGCTGCTGCATGCAGCCGACTTCGATGTCGAAGCAGCCCAGCGCGGCATCGTCTTCATCGACGAGATCGATAAGATCGGCAAGACGTCGAACAACGTCTCGATCACGCGTGACGTCTCGGGCGAAGGCGTCCAGCAGTCGCTGCTGAAGATGATCGAAGGCACCGTCGCCAACGTGCCTCCGCAGGGCGGACGCAAGCATCCCGAGCAGCACTACATTCAGCTCGACACGACCAACATCCTCTTCATCTGCGGCGGGACGTTCGTCGGACTCGACAAGATCATCCAGAAGCGGCTGGGCAAAAAGATGATCGGCTTCGGCGTCTCGAACAACGAAGCGGAAGAACGCCGCGACCATCTGATGGGCGAAGTCTCGGTCGAAGACATCATGCAGTTCGGGCTGATCCCCGAATTCATCGGCCGCCTGCCCGTCATCTCAGCGCTGTCACATCTGGCGGAAGACGATCTGGTCCGCATCCTGACCGAACCGAAGAACGCTCTGATGCGGCAATACCAGAAGTTCTTCGAGATGGAAGGTGCCGAGATCGAATTCACCGAAGACGCGATTCGCGAAATCGCCAAAGTCGCAATCCAGCGGGAAACCGGAGCTCGCGGCCTGAGAAGCGTGATTGAAAACGCGATGTTTGAAATCCTGTTCGAGCTGCCCGATCAGGAACGCGGCCGCAAGTACATCATTACGCCCGAAATCGTCCGCGGCGAAGTCAGCCTGTTCCCGGACTCCGCGGCGGCGTAACTCACCAACGCGAGCCAAAGACGAGCCCTTCGCCCGGTTGCAGGGTTCACATGCAGCCGGGCGTTTTGCTTTTGAACAGCTAACGGTTACTCGATCACGACGTGCTGCAGCGTGAGTTTCTCCAGCCGTTGAGGGCTCGGTTCCGGAAGAGTGCCGGATGCACGGACGCTCGGCAGGCCGTCGACGGTTTCCAGTTCGAGCGGCGGATCGGCGAGATCTTCGACATAGAACTTCGCGCTCGGAAAGATATCGGCCGCGTAAGTGAAGTTGTCGAGCATCGCCAGGGCGACGCAGTGAGCACTGCCGCAGGCGCTTTCGAGCATGCCGCCGACCCAGCAGGGGATGCCGGCAGCCTGCCCAACGTTGTGAATCTTCACTGCGTTCGTCAGTCCGCCAACTCGTCCGGGTTTGATATTGAAGTAGCGGATGCCGCCCAGCGCCGCCGCCTGCTCCGCCTTGCGGACCGTCGTCAGACTTTCGTCGAGACAGATCGGCGTGCTGATCTGCCGGCCCAGTTCGGCGTGATCGATCAGGTCGTCATGCTGCAGCGGCTGTTCGATCATCGCCAGGCTGAATTCGTCAACC
Organism: bacterium; assembly: GCA_016124895.1. GTDB lineage: Bacteria > Planctomycetota > Planctomycetia > Planctomycetales > Planctomycetaceae > JAPOLP01. The sequence continues at coordinate 69,052 of WGMU01000021.1, forward strand.
TGCCGGAACAGGTCGATGTCGGCCAGCCGGTAGCCGCTGTTGCAGTCGATGTGAAACGTCTGATCGGGGTAGCGGTCCCGCACAGCTTTGAGCATCGGAATGTCCCAGCCGGGGCGGAACTTCAGCTTGATCCGCGGAAACTTCTGCTCGACCGCGCTGCTGATTGACTCGACCAGGTCGCCGATCGCGTCCATGACGCCAAAGTCGGCTCCGACCGGCACGGTGTCGCGAGTTGCGCCGAGCAGTCGGTGCAGCGGCTGGCTGGTCAGCTTCGACTGAAGCGACCACCAGGCGGTATCCAGGACCGACTTCGCGAACGGGTTGCCCTTGTAGACGCTCAGCCGCAACTGCAGATCGTCGCCCGAAGTGACGTCCTGCCCGAGCAGTGCCGGGGCGAGCCAGTCGCGGGCGATCACGAAGACTCCGCCGGCAGACTCGGGGCTGTAGCACGGCGCAGCGAACGGAGCGCTCTCACCCCAGGCATCGACCGAGCCACTCGACATCCGACACAGCACCGCGTGAATGGCCGCGTCCTCGCCGTAAGCCGTCTTCCACGGATAGATCAGCGGCATGGCGACGTGAAACAGTTCGATTCGGTCAATTCGCATGAAGGTTCGCTCAACGAGTTAAGGACGTAGGACTGGAAGCTTGAGACCGTACGTCTGGCGGTTCAGACTGTCGAGCGAACCGGGCGGGAGGTTATTCTGTAAGTCCCGCCTCAGCTTTTCCCGCCTGTGCGGCTCGAGATTCAACGACGCCCTCCTCGAACTGGTGATGAGCGATGATTCGATCCCGCCTCAGCTCGACCACTGCCATCTTTGCGTGTGTGACCGCGGCACTTCTGCTGCTGTTTTCCGACACCGTCCGCGCGGCCGAAGGTGAAGCGCAGAAGATCGACTTCAACCGCCAGATCCGCTCGATCCTCTCGAACCGCTGCTTCGCCTGTCACGGGCCAGATGAAGAGGAACGTGAAGCCGATCTGCGATTTGACACGGCCGAAGGCGCACTCGCGGACCTCGGCGGTCACGCGGCGATCGTTCCCGGCAAGCCGGAAGAAAGCACGCTGGTCGAGCGAATTACGTCAACGGATCCTGACCTGCGCATGCCTCCCGCGTCGCATGGCGAACCTCTCTCGCCGACCGAGGTCAAACTGCTGACCGAGTGGATCCGCCAGGGCGCGAAGTTCGAGCAGCACTGGTCGTACGTCAAACCGGTGCGGCCCGAACTGCCAGCGGTGAAGAACACCGCCTGGGTGCGTAACGAAATCGACCGTTTCATTCTCGCGCGGCTCGAACGCGAGGGACTTGCGCCGACAGAAGAAACCGACCGCTACGCACTGATTCGGCGCGTCTCGCTCGACCTGACCGGGCTGCCGCCGAGTCTCGAAGAAGTCGATCAGTTCATCGCCGACAAGTCCGCCGACGCATATGAGAAGCTGGTCGACCGGCTGCTCGACAAAGAGACGTACGGAGAGCACTGGGCGCGACGGTGGCTCGACCTGGCCCGCTATGCAGACTCGGCCGGTTACGCGGACGATCCACCGAGAACGATCTGGGCGTTCCGTGATTACGTCATCAAATCGCTGAACGCGAATAAGCCGTTCGACCGGTTCACCATCGAGCAGATCGCTGGCGACCTGTTGCCCGACCCGACCGAGGATCAACTGATCGCGACGGCGTTTCATCGCAACACGATGACGAATAACGAAGGCGGGACGAACGACGAAGAGTTCCGTAACGTCGCGATCGTCGATCGCGTCAACACGACGATGGCTGTCTGGATGGGCACAACGATCGCCTGCTGCCAGTGCCATAATCACAAATACGACCCGCTGACTCAGGCCGAGTTTTACGAGCTGTTTGCGTTCTTCAACGACTCGCAGGACGCCGACCGTCGTGATGAAAGCCCGCTGCTGCAGCTCTTCACCGACGACCAGAAACAGAACCGTGAAGACTGGACGGCCGAAGTTGCCGATCTGCGAAAATTGCTGAGCACGCCGACGCCGGAACTGCTGGCCGCTCAGGCCGAGTGGGAAAAGCGATTCAGCAGCGAGCCCGCCTGGCAGATGCTGAAACCGTCGAGTCTGTCTTCACAGTCGAAGATCGAACTGACCGCGGCCGAGGATGGCACGATTAAGGCCGCTGACCAGTCGAAGACCGATGTCTTTACCGTCGAAATCCCCGTCACCACAGACGAACTCGCGAAGCAGACGGTCACAGCGCTGCGGCTTGAAACGCAGCCCGGACCGAACTTCGTGATCTCGCGCGTGCTGGTGTCGATCGTTCCGCCTGACGGAACGCGACTGAGCGGCCGGTTTGTCCGGGTCGAACTGCCGGGCAAACAGAAGATGCTGTCGCTGGCCGAGGTGCAGGCTTTCAATGGCAATGACAACGTTGCCGTTCGTGGCAAAGCGACGCAGAGCAGCACGGACTTCGGCGGCCCGCCAGAGTTGGCCATCGACGGCAATACCGACGGGGACTACCAGAAGGCGAAGTCGACGACGCACACTGCGAACTCAGACAATCCCTGGTGGGAAGTCGATCTCACGTCGAGCCAGCCGATCGATCGCATCGTTGTCTGGAACCGGACCGACGGAAATCTGCAGTCACGGTTGAACGGCTTTGTGCTGAAGGTGCTCGACGAGAACCGCAAGGAGCTGTGGAGTCAGACCGTGGCTGAAGCTCCGCAGGCAGACGCCACCTACGCGCTGAGTGCGGCTCGCGGGGTGAAGCTCGCCGCCGCTTACGCCGACTATTCACAGGATTCGTTCGCGCCGGAATTCGTGCTCAACAATCTGGACACAAAGACAAAAGGCTGGGCCGTCGGCGGGCAGACCGACAGGCCGCACCAGTTGACGCTGATTCCGGCCGAGCCGTTGAAGCTGGCTGACGGTGAAACGATCTCGGTCACGATCGAGCAGGTTTCGCAGCACGAAAAGCACACACTGACCGCGTTTCGCCTGAGCGCGACTTCGGATGAGGGCATCGCCGAGTTCGCTCGAACGCCCGCGGAACAGCTCGCGATTCTGCGAACGGTGAGCGACCAGCGTTCCGACGACCAGAAGCAGTCGCTGACGCAGTGGTATCTCGGCAATGTCGCGCCGGCACTGGCCAAACAGAGGCAGCAACTGGCGAAGCTCGAAAAGCAGCTCGCCGATCTGAAGCCGGCCACGTCGGTGCCGATCATGCGCGACCTGCCGCCGGAGCAGCATCGCAAGACACAGATCCAACTGCGCGGCAACTGGCAGAACCTCGGCGAGGAAGTTTCGCAGGGCGTGCCCACCGCGTTTCATCCGCTCGACAAGTCGCTGCCGAAAAACCGGCTGGCTCTGGCTGAATGGCTGATCGACGAGAACAACCCACTGACGCCGCGCGTCATTTCCAACCGTTACTGGGAAGCGGTTTTCGGAGCCGGCATCGTGTCGACGAGTGAGGAGTTCGGTTCGCAGGGCGACCTGCCGATTCATCCGGAGCTGCTCGACTGGCTGGCCGTCGAACTGGTTGACAGCGGCTGGAACCTCAAGCACCTGCTGAAGCTGATGGTCACTTCGGCCGCGTACCGGCAGTCGTCGCGTGTGACGGACGACCTGCTCGAACGCGATCCGCAGAACCGGCTGCTCGCCCGCGGACCGCGGTTCCGTATCTCGGCCGAGATGGTTCGCGACCAGGCACTCGCGGTCAGCGGGCTGCTCAGCTCGAAAATGTACGGAGCCCCGGTGCGTCCGCCGCAGCCGTCGATGGGTCTGAGCGCGGCGTTCGGCAGCGGCATCGACTGGCAGACGAGCGCTGGCGACGACCGGTATCGGCGCGGTCTGTATACAACCTGGCGGCGTTCGAACCCGTATCCGTCGATGGCCGCGTTCGACGCTCCGAACCGCGAAGTCTGCGCGCTCAAGCGGGACCGTACGAATTCGCCGCTGCAGGCGCTCGTCACACTGAACGATCCGGTTTACGTCGAAGCGGCACAGGCCCTCGCGCGGTTGATCGCGTCCCACGACGGTTCGAGGGCCGAGAAAGCGACGTTCGCGTTTCGGCGAGTCGTGACTCGGCCGCCAAACGATGCCGAGCGAGATCGCCTCGTCCAGCTTTACGAATCGAGTCGCAACCGGTTTGCGGCAGCGCCCGAGAACGCGAAGATGCTCGCGACCGATCCGCTGGGACCGCTGCCGGATGGTGCAGATGCGGTTGACCTGGCGGCATGGACGCTGGTGTCGAACGTGCTGCTGAACCTCGACGAAGTCTTCATGAAGCGTTGACGCCGACTTGCTGCCTCTGATCGAAGAACTCGAAGACGCTCTTTCACCGGCCGAAGCACTGGCCGCGTTCGCTGCATGGCCGGACGTCGTTCTGTTTGAGAGTGTCCTGCGCCGCGGTGAACTCGGACGCTACTCGTTTCTGACGGCCGATCCGTTTGCCTCGACGCAGATCGAACGCTCCACGTACGGCCTTGATCCGTTTGTCGAACTGCGGCCGGTTCTGCAACGTTGCGAGACCGAAGCCGTCGCCGGCCTGCCGCCGTTTCAGGGCGGCGCGGCGGGCATTCTCTCGTACGAACTCGGCGGCTGCTGGGAGCGGCTGCCGCGCGCGGCTCACGACGAGCTACAGATTCCCGACGCCTGGGTCGGCGTTTACGACTGGGTGATCGCCTGGGATCACGAGTCCGATCGCGTCTGGGTGATCTCGCAGGGGTTTCCGGAAACAGAACGCTTCGCACGGCATCAGCGGGCTGCGAAACGGCTGGCTGATGTGACGGCAGTATTGTCTGGGTGGCCGGGGTTGGAGCGAGGAACGAGCGAAACCCCGGCTCCTTCAGGTTTGTCAGCACCGGGGCTTCCTTCGCAGGCTCAGTCCAGCCCCGGCCACCCGGTTAAGCGATTTCCGCTGCCCGGCCATCCTGGCATCACAAGCGATTTCGATCGCGACGGTTACCTGCGCACCGTTGAACGCGTCATCGAGTACATCCGGGCCGGCGATATCTTTCAGGCAAATCTGTCGCAACGCCTGCTCGGCCAGTGGAACGGCTCAAGTGTCGAGCTTTACCAGTCGCTGCGGGAGAGCAATCCGGCAACGTTTGCGGGTTATCTCGCGCACGACGACTGGGCGATCGTCTCGTCGTCGCCGGAGCGATTTGTCCGGGTTGCTGGCGGTGTCGCCGAGACACGGCCGATCAAGGGGACTCGTCGACGACAGAAGGCCGAGGCCGATCTTTATACGCGCGACGAACTGCGGCAGAGCGAAAAAGACATCGCTGAAAACGTGATGATTGTCGACCTGCTGCGGAACGATCTGTCGCGCGTCTGCGAAGCCGGCTCCATTGAAGTCCCGCAGCTCTGCGTCGTCGAGAGTTACGAAACGGTGCAGCATCTTGTATCCGAGATTCGCGGGACGCTGAAGTCAGATAGCGGCGCGTCCTCATTCGCGGAGAGTTTGCGTTTGATCGAGGCCGTCTTTCCCGGCGGCTCGATCACTGGTGCTCCAAAAGTCCGAGCGATGGAGATCATTGCAGAACTGGAACTGACCGAACGCGGGCCGTACTGCGGCAGTCTGTTCTACTGCGGCTTCGACGGCACCTTCGACAGCAGCATCCTGATTCGGACGCTGGTCAGTCGTGGAGGTCTGGCGCAGTGCTCGGCGGGTGGCGGCATCGTCGCTCAGTCCGACCCGGTGGCCGAGTATGAGGAAACGCTGCACAAGGCTGAAGGGATGCTGCGGGCTCTGCGCGCGTCGTCCGTCGGAAAGACGCGTCATGTCAGCGGGAGACGGAAGTGATGATCCTGCTGATCGATAACTACGACAGCTTTGTCTTCAATCTCGCGCGGTATGTCGTCGAACTGGGTTTTGAAACGCAGGTTGTGCGCAACGACGCGATCAGTGTTGAGGAGATCCGCGGGCTGAATCCGGAGGCAGTGATTCTCTCTCCGGGACCCTGCACGCCGAACGAAGCCGGCATCTGCGTCGATCTGGTTCGCGAACTGTCAGACGAGCTGCCGCTGCTCGGCGTCTGCCTCGGCCACCAGGCGATCGCGGCAGCGTTCGGTGCCGGCATCATCCGCGCGCCCGAGCCGGTGCATGGTCGGACGTCGCTGATCACGCACGATGACAGTCCATTGTTTGACGACGTGCCGAATCCGTGCCGCGTGACGCGGTACCACTCGCTGGTCGTCGACGAGTCCTCGCTGCCGGACAGCCTGCACGTCACCGCGCGAACGAACGACGGCCTGATCATGGCGTTCGAGGATCGTGTCCGGCCGGTCTTCGGCGTACAGTTTCACCCGGAAGCTGTGCTCACGCAGAGCGGCCATCGACTGCTGGCAAACTTCCTGACCGCCGCCGGTCTGCAGGTCAATGGTGAGCCAGAACCGGCAAAGCTCGGCGATGCACTCGGCAGTGAGGGAATCGGTCCCGAGATCGCGACGGCCTTTACTGACGCAACCAGCCACGACTGGCCCGCCACCGACTCACACGGCGGGACGCTGCACTGGTAAGCCAGTCGCCCAACGGAGCCGGCACAGAAACCACTGCGTCAATCTTTCTCGAACGCTCACGATGCGCATCCAGAACGGCGGACTGAGAATCCATCAGAGCGGCCTGTTCCGCACTGCAGGTCGCAGACACCTCGACAGGAATGAGGTGTGAAGACCTGCGGTCGCGGAAAGTGCGGAATGGGGTTTCCGTTCTGAATGACCGCGAGATTCAGACCGAGCGGCGGCACGATCTGTCGAGGGTGCGACCGACCGCTCAGAACGCGGCGAACGTCGTCAGCAGTCCCTGCTGCAGCCTGGCGTTCGGCCGCGAGGTCGTCGCAGTGACCGAGTTCGATGCCGCAGTCGTCGCACGCGAACCATTGCGATCACTGGCCTGGCTGCTGCTCCGACTACGCGGCGCCGTCGTAGTCGCCGTCGTTGACTGACGGAAGCGGTTGCGGCGTGCCTGCGAGAACTGCCTCGACGAGCCAGTCGTCTGAGCCGCCTGAGTCAGTCCTGATGCCCGAGTCGGGCTGGCGAGCATCTGTTGACGCATCTGCTGCTGGCGCTGCATCGCGGCAAGTATCGCCTGCTGCTGAATCATCTGACTCTGTTGAGCCATCTGAGCCATTTGCATCATCTGCATCATGCCGGCTGCTCCACCGGCGCCCTGGCCACCGCCCATCATGCCACCACGGCCTCCCATTCCGCCGCCCATCCGTCCGCCTCCCATCCCCATCCCGCCACCTCCGCCACCTCCCTGACACATCTGAGCATGAGCGTCGTGCAGCGTCGAAACGGTCAGCAGTACGGCAGCCGCAACGGTCAGGCAGCGCCGGACAAAAGCCCGTCGCGCACTGGATTTCCCGGAGTTCTTCATTGTGGTTCCCCTCTTGGCTGAAATTCGATTGAGCTTGCAGCGCTGTCAGAGAGAAAACGCAGGGGCGGGTCGCTTCTCAACAGAGAATTGTCAAAGTCGCAGTGGCGCCTGTGACTGCGGCGGGCTATTTCCGCTCCAGCAGACCACTCGACTTCAGCCAGTCGCCCAGGCGGTGATGCCAGGTGCTGACGGGTTTGTCGGATTCGCGGATGCCATATCCATGTCCGCCTTTCGCGTAGACGTGGACTTCCGCGGGAACGTTCAACTTCCGCAATTCGACAAACAGCAGAGCTGACTGAACTCCGCGCATTGAGTCGTCGGCCGTAACGGCAAGGAACGTCGGCGGAGTCTCTTTCGTCAGCCGGACGAGCGGTCCGATCTCAGCGACATTGTCCTTGTAGTCGTTACCGAGATACGCCGCGTAAATCGGACACATGAAGTCCGGGCGGCAGCTCAGATCATCGGCGTCATCAACTCGCGGGTACGCCGGCCTGTCCCAGTGCGTGCCGGCCATCACGGTCAGGTGTCCGCCAGCCGAGAATCCCAGAATGCCAACGCGACCCGGATCGACACCCCACTCCTTCGCGTTGTGTCGCATCAGTCGAATCGCCCGCTGAGCATCCTGCAGCGGTTCGTGATGCGGGCGGTCAGGATCACGTCGCGGCACGCGGTACTTGAGCACTGCCGCTGTTACTCCGATCGAATTGAACCACTCAGCGACTTCAAGCCCTTCCTTCGGCCACGCCAGAATGTTGTAGCCGCCGCCTGGGCAGATCACGACGCTGCAGCCACTGGCGATGTTTTTCGGAGCGCGATACAGAGTGAGCGACGGCGTCTCGACCCAGAAGATCCGCTCGTCAGTCAGTTTCCCTTCGAGTTCCCTGACCCGTTCGGCGGATACCGGTTTCGCATCGGCAGGCAGCCCGTTCGGCCAGATCCCAATCTCGGGATGCTCGGCCGCCGCGCAGTTAATCGGCTCAGAAGCCGCTCCGCCTGCCAACATCACCACCGCGACCAGAAAGACACAACGTCGTAGACCAGTTCTCATCACGCGACTCCTGCGTTGTTGACTTCAGATGTTGATCCGACGCGCTGCAGCCGGATCGGTTCTGCTGTGCCAGTTTGACCGGACAACGAGGTTACCGGTTGAACGACCGGCAACCATCGAGTGAATCCTCAATGCCCAGACGTGCCGGCATCGCTGCGTGGCCGGATTGTCGTCGATTGATTCACCGGGAAAAGTCCACACGCCCTCCGATCTCTCGATCCCGCTGAAAACTCAGCCCGAAGCACCACGGAGACCTCTCGTCGACAGTTCTACTGAGCGTCCCAGTCAACGAGCGAGTGACGAAACGGGACGTGGTTGGCTGGCGTCTCGAAGGCCGAAGCTGGCGAGGTCAAGGAAACCGGCGTAACCACGCGTCACACTCTGCTGAGCGGCTCGATGCACAGTCTTGTGGCTCGTAGCATCAAAACTCGGCAGCCTTATCTCAGAACTTCTCAGCAGAGCTGCTGCGAGGCGAGACCGCCGTGAAGTTCAGGCACGATCCGCGCCGAGATAAGCTGACAGGACCACTGCGTCATCAAATTCCCGACCGTGCAGAATTGAACGCGAACCATGCCTTCGTTCGCGCAACATCGATTGGCCTGTTCGAACACACGAGAGAAGAAGGATCCCATGACTCGCCCGCTGGTGGTGATTAACGTTGTCGGCCTCACGCACGAGATGCTCGGTCCGGACACGCCGCACATTTCGTCGGTGGTGGCGGAGGGCTTCTCGCGGCCGATGGGCACTGTTCTGCCGGCGGTGACATGCTCGGCTCAGTCGACGCTTCTGACGGGGCTGCTGCCGCGGGATCACGGCATCGTCGGCAACGGCTGGTACTTTCGCGATCTGTCTGAAGTCTGGCTGTGGCGACAATCAAACCGGCTTGTTCACGGCGAGCGGATTTACGATGTCGCTCGGCGGCGTGATCCACACTACACCGTCGCAAAGATGTTCTGGTGGTACAACATGTACGCCAGCGTCGACTGGTCAGTGACGCCGCGTCCGTCTTATCCGGCTGATGGTCGCAAGCTGTTCGATTCGTACAGCCAGCCCGCCGGTCTCAAGGACGAACTGCAGGAACGGCTGGGCGTCTTTCCGCTGCTGAAGTTCTGGGGACCAGGGACGGACATCAGCAGTTCCGCGTGGATCGCCGACGCCTCCGTCCTGCTGCTCGAACGCTACAGGCCGTCGCTCACTTTGGTGTACCTGCCGCATCTGGACTACAACCTCCAGCGTTTCGGGCCGAGCGATCCGCGCTGCCGGCAGGACATTCGCGAAGTCGATGCCGAAGCTGGCAAAGTGATCGAGGCCGCGAGAAAGCTGGGAGCGGAAATCGTTGTTCTTTCCGAATACGCAATCACCGACGTCGACCGCCCGATTCACATTAATCGGATTCTTCGCGAGCACGGTTATCTGACGATTCGCCGTGAGATGACCGGCTGGGAAACGCTCGACTGCGGAGCGTCCCGCGCGTTCGCGGTCGCCGACCATCAGATCGCCCACGTTTATGTGCAGCACCCCGAAGACGTGCAGCCGGTTGCCGCGCTGCTTCGCAAAGTCGACGGCGTCGAGCGAGTGCTCGATCGCGAAGCGCAGGCCGAGTTCGGCATCGATCACGAACGCTCGGGTGAACTGGTCATCGTCAGCGAGCGGAGTTCCTGGTTCACCTATTACTTCTGGCTCGACGACGCACTGGCTCCGGACTACGCCCGCACGGTCGACATTCACCGCAAGCCAGGTTACGACCCCGTCGAGCTGTTCGTCGATCCGCAGTTGAAGTTTCCGAAGCTGAAGATCGCCCGCCGCCTCGCCCGCAAGCTGCTGGGCTTCCGCTACTACATGGACGCGATCGGGCTCGACGCCAGCATCGTCAAAGGCAGCCACGGCCGTTTGCCGGATTCCGGCCGCGAGGAGTCTGATGCCCCGGTTTTTGTCTGTTCGTCAAAGTCGATCGAAGTGGACGACTGGCCGATGACGACAGTGAGGGATCGGTTGCTGAGGTTGCAGTTCTGAGTCGCGACGCGGCGATGAAAAAGCTGCTTTCCATCATCCCTCTTTAATCGCCGGATACTTGCGAATCAGATACCGCTGCTCGTTCATCATCTCGCCGAACGAGATTCCCCGCAGATGGTCGAAGATGGCTTCGCCTTCTTCAATGCGGGAGAAAGTCGCGGTGATCGCGAGCGCATCTCCGGAAAGCAGCCGCAGCGTCGCCTCAATCTGCTGAGTTGATTCCAGTTCGACAAAGTCGCCCAGCACTCGCAGACCGCCTTCTGAAAGTTCGACGACGTCATAACGACCGCCGGCAATCTCAATCTCCGGTCGTTCGACGGACGGATATCGCACACGAAAGAACTGGCGCCGCTCGTCGCTCATGACTGTTCTCCGTCACTGGTGCCGCGTGGGTAAGCTGGCAGGTTCTGCGACAGGCACTTCGAATGCGAGGAGCTTACAGATCGCGTTCGGTGACTCGAACCTCAATCTCGTCCAGCGGAAAGAAGTCGCCGATGCCGGCGCCGGGGCACTCGCGCATGACAGCGTGCCAGTCGGCTTCGGTGGAGACGTTCGATCGCCAGAACGGCCAGGTGCGACACTGCACCGGACGGACCGGGTAGATCGTGCAGTTGCGCTTCTGCGAGTCAAAGAAGACGCAGTCACCGTTGGCGTATTCGTTCAAAGAAACCTGATTCCGGACCGGTCGACAGTGCATCAGGCGGATTTCGCCGACGGGCTTATCGAGATACTCGGCGATGGCGGCGATTTCAGCTTCATCGACCCAGACATAGCCAGGGCCGCCCGTGCAGCAGTTGCCGCAGCCGGTACAGCGGAACTTCAGGCCATCGCGATACCACGGGCCGGCGTTCTGGTGATCAGCGGGCAGTTCGGCCCCGTCAGACTGTGGAGTCGAGTCGGTCACAGGCTCAGTCCGATTTCGTAGATAGCGTCTGTGTCGAGGACGAGGTCGTTGGCGGTGAAGAGCTTCTGCACAGCGGCCCGGTGAATCTTCATCTTTGTACCGCCGACGCCAATCGCTCCGTAACAGAAGACACCGTCATTCTCGACGGCCTTGTCCATCACCCCGATGCCTTCGATGCCGGCAGGCGGGACGGCGTTCAGATCGATGGCGACTTTCAGCGACGCAATCTGCTTACGCTGTTCGGTTGAGAGAAGCTGAACGCCGGCGGCACCGCAGGCGATGACCAGATCAACGCCGTCAGTCGCAGCAGCGAAGCCGGTATCCGATCCCGTTTCGGCCGGCGAAACATCCGCGTCTGCGATCTTCGATTTCACAGCGTCGCAAACCGTCGACGCCTTGCCGAGACTGCGGGAGGCCAGACGTACCTTCGCTCCAAGTCGTGCGAGGATCTGAGCGGCTCGCTGACCGACCGGGCCGGTGCCGCCGAGAATCAGCGCGGTCGACTGGCTCAGATCGAGATGCTTTCCGGCAGCGAGCACCGCTGCGGCAGCCGTCGTGTTCGAACCGTTCGAGTCCATCATCACAGAGACCCGAACCGGTCCGAAGAATGTCTTCTGCACCTGCTCGAAGAGAGCTTCCCCCGCCGTAACGTCGCTGCCACCGACGAAGATCGCGGTACTCTTCAGGTCGGCCGGCCCGCGAGTAAACATCGCGCCGTGAACCAGCGGCGTAACGTTTTCCGGCGAGATGCCACCGTAGCTGAAGAGTTCGTCGACGTTGGAATCAACCGCCACGACACGGTCAAACGTGCTGGGCTGAGCGTCGGTGTCGAGCTGAATGAGGATGGTTCTCATTGGGCGAGTGCTTTCTCTGTCGTTTGACTCAAAGCCACAGACGATGGCGATTCTGACCATGCCATGAAGACACGCCTGCGGCTTCAGGTCAAACACGCCAACAAAAAGAACCCGGCTCCCGCGGAGGCCGGGTTCTCTGACTTCAGGCGACCGGATTGAGATCCGGTCGGTGAACGCGGACTAGCCAGCGAAGAACGGGTGCTTCGCGTCGTCCTTCTTCGCGACCATTTCATCGGCGGTCGGCTCGCCCTTCATCGCGCGAGCGATCGACAGCTTCGTCGCGTCACGGTTGTATTCGTAAATCTTTTTGTCGTCGGCCGCTTCCCAGTGGATGAACACGCCGCAGACGATGACCAGGTTCTCGGCCTGATCCTTCGGAATGATGCCTTCCGCGACAGATTCCGCAACGGCGTCGGCAACACCCTTCTGAGCCGGACCGAACA